>NZ_PQMK01000001.1:0-697375 GCF_008930785.1 Corynebacterium sp. 51B | reverse complement strand
CGGTGGTTATAGCATCGGGGACACGCCCGGTCCCATTCCGAACCCGGAAGCTAAGCCCGACAGCGCTGATGGTACTGCACCCGGGAGGGTGTGGGAGAGTAAGTCACCGCCGACCTAAAACTTCACAAACACCGCACAAGGGCGGGGGAGAAGACACACCACACCAGGTGACACTTCACCCCCGCCCTATCGGCATGCCCACAGCACGCCAGCAGGGGACAGCGTTTAGTGTCCTTCGGCAATAGCCTTAATCGCCTGAAGCGTGGCGGGAATACCAGCCAAGGCGGCATCGCGGCGCTCTGCGAGCTGCGCCTCCCAGTCCTCGCCATACTTGTCCCCGAAGAACGCGAGGCCCTTCTCGGTCACCTCCCAGGTTTCGTGCAGGCGCGTGCCCTCACCCTCAGGAGAGAGCACAAAACCCCACACGACGACCTCGCCATTGATGGCCCACTGGAAGTGGCGATCCCGCTCATAGGCAGTGACCAGGCTGCGGGTCTCCCAGGTGCGATCTGGGGTTTCATTGCGGCCCTTAAACCAGGCCCCCTCCTGATGGGTGACCGTCTCATCTTCCCACCAGCAGCTGCGGCACACCGGCGACCACTCGCCGGTGCGTTCAATTGAGGTCACCAGCGCAAAAACATCGCTCGGGCTGGCATCGATATAGATGTCCTGGGTACTACGTAGCTCAGAAAGGTTCATGCCTTCCCAGCGTAGTGATTCTGCCGCCCCCGCGGGAGGAGAGGGCAGAACACTAGAGCCGAGAAGGCATGAAGGGTTCAGATGGAGACCTTAAGCGAAGGCGGCGCGCAGCCGGCCTGCGGCCTCATCAATAGAGGCCTCCGATTTGGAGAAGGCGAAACGCACCAAGGTGCGACACAGCTCTGGATCATCGCAGAACGCGGCCGCCGGAATGGCCGCGACACCGGCGATCTCAGGCAGGCGCATACAGAAATCCATGCCGTCCTCGAAGCCCTTGGAGGCGACGTCGACAAGCAAGAAATAGGTGCCCTGGGAGTCGTAGACCGTGAAGCCAATCTCGCTGAGCACGGTACGCAGATGGTTTTTGCGCTCCTCCAGCCCGTGCACCATATCCGCAATCCAGTCCTGCTCATTATTGAGCGCGTGGGCGATAGCCGGCTGGGTAGGGGTGGTGCCGACGAAGCTGAGGTACTGCTTGGCGCGGGCCACAGCGTTAAGCAACGGCGCCTCCGCAATAGCCCAGCCCGTTTTCCACCCGGTGACGCAGAGTGTCTTTGCCGCCGAGGAAATGGTGATGGTGCGCTCCCGCATTCCTGGCAGGCCAGCGATGGGGGTGTGGTGGCCGTCGAAGATGAGATGCTCATAGACCTCATCGGCGATCACCCAGAGATCATTGTCGATAGCAATATCCGCCAGCGCCTGCAGTCCCTGCTCGCTGAAGACGCTGCCGGTGGGGTTGTGCGGATTGTTCACCATGATCGCCACGGTCTTATCGGTCACCGCGGCGGCAAGAGCCTCGCGGTCGATATCCCAGTGCCCGGTCTCGGTGTCGAGATGAAGGGCAACGGGCACGCGGGTGGCGTCGGCAAGCGCAATGGAGGCCGCATAGGCGTCATAGTAGGGCTCGAAGACGATTACCTCATCGCCGGGTTCGACCAAGCCCAGCACGCTGGCGGCGATGGCCTCGGTGGCGCCGACAGTGACGAGTACATTGTCCGCGGTGATAGTCGCGTCATAGCGCTCATTGCGTTCGCGGGCGATGGCCTCCCGCAGCTCGGCGACGCCGCGGGGCGGGGCGTATTGGTTATTGCCGGCAGCAATCTGCTCGCAGGCCATCTGGAGCATGGACTCCGGCCCGGAATGATCGGGGTAGCCCTGGCCGAGGTTGATCGCGTCATAGCGGACGGCCTGGGTGGTGATGGTGTCAAAGATGGACTTATTGAAGGGGACCATCCGTGCGATGCCGGGATCGTGCGAAGTCTGTGGGGAAGGGCTCATAAACCTGGAGATACTCCTAGAGTTCGAGAAGGTTGAATTTGGTTGCCAGCACATCATCCACCTTATTCAGGTGCTGCTCGAGGCGCCGCCAGCGCTTCTGATCGATGGCGTTAATAGCATCGCGCACCACATCCGGATCCGGGGTGCCCCAGGCAATGGGCATGGGCGAAATCTCGTCCCAGTGCTCCTGGTCCTGGACGCTGCGGCGCCCCGATACCGCCACTGCGGGCACCCGCTCACCCACAGTAGAGCTGTGGCCCTCCAAGCGGGTGACAGTGCGGGCAGCCAAGGCCCACACCGGTTTCGCGTTCGGGTTTACGCTGGTGTTCACCAATGCGAGGATCACCTTGTCGCGCGGGTTAATCTGCGCGATCATCGCCGGCACGAGCTCGTAGCGGTCATAGAGACTCTGCGCGGTGCCCACCTGTTTATCCAATACGGGGATAAGGACGAGGCTGATGAGGCCGATGACGCCGAAGGCGATAGCCGCGTAGTAGGACCAGGAGGCCTGGTTACTGAAATAGACCACGCCGAGCGCCAAGCCGAAGAAGATGAGCCCGAACAATAGCGCGGAGAGCTTGAGCCGACGCGCATCGCGGAACATCTCATTGTGTTCCTTGTTGTAGGGGCCATCGACGGTGAAGGAAAATGTCTGCGGCATAGCACAAGCATAAAGGACAACCGCAGGCAAAACAGCATCTTCCCGAGTGCCCCGCCCGCCGCATCCAGCCCTGCCGCGGAATGTGTGCTCATCAATGTATTTTGCTACCCCCGTCGGGTACAATCATGGGCACAGTATTTGTCTATTTGAAAGAATGGCGTCATGGCTAATGTAGAGAAGAAGGGCTACGTTGATCCGGGCTGGCCGGACGTAGCACCCGGTGAACACCCTGTAACTGACCTCATCTCGGAGTATGACGGCGCGAATAGCCCGTGGGGTAATGATTTCATCTTCCCCGTCCCCTATGAGGAGACCGGCTACGTTCACCCCTACACGCGCATCAACCGCCCCTAACGCCTCTTTTTTCGCACCCCGCCTCGCGACGACTCTGTCCGCGGCGGGGTGTGTGCGTATCACAGAGACAAACACCCCTAGTCCCGCCCGGTCGGCGGTGATCTAGGGGTGTTGTGCTGCTGAGCGCGCTTATCGACGCCTATTTCACGCTCGTGCTGTCCTCGGACTCGGACTCAGTCTCGGGCTCAGGCTCGGCCGAGGCGGTGGTAGATTCGTCGAGCTCCGAGGTGTCCTCGAGTTCGTCACGCACCTCCTCTGTGATGGACTCCAGCAGCTCCTCGTCCTCGATATTGGAGCTGGCGATCTCGCGGCGCATCTCCGCGGCCTCCTCGCGGGAGTAGGGGCGGTTGGGGTCGAAGCGCATAGCCATGAGCTCGCGGATGCGGATGCGGCGCTCGGTCTCGCCCTTGATCATGCTGCGGCCGCGCCACCAGGCGACGATGAGCACCACGATCAACGCGACACCAATATAGCCCAGCGCGGGGTAGACATAGGCCACCAGCTGGCGGAAGCCGATGAAGGAGAGGACGAAGCCGATGCCAACGAGGATGAACAGCCACTTCTGGAACTTGCTCTGATCCCCCTTAGCGAGGCGCTTGGCCAAGGCGTAGAACATGCCAATAGCGGTATTGAAGATCATGATGTAGATCACCAGCGCCATGGCGGTGCCCAAGGAGGGATTGATCTCCTGGACGATGGCCAGGGTCGGCATATCCTCGTCCTTGACCACCTCGATGTAGGAGAACAGGGCCACGGTGCACAGAGTGAGCAGGATGCCGTAGATGGTGCCGCCGGCCAGGCCACCGATGGCGGAGGAGCGGGGATCCACGTTATCGCCACCCATGACGATGGCCATGGAGATCGCCACCATGAGGCAGAAGCCCACATAGTTCATGGAGGAGATGAACCAGTTCGGCAGGCTGGTGGGCAGCTCATTGGCCACCGGCTCGAGGGTGGACAGCGACTCGCCGGAGTGCATCATGGCGTAGATGCAGGCGCCGGCTAGGAAGACGATGATCACTGGGGTGGCTGCGCCCATCACATTGGACACCTTGCCCACATCCAGCATGCCGGCGGCGAGCACCATGACCACCATGAGTACAGCGCCCACCCACACGTCGAGCCCGAACTCCTGCTCCAGGTTCGAGCCGGCGCCGGCGAACATCACGAAGCCCACGGAGAACAAGGTGATGGAGACGGCGATGTCGAGAATCCTCGACATCCATGGGAAGGTCACCTTCTCCAGCACGGAGAGGTGCTCATCGGCTTGGAAGTAGGAGCCCAGCTGCAGACAGATCATGCCCGTCAGTGCCATGAGCACACCGGCGATGACGGCGCCGAGAACGCCCCAGCGACCGAAGGCCACAAAGTACTGCAGCATTTCCTGGCCTGATGCGAAGCCGGCGCCGACGATGAGTCCGACGAAGGCCATAGTGATACTGATTGACCGTTTTAACACAACGATTGTCCTCGTAGTTCTCTAGGCTGAGTCCGTGAATCACACCGCGGCGCGCAGGCGCGTAATCAGCCGCGCAGGCCGCTGGTATGAGGATGAGTGTGTACTGAGGTGAGTTTATCGAACGTCGCGTTTTATATCACCTTGGGCTCAGTGGCGCCTCAGCTGCGTAGGGCCTCGACCGGCACAATCGCACACCCCACGAACGGAGTCGGGGGGCGTAGACAACGAAAAGGGCCTCACATCCCCAGATAGGGGAGTGAGGCCCTTCCACGTGTCTCTGGCGTCTCGCTATGGAGCCAGCATGCCCCAGCGTTGGGGCAGCGACGGCTTAGTACAGGGAGGCGACGGTGTTCACAGCCTGGCGGGCCTGGCCCACCACGGTGTTGTAGGCCTGGTCAACCTGGCCTGGGACCGGGATGCCGGCCTGGCGAGCCACGCCTTTGGCCTGGCCATAGGCCTCGTCTACGGTGCGGAAAGCCTGGTCCACAGCGCGGAGGGCCTCGTCTGCCGGGGCAAAGTTGGTGCGAGCGGGGGTCGCCGAGGCGTTGTGGTTCGGGGTGCTGTGGCCCGGAGCCGGACGCTGGGTGGGGGCAGAGTTCAGGCCCAGACGAGAGGAGCAGGCCGGCCATGCGCCCCAGCCCTGGGAAGCGAGCACGCGCTCGGCAACCACGATCTGCTCTTCGCGGGTGGCGCGATCGGCGGTGGGGGCGAACTCCTGGCCGCCATGAGCGTTCCAGGTAGCCGGGTGGAACTGCAGACCACCGTGGTAGCCATTACCGGTGTTGATGTGCCAGTTACCGCCGGACTCGCACTGTGCGAGGCGGTCCCAATCCGAATCCGGAGCTGCGGAGGCGGTGGGGGCCATGGCAGCGGTGGCGGCGCCAACGACCATGGTTCCGGCGGCGATCTTTGCGGTAGTGGACGCGGTCTTGCGGGCGTGACGAGCCATAAGTCTCTGTCTTTCCTTTCGGTGTGCGCGCCCTCGTTGTCACTGGCTAAGCCGGTGCGACGGTGCGTCGCGAGCGGTATCGCCAGAAGCAGCGATGCCCTGCCGCACACACGTTAAATCGGTATGGGAGGTGAAATCTGTATGAAATACGCTCGAGTTCCGAGGAACGTTCTCAGTGGTGCGGGCCTTCCATGAGGGGATGCACGAGTGCAGGGAGGGAATCGTGATCCTTATAACTGTTGTCCCTAGCGCCGCGTATCGCTGCTGCGGTGCGGTGCGGGATACAGGGAGGTCCGCGAGGTGCTCCTCGGTGAGCGCCTAACAAGCACCGTAACCTTTTATAACGATTTAGTCACGCTCCGGTGGCGTAGTGGCGATAGCTGCTCGAGAATCCCCTGTTCAGGGTAGGCAAATTGGTGAATGTGATCTATAGCACATACGTGCCCGCGGCGGCCGAGACGGCGCGTTAGAGGCCGTTTTATGCGTGCCTTTGCCCTGCTAGACGGGTGAAAACTGTGCTTTATGGGGCGTGTGGTACGAATGGTGTTCCCGCCGAGTAGCGCGCGCCCACAGTATCTGTCTAGGGGTGAGCGCGGCGCTCGCACCGGGTGCGTCGCGGGGTGTGGCTCCCCGCGACGGAGAGGAATACACTAGTGTTCTTTAGTCTGCTGCACTCGGCGTGAAACGCACTCGGACGCTGCTTGTGTCTCGAGTGCGGTGGGAGACGGTCCGAGTGCTGAAGTATCTGTGCGTGACAAGAAGAGGTGATAGGCCATGCCAATCGGCAAGGTGAGGTGGTATGACCCCGAGCGTGGGTTCGGCTTTGTGTCCAACCCGGGTGAGGAGGACTGCTATGTGAGCAAGCAGGTGCTGCCGGCTGGGGTGGAGGAGCTGCACAAGGGGCAGCGCATCGAGTTCGATTTTGCCGCTGGTCGCCGCGGCCCCCAGGCGCTGCGGGTGAAGGTACTCGATAGCCCGCGCGCCCGCCGCCGGCCGAGCCGCACCTATTCGCCAGAGCAGCTCAACTCCATGATCTCCGATGCGATGACGGTCCTCGAAACCGAGGTACAGCCCGGGCTGACCGCCGGCCGCTACCCGGAGCGCAAAACCGGCCGCCAGATCGCGGCGATCCTGCGTGCCATCGCCAAGGAGCTCGATACCTAGGATTCAGGCTGGGTCGTGATGGACCATGTGACGTTGTAGGGGGTTTCTTCGCCGGCGTCATTGTGGCCGATGAGAACGGACTTCACCTCCACAACCACGAGGCGTGGTTGGTCGGTGGAGTCCTTTTCTTTGCTCTCTACCGAGCCGGGGATCTCCACCTCGGTGCGCTCATTGGCGGTGAAGTACTTCTCGTCGTTATAGGCCGGATCATCGTAGATGGTTAAGAGCGCCCAGTCGTGGTCGTGCACCACCTCGGGGATGGCGAGCGAGAGCGTGTCCTCGGGGCCCACCTCGATGGCGGCGATCTCACCCTCCTCCGGTTGCTCGCCTACTTCGGCGATCACATAGGGGGCGACCTCCACCGTGGTGTCATTAACGCTGGCATTAATCCGCACCGTCTCCGGCTCGGGATCGGGCCGGTTATTGAGCAGCTTCGTCAGCACCATGGTCACACCGAGAACGGCGAGCACCGCCACGATGAGGAGGAGCACGGTGCGGAATTGGGCACGACGTTGTTTGCGGGTAGCCATGGACATCGATTCTAGCTGTCGCGCCACTCCACCTCGTAGAGCACTGGCCAGTTCTTGCCAGTGAGATAGAAGCGCCCATTGTCTCCGGCGGCGATACCGTTGAGCACGGTATTGGGATCCTCGGGCGCGCGGGAATCCAGCGCGGAGGCGTCGATGCGCGCGAGCAGCTCGCCGTCGCGGGGGCTAAAGACCACAATCTCATCCGTGGTGAAAATATTGGCGTAGATGGCGGGCTGTCCATGAAACTCCGCGCACTCGAGCTCATTGAGGCGGGAGATGGGCTGGCCCTCGGCGTCGCGGATGGTGAAGTTGCCGAGGGATTGAAAGTCGGCAGTATTCATCGCGCGAATCGTGGCACTGCCATCGGAGAGGTAGAGCGGCCCCGTGCCATCAAACGCACATAGGCCCCACCCCTCGCCGTCATAGGTGAAGCGGGCGCGTTCTTCTAAGGTGTCGGGATCGCGCTGGAAGGCCACCCCGGCTTTCCACGTCAGCTGCCACACAGAGCCGTCGGCAAGGGTTGCTCCTTCCCCGAAGAAAGCGTCGTCAAGCGGCAAAGATGTCTGCTCCGCATAGGTCTCGCGATCGCGGTATTGGATGGTGGATTCCCCATTCAGCCCCGTAGAGAGCAGGAAGGAATCGCCGATCACCTGCAGGCCTTGGACGAAGGTGGGTGCAATATCGTGCGTGGCGAGCACCGTGGGTACCAAGGTAGGCACCTCGGGAGCGGCGGGGGTATCGACAGCGCTGCCGTTCTGGGAGACCGTGTAGGTCGGGCCCTTGTGCTCAGACGCGCATCCGCCGAGCGCACACGCTCCGAGGGCCGCGATGACAAGGGTAGATGTGAACGAAGCAAACCTCATACCTCGTATTCTGCACCACGTTGGGGATAATAGTAATCGTGACACAGTCAGACTCTTCCCGATCCTCGCGCCCATCCGCCCGTAGCGGCGCGCGGCGTCGCCGCCGCAGCCGTCGTCCCCGCGTTGCCGCCAGCGCCCCGAGCAGCACGAGCTCGAACGGCAGCACGCACGTGCTGTTGAGTTCACAGGCTCGCAGCATCGCACTCAGTGCCGCCGCTGAGATGGATGAGGGACCGGTGGGGCAGCATATCGGGGCGCAGCTTATCGACGACACACTGGCCGTGCATCGCTTCGGTGCAGAGGTGCCGGGCTATCGAGGCTGGCAATGGCATGTGAGTGTCACGGCCGCGCCCGGCTCGGACCATATCACCGTGAATGATGTCTCCCTCATCGCCGGCCGCAGCGCCCTGACCGCGCCCGAATGGGTGCCCTATTCCGAGCGCATCCGGCCCGGCGATCTGGACCCGGAGACGCAGCTGCCACTCGAGGAGGGCGATCCCCGCGTGGTGGACACCACCGACGAGGACGGCACCACTCATCTCGAGATCTCCGCGGCGGGGCTATCCGAGGCGCGGCAGCGCTGGGGGCGCGGGTCCTTTGGCCCGGGCAGCGAGTTTGCCCAAAAGGCGAGCCTAGAATGCGGCAGCTGTGCCTTCTACCTGCAGCTCCCCGAGGAGGTGGGGCGCAACTTCGGCGTGTGCGCCAATGAATACTCCGCCGATGGGCACGTGGTGCACACCGCCTATGGCTGCGGGGCGCATTCGCTGACCCCGCCGAAGGAACAGCTCGGCGCGCCGGTGGCCACGCCCTATGACGATGAAAAAGCCATCGAGCTCTAAGCCAGCGGCGCCGCGGGGCAGGTGACGCTAGACGGAATCTGCGGTGGCCCACAGCCAGCTATTGGCGTCTGCGACATCAATATGCGGCGAGCTGTGGGTGCGCGCCGTGCGGGTGGTGCCATATTCCATCCAGTGCTCCACCTTGCGCACCCCAGACAGCGAGTCCACGAACCACACTTCGCCGCGCCCCAAAAGATAGGGTGGCAGTCCTTTCACGTGAGGGTGCACCTCCACACCGAGGGAGATGAGATAGTCCAATACGGGTTCGCGCAGCACCGAGGCGTGCGAGCTCGGGTGGGTGGAAATATGCGCGGTGGCCCCGGTGATCACGATGATCGTGGCGAAAATGCCCTGCAGCACGCGGCCGTAACCGTCGCTGAGCAGCCCCTCATCGGCGCCCTCCTGCTGGAGCCGATCGAGGTGATGCTTCAGCCAAGGGTAATCCACCCCATAGCTGGCAGGGGCGCGGCGTTGATCGCGCAGCAGCTGGGTGGAGACGCAGATGTGATCGCTGGTGGGCACATCGGGGCGCAGCCGCACATTCCAATAGGAGCGTTCCGCCTCAATGAGGGGAAAGAAGCTGCCCTTGCCGGCACTACGGAGCCGGGCGCGGATGGCCTCATGATCGCTTGCACTGAGATGCATACCCAGACGGTTGAGGTGTTCCCCTAAATGTCGGACGCGCCCATCGACCTGCCTAAAACTAGTCCTGTACACCGCGGGTGACATGCTCCTTTGTGCTACTAGGGTGAACCGGTTTTCTCGCATGCGGCGTCGCACGCATCGCACGCGCGCGGCATCGACAGTTGGGCGCGGCGCACGGGGCTGACGTATGCGCACCCAGCCTCATCCGGGCGAGGGTGATGCGTGATAAACACCAGTGCTTTTTAGCTTAACCCACGGCGACGCCATCTTCGGTGCCGCTAGGTGGTGGCTCTGGGGCCGCTGCGGGCGGCGCTGCGGGGAGTTGTTTCTCCTTTAGCAAGCAGCTGAGAGTAACATAAACGCGGCTGTTGAAGAGCGGCGTCTAGCTACCCGCCTTCAACGCTGCTGTGCACGACACCACGTCGCCACGCGTGCTCGCCGCTGGAAAGTGCGCGCCGTTATCAACGGCCACCACTCACGGGGCAAAGCCGCGCTGAGGCGCCGTGCCAACGGAAAGCGCAACTTAAGAAAAGGCAGGCCATGACAGCCCCGCAACACTCTGAGGTCGCCGAGCAGAAGCCTCGCGCCGCCCGCGAGCCGAAAAACCGGCTCGATTCCTTCTTCTCTATTTCTCAACGCGGTTCGAGCGTGGGCACTGAGGTCCGCGCCGGCCTGGTCACCTTCTTGGCCATGGCCTATATCGTGCTGCTGAACCCGCTGATCCTCGGCGGTATCGAAGACCGCAACGGGGTATCCCTCGGGATCCCGCAGGTCGCCGCCGTCACCGCCCTCGCCGCGGGCGTGATGTCCATCGCCTTCGGCGTCTTCGCCCGCTATCCCTTCGGCATCGCCACCGGCCTCGGAATCAACACCCTGGTGGCCGTGACCCTCGTCTCCGCCGAGGGGCTGACCTGGCCGGAGGCCATGGGGCTGGTGGTGATCGACGGCATCATCATCGTGGTGCTCGCCGTCTCTGGCTTCCGCGTTGCCGTCTTCCGCGCCATCCCGCATTCGCTCAAAGCCGCGATGGGCGTGGGCATTGGCATGTTCATCGCCATGATTGGCCTGGTGGACGCCGGCTTCGTTCGCCGTATCCCCGATGCCGCGGGAACGACCGTGCCGGTGACCCTCGGCATCGACGGCTCGATTGCGTCTTGGCCCACCTTCGTCTTTGTCCTCGGCTTGCTCATCTGTGGCGTGCTGGTGGCGCGAAATGTGCGCGGCGGGCTGTTTATCGGCATCGTCTCCACCACGATCATCGCCATGATTGTGGAGTCTCTCACCGGCTCCGGCCCCTCATTCGTGGACGGCAAGCCCAATCCCACCGGCTGGTCGCTGGCCGTGCCCACCCTGCCGGAATCCATCGGCTCCACCCCGGATCTGTCCCTGGTGGGCGCCGTGGATCTCTTCGGCGCCTTCGCCCAGATTGGCGCGCTCTCGGCGTCCCTGCTGGTGTTCACCCTGGTGCTGGCGAACTTCTTCGACGCCATGGGCACCATGACGGCACTCGGCCGCCAAGCGGGCCTGAGCGATGAGAACGGCAACCTGCCCGATATGAAGCGGGCGCTGGTGGTGGAGGGCGTCGGCGCCGTCGTGGGCGGCGGCTGCTCCGCCTCCTCGAATACCGTCTACATCGACTCCGCCGCCGGTATCGCCGATGGCGCCCGCACCGGGCTGGCCAATGTGGTCACCGGCATCATGTTCCTGCTGGCGATGTTTCTTACCCCGCTCTATGAGGTCGTGCCGATCGAGGCCGCCGCGCCCGTGCTGGTGATCGTCGGCGCCCTGATGATGGGACAGATTCGCGAGATCGACTTCACCGAGTTCCATATCGCACTGCCGGCCTTCCTCACCATCGTGGCCATGCCCTTTACCTACTCGATCGCCAACGGCATTGGCGTGGGCTTTGTGGCCTATACCGCCATGGCCGTGGCCTCCGGCAGGGCTAAGCAGGTGCACTGGCTGCTGTGGCTGATCTCCGCGCTGTTCTTGGTCTACTTCGCCATCGATCCCATCCTGGCGGCCGTACACTAGCGGGTCATGCTTGGATCGCTTCTTCCCTTCTTGGTGGCCAACACCATCGGCATGGTCTCGCCGGGGCCGGACACGCTGCTGATCCTGCGCCTGGCGAGTCGCAGCCGGCAGCGGGCGCTGGCCGCAGCACTGGGTATTGTCACCGGCGCCACCTTCTGGACGGCTCTGACAGTCGCCGGCATGGCGCAGCTGCTGCAGCGCTTCCCCGATCTGCTCGAAGCGCTGCAGCTCGTGGGTGGCGGCTATCTCATGTATCTGGGCGCCACCATTGCCCGCGCCGGGTGGCTAGCACGTGGCACCGCGCCCCAGCCGCCCGAGCTCGTGGTAGCTCCGGTGAAGATGCGCCGCACCTATCTCACGGGGCTGGCCACCAACCTCTCCAACCCGAAGATTGTGCTCTTCATGGCCGCCGTGCTCAGCCAGTTTTTGCCGGTGGGCGCCAGCATGGGAGTGCAGCTCATCTACATCGGGGCGGTGGGGCTATCGGCCCTACTCTGGTTCCTCAGCATCGCCTTCGTGCTCTCCACGCCGCGAATCAGTCGCTCCATGCTGGGCTATAGTCCCCAGATCGATATGGTCTCCGGCACCGTCTTCGTGCTCATCGGTGCCAGCGTCGCCCTGCCGGCGCTGTATGAGCTGCTGACTATCGGCGGCGCCTAGGCCACTAGGATGGGACAGCGTGGCCATTTTTCTCGATTCCAGCGCAGATCCCCGTTTCGCTGACTACCGCGATCTCAATTCCTCCGACCGCCGCCCCGATGCGCGCGGCGGCAAGGGATTGGTGATCGCCGAAGGCAATCTCGTGAGCGAGCGGCTGCTGCATTCACGCTTCCCCGTGCGCTCCATTGTGGGCTTCGAGCCCAAGCTATCGAACTTCCTCGCTCTCCCCGGGGTACAGGAGGAGATCGCGCGCCGGGATATTCCGGTCTACGCCACCACCCGCGACACCCTCGCCGAGGTGGCGGGCTTTGATCTCCACCGCGGGCTATTGGCAGCCGCGGACCGGCCCGAGCCTCTGGCCGTGGAGCAGGTGATCGACAGCGCTCGCACCCTCGTCATCGCCGAGGGAGTGGGGGACCACGAAAATATCGGCTCCCTCTTCCGCAATGCTGCCGGGCTCGGTGTGGATGGGGTGCTCTTTGGCGCCGGCTGTGCCGATCCGCTCTACCGGCGCGTGGTGCGCGTCTCCATGGGACATGTGCTGCGCCTGCCCTTCGCTCATCTCGAGGGCGGCTACACCACGTGGCAGCGCAGCCTCGAGCAGGTGCGCGCGGCCGGATTCCACATTGTTTCGCTCACCCCCAACCCGGAGGCGGCGTTGCTCAAGGACGCCCTCGTGGACGAGACGGGCCAAGCCTATGAGAAGGTGGCGCTACTCATCGGCGCCGAGGGCCCGGGGCTGACAGAACACGCGATGCGCGCCACCGATATCCGTGCCCGTATTCCCATGGCTGCGGGCACGGACTCGCTCAACGTGGCCACCGCCGCAGCCGTGGCACTCTACGAGCGGGCCCGCAGCCTGTCTTAGGATTCGTCCTCGATGAGGGGACTATCGGAGGCCTCGGTATCCTCGGCCGGTGGCCGGGTGCGCTCATCGCGGCGTGGCGGCGGGGTGGACTCGATGTCGTGTGTCCGTCGCGTCGCCGTCGAGCGGGAGCGGGGCAGCTGCGATGTTCCGCTGCTGCGGGGCCGGTCGGTGTGGCGCAGTTTATCCGAGAGCTGTTCGCCCACCGTCCCGGCAACATCGCGCA
Source organism: Corynebacterium sp. 51B (assembly GCF_008930785.1). Classification (NCBI taxonomy): domain Bacteria; kingdom Bacillati; phylum Actinomycetota; class Actinomycetes; order Mycobacteriales; family Corynebacteriaceae; genus Corynebacterium; species Corynebacterium sp. 51B. Next base: position 684,149 of record NZ_PQMK01000001.1, on the reverse strand, counting down.
CCGTGGAGCCGGCCTTGCGCATCCACGACCAGCCAGAGCGCACGACCGCGCCCAGCTCTTCGCCGGTGGAGCGCTCCTCGGTCTGGGTGGAATCGAGAGCATAGTCGTCATAATCCCGATCGGCAGCGCCCAGCCCCAGCTTCGACGACGCCGCCGAGACAATATCGGCGATGCTGCGGGAGCTCGGCGGAGCGGGCTCCACCTTGGGCTCGGGCCGGCCATCGGTGGCATAGCCCACCACATTCACATCCGGCCCGCCCGTGTAGATGCCGAGCCACTCGCGGGTGGCTGCCGCCACCAGATCGATCGGCTCGAAGGGCAAAGCGATACCGCCCACGTTCTCGCTACGCTCGCCCGCCCAGAAGGGGCGTTCGAAGGGCTGGGGGATGCCCTCGTCCTCGTAGACGCGGTCGCGCCGGGCAGCAAACGCCCGGAGCAGTGTATCGCCGCGCCAGTAGGCGAAAGCGCCATAGCCGCGCTCGCGGCTATAAGCAGTGACGATCAGGTCTCGGGCCGGCAGCGAGGAGCGCAGAGCGGGGTCGATATCGGAGATCGTGCGCACATCGGGCAGATAGGTTTGTACCAGCGACAACCCGGGGAAGCCGGCGATATAAAACTCGTTTTCGGACACATCCGTGGAGCGGTTCAAGGAGAACTGCCCGATCGGGGTGATGGGCCAGCGGGGATTCATCTGGGCGAGGTATTTGCGGCCGAAGCCGCGATTCGCCCGAGGCTCGGTGGCGATGACCTCGGCGGGGGTATCGGTGTTGACGAAGAAAAACGTCACTACTGCGGGCCGCTCCATGGCGCCTTAGCTCCTCGGTCGTTTCGTATTCGAGCGCACACCCAAAAGGACGTCTTCCCAATGAGGTGTCTTGGCCTTGCGGCGGCGCCGCTTCGGGGCCTGCTCCTCCGGCGGGTGCTGCAAGAAATCCTCGCCCTCGCCGTCGCTGCTGCGCTCGGGGCCGCGGAACTCTTCGGCATCAGCGAAGTCGGCGGGATCATCGTAGTCCGCGTCCTCCTCCGTATCGCGCACCGAGCTCAGGGCGCGGTTGGGCTGCGAAAATTCCGGATTAATCAGCTCCGAGGCCAGCTGATTGCGCGCCACCGCGGTAGGCGAGGAGGTCATGTGATTGAGATAGGAGTACTCGGCCACATTGGTGCTGCGGCCTACCGTCCACGTCACGGTGATAATCCACTGCCCAGAGGGGTCGCGATAGGCGTCCCAGGCGGCGTCGCTGACATTGTTGCCGCGGGCCGCGAAGGCGGTGGCCAGCACTTCCCACAGGGTGAGTTTGGCGGGGCCATCATCGCGCACTGGGTGCGCCTGCTTGGACATCTCCGCGATCCGGCCGCGCTCGAGCAGCACGGGGTGCGCATAGGGCTCGATGCGGGATTCGGTGACATCATTTTCTTCCGCGAGCTGCGCTATCGTCGCCCCAGCGCGCACCCGTTCCTGAATTTCCCGCGGTCGCATGCGCAGCGGGGTAGTCAAACGGGGATCGACGCTTGTCGACGCCGACTCCTCGGGCGCCTCCGCTGGCGGGGCGGGAGCGGGAGCGGGAGGGGCAGCTGGGGTGGGCTCGGACGAGGAGAGGGCGTCGATAAGCTGTGTGCGCAGCTCATCGCTCACGGCCAAGAACACCTGTTCCTCGTCGAGGTGAAAAACGAGCGAGTTCCGATTGGACTCCGCTGCGTTGAGTTCTAGCTCGCGCATGCACGCTCCCTGCGTCGTTGTGGGACTAACTAACACGTCCAACCTTAATGGAAAACGCGCACGTGGTGGATCACTCACGTGCGCGTGTTCTCTAGCTTTATGCGCTGCTAGAGGGGATTAGTTGAGCGGCTAGCGGGCATCGAGGACATAATCGATGGCCTTGGTCAGCAGCGTGATGTCTGCCGAGTCGATGGCGGGGAACATGCCGATGCGCAGCTGATTGCGTCCCAGCTTGCGGTAGGGCTCCACATCCACGATGCCATTAGCGCGCAGCGTCTTTGCCAGCTGGGCGGCGTCCACACTCTCATCGAAGTCGATGGTGCCGACCACCAACGAGCGCTTCTCCGGGGTAGCGACATACGGGGTGGCTTCGGGGCGGGACTCGGCCCAGTCATAGAGGATGTGGGAGCTGGCGGTGGTGCGCGCCACCATGGCGTCCAAGCCGCCTTGTTCATTCATCCACTGCACCTGGTCGCGCAGCATGAGCAAGCTGGCCACGGCTGGGGTGTTATAGGTCTGGTTCTTGCGCGAATTGTTCACCGCGGTCTGCAGATTCAAAAAGGCGGGGATGAAGCGATCGGAGGCGTTGATCTTCTCGATGCGCTCCAGCGCGCGGGGGCTCATGGCGGCCAGCCACAGCCCGCCGTCGGAGGCGAAGCACTTCTGCGGGGAGAAGTAGTAGACATCGGCCTCGGCGATATCCACGGGCAAGCCGCCGGCGCCGGAGGTGGCGTCGATGGCAATGAGGGCGTCGGTATCGGGGCGGGTCACCGGCATCATCGCGCCAGTGGAGGTTTCGTTGTGTGCCCAGGCCAGCACGTCGACGCCGTCGATGGCCTGCACCTCCGGGGTATCGCCCGGCTCGGATTCCACGATGGCGGGCTGCTCCAGCCACGGCGCGGCCGCAGCAGCGGCGGCAAACTTGCCGGAGAACTCGCCGCAGGTGAAGTGTCCCGAGCGCTGTTCGATGAGGCCGAAGGTGGCGGCATCCCAGAAGGCGGTGGCGCCGCCGAGGGAGAGCACAATCTCATAGCCCTCCGGAAGGGAGAACAGCTCCGCCAAACCGGTGCGGACATCACCCACCACGTCCTTCACGCCGGGCTGGCGGTGGGACGTACCCACAATGCTGCTGCCGCCATCGACGATGGCGCGCAGTTGCTCGGGGCGCACCTTGGAGGGGCCACAGCCAAAACGGCCATCGGCGGGGATCAGTTCAGCGGGAAGAGTAGGAAAGGCCTCAGACATAAATATTTTGATCCTTAAATGACTGCCACGATGGGCACCGGGAAAACACAATAAAACTGCAGCGCGGGGCGCGCTCTGCCTGTTTAGATTAACCAACCAGTGACGGCGGCGGGCAGGGCTTTCACAAAAGGGGGTGACGTGCAGACACCTGTGGCGGGGGTGTTCTATCGGGCAGAGAACGAGGGGCACCCGATGCGCGCTCCCCACGGCCTGTAGTACGAGATCACGCTGCGCGGGGGTAGCGCTAGGGGGAGGCGTCGGTGGATGATTCAGCTGAGAAAAGGGGGGGTGCCGCATGCTAGGACGGCCATCTGCCCAGTACGGCGCGGGTGTGTCGGGGTGGCGGCGCGGCTGCTGCGAGGGAGAATTTGTTGTCCGCGTCACAGACGCTGGTAGACTGTTGCCGTCGGTGCAAGAAATAGCTGCTGAACAGCGGCTATGGGCCAGTACCGGACATGTGTGTCAGCGACGCTTCCCAATAGTGAGAGCGCTGCCCCCAGCTCTCTGCGGGGTCATAAATGCCGACCTAGCAGCGCCATGAGAGCAGCACGCCGGCCCAGGGGGAGTCCCTTGGGTGGCCCATGCGATTCGGGCGAGGCTATGGTCCTCGCCGCGGATGCGTGATTATGTGGGTCGATCCCCACGGCTGCTCGGTCTCTGCCCCTATGCGGAGGTGGGGCGGGTGTGAGGGATGGGCAAGCGCGGGCGCGCATGCAGTCAAAAACGTATAGTGTGACGTACAGGAGCACTTTCGGCCGTGGGTAGTAAAGCTCACGTGTCGATGTGGTCGCGGTCTCGCATGAGGCGGAGGATGCTCGGTTCCGAGCGTCGACAATTATCCGCACACGCCGAGCATCACTCTTTAACCTCCTAATATGAGGAGAGAGCCAGCGCCCATTATCGATCGCGGCCGGTGCGATATATCAACTTAATTGAAAGGGATACTGTGGCTACAGAAAACAAGGAAAAGGCCGTTCTTCACTACCCCGGTGGTGAATTCGAGATGGACATCATCAAGGCCACCGAGGGCAACGACGGTGTTGTTCTCGGTAAGATGCTGCAGGAGACCGGCCTGGTCACCTATGACCCGGGCTATGTGTCTACCGGTTCCACCGCCTCTGACATCACCTACATCGATGGCGCCGAGGGCATTCTGCGCTACCGCGGCTACGCCATCGAGGATCTGGCCGCCAAGGCCACCTTCAACGAGGTGTCCTACCTGCTGATTCACGGCGAGCTTCCCACCCGGGAGCAGCTGGCTAAGTTCAATGACGACATTCGTCACCACACCCTGCTGGACGAGGACTTCAAGGCGCAATTTAACGTCTTCCCGCGCAACGCCCACCCGATGGCAGTGCTGGCCTCCTCCCTTAACATCCTCTCCACCTATTACCAGGATGAGCTCGACCCGCTGAACGAGGATCACCTCGATAAGGCCACCGTGCGCCTCATGGCTAAGGTGCCGATGCTGGCTGCCTATGCTCACCGCGCCCGCCACGGTCAGCCGTATATGTACCCGGACAACTCGCTCAACGCCCGCGCTAACTTCCTGCGCATGATGTTCGGCTTCCCCACCGAGCCCTACGAGATCGACCCGCTCATGGTCAAGGCCCTGGATCAGCTGCTGATCCTGCACGCCGATCACGAGCAGAACTGCTCCACCTCCACCGTGCGTATGGTGGCCTCCGCGCAGTCCAATATGTTCGTCTCCGTGGCCGCTGGTATCAACGCTCTGTCCGGCCCGCTGCACGGCGGCGCCAACCAGGCTGTTCTCGAGATGCTCGATGACATCAAGGAGAACAATGGCGGCGACGCTACCGACTTCATGAACCGCGTGAAGAACAAGGAAAAGGGCGTCCGCCTGATGGGCTTCGGCCACCGCGTGTACAAGAACTACGACCCGCGCGCCGCCATCATCAAGGACACCGCCCACGAGCTGCTGGAGAAGACCGGCGGAGACGAGGCACTTGAGCTGGCCATGAAGCTGGAGGAGATCGCCCTCAACGACGATTACTTCATCTCCCGCAAGCTCTACCCGAACGTGGACTTCTACACCGGCCTCATCTACCGCGCCATGGGCTTCCCGACGGACTTCTTCACCGTCCTCTTCGCCATGGGCCGTCTGCCCGGCTGGATCGCCCAGTACCGCGAGCTCGTGGAGAACCCGGCCTCCAAGATCTACCGCCCGCGTCAGGTCTACACCGGCCAGCCGCTGCGTGAGTTCGTGCCCCGCTCTGAGCGCGGCTAATAACCCGCATTACCGCGCTATTTAAGCGCCAGTCACCGCCGTCCTTCACCCGAAGGGCGGCGGTTTCTCATGCTCGCGGGAGGGCGCCGCGGGGCGCCTCCACGGCAAGAAATTATTCGGGGTTGAGTTATTTCTTAGGTACACTGGGTGCGTAACCCAGCCCGAGAGGCTGCCATCAGGCGTGCGGTCATCCGCTCGCTGCTGGCATGCAAGCGGGGGCGAGGCCACTCATTGTGCGCGGCCTGCCGCCCCACCGCTCACGCGGGCACGCACCGTCGGGTGCGGCACGTGTGTCTGGGCGCGAGTGCACATACATATGTAACAGGAGTGAATTCATGGACAAGCCACAGATTGACGTTCAACAGGGGCCTGCACCTGAGGACATCGTGATCGAGGACCTCGTGGTCGGCGATGGCGAAGAGGCTCAGCCGGGCGGCCTGGTGGAGGTTCACTACGTGGGCGTCGATTTCGAGACCGGTGAGGAGTTCGACTCCTCGTGGGATCGTGGCCAGGCTATCGAATTTCCGCTGTCCGGCCTCATCGCCGGCTGGCAGGAGGGCATCCCCGGGATGAAGGTGGGCGGCCGTCGCCAGCTCACCATCCCGCCGGAGGCCGCCTATGGCCCCGCCGGTGGCGGTCACCCGCTCTCCGGCCGAACCTTGGTGTTCGTGATTGACCTGCTCTCTGTCGGCTAATCACCACCACGGCACGAAAGAGTACAACACCGCCGCGGATACTGTTCTCTCCTCGCGGGGCGAGAGTATCCGCGGCGGTGTTTATGTGCGATCGGGGTGCGCCGAGCTTAAGGCTGCATCTCGGCGAGCTTCTCATAGCCTTGGAAGCGGTGCTCGCGGCCGACCAGCTTCACGTTGTGCTCTAGGTTCCACAGCGTGTAATCGACCGCCTCCAAGATGCGGGTGATGAACTCCTCGGGGTTGTCGGCGGCGTCCCCGCCCGCAGCACCATCTGGCCCCTCGGGAACAATGCCGGAGACAATACCGGCGTTCATGAGACACACCGCGCTGACGTCCTGGGCATCCATCATCTCGGCCGCGTGGTGCACATCGCGGTAGATGATCGCCGAGGCTCCTTCGGGCGGCAGCGGGGAGAGCCAGCCATGCTCGGCGCTGATCACCGCATCAGAGGGCAGCATCGCCAGCGCGCCGCCGCCACAACCCTGGCCCAGAATCACGGACACCGTGGGCACGTCCACGCTGACCAGCTCATTCAAGGTTCGGGAGATGGAACCAGCCATACCCGCCTCCTCGGCTTCGCGGGAGAGCTCCGCGCCGGGAGTGTCGATGAAGGAAATCAAAGGAATATTGAGCTCATGCGCCAGCTGGATGCCGCGGCGGGCGAAGCGCAGCGCTGCGGGGCCGAGCTCGCTGACGGCGTGCGGCGGCTGGGCGTGCCGGTCTTGGCCCATGATCACCACGGGGCGGCCGCCGAGCGTGGCGATGCCTACCTGCACGGCAGGGGAGTGGCGGCCATCGCCGGTGCCATTGAGCTCGATATAGCTATCGGCGAGCACCGCGAGCACATCCCGCAGGCCGGGGCGATCGCTGCGGCGGGTAGCCACAATCGAATCCCAAGCCGAATGCTCCGGTTCATAGCCCTGCTCGGCGGTGATGAGATACTCCGGGCGGGCGGGGGCGTGCTGCTGCGGATCAGGGGTGAGGGTGGTGACGAGCTTGATCACGCTCGCGCGGAGCTCCGCGGGGTTAATCACGCCGTCGATCACGCCGTGGGTGGCGAGGTTCTCCCCAGTCTGCACCCCAGGCGGCATGGGCTTGCCGGTGGTCAGCTCGACCACGCGCGGGCCTAAGAAACCGAGGAGTGCCCCTGGCTCGGCGAAGGTGAGGTTACCGGCCGACCCCCAGGAGGCCATCACGCCGCCAGTGGTGGGATTGCGCAGATACACCAAGAAGGGCAGGTGCTTGTCCTTGTGGCGATACACAGCGGTGGTGATGGAGACCATCAAAGAGAATGCAGGGGTGCCTTCCTGCATGCGGGTGCCACCGGAGGAAGGGGAGATCAGTAGCGGCAGATTTTCCGCGGTGGCGCGGTGGATGCCGTCGATGATGCGGCGAGCCGTGGCGGCGCCGATCGAGCCGCCGAGGAAACGGAACTCTCCGAGCACGCAGGCCACGCGGTGACCGGCGACCCTGCCCTCCCCGATGATCACGGCCTCGTCTACCCCGGATTTCTCGCGGGCCCGCGCTAGCGAATCCTTATAGGCATCGTCGATATCGCCGTAGTTCGGCGTGGTGCCCCAATTCTGGAAAGAATCGGGATCGAGTACTTCATCAATCAGCTGCTGCGCGCTCGTATGTCCCATACTGGGTGAGCTTATCCGCACGCACCCCAAAGCGGGGTCCAATGAAGCAAAAAATCCTGCGCTAGGCCGCCGAGTTACACCCACGTGCGGGTGTGGTGGCAGCAGGCTGCGCGGGACTGCGATGGCAGCATCGAGGCTGTGCACGCAGTATCAGCGGGGCGCTGAGAGGGCCGTAGCTGGAGGCCACAATGATCACACCGCAAGGTGTGCCCGCCGCATGCGGACGACGCCGACCGCCACCGCGACGAGGCGGGGAGGTCGGCGTCGATAAGCGTGTGCCGGCTAGGCCGAACGCACGTTTTTGACTGCGCTGAGCCACGAGATGGCGCTGCCGGAGTGCAGCACCGAGTTGCGGTAGATCCGGGAGGTGAGCCAGCTGACGGCGAAGGTGGTGAGCACCAGCACTAGGGCACTGGCCGCCAGCTGCAGCGCGGAAAGGTTACCCGCGGCGTATTGCAGTGGGGCGAGGCCCACCGAGAAGGGCGGAATCCAGGTCGCGATCTCCATGAACGTGCTGTCCAGCTTGGAAAAGCCGAACATGGGGGTGTACGTCATAGCCAAGGCCAGCAGCAGCGCGGGTAGCTGGGCCGACTGGTAGTCCTCCATGCTCGATACCAGCGATCCTGCGGCGGCGTAGACCAGGCCGAAGAAGATGAAACCGAGGATGAAGAAGAGCACGAGAATGGGAATGATCGAGGGGTCGAAGTCGAGGTCATCCGTCAGCCCCGCGGCCCACACGGCGCCGATACCGGCGGAAAAGAGCACCGTGACCATGCCTAAGGCGACGAGCCCGATACCCAGCACCTTGCCCCAGAGGAAATCGAGGGGGCGCACCGTGGCCAGAATAATCTCGATGACGCGCGAGCTTTTTTCTTCCATCACGGCGGTGCCGATCATGGCGGCAAACATCAAAATAGCGAGGACGAGAAGAAAAACGCCTACGAGCGCGACCACTCGGTTACCCAAGGTGTCGGGATCGCCAAAAAATCCCGCGTCGCCGTCGCCGACCTGCACCGGGATGAGCTGGGTGGCGGCCATGGCTGCGGGGTCGATGCCTTGGGATTCTAAAAACGCCTCGGCGCGAGTGGCGTTGAGCTGCTCCAGCAGCCCGGTGGGAAGCTCCCCGGTGTAGAGCAGCTCCGAGCCGGACTCCGCGGGAACCACCACGGCATCAAGACGCGGGGCATTGTCCTCTTCATCGGAGGCCCGCAGTGCCTCCTCGGCGCTGGCGCGGTCAGGGATACTGGGATCTTCGCCCAACACGGCAACTACCGGAGAATCAGAGGCGGTGTCCTCATCGTCGGAATTGATATAACCCACAACTCCGCCCACCACCGAAATGGCGAGCATCAAGCCGAGCATGACCCACAGGCTCTTTGATTTCAGCAGTTTCGCTGCCTCGCGCCTGATCACGAGTCCGATCGTGGAGAAAGCGGAATAGGAATTCATTGCGACACAACCTCCTGGAAGAGCGCGGTGAGTGAGGGCAGGCGACGGCCAAAGTGGTGCACGGGGCCGGCGGCCAGCGCCGCACGGAGCAGCTCCTGATCATCGAAGCCGCCAGTGCTGTGTGTGGTCTCTTCGGAGATCGACAGCACAACCGTCTCATGGTGGCGTTCCACGAGCTCCACACCGGCGAGCCCCTCCCACCACGCGGTGGTGGACGGGCTGGTGATCTCATAGAGCACCGGCCCAGAATGCCGCAGCTCATCGACGCTACCTTGAGCCATCATGCGGCCACCGCTGATGATGCCCACGCGATCACACAAACGCTGCACCAGATCCAGCTGGTGCGAAGAAAACACCACCGGAATGCCCTGCTGGGCGCGTTCCCGCAGCGAGTTGGACATCACCTCAACGGCCACGGGGTCGAGGCCGCTAAAAGGCTCGTCGAGGATCAGCACCTGCGGATCAAAGACCAGCGCCGCGGCGAGCTGCACCCGCTGCTGATTACCCAAAGACAGCTGCTCCAATTTGTCCTTCGCGCGATCACTGAGACCCAGCCGCTCGAGCAGCTCGGCGGTATTGCGTTTGGCGGCGGCAGCATCGAGCCCGTGCAGTCGTGCGAAATAGTGCAGCTGCTCTGCCACCTTTTGCTTGGGGTAGAGCCCGCGTTCCTCGGGCATGTAGCCAAAGCTGCGGCGCAGGGCGTCGTCGACGGTCCGTGAACCCAAGCGCACCTCGCCAGAATCGGCGGTGAGCACGCCAAGAGCGATGCGCATCGTGGTGGTCTTGCCAGCGCCGTTGGAGCCGACAAAGCCGTAGATCTCGCCTGGGGCGACGGAAAAACTCATGTCCTGCAGCGCTACGACATCGCCATAGCGCTTGGTCAATCCATCTATGTGGAGTGTGGTGTCGTGCATACTCTGGTGTTCTTCCCTCATAGCCGTGGTGTGAACTCACGCATGGACATTTTTTCAACAATCACGTAGGTATACCTTAAATGACGGGTTGGAAACCTGCCATGGTGGACGACTAGGTAGTGGCTATAGCCCTTGGCGCGGGACAGGGGCACAATGGAAACTATGTCTACTTGCGTTCCCGCCATCACTCTCAACGACGCCACCCCTATCCCGCAGCTCGGTCTGGGCTTGTGGAAGATCGACCCGGATGAATGCGACACAGTCATCCGCACTGCTATCGAGGCAGGGTATCGCCACTTTGATTGTGCGGCGATCTATAAGAATGAGGAGGCGGTAGGTGCGGCCCTACGCGCAGCGATTGCCGCCGGTGATGTGGAACGCGATGAGCTCTTCGTGGTGTCGAAGGTGTGGAATAACCAGCAGGGCTTTGAGGAAACAGGGGAGGCCTTCAACCAAAGTCTGCAGCGACTCGGCCTCGACTATCTCGATATGTACATGGTGCACTGGCCCTGCGCCGATAAAGACACCTACCGCGCCAGCTTCGAGGCGATTGCCCAGCTCCAAGGGCTGGGGAGGGTACAGACCGTGGGCGTCTGCAACTTCTATGAGGAGACTCTCGACAGCATCATCGCCGATACCGGCATTACTCCCGCGATCAATCAGATCGAGCTCCACCCCGGGTTCTCGCAGCACCAGCTCGTGGACTATCACCACCACCACGGCATCGTTACTGAGTGCTGGTCGCCGCTGGGCCAGGGCGAGATCCTCAGTCATCCCATCTTGGGAGAGATCGCCGAGCACCATGGGGTCAGCCCTGCCCAGGTGGCGCTGCGCTGGAGCCTGCAGCAGGACCGCATCGTGATTCCGCGCTCGCGCACGCCCGAGCGGATTTGGGAGAATATCGATGTCTTCTCCTTCACCCTCAGCGGGGAGGAACTGCGGCGGATCACCGCCATGGATCAGGGCGAGGGCGCCGGCCGTGTGGGGCCCGATCCCCGCGAGTTCAGCTAAGCGCCTCCAGCTGGGCGCAGCTGGGAAAGCGCTGTGAATCCCCGTCTTGGGCCCTCACGCAGAGCAGTTACGCTGAGCACAGGGGGTAGACTACGGAGCTCATGGAGGTAGACACCACACGGGCAATCACTCCCGCCGCAGGCTTGACCTCGGCGCAGGTGGTCGAGCGGTGCGAGCGCGGCCAGGTGAACGTGACGCTGCGGCGCACCGGCCGGCGCACCCGCGACATTATTTATTCCAATGTGTTCACCCGGATCAACGCCATCCTCGGGGTGCTCTTCGTTATTGTGGCGACCACGGGTTCCTTTATTAATGGCGCCTTCGGTCTGCTCATTATCGCCAACTCGAGCATTGGCATCATTCAGGAGCTGCGGGCCAAGCGCACCTTGGACCGGCTGACGATCCTCGGCGAAGAGGATCCGAAGGTGATCCGCGATGGGGCCACGGCCGAGATCCCGCGCGATTCTATTGTGCTCGACGATCTCATCGATATTGGTGCCGGCGATCAGCTGGTGGTGGACGGCGTGGTGCGCAGCTCTGAGGGGCTGGAGATCAATGAATCGATGCTCACCGGCGAGTCCGAGCCGATCAAGAAATCCGTGGGCGATCCGCTCTACTCCGGTTCCTTTGTGGCCGCAGGCTTTGGCACCTTCCAGGCCACCGGCATCGGCGAGGATGCCTATGCCACCAAGCTGATACGCGACGCTGGGCGTTTCACCCTCACCGACTCCGAGCTGCAAAACGGGATCAACAAGATCCTGCGGATCATCACGTGGCTGCTTATTCCCACGGGGCTGCTCGCGATCTACACCCAGCTGGTGCGTACCGGCAATCCATTGCGCGAGTCCCTGCTGGCGATGGTGGCGGCGTTGGTGCCGATGGTGCCCGAGGGGCTCGTGCTGATGACCTCGATTGCCTTTGCCGTCGGCGTGGTGCGCTTAGGCAAGCGCCAAGCGCTGGTGAATGAGCTGCCCGCCATCGAAGGTTTGGCGCGGGTGGATGTGGTGTGCGCGGATAAAACCGGCACGCTCACGGAAAACCGCATGGGCTATACCGGCCTTGATGTGGTGGCGGATGCTAGACGACGCCGCCCCGCGGCCGAGTATGAGGCCACGATGCTCGCGATGGCCAAGGCCGATAAACGCCCCAATGACACCATGCAGGCCATCGCCGAGGCGCTGCAGCACTCCCGCGCCGACGCGCCGGGAGAGCCCAGCCCGCTGCCGCAGGTGAGTGAGCATATCGCTTTCGATTCCACCAAGAAGTACTCGGGTGTGGAGCTGGCCTCCGGCGAGTGCTGGCTGCTGGGAGCACCCGATGTGCTGGCTCCCGAGTCGCGCGCAGCCGATGAGCATATGCAGCTCGGCCAGCGCGTGCTCTTGCTCGGGAGGAAAACAGAGGCGGAGTTCGAGCCTCATGCCTTGGTGATTCTGGAGCAGGTGATTCGCCCCGAGGCCCGCGCCACCCTCGATTACTTCGCCAAAGAAAAGGTGCAGCTGAAGATCATCTCGGGCGATAACGCGGTATCGGTGGGGGCGGTGGCCCGGTCCCTGGGTATCTCGACCGAGGCAATCGATGCCCGCGAGCTTCCCACTGACCCCGAGGAGTTTCGGGCGGCCGTGGAGCGCGGCCGCGTGTTCGGCCGCGTGACTCCAGAGATGAAAAAGCAGATGGTGCTCGCGCTCAAGGAATCCGGGCACACGGTCGCGATGACGGGCGATGGCGTGAACGATGTGCTGGCGTTGAAGGAAGCCTCCATTGGTATCGCCATGGGGTCGGGATCGCCGGCGGCCCGCTCGGTGGCCCAGCTGGTATTGCTGGATAATCGCTTTTCCACGCTGCCGCATGTGGTGGCCGAGGGGCGCCGGGTGATTGGCAATATCGAGCGCGTGGCCAATCTCTTCCTCACAAAGACGGTCTACTCCGTAATCTTGGCGCTGGTCACCGGCATATTCGGCGTTGTGTACCCCTTCCAACCCATCCATGTGACCATGATCGGCTGGTTCACCATTGGTATTCCCGCCTTCATCCTCTCCCTGGCGCCCAACCACGAGCGCGCCCGGCCCGGCTTCGTAAGCCGAGTGCTGCGTCTGGCCATGCCCTCCGGGGTGGTCATCGGGCTCGGAGTGTCCTTGTGGTGGATGCTGATTTCTTCTTCGCCGCATGGCTCTGGGGTGGATCAGCACGAGGCCACCGCGGCGCTGGCCGCTCTGCTCATCATGGCCTGGTGGGTGCTCGTGGTGGTTTCACGCCCGCTGAACTGGTGGAAGATGCTGCTCATCGGGGTCTCCGGCTTGGCCTATGTGGCGCTTTTTGCCGTGCCCTTCAGCGCCCATATTTTGCTTCTCGACGCCCATCTCTCGCCACTATTCCTGCAATCCGTGGCGGTCGGCGTTGCTGGGGCCGTGCTGGTGGAGCTGCTGTGGCGGGTGAATCAGGCGGCCTCGCGGCGTGAGGCACAGCGTGATCGCGAGCGTCACTGACCTCCGGAACTCCAGAAAACCGGCTTAAGCTGAAGAAACATCACATTTACCTGAGGCTGTCGCGGCGCGGCAGCCTCTCTGTGTGCGCGTGAAAAGCTAGCGAAGCTCGCAATCTAAAGGTTCGCAAACTTAACAGAAGGATCCTGTCCGCCTTATCGGGGGTGGTGGTAGGACCTTTCTTGGTGCAGGTAATTCGGTAGTGGGGGCAGTGATTCAGCGCTCTGTAGATAAAAAATGATTCGTAGATCACACATTGCAATGTGAGCTAGGTAATTTGTTTGCTAGGGCGTTCAAATCTGAGAGAGCGCTGAAAGAAAGCATCGAGCTTCATCATCGCTTGCGCTAGACGCTAGATAGGAAAAAGCATGACTAATACTGCACCACCACCACCGGAGGCTCAACAGCCTCGGAGAAAGCACGAACCCACCGCGCAGGAGTTCCGCGAGATGCAGAAGAACCCGGAGTTTCAAGAGCTGCGCTCTACCTTCCGGTCCTTCGCTTTCCCCATGTCCGTAGCCTTCCTCGTGTGGTACGTCGCCTTTGTGCTGCTGGCCACCTATGCTCCCAGTCTCTTGGCCGTGAAGGTGTATGGAGCGGTGAATCTCGGCATCGTTCTCGGCGCACTTCAGTTCTTCACCACGTTCTTGATCACGTGGATCTACGTGCGCTACGCGAATAAGAACATCGAGCCGAAGGCCGCTCATATTCGTCAACTCATGGAAGGCTAAGGAGGCGAAGATTAAATGAACATCACTTATTTAGCGAGCGAGTCCAATCTCGCAGCAGAAGCAACTAGTACTGGCAACCCGATTCTGAACATCGGAATCTTCGCACTCTTCATCGTGGTCACCATGACCGTGGTGGTGAAGGCCGGTCGAACCACGAAGGAAGCCAGCGACTTCTACACCGGTGGCGCGAGCTTCTCCGGTACCCAGAATGGTCTCGCCATCGCCGGCGATTACCTCTCCGCCGCATCCTTCCTCGGTATCGTGGGCGCGATTGCGATCTCCGGCTACGACGGCTTCCTCTATTCCATCGGCTTCTTCGTGGCATGGCTGATCGCCCTGCTGCTGGTGGCCGAGCCACTGCGTAACACCGGCCGCTTCACCATGGCCGATGTGCTCTCTTTCCGTCTGCGTCAGCGCCCCGTGCGCCTCGCCGCGGCCTTCGGCACCATGTTCGTGTCGCTGTTTTATCTCATCGCTCAGATGGCAGGCGCCGGCTCTCTGGTGTCCGTCCTTCTCGATATCCATGACCCCACGGCCCAGGCCGTTGTGGTTGCCGTGGTGGGCATCATCATGATCGCCTACGTGCTTATCGGCGGTATGAAGGGCACCACCTACGTGCAGATGATTAAGGCCGTGCTGCTGGTGAGCGGCGTGGGCATCATGACGGTGCTCATCTTCTTCAACATCAAGGGCGGCCTGTCCGACCTCTTCGATTCCGCTGTTGCGGCCCACGCCAGCTCGGATCTTCTCGCCTCGAAGGGCTATGAAGCCAGCGCGATCTTGGATCCGGGTCTGAAGTACGGTGGCTCCATCACCACCAAGCTGGACTTCCTCTCCTTGGGCTTGGCGCTGGTGCTGGGTACCGCTGGTCTACCGCACGTGCTCATGCGCTTCTACACCGTGCCGACCGCACGGGAAGCTCGTAAGTCCGTGACCTGGGCTATCGTGCTCATCGGTTCCTTCTACCTGATGACTCTGGTGCTCGGCTACGCCGCTGCCGCACTGGTGGGCCCGGACCGGATCCTCAATGCCCCGGGTGGCGCCAATGCCGCCGCACCGCTGCTGGCGCTGGAGTTGGCTGGACCGCTGTTCATGGCAGCCATCGCCGCTGTGGCCTTCGCTACCGTGTTGGCTGTGGTCGCTGGTCTGGCTATTACCGCCTCCGCTTCGGTGGCGCACGACATCTATCACTCGGTGATCCGCAATGGTGAATCCACCGAGGCCGAGCAGGTGCGCGTCTCTCGTATCACCGTGGTGGTCATCGGTGCCCTGTCCATCGTGCTGGGTATCCTCGCGATGAACCAGAACGTGGCCTTCCTGGTCTCCCTGGCCTTCGCGGTCGCCGCCTCGGCGAACCTGCCGACCATTCTGTACTCGCTGTACTGGAAGCGCTTCAACACCGTGGGCGCCTGCGCCTCCATCTACACCGGTCTGATTGCTACGCTGGTACTGATCTTCTTCTCCCCAGCGGTCTCCGGTGCCCCGAGCGCAATGTTCCCCGATGCAGACTGGTCGTGGTTCCCGCTGACGAGCCCGGGTCTGGTCTCCATCCCGGCCGCCTTCCTTGCCGGCATCATCGGCACCTACTTGGGTAAGTCGGACAATATGGAAGACCTCCAGGCAGAGATGGAAGTTCGTTCCCTCACCGGTGTGGGCGTCGAAGCCCCAGTGGATCACTAAGATTCCTACCGCAGCCTCTGTGAAACGAGGCCTGCCGGCACACCGCTGATTTGCAGCCCCGCGCTGAGCACAGTCCGTGCTCGGTGTGGGGCTGTCGTCGTGTCAGCAGTATTTGTAGGTATGCGCTGGGGTTTCTTAGAATGGCCCCCATGTCGTCGACTTCCCACGGCTCACGCCCCGCATCGTGGTCTCGAGCGCTGGTGCTTGCACCAGCGTTCTTTCTCGTCGGCGCCCTCTTCCTGCTTCCCTCGGTGGGGGTGGCACGCAGCCCAGAGCCGCTGCACTATGCCACCGAGCCCACCGCTCCAGCTGCGCCTACGGCGCCTATCTATCGCTACCCCGTGGAGCCGGCGCCACTGCCGCTGGACAATGATGTCTTTGGCACCCATGCGGCCGGTTCGCAGGTGAGCTTCGTGCGGCTCTCCGATGGCGAGCACCACGGCACCGCCAATGAGCGCTTCGCGCGCCCCGCGCTCAGCCTGATCAAGCTCTACATCGCGGATTATGTGCTCGACCACGGTAGCGCCACGGAAAGAAAGCAGGCGCTGACCATGGTGCGCGATTCCAGCGATAGCATCGCCGCCGCGCTCTATGAGTCCTATCCGGAGGCCATCGACACAACCGCCACCCGCTATGACTTGCAGTCCACCCGCGCAAACTCCAAGTGGGGCTACAGCGTGACCTCCACCTATGACATGTGTTTCTTCCTCGCCCAGAAACTCGAGGAGGATCCGAACTCGCCGCTTCTGCGCGCCATGCGCACAGCGAAGCCGGTGGCCGCGGATGGCTATAAGCAGAACTTCGGCACCAGCACCCTCCCCGGTGCGGAGGGATCGAAGTGGGGATGGTCGAATAGCCGCACGCTACACTCCTCCGTTACCTTCGGTGCGGACTATGTGGCTGCCGCGGCCATTGCCGGCTCCGCCGAGGATCTCACCGACCTCGCCAACCAGCAGCTCGCGGAGCTCGTTCCCGAGCAATCCGCGGATACCTAGCAGGGCGGGGGAAAGGCAGGGGAAAGCGTCGATAAGCGAAAACCCCTGTCGGTTGTATATCCTGTGACATTCGCATGCGGATACCGCAGCCTATAGCCTTAGAGCTGTCGGCACGTCCGCGCATCACCGTTGAAGAAACAATTCTGGAGTAAAGCCCATGACCACAATCATTGTGTCGACGATGTGGATCACGCTCGCCGCACTGGCGTCGCAGTTCCTCGCGTTTACGACGAAGAACCACATCCCCGCCGTGGTGTTCATGTTGGGATTCGGCGTGATTATCGGTCCAGAGGTGCTGGAGTTCGCTGTCGACGATGGCGGCGTGAGCATGCTGCGTGAGCTTGGCCTCGGGCTGCTCTTCCTGCTCGCCGGCTGGGAGATCGATCCGAAAACGATGAAGGGGCGCACCGGCCGGTGGGCGCTGCGAACGTGGCTGATCAGCATCACCGTGGCGTTCGTGGTGGTCTACTTTATTGCACAACCCGAAAACCCGCTGTGGGCGGTTACGATCGCGATTGCGGTGTCCTCGACGGCGCTCGGCACGCTGCTGCCCATTCTGAAGTCCGTGGGCATGGACTCCTCCAAAGTGGGCAAAACCGTATTCGTGCACGGCGCAGTGGGCGAGATGGCCCCCATCTTCGCGATGTCGCTGCTGCTCTCGGCGCGTTCGATGGGCCTGACCCTGATCATTCTCCTCATCTTCATGACGATCGCGCTGATCACCGCCTTCATCCCGCGCACCGTGAAAACCCTGGTGCCGCGGGTGGGGTCGCTGATCCACGAGAGCGCCGGCAACACCTCGCAGACGGTGATGCGTTCGGTGATGGCTCTATTGACCATGCTCATGGCAGCGGCCGCGGTATTCGAGCTCGACGTGGTGCTTGGCGCCTTCTCCGCGGGTATCATCCTGCGCTCGCTGGTGCCGGAGAAATTCCACAAGACCGTGGAAGCCCGCCTCAACGTGATGGGCTATGGCTTCTTCATCCCCGTGTTCTTCATTACCTCCGGCATGGCCATCAATATCTCCGCTGTGGCCGGCCGGTGGTGGCTGATCTTCCTCTTCGTCGCCGTGATCCTCGTGGCCCGCGGTATCCCGGTGTTCCTCACCGAGGTGTTCACCGATACCGACTCCGGGTTGAAGGAGCCCCGCGACAAGGTGGAACTGGGGCTCTACGCGGCCACGGGTCTGCCCATCATCGTTGCCGTCACCGAGGTGGCCGCGCACCGCGATCTCATCGACGAAGAGCTCGCATCCATTCTGGTCTGTGCCGGCGCGATCACGGTGCTCGCCTTCCCGCTCGCCGCCTATCTGGTGCACCAGTACTGGCCGGAGATGGATTCCCCGAAGGAGCCGAAGGAACAAAAGACCAAGCGGGCCGCCGCCGAGGACGAGCACCGCGAATATCTTGAGTCCAAGAAGCAGCAGGAGGAAAAGGCCCGCCAGGGTGCTCCCGCCGCCCGCAAGCCGCAGTCCCGCACGGTCGCCGAGGAGGAAGTGACCATCGACACCGACTAGCCGCCGCCCGCTTATCGACGTATCACTGCTGCATAACCCCAAATTTCACCGCTAGCCCGCGGCTACGGTAGCCTAATCACGACACGCCCCACACGCTGTGGCCACCCCGCCAAAGAATGTGCGCGTCGTGTAGCAGCCCTAGTAGCTCAGTGGATAGAGCACGGCTCTCCTAAAGCCGGTGTCGGAGGTTCGATTCCTCTCTGGGGCACATAAAAACGGTGCCGCGCTTGGCACATGAGGGTCCTCTTTTCAGACCCTCAACGCACTATCCCCGATTCGGAAGAGGAATCGGGGATAGTGCTGTGTTTGGGGCTTCGCTAGCTAGTCGAACCTGCAGCGCAAGGCCCATCCTGGAGGGTTCGGATCGCTAGGCCACCAGCACTGGCTCGGGGAGACATCCTCGGTGATGTGTTCGCCATCCCTGCCGGCCAACCTGCTATCGGCCGAATCCTCGGGGGTCGAGCCGATGGCTACACGGTATGTCTGATCCTCCCGAGTCTTGCCTTCGCTGTAGGGGTAGGTGCCGCGCAGCACTGTGGGCTCGTCCAATTCCACATAGCGCACTCGGCCGGTGACTTGGGTTTTAAAGGGGTAGAGCTCCCCGTATTTCTCCAGGAACTCATTGCCCGAGAGATCGCGGATCACGCCGCTCACAGTCTGGGCTTCGTTGTCGTCTAACTCGGGGTATGCGGGCGCGCCCTCTTCACCGGCGGGCACCGTCTTGTCGTAGAGATACACGTGCGCATTATTGCCGCCGGTGCAGTGAACAATGTGCTCGCCACTGCACTTCATGGTGTAGGTGTCTCCGGTGACGAAGGAGTTGGCTTCCACGCTCACATCTGTGTTGCCCGTACGCACCCATTGGGCAGCGAAGGCATCGCGCACGCTTTTAGCAAAGAGCTCAGAGGTGTGGGGGCCCGCCTCATAGCGCAGGTAGGCATCTTCGGTGCGCGGTGTCGGCTCCGTATCAGCGCTAGTCTCGTCCGCGATTTCGGTTTCGATTTCGGTCACCGTGGTGGTGCTCGTGGAGCCGCTGGGCGCGGCATCATCCGCGCCGCCGCACCCTGCGAGCACCAGGGCCGCAGTTCCGAGAATGACTGTGATGGCTGCCCCTCTATTGAGGCGGGACGGAGAACGCACGTGTGCTCCCTTCGTGGCGACTACCTCGGACCAGCTCCCGCTGGGATTCTCAGGCCTATTTTAATCGCTGCCAGGTGCTCATTTCGGGAGAATAGGGCGCTAGTTCTCCCCGCTTAGTGGCTGTGTTGCCACCTCGATATAGCGCGGTAGCCGCTTGTGCCGCATGTTGGGCTGGACGCATTCTGGATTGCTAGGGCTGCCTGCGGGGTCCGTCGACAGCGGGGAAAACGCTGTTCCTGCGCACTTTTGGGGGTGAATATATCCTTGTCCCGGCACCCTGTACGGCCCATAGCGGGGGTGTATTGCACTAAAGACGCGCATAAGTACAAGCGAACGCCTACTGTTGTATGTATTCAGATTTTCTTGACTGTATAGGTAGGTTCCCATGTCTGCACGACCGACGTTTACCGACGTTCAGCGCCGCGATATTCGTGTGCACACTGTCATTGATCACGATGTTCCGGTTCTCGCCGTAGATCAGATTCTTGAGGATGGCTCCTCTAAGCGTCTCTTGCTGCTGAACAAGTTTGACTCTAAGCAGCTCGCCGCTGCGTGTGAGTTGTACCTGCAGCAGATTTTCTCGGCTTCCTTCTCCGAGCTGCACACCGGCTTGGACCCGCAGGAGATGGCTGATCTCTTCGGCTCCCACGACGAAGAAGACGAGTAAAGAGCACTGCCACCATGAACGACACACATATTTGTGTGATCGGGATAGGGGCCGGTAGCCCTGGGCATATCACTCAAGACGCAATCGCGGCGCTGGCTAGCGCAGATTGCGTCTTCAGTCTTGATAAGGGGGAGGACAAGGTGGAGCTTTTGGCCGTCCGTGAGCGCATTATTGCGGCTCACGCGCCGCAGGTGAAGCTCGTCGCTATCCCCGATCCGCCCCGCGCCCGTCATCCCGAGAACTACGCAGCAGAGGTACAACGCTGGCACCAGGCGCGCGCGCAGCGTATCGACGCTGCCTTGGGCGAGCATCTCCCCAACGGCGGAACAGCCGCCTTCCTCGTCTGGGGCGATCCCTCGCTCTATGATTCCACGCTGCGGATCTTGGACCGGCTGCACACACCCCATACCCGATCGATCTACCCAGGTATCACCGCTATTCAGGCCCTCACCGCGGCCCACGGGATGCTGCTGAACCGCATCGGTGAAGCCATCCACGTCACCACCGCCCGCAAGCTGCCAGAGACCAGCGAGGCAGACCGCGCGAACTGTGTGGTGATGCTCGATGGGGGAGCGGCCTGGATGGAGAACTACACGGAGAACACCGTGATATATTGGGGCGCGTATCTCTCCACGGACTGGCAGGTGCTGCGTCGCGGAAAGGTCTGCGAGATCGGTGCCGAGATTGCGGAGCTGAAAAAGCAGCTCCGCGCCGAACACGGTTGGATTATGGATATCTACCTGCTGCGTGAGGAGCCCGCCTCCTAATACAGGGCAGAGAACACAAAAAGGGGCTCTCACCAGATCACTGGTGGGAGCCCCTTGCTCGTGCTGAGTGGGTAGTTAGCTAAGCTCCTCGAGCTTCGCGCGCACCTCGGATGCAGCCGGGTTGGTGGCAGTAGAGCCATCGGAATACTTCACGGTGGGAACCACGCGGTTGCCATCGTTGACTGACTCCACCCACGCGGCGGCTTCGGTATCCTGCTCCACATCGATCTCATCGAAAGGAGTCTCGGTACGGTTCAAAGCCTTCTTCAGACGCTGACAAAAGGGGCACCACGACGTGGTGTACAAAGTTACGTTAGCCATAGCCTCCACTGTGCCACACCCGTGGCTCTCAGCGCACCCAGAAAACTCAAGCGCGCGGCTCGCGCCGGCGATAGCTGCGGAAGCAGTAGCGGGTGCCCGTGCGGGAGGTGTGCCAGTCGCTTTCTGAGACGAGTTCGACATTTGCGGGCAGCGTGGGCGCATATACGGCGGCGTCGCCGAGCTCGGCGGCGAGAGTGGCGTCGACAAGCGTCATCTCAATCCGCTCACAGCGATCAAGAAGAGCCTCGTAGATGCTGCCGCCGCCCATCACCCACAAGGTGTCGCACTCGGGCAGAGTATGCAGATCGGGCAGCACCTCGGCCCCAGCGGACCACGGCCCGGGCGCGCGGGTGGATACCACGAGATTGCGGCGGCCCGGCAGGGGGCGCACCGCCGGCGGCAGGGACTCCCAGGTGGCGCGCCCCATGAGCACGGGGTGGCCGGAGGTGATCTCCTTGAAATGCGCGAGATCCTCGGGAATATGCCACGGCATGGTGTGGCCATCGCCGATCACGCCGTCGCGGGTCTGCGCCCAGATAGCGCCGATCATCCACCTACTCCTTTCCCCAGCGGGCTAGACCGCCACCTGGCCACGAATAGCCGGGTGCGGATCGTATCCGGTGATTTCGATATCGGAGAAGTCATAGTCAAACATCGACTCCGCCTTGCGTAGCGATAACTGCGGGTAGGGGCGGGGTTCGCGTTCTAGCTGGGTGCGCACCTGCTCGAGGTGATTGGTGTAGATGTGGCAGTCGCCGCCAGTCCACACGAACTCGCCCACCTCGAGTCCCGCCTGCTGGGCGAACATGTGGGTGAGCAGGGAATAGGAGGCGATATTAAAGGGCACGCCGAGGAACATGTCGGCGCTGCGCTGATAGAGCTGGCAGGACAGCCGGCCCTCGGCCACATAGAGCTGGAAGAGCAGGTGGCAGGGCGGCAGGGCCATGGAATCGAGCTCCGAGACATTCCACGCGCTGACGATGGTGCGGCGGGAATCCGGGTTGGTGCGCAGCGTCTCGAGAGCGCGCGAGATCTGATCGATGTGCTGGCCATCGGGGGTGGGCCAGCTGCGCCACTGCACGCCGTAGATGGGGCCGAGATCGCCGTTCTCATCGGCCCACTCATCCCAGATGCTCACCCCGTGCTCGTGCAAGAAGCCCACATTGGAATCGCCGCGCAAGAACCACAGCAGCTCCCCAATGATGGATTTCATATGCACTTTTTTCGTGGTGATCAGCGGAAAGGACTCCGCCAGATTAAACCGCATCTGCTGGGCAAAAAGGCTGATCGTGCCCGTGCCCGTGCGGTCATCCTTGCGGGTTCCCTGCTGCAGAATAGTGCGCAGAAGATCTTCATAAGGCGTCTCGATACTCACAGACGCTAAGCATACCTAGGGCGGTAGACAACGCCGACGGGGAGCTAGAGAAAAAGACACACCCCGCGCGGCCTAAGAACGCCGGCGGCGCGGGGTGGGGCGGTGTTAGTAGGAGCCGTTCTCCTCGAGGTACTGCGCGGCGAGCTGCAGAATCTCATCCTTGACGTCCGGACGGCAGATCACCATGTCCGGCATGTAGGTGTCGCGGTTGTTGTAGGTGGGCTCGGAACCATCGAGGCGCGAGCAGTGCAGCCCCGCAGCCTTGGCCACACCCACCGGCGCGGCCGAGTCCCACTCGTACTGGCCGCCGGCGTGAATATAGGCGTCGGCATCGCCGAGCAGCACAGACATCGCCTTCGCGCCGGCAGAACCCATCGGGGTGATCGTGCAGTCCATCTTCTCGGCCACAAAGGTGCCTACCTTCGGCGGGCGGTTCTTCGACAGCACGATGTTGTAGGGGCGCGGGCCCATCACGGCCTTGACATCGGAGGAGTCGAAGACCACGCCCAGATCGGGCAGGCCTACGGCGGCGTGGATGGGGGTGCCGTTTTCCACTAGCGCGATGTGTACCGCCCAGTCCTGGCGGCCGGTGGCGAACTCCTTGGTGCCGTCGAGCGGATCGATGATCCACACGCGGTCCTTACCGAGACGGGCGGGGTTATCCGCGGCCTCTTCGGAGAGGACTCCATCCTCGGGGCGGTGCTGCTCGAGCACACGCGCGATCCAGTTCTGGGCAAGTTCATCGCCGGCATCGCCGAGGTTGCGGCCTCGCAGCACGCCGACATTACGGACGCCCTTGAGGATCTCTCCGGTTCCTTGGGCGAGACGGTGGGTCAAAATGGCATCATCAATGTGCGCAGTCATGCCCTTTAGCTTAATGGTTTGGTTTGATGGTTACATGACCGCTCAGATCCTGCAGAAGTTCCACCCAGTGGTGGCGCGCTGGTTTACTGATGTCTTCGCCGCTCCCACCGCCGTGCAGGCCGCCGCGTGGGAGTCCATTTCCGCAGGACACCATGCGCTCGTGGTGGCGCCCACCGGTTCGGGTAAAACACTTTCTGCCTTCTTATGGGCACTGAACACGCTGGTGAGCCAGCAGGATAGCGTCGATAAGCGCAGCGAAGACGCGCTGCCTCTGCAGGGGGTGCCCGCGCCGGGCCGGGTGGAGGTCAGCGAGACGGGCGTGCGCGTGCTCTATATCTCCCCGCTGAAGGCGCTGGGAGTGGACGTGCAGAACAATCTGCGGGCGCCCTTGACGGGAATTGAAACGACCGCCGAGCGCGACGGGGTGCGGCTGCACGGAGTGAGCGTGGGCGTGCGCTCGGGCGATACCCCGCAGGCCGAGCGGGCGCGGCAGGTACGTAACGCCCCGGATGTGTTAATCACCACGCCCGAGAGCCTGTATCTAATGCTCACCTCGAAGGCGGCGTCAATTCTCAGCGATGTCGAGACCGTCATCATCGACGAGATCCACGCCCTCGCCGGCACGAAACGCGGCAGCCATCTGGCGCTCTCCCTCGAGCGGCTGGAGGCCGTGAGCGAGCGCCCAGTGCAGCGCATCGGCTTATCGGCCACGGTGCGCCCCATCGCGACCGTCGCCCAGTTCCTCGGAGGCGACCGTGACGTGGATATTGTGGCACCGCACAGCAGCAAGGAATGGGATCTGAGCGTGCGGGTGCCGGTGCCCGATATGTCGGATCTGCCTGTGCCGGAGCGCGGCTCAAGCATCGGGGAGGCCACCATCGACGATCCCTTGGGGATCGCCTCTCCGCTTATCGACGATCACAGCCAGCGCAGCGACAACGATGAACAGTCCGCGCCGGGCCTGCCCAGCTTCGACGACGCCGCCGTGGAATCGGCCTTGCCGCAGCAGGGAAGCATTTGGCCCTTCATCGAGGAACAACTCTATGAGCAGGTGATGACCGCCCGCTCCACCTTGGTATTCGTCAATTCTCGGCGCAGCGCGGAGCGGCTGACCTCCCGCATTAATGAGCTCTATGCCGCCCAGCACCAGCCCGAGGCGCTCAGCGCCGCCCGCCGGCGTGATCCCGCCCAGTTGATGAAGTCCACGGATATCGCCGGTGAGGCCGAGGCGATCATCGCCCGCGCCCACCACGGTTCGGTGAGCAAGGATGAACGCGCCCACACCGAGGCGGCGTTGAAAAGCGGCGAGCTGCGCTGCGTGGTGGCCACCTCCTCGCTGGAACTCGGCATCGATATGGGCGCGGTGGATCTCGTGATCCAGGTGCAATCCCCGCCCTCTGTGGCCTCGGGGCTGCAGCGCGTCGGCCGGGCCGGGCACCGCGTCAACGCGGTATCCCGCGCCACCTTCTATCCCACGCATCGCAGCGATCTGGTGGACTCCGCCGTGGTGGTAGACAAGATGCGCGCCGGGTTTATCGAGGCGCTGAGCGTGCCGCAGAATCCCCTCGACGTGCTGGCACAGCAGACCATTGCGGTCACGGTAAACGGCGATATTCACGTGGATGAGTGGTATGAGATGGTGCGCCGCGCCTATCCCTATCACCATCTCGCCCGCACCGTCTTCGACTCCGTGGTGGATTTGGTCAGCGGGGTCTATCCCTCCACGGATTTCGCCGAGCTCAAACCGAGGGTGAACTTTGATCGCGTCAGCGGCCTGCTCTCCGCCCGGCAAGGGGCACAGCGGGTGGCGGTGACCAGCGGCGGCACCATTCCTGACCGCGGCATGTTTGGGGTGTTTTTGGCCGGCGGCGGCGAGCACGGGCCGCGGCGTGTGGGGGAGCTCGATGAGGAGATGGTCTACGAGTCCCGCGTGGGCGATGTATTCACCCTGGGAGCATCGAGCTGGCGCATCGAGGAGATCACCCGCGATCAGGTGCTGGTGACCCCCGCCCCCGGCCACACCGGCCGGCTGCCCTTCTGGGGCGGCGATAGCCCCGGCCGGCCCGCGGAGCTCGGGGTGATGATCGGCGAATTTCTGCGCCGCGTCGCCGATGACCCGCAGGTGCTGGAGAACTCGGATCTCGACCAGTGGGCCCGCGATAATGTGCGCGCGTTTGTGCTCGAGCAGCAGCAGGCCACCGGCATGGTTCCCGATGAACGCACACTGCTGGTGGAACGCTTCACAGACGAGCTCGGGGACTGGCGCGTGGTGCTGCACTCGCCCTACGGTCGCGGTGTCAATGCCGCGTGGGCGTTGGCCGTCGGGGCGCGCATCGCCGAGCACAGCGGCATCGACGCCCAGGCCGTGGCCGGCGATAACGGCATTGTGCTGCGCCTGCCCGCCATGGACACCGATCCCGGGCCGGAGCTTTTTCGCTTCGATAAGGACGAGATCAGCGATCTGGTCACCGAACAGGTGGGCAACTCGGCGCTCTTCGCCTCCCGCTTCCGCGAATGCGCGGCCCGGGCGTTGCTGCTGCCGCGCCGCAATCCCGGCAAGCGCGCCCCCTTGTGGCAGCAGCGTCAACGCGCCGCCCAGCTGCTCGACGTGGCCCGTAAATACCCCTCCTTTCCGATCATCTTGGAGACGGTGCGCGAATGCCTGCAGGATGTCTATGACCTCGACGCGCTCACCGCGTTAATGGGCGATATAGAGCAGCACCGGGTGCACATCGCCGAGGTCACCGTGGAGCAGCCCAGCCCCTTCGCCTCCTCGCTCATGTTCAACTACACCGGCGCGTTCATGTACGAAGGCGATACTCCACTCGCCGAGAAACGCGCCGCCGCTCTATCCCTCGACCCCGAGCTGCTGGCCAGCCTCCTCGGCACAGTGGAGCTGCGGGAGCTGCTGGATCAAGACATCATTTCCGAGGTCCACGCCCAGCTGCAGCACACCGCCGAGGGTTGGCGGGCTCGCACCCCCGATGCGCTTATCGACGTGCTCCGCGAAACCGGCCCCATCCCGCTGGCGGAGCTGCAGCACCACGCCGATTTCCCCGAGCCGTGGGCCCAGCTCGCCCGCAGCCAGCAGGTGATGGAGGTGCGCATCCAGGGGCAGGCCCATGCGGCGCTGGCGCTCGACGCCGCGCTATTGCGCGATGGCCTCGGCATCCCCGTCCCGCCTGGGATCGGCGCGGATCCGGACACCATCGACGACGCCCTCGATCAGCTGGTGCGCCGCTACGCCCGCAGCCGCGGCCCCTTCACCGCCCGGGAACTCGCCACAGCCTTAGGCATCGGGATCAGCGTGGCCGCCACTGCCGCCAGCCGCAATGGCGCGGTGGAAGGACGCTACCGCGCCGAGATCGAGGAGCGTGAATACGTCGATCGCGGGGTATTGAAAAAACTCCGCACCCGCACCCTGGCGAAGGTGCAGAGCCAGATCGAGCCGGTGAGCCAGCAGGCCTATGCCGCCTTCCTTCCCGAGTGGCATAACCTCGCCGCCTGCGGCGACTATCCGGCGCTGCGCGGCGCCGATGGCGTGTTCGCTGTGTGCGAGCAACTGGCAGGGGTGTTTCTTCCCGCCAGCGCCTGGGAGTCCCTCGTCTTTCCACTGCGGGTGAGCAACTACACCCCCACGGACCTCGACGAGCTCACCCAAAACGGCGAGGTCCTCGTGGTATGCCGCGGCCTCGCCGGCGCCCGCGACCCGTGGGTGAGCCTTACCCCCGCCGACTACGCACCACAACTGCTAGAGGAGGGTGCCGAGCACACCCTCTCCACCACGGAGACAGCGCTGCTACAGGCCCTCGACACCGGCGGTGCCTTCCTCTTCAGCGAACTCCAGAGCTACCTTGAGAGCTACACCGATGAACTCGGAGTGCCGCTGCCCCCAGCCGAGCACAGCCCCGAGGTGGTGCGCGATAGCTTATGGTCGCTGATGGAGAAAACACTGGTGAGCCCCGAGAGCTTCGCCCCGCTGCGGGCCCGGCTCGCCGGCACCTCTACGAAAGGCGCGACCGCGCACCGCGCCACCCGCCGCCCCAATCGTTCGCGCCTGCGCATGGGGCGCACCAGCTTCGCCCAGAGCGCCAACGCCCGGCGCGCCGGGCACGCCAGCCAGCCGGTGGATGTGCCGGGTCGTTTCTCCCGTGCCGTCCGGCCCGCTGATCCGATGGCGGAGGCCACGGCCCGCGCCGTGGCGCATGGCGAGGCGTGGCTGGATCGCTATGGGGTGGTCACCCGCGGCTCGATCCAGGCGGAAAATGTTCTCGGCGGTTTCGCGCTGGCCTATAAGGTGCTGCGTTCTTTTGCAGAAACCGGAAAGGCCACCCGCGGCTACATCATCGATGGTCTGGGTGGGGCGCAGTTTTCTACCGCTGCGGTGGTGGATCGCGTGCGCGCCACCCGGGAGGATGCCCTCTATCTTGTGGCTGCCGCGGATCCCGCCAATCCCTATGGGGCCGCCCTCGAGTGGCCGAGTAGTGGTTACTCGCGCGCGGCGGGGGCCATGGTGGTGCTGCGGGGCGGGGTCCTGTTGGGATATCTCAGCCGCGGCGGCAAGACCCTCCGGATTCCCGAGGAGGTGGCGGATGTGGAGTCCGCGCTGCGGGATATCGACGCCGCCGTGCAGCACGCCACCCAGCTGACCTCGGTGACACCCGTGGTGGTGGAAAAGATCAATGCGGTCTCGGTATGGGAGTCGCCGCTGCTGCCGGCGGTGCGCGCACTGGGGCTGAGCATCACGCCCAAGGGGGTGCGCGTCGGCTCCAGCCGCAGCAGCGCCGAGGAGACGAAGCGGCGGGGCAGGGGGTTGGCCGATGCCGTGGAGGCGGTGGACAAGAATGCTTTTCGACGCCCCTCTGCGGGCCCTGGGGGCGAGCGTCGAGGCCCCTTCGGAGCCGGCGGTCGGCGGCGCTAGGGGCACCGGTTTCACTGGCTGGGGTTGCTACACTGCCACGCAGCGCACTACGCATCCGAGGTGCCTAGTGGGGAGCCGTCGCCGCCGAGCGATACGAGGAAGAGAGCACAGCATGCCTGAGGGCGATTCAGTATTTCAGCTCAGCCGCCGCTTGCAGTTTATGACGGGGCGGAAGGTCGTGGGCTCCTCGCTGCGGGTGCCGCGCTGGGCCACCACCGATTTCAGCGGCTCGAACGTGCAGCAGGTGTGGCCCTATGGCAAGTATCTCTTCATGGATTTCGGCCACCAGATCCTGCAGACCCACCTGAAAATGGAGGGCACGTGGAGCATCACCCTCAGCGGGGATCGCTGGTCCAAGCCGGGCTGGAAAGCGCGGGTGGTGCTGCAGCTCGACGGCGCGCCCGAGTATCCCCGCCCCATCGAGGTGGTGGGCTTCGAGCTGGGACTGGTGCACGTCCTACGCAGCGCCGAGTACCCGCAGGCCATCGCGCATCTAGGGCCCGATGTGCTGGGGGAGAATTGGGATGAGGCTGAGGCCTGCGCGAGGATTCTGCGCCGCCCCGAGCGCGCCATCGGCGCGGCCCTGCTGGATCAACGCAATCTCGCGGGCGTGGGCAACGAGTACCGGGCCGAAATCTGCTACCTCGCCGGCCTCCATCCCGCCACGCCCGTGGCGGAGGTGGATGTGTCCACCGTGGTGCGCATAACCCGTCGCCTCATGTGGGCCAATCGCCTCGCCACCAAGCGAGTGAGCACAGGGATCAACCGGGTTGGCGAGACCACCTATGTGTTTGGCCGCTATGCCCGCCCCTGCCGCCGCTGTGGCAGCCGCATTGAGAAGGGCTTTCTTGGCGGGGTGGACCAGGGCGGCGATGCAGGAGAGCTGGAGCGTGTCATCTGGTGGTGCCCCCGCTGCCAGCCACTGCTGGGGGCGGATTAGGCGGCGTCGCCGAGCTGTTCCTCCACATAGGTGGGGCGGGTGGCGAAGAAGGCGCCGATAGCGACCAGCACCGTCGCGATCACGGTCATGCCCACGGGCACGATCCAGCTTGAGGTGGCGTCGTGAAGCGTGCCGAATAATAGCGGGCCCACGGCGGCGATGGTGTAGCCGCCGCCTTGGCCGAAACTCGACAGCGCGGTGGCGCCGGCGGTGGTGCGGGCGCGCAGGTTCACCAGTGTGAGTGCGGTGGGGAAGGACAGCGGCCCGATCCCAGACAGCGTAATCCACAGCCACGGCGCCGACATGGGGTTCAGCGCCATGCCCACATTGCCCACGATGAAGCAGAGCAGGAAAAGCGCCAGCACGGGGAAGGGATCGCGGAGGCGGGCGGCGATCCACGGTCCGGCGATAGAAAGCACGAGGCCCAAGCCGGACCAATACGAGAGCATCAGCGCGGCGAAGTGCACGCTGGCGCC
This sequence comes from Corynebacterium sp. 51B, assembly GCF_008930785.1. Taxonomy (NCBI): domain Bacteria; kingdom Bacillati; phylum Actinomycetota; class Actinomycetes; order Mycobacteriales; family Corynebacteriaceae; genus Corynebacterium; species Corynebacterium sp. 51B. The sequence goes on along the minus strand of NZ_PQMK01000001.1, from coordinate 654,354 downwards.
GCCGTCCAGATACATCTGGGGGATGAAGAGCATATAGGAGAAGGTGGAGAAGCTCGTCATGCCGAACATCACCACCAGCCCGCGGCCCACGGCGGTGCGATGCACCGGCAGGGAGCTGCGCCGCGCGGCCGCCTGAGCAGCGGCGCGGCTACGGGCCAAGCCCCACAGCGGAGACCACGCGGCGGCGGCGATCAGCGCGGGTATGATCCACACGCCGAGCGCGAACTGCCAGCCCGCGACGCCACCGCGGCCATCGAGAGACTCGGCCAACGGCTCAGAGAGCAAGGGGGCGCTCATCATGCCGATCTGCATGCACACCATGTAGACGATCGATAGCTGCGGCACGCGCCGCGGGAAGAAGGCGCGAAGCGCCACCGGGATCACCGCGTTGGTGAGGCCGATGGCGAAGAGCGCGAAAAACGTTCCCGCCAGTAGCAGCAGGGTAGACGGCCCCAGCACGCGCAGTAGCTGGCCACAGGCCGTGGCGAGCATCGCGATACACAAGGTCTGCGCGGAGGTGAAGCGGCGCAACATACGCGGTGTGGACAACGCTGCCAGCGCGAAGGTGACGGTGGGGGCCATGCCGATAACACCGAGAATCACGCCGCTGAGGCCTAAGCTGGCGTCGATACGCGGCAGCAGCGGCGGCAGGGCGGTGACGAGGGCGCGAAGGTTGAGAGAGCTCAACACAATAGCCGTTGCAGCGATGAACGCTATCCGGCGATTCGGCTGGGATGTCGTGGTGTCAGTCACGGCAGACACACTACGCCAGTGCGTCACCGCGCGGGAATCTAGGCCCAGAGCGCATCCCACCTAGTGGTATATCGCCTGCGTGCTGCGGGTACTGAAGACACCGCTGCCCAGCGCGTGTGCAGCACGAGGCCGCACACGGGCTGGGCGAAAAGGCGGTGGGAGGAAGCGCTAGCGCTTGGAGCGGTAGAAGGCGATCAGGGCGTCGGTGGAGGCATCGCCCGAGTTGGGCTCCTGCTCACCGGACACGGCCGGGGCAAGGTCATTAGCCTGCTGCTTACCCAGCTCCACGCCCCACTGGTCAAAGGAGTTGATGTCCCAGATCACGCCTTGAGTGAACACGATGTGCTCGTAGAGCGCGATGAGGGCGCCAAGGGTGAAGGGGGTGAGCTCCTCCGCCAGAATGGTGGTGGTGGGGCGGTTACCCGGCATGAGCTTGTGGGTGATGAGCTCGGTGGGCACGCCTTCTTCGAGGAGCTCCTCATAGGTCTTGCCGAAGGCAAGGACCTTGGTCTGGGCGAAGAAGTTGCCCATGAGCAGATCGTGCATGGAGCCCTCGCCGCTGGCGGTGGGCAGGTCCTCCTTGGGGCGAGCGAAACCAATGAAGTCCGCCGGCACGATGCGGGTGCCCTGGTGCATCAGCTGATAGAAGGCGTGCTGGCCATTGGTGCCGGGCTCGCCCCAATAAATCTCGCCGGTGTTGGTGGTCACCGAGGTGCCGTCGTGGCGCACCGACTTGCCATTGGATTCCATGGTGAGCTGCTGCAGATAGGCGGGGAATCGGGAGAGATCCTCGGAGTAGGGCAGAACCGCGTGGGTTTCCGCGCCGAAGAAATCGGTGTACCACACGCCGAGCAGACCCATCAGGGCCGGCACGTTCTTCTCTAGCGGGGTGGTGCGGAAGTGGGTGTCCATGGCGTGGAAGCCCTCGAGGAAACGCATGAAGTCCATGGGCCCGATCACAGCCATGAGCGACAGACCAATGGCGGAATCCACCGAGTAGCGACCGCCTACCCAATCCCAGAAGCCGAACATGTTCTCCGTGTCGATACCGAACTCGGCGACCTTCTCGGCATTGGTAGACACGGCGACGAAGTGCTTGGCCACAGCCGACTCATCGCCATCGAACTTCTCCAGCAGCCAGCGCTTCGCGGCGTGGGCATTGGCCAAAGTCTCCTGGGTGGTGAAGGTCTTCGAGGCCACGATGAACAGGGTGGACTCCGGGTCCACCTTCTCGAGCACGGCGCTCATGTCCGCGGGGTCCACGTTGGAGACAAAGTAGGCGTCGATACCGGCGGTGGCGTAGGCGCGCAGTGCCTTGGTGGCCATCGCCGGGCCCAGATCCGAGCCGCCGATACCGATATTGACCACGGTCTTAATGGTGTGGCCGGTGTGGCCGAGCCACGAACCCGAGCGCAGCGCCTGCGCAAAGTCGCGCATCCGGCCGAGCACCTCGTGCACGTCCGCAGCCACGTCCTGGCCGTCGACCTCCAAGGAGTCCTCCACCGGCATGCGCAGCGCGGTGTGCAGCACGGCACGGTCTTCGGTGTTGTTGATGTGCGCACCGGAGAACATCTCCTCGATCTTCTCCGGCAGCCCTGCCTCGCGGGCTAGCTGCACCAGCAGCTCGCGGGCGTCATCATCAATCACGTTCTTGGACAGATCCACGTGCAGGTCAGCAGCAGAGAAGGTGAGTTTAGAGACGCGCTCGGCATCGCCGGCGAAGAGCTCGCGGAGGCTGGTTTCGCTCAGCTTATTGCGATGAGCGGACAGCTTGCTCCAGGTCTCAGTCTTGGTAATATCCATCGACACTTTTTCTCTAACGCTCCTTGATATATGGGATCTTGGGAAAGTGTGGGCGAGTCATGACAGGCCGGCAGCACTAAGCTCCGTGGTGCGGCTCATCGGCTCGCCACTCTAGGGGTAATGCTAGCGAGACTATGCCCGTTGTGCTGGGGTGTGTGGGACGTGTCAGCGCAAGCGCGCAGGTGGCGATTCTTAGCTGTGGTGAACGTCCCAACATAATCGGACATTCGGCTGGGGGAAACGTGGGAACCTAAAAACCACGTTTAGGGTTGTGCGTACTTATCTGGGGCGATAATGACATCGCAGCCGCTGAATAACACGAACCCGTTGATGGTGACAGACGGGGCGGAGGAGGGTAACTCGCTGGGGTCCACGCGGACGCCGTCTTTGACCTTTATTGTGCTATCGCCGAACAAGGTCACGGGGTTCATAATCACGCGCATGCCCTCGGGGACGATGATGTCGCAGCCGCCGAACATCACATTCAAGGTGATGGTGATGTTCTTCGATTCCAGCTGGGTGTGGCGCAAATCGAGGCTAGTGCCACTAAATAGCACGATGGCGTCATGGCGGGTGGCAAGGGTGCTGCCACCGGAAAAGGAGTTGGCGCCGAAGATGCTCAAAGAATATTTCGAGCCCGTCCCGCCCACGACGCGGCGAGTGATGCGGGCGATGGCGCGCTGCTGCTCCGGCCGTGGTGCCCACTGCTCTGTCGCGTACTGCGCAGAATCCGGGCGTGGCGAGAGAGATTGAGAGGGGGATGCAGCGGGCAGCTCTGGGGTGCCGCCGAGATCCTCGAGGAGCGGGCTGAGCTCGTCCATGAAACGACTGGTGGACGCAGCCGAGGAACGCTCATCGAACTCGGAATAGTCGAGCCGCCCATCCGCATAGGCGTGGGCGAGGTAGTCAAGGACACGGGAACGATCGTGGTCGCTTGCACGCAGTCGTGGCGGCTGTCGATCATGCGAGGAGGACTCGGAAGTCATAACTTCAGTGTAATCCAGTTTTTCCCGTTCAAGGGCGAAACAGGTGCGCCTTGCCGGTGCACTGAGACATGCCGGTGCACCATACACAGCAGCGCCGGCGACCGAGGAGAGTTTCGGTGGTCGCCGGCGCGGGGGAGAGGAGGTAGCTGCACGCTGGTGCGGGCGCGCCGCTAGTGCATGCAGCTGCGAATCACAGCCACCGCTTCTTCTGCCGTGGTGGCCTGCAGCAGCTGGGCGCGGATATCTTCGCGCATCGTGGCTCGGGCCAGCTTCGACAAAAACCGCAGGTGCTCTGTGCCGGCATCCTCGGGAGCGGCAATGAAAAAGATCATACGAACCCGATCCTCGGCATCCTCATCCCACTGCATCCCCGGCTCGGGAATACGGGCGAAAGCCAGGGTGGGACGCGCCACCGCAGAGCATCGAGCATGGGGGATAGCCACGTGATGCCCCACCGCGGTGGAGGCGTGGGCCTCGCGGGAACGAGCCGCATCGATGACCTGCCCGGGGTGAGTGATTCTGTCCTGCTCGCTCGCGGCGTGCACGAGAGTGCGCAGTACCCCCTCTTGGCTGCTGTCGGGGGCGAGGGTGTCGAGGGCAACCAAGGAGGCGGTGATGAGCTCCTCGGCCTCGGAGGCGGTGTCGGTGGCGGTCTCGGCGGCTGAGGCAGCAGCAGTGCCGGCTCCGGCGGTAGCCGCTCCCGCAGCGCCTGCGCCGGCTGTGGCGGGAGCCGGGGCGGCGGCAGTGTGCTCTGCAGGTGCGGCTGTCTCGACCGCAGGGGAGGTGTCCTGCTGTTGGCGTCGAGAAACGCCCACGAGCACGATTATCAGGCCAGTGGTGACGGCGATACCGGCGGCCAAGGCAATAAAGAATCCGAGGGTATTGTCCACCGCGCCGAGTATCGCCACAATGGGGCCGCCGTGCATCACGTTGTCCTCCACATGCAGCAGGCCGGCGACGGCACCGGCGACAGCGCCGCCGGCTACATTGGCGGGAATGACCTGTAGCGGGCGCGCGGCGGCCACGGGGATGGCGCCTTCGGTGATGCCGAAGAAGCCCATGAATAGCGCGGCGATGCCGGAGTCGCGCTCGGCGTTATTGAACCAGCTGCGGCGCAGCAGGGTGGCCAACCCGACCGCCAGCGGCGGCACCGCGATCGCCGCGGCCACCATGCCCATCGGGGCAGCGTTGCCACTGGCAATCATGCCGCCGCCGAAGAGGAAGGCTGTTTTATTAAAGGGTCCACCCATATCGAAGGCGATCATCGCTCCCAGAATGGCGCCGAGCACAATCACCGAGGCGCCTTCGAGCGAGGCCAACCATGTGGTCAGCGCCGCAAAGAGCGAGGAGATCGGTCCGCCCAGGACGTAGACAAAGAGCAGGCCCACGATGAGCGTGGTGGCGATGGGGATCACGATCACCGGCATGATCGCGGCACCATATTTACCCACCGGTATCTTCTTAACCGCTAGGGCCACATATCCGGAGAGAAAGCCGGTGATAATGCCGCCGATGAAGCCGGCGCCGGCATCGGAGTTATAGAGCGATCCCGTCACCGCAATCATGCCGGTGATAAAGCCGGGGGCGAGGCCTGGGCGGCCGGCGATACCGGAGGCGATATAGGCGGAGAGCACCGGCACCATCAAGCCAAAAGCGAGGGCGCCGATGGAGCTGAGCATGAACCAGAAGGAGTCCTCCGGAATGGCCAAGCCTTCGGGGCCGGGTTCGCCGCCCAGGGAGAGCGACACGGCGATGAGCAAACCGCCAGTGACCACGAAGGGCACCATGTGCGACACGCCATTCATCAGCGCTTGGTAGAGCTGGCGGCGCAGCGGCTCATCGCTGCTGGCGGTCTCGGTGCTGTCGTCCTGGGCGCCGCCGGCCGTCCACACTGGGGCAGACTGGGCGCGCTCGAGCACTGTGGCTGGATCCTTAATAGCGGCATCGACAGACGTGCTCAGTAGCCGCTTGCCGGTGAAGCGCTGCTTGTCGATCACCGTGTCTGCGGAGATCAGAATGGCGTCGGCGGCGTCGATCTCCTCGGCGCTAAAGGCGCCCTCGACCCCGACCGAGCCGTGTGTCTCCACGCGCAGCTCGATTCCCATCTCGTGCGCAGCGGCCTCGAGATTCTCGGCGGCCATGTAGGTGTGGGCAATTCCGGTGGGGCAGGCTGTGATGGCCAACACTCGTGGTGCGCCCCTATCGCGTGCATCTCTCATGAGACGTAGAATAACACCGGTTGAACGCCCCCTCGACAGGCGAATAGGGCTAGCTACTTCAGTGAGCAGAGGCTCTCTGCTCGCGCCGGCCTCTAGCTCAGTGGGCTGCGCAGCGGGTACGTGCTCCCGCCGCCACAGCTCCGCCCAAGCTGTGCAGCGCAACCCCCACCCCTAACTCTCACCAGCGCGGGCATTGTGATAGTGGCGCCATTTCTGGTTCGGGGGCATAGTGGTGGCTATGAGTATTGATCTAGACGCAGTCATTGCTGATTGCCCCACGCAGCTTTTTATTAATGGTGAATTTGTTGATGCCCGCTCCGGCGAGACCTTCGAGGTAGAAAATCCTTCGGATGGCAGTGTGCTGGCTACGGTGGCCAAGGCCGGCGAGGCGGACGCCGTGGCAGCACTGGATGCTGCCGTTGCGGTGCAGCAGGAGTGGGCGGCCACCGCCCCGCGCGAACGCGCCGAGATTCTGCGCCGCGCATTCGAGTTGCTCACTAAGCGTAGTGAGGAATTGGCCTACATCATGTCCGCCGAGCTGGGCCGCGCCCTCCCAGATTCTCGGGGCGAGGTCGCCTATGGCGCCGAGTTCTTCCGCTGGTTCGCCGAGGAGGCCGTCCGCATTAGTGGCGATTACCGCATCACTCCCGCTGGTGGTGGCCGCGTCATCACCATCCGGCAGCCGGTAGGGCCGGTGCTGGCCATCACCCCGTGGAACTTCCCGCTGTCGATGGGCACCCGCAAGATGGGGCCGGTGCTGGCCTCCGGGTGCACGATGGTGCTCAAGCCGGCCTCGAAGACCCCGCTGACCATGCTGTATTTGGCCCGCATTCTCAAGGAAGCGGGGCTGCCCGATGGCGTCATCAATATCATTCCCGGCTCCGGTTCGGCGGCGTCCTCGCTGCTGGAGGATCCTCGCCTGCGCAAGTTCACCTTCACCGGCTCCACCGAGGTGGGCCAGGCACTCCACGCGAAGGCCTCCGAGCACACCCTCGGTGCCAGCCTGGAGCTGGGCGGCAATGCCCCCTTCATCGTCTGTGAGGATGCTGATCTCGACAAGGCTGTGGAGGCCGTGAAGGTGGCGAAGATGCGCGGCGCCGGCCAGGTGTGCATCGCCGCGAACCGCTTCATCGTGCATGAGAAGCTATACGACGCCTTCTGCGAGCGCGTCACCGAGCTGATCGGCACCTACACCGTGGGGCGCGGCACCGATGAGGGCGTCACCGTGGGGCCGCTTTCTGGTGATGACCAAGTAGAAACCGTCTCCGAACTGGTCAATGACGCCATCGCTCAAGGCGCACGGGTGCTCGCCGGAGGCAGCGTCTACGAGCTGGACGAGAATCTCCCAGAGAAGGGCTCCTATTTCCCTCCAACCGTGCTGGCCGATGTGCCGCGCTCGGCGCGCATCGCCAGCGAGGAAATCTTCGGACCCGTGGTGGCAATCTATAAGGCCAGCTCCGATGCGGACGCCATCGAGTTCGCCAATGACACCCTCTTCGGCCTCGCAGGCTATGTATTCACCGAGAACCTCGAGCGCGCCCTCGGCGCGGGCGAGGCAATGCAGGTGGGCATGCTGGCCATCAACAAGGGCGCGATCTCTGATCCTTCCGCCCCCTTCGGTGGAGTGAAGCAGTCCGGTGTGGGCCGCGAAGGCGGTTTCGAAGGTATTGACGAGTATCTCGAAACCAAGCTCATGGCACTGCCGGAGGCCAGCCTCTAAAACCACCGCACACGGATCAAGGGCGGCGCACCCACATCATGAACTCATGGTGGGCTGCGCCGCCCTCGCGTCGGGAGAGAGGCTAGAGCTTGCCGCGGCCGAGGCGCAGCAGAATACCGGCGAGCTGCGGGCCCTCTTCGCCCAATTGCTCGCGGAACTCATTAATGATGGACACCTCGCGGGTATGGACGAGGCGAGTGCCGCCGGAGCCCATGCGGGTTTTCCCAATGGCCTGGGAGATGGCGGTGCGGCGCTGGATGGATTCGATAATGACCTTGTCGAGACGATCGATTTCCTTGCGATACTGCTGGATCTCGGCGTCAGAGAGCGGATCATCAGTGCCCGACGGCATGCGAATAGCAAAATCTTCAGCATCACTCATAGCAGTATTGTGCCACACCCCCACCACATCGCGGGGTATGCGCTGGGATAATGCCTGCGATTGCTGCGTCTATCGAACGCCTGGGTGAGCATCGCTGAGCAGTGTCCGAGCGAACGAGTAGTTTAGAAGACACTATGTCGAATTCTCCCTTTAGTCCGCGTAGCACCCAGTCCTCCGCCGTGTCTCCCGCCGCCCGCGTGGCGGCCTTTCCCGGCGCTGCCGAAGCGGCAGCATCGCGCCCGCCGCAGGCCCGCTCGGAAGCCATTGTCGAGGGGCTGAATCCGCAGCAGCGTGAGGCTGTGCTGCATAGCGGCTCGCCGCTGCTGATTGTGGCGGGCGCGGGCTCGGGCAAGACCGCGGTGCTGACCCGCCGTATCGCCTACCTGCTGGCGGAACGCGGCGTCGCTCCGTGGCAGGTGCTGGCTATTACCTTTACTAATAAGGCCGCCGCCGAGATGCGCGAGCGGGTGTTGGAGCTGGTGGGCCCGGCGGCGCAACAGATGTGGGTGTCTACCTTCCACTCCACCTGCGTGCGGATGCTGCGGCAAAATGCGCATCTGGTGCCGGGGCTGAATTCCAACTTCACCATTTATGACGCCGATGATTCCCGCCGCTTGATCGGCCTGGTGGCCAAGGACATGCAGCTCGACGCCAAGCGTTTCCCACCCCGCCAGGTGGCCAATGCCATCTCTGCGTGGAAAAACGAGCTGCTGCGCCCGGAGGAGGCGGCGGCCGCGGCGGAGCGGACGCATAACCCCTATGAGGAGACCCATGCCGCGGTGTATCGGGAATATAATCGCCGGCTGCGGCAGGCTAATGCCGTGGATTTCGATGATCTCATCTTCGAGATGGTCGCGATTCTGCGCCAGCACCCCGAGGTGGCCCAGCACTATCGTTCCCGTTTCCGCCACGTCCTCGTAGACGAGTACCAAGACACCAACCACGCCCAGTATGCGCTTGTCGCAGAACTCGTCGGCGCTGAGAGTGAGCACCCCTCCGAGTTGTGTGTGGTGGGCGATGCCGATCAGTCGATTTATGCCTTCCGCGGCGCCACCATCCGTAATATCGAGGAATTTGAGCGCGACTTCCCGCAGGCCCGCTCCGTGCTGCTGGAGCAGAACTATCGCTCCACGCAGAATATTCTGAGCGCGGCGAACGCGGTGATCTCCCAAAACGAGGGGCGCCGAGAGAAGAAGCTGTGGACCGCGGAGGGCAGCGGCCCGAAGATCATCGGCTATGTCGCCGATAATGAGCACGACGAGGCCTCCTATATCGCCGCGGAAATCAACCGCCTGCTCGATGAGGGACACAGCGCCGATGAGGTGGCGGTGATGTATAGAACCAACAATGCCTCACGTGCCCTCGAGGACGCGTTCATGCGCTGTGGTATCACCTATCGAGTGGTGGGTGGCACCCGGTTTTATGAGCGCAAAGAGATCCGCGATATCGTGGCCTACCTGCGCGTCTTGGATAATCCCGATGATGACGTGTCCATTCGGCGCATCATCAATACCCCGCGCCGCGGTATCGGCGATAGGGCGCTTGCCTTTGTGGATCTGCACGCCGCGAATAACCAGATCCCCTTTTCCCAGGCGCTTATCGACGCCGGCAATGGCATGATTGACCTGCTTGGCGGGCGCGGCCGCAATGCAATTGCCCGCTACAACGAGATGATGGACGGGCTGCGCGCCCGGATGGAGGAGATTGTCGCCGAGGAGGAAATCCCGGCTATTGGCGATATCATCTCCGAGGTTCTCGACGTCACCGGCTATAAGCATCAACTCGAGAAATCCAATGATCCCCAGGACGCGACCCGCTTGGATAATCTCAACGAGCTGGTGTCCGTCGCGCGCGAGTTCACCTCCGAAGTCATGAACCAGAAGGCCTATGCGGAGATGGACGGCGGCTCCCTCGAGGTAGAGGAGGGCGAGCCCGCGCCGGGTAGCCTCCAGGCTTTTCTTGAGCGCGTCTCCTTGGTGGCCGATGCCGATCAGCTGCCCGATGGCGACGAGGGTGTCGTGACGCTCATGACGCTGCACACCGCCAAGGGTTTGGAGTTTCCGATGGTCTTTCTCATCGGCTGGGAGGACGGGCAGTTCCCCCACATGCGTAGTCTCGGGGATCCGTCCGAACTCGCTGAGGAACGGCGTCTGGCCTATGTGGGTATTACCCGCGCGCGGCAGCGGCTCTTTCTCACCCGGGCCATGGTGCGTTCGGCATGGGGTAAGCCGATGAATAATCCGCCCTCGCGCTTCCTCAACGAGATCCCCTCTGAGCTGATCGAGTGGGAGCGAGAAGAACCACAGCCCAGCTCCGCGTGGGGCAGCGGCTCAGGAATGGGCGGCGGGTCGTGGTCCGGTTCGGGCTATGGCTCCGGTTCCAGCTATGGCTCGGGCTATGGCTCGCCGCAGCAATCGACATCGCGCCCCAGCAGCCCCGCGCCGAAGCGCCATCTGAATAAGAATCTCTCGCTGCAGGCAGGGGATAGGGTCAATCACGATAAATACGGCCTCGGAACCGTGGTGGCCGTGGAAGGGGTGGGGGTGCGTGCCACCGCCACCATCGACTTCGGTTCGAGCGGCACCGTTCGCCTGATGCTGCTCGGCGGCGTGCCCATGGAGAAGCTCTAAGGAGCATCCCTAGGGCGCGCCTACCTGGCGCCCCGGTCGCAGGACGACACACGAAATTAGCCCGCAGCGTGATCACACACGCTGCGGGTTGATGTCTATGTTCTAAAGATTATTTAGACGTGGATGCCGAGATTAGCCAACCACGGCACGGGATCGATGGGGCCGCCGCCACCGGGGTGGACCTCGAAGTGCAGGTGGGAGCCGGTGGAGAAACCACGGGAACCCATGCCGGCGATTCGCTGCCCAGCGGTCACCTTCTGGCCGACGGCGACCTCGACGGTCTCCATGTGGCCGTAGACGGTGATGGTGCCATCATCGTGCAGCACTCGCACCCAGTTGCCGAAACCGGAGGCCGGTCCGGCATCGATCACGGTGCCGTTCAGCACGGCGACGATGGAGGTGCCCACGGCATTGGCAATGTCGATGCCGTTGTGCATGGTGCCCCAGCGGGGGCCGAAGGGGGAGGTGAAGGTACCCTCGGCCGGCTTGGCGGCCTTCGGGGCGCGGGCCGCAGCGTCGGCGGCGAGGCGATCCTTGGTGAACTTCAGGGCGGTCTGCACCTGGTTGCTCAGGTCCTCCACAGGCTTGTACTCGGCGATAGCGAGGATCTGCGGCTGTGCATCAGGGATGATGGTCGCCGGATCGGCGGCCAGCTCAAAAGCGGCGGTCTCAGGCTGGGAATCCGCAGTGGTAGCGGCAACGGCGGCGCCACCGGCTCCCGCGATAGAGACGGAGCCAGTAGCAAAAGCCACTGCGGCGACGCGTCCCTTAGCGGTTGCGCTCATCGCAGTGGTGCGGTGCTTGGCGTGTGCCCGAGTCTGAGTCTGCATGAGCCTTCTTTCTGTGCCTAGCTAGTGTTCCGAGGGGAACCACGGATCTGGATTGTCGTGACGCTGCTGGATGCATACAGAAACTGTGGACACCCAGAAGGTACGGAATCGTTAGATCCTTAGAAGTGTACAAAAATGTAACCATCCCGTTATCAACAGGTAGTAACGCTAGCCTTTTATAACGAATTGGTCAAGCACAATCGAGCATGTTGTGAAAAATGTTTCTATACGTGACAACGGGGGAGAACGTTACAGACGTGACTCTGCCCTCCCACCCGTGAGGGGGGAGGCTCGGTGCTGGTGTCGCTTGACCTATCTTTCGCTGATTCATGGCAAAGTGGTCGTGTGAGTAAAACGACGTCGCCACAAAGCCATTCCTCGAGGAAAACGCGACAATCGAGGCGTGTCAAGGTTAGCGCCAGCACCGCCGAACGTCGCCAGCGCGCGGCTGATCAAGCGCCCGCTCCCGTGACGTGGCGGTCACGTCTGCTCCGCTTCGGTGGGGCCTCGGTGATCGCCAACGTGATTGTGCTCGCACTCTGCGTCGTGGTGGCGTTCGCCTCAATTCTCTTTAGTAATGAGCCTCTGGGGTACCTGCTGGACGCCACCGCCTATGTGTGGGCGGGGGCACACACGGCGGCGTTGTACGCTGAGACCGTCACATTCTCCGCGATGCCGCTTCTGGGGCCGGTGGTGGTGATCGCCGGAATGGCCGCCTTGATACGGCACAACGTGAATAAAAAGGTGAGCGTGGTCGACATCGCCTATCTCACCGGCGCCACCATGATCGTGCCGCTGCTATTTGCCGTGGCGATCTGGGCCGTGCTGCGTCCAGCCGAGTTCACCCTGCAGCTGCCCAACCTTCTGGGCCGTGTGCTCGCCATTCACCTGCTGGCCTTGATCTTTGGCATGGGCCCGCGCCTGTGGCGGGCATTGTGCAAGAAATACGGCGTCCCTAGCGAAGTGCTCAGCAGCTTCGACGCGGCAACGCGTTTCCATACCGCGATGGCCGCCGTCGCTGTGCTCGTCGTGGGCGTGAGCATCGCCGCCCACCATGCAGCGCTCGGCGAGATCCGCAGCGCCTTCGAGGGCAGCTCCGGCTTCCTCGGGGTGGTAGGGGTCTCTGTGCTCTACGCAGTCAATAGCGTGGTCGCTGCCATGGCGGTGCTCAGCGGGAGCGAGGCCCGCTTCGGTGAGGGGTTTGTGAGCCTTTTCGACGCCACCCTCGTGCCCATGCCCCCGCTGCCGCTGCTGACAGCGTGGCCGGCCTCGATCTGGGACTACGCTTGGCTGCTCCTGCTGGTGCCCATGCTCATTGCCCTCGAGATCGGCTGGCGCATCCCCGCCCGCGCCGAGCGTCCATGGCTGTGTGTGGCAATGTCCGCGCTCTGGACTGCCGCGATCGCCGCCGTGCTGGCATGGCTGCTGAGCGGCCAGGTGGGCCTCTACGGCTCTATCGGCGTGCATGTGCCTCTCTTCGCCGGTGTGAGTGCGGCGTGGATGCTCGTGCTCGGCATCGCCATGGTGGGCCTGGACCGCCTGCTGGCGTATCGCGCCGCCGCCGCGGTTCCGGAGGAATTCCGCGAGACCGACTCCGAGGAGAAGTACAGCGAAGAAACTGAGGAAGGCGAAGAGGACTTCGTCGGCGGTTTCGACGATGCGGAGCACAACGAAGACTACGAAGAACAGCTCACGGATATCCCGGCCATCGGCGAGCCTGCCGCCAGCCCTGTAGAGGAGCGCGCGGAACCGGACGAGACAGAGGAACCGGACGAGGAAGAGGCGCCGGACGTGACCTCGGAGACCACAGAGAGCGCTGCTGCGGAGGAGACTGTCGCCGCCGAGGACCACCCGCAGGATCCGGATCCGGCAGCCGCGGAGGATGACGCCGAGATGGCGTCGACAAGCGAAAGCACAGAAAGTGCGGATGAGAACAACCAAACGGGGGTAGAGGAGGCCGAAACTGAGCGATCGCACGGGGAAGAAGACAGTAGTGAACCGCGTTAGCGTTAGTATGTGTTCGTGACTTCACCCCATAGCACTACCCCGAGCACTGATCTGCAGCCCATGCGCATCGTCATTCTGGCATCGGGCTCCGGCACTCTCGCCCAGGCCATCATGGACGCCCAGGATGAGTCGTATCGCGTATGTGGACTGGTGGCGGATTGCGAATGCCAGGCCCTGGAGCGGGCCCGCACCGCTGGAGTGCAGGCAGAGCTCGTGCCCTTTCGTGGCGGCGCGGAGCGAGACCACTGGAACCGAGATCTGGCGCAGGCCGTAGCGGCGCTGCAGCCAGATTTTGTTGTTTCAGCGGGCTTTATGCGCATCCTCAGCCCCGAGTTTCTCGAGCGTTTCCCGCGGCGGGTCATTAATACCCACCCGGCGCTGCTGCCCGCATTCCCGGGCGCGCACGCGGTGCGGGATGCGCTGAACTACGGGGTGAAAGTCACCGGATCGACGGTTCATTACGTTGACGAGGGCGTGGACACCGGCGAGATCATCGAGCAACGCCCCGTTGCGGTGCACGCCGATGACACCGAAGCCAGCCTGCATGAGCGCATCAAAGTAGTAGAGCGGCAGGCCATCGTTGATGTGCTGCACACTCTGTCCCGCAGCTAGCCTGCGCCGCTACGGCAGGCGCTGCGCACCAGAGACCATTGTTGGCGAAAGACATACTGCGAAAGGTTAGGAACAAGCTCATATGAGCGAGGATCGCAAGACTATTAAGCGCGCATTGATCAGCGTGTATGACAAGACTGGGTTGGAGTCTCTCGCGCGTGATCTGCACGAGGCCGGCGTGGATATTGTCTCCACCGGCTCCACCGCTGCCCGCATTGAGGAGGCCGGGGTTCCCGTGACCCCCGTGGAGGCCATTACCGGCTTCCCCGAGTGTCTTGAGGGGCGGGTTAAGACGCTGCACCCGAAGGTGCACGCAGGCATCCTCGCCGACACCCGCAAGGACGATCACCTCTCCCAGCTCGAGGAGCTGGGCGTGGAGGCCTTCCAGCTGGTGGTGGTGAATCTCTACCCCTTCCGCGAAACCGTGGCCTCCGGCGCCGACTTCGACGCCTGCGTGGAGCAGATCGACATCGGCGGTCCCTCCATGGTGCGTGCCGCCGCGAAGAACCACCCCTCGGTGGCCGTGGTCACCTCGCCTGCGCATTACGACGCCATCTCCCAAGCGCTCTCCAGCGGCGGCTTTAGCCGGGCCGAGCGCACCGAGCTCGCCGCCGAGGCGTTCCGGCACACCGCTGCCTATGACGTGGCCGTGGCCACCTGGATGGGCGAGCAGCTGCACCAGCAGGACGATGCCGACAACACCTTCCGCGCATGGCGCGGCGCCAGCTATACCCTGCAGGAAACCCTGCGCTATGGCGAGAACCCGCACCAGAGCGCGGCCCTGTATCTCAACGACGCCGAGCACGAGGGACTGGCGCGCGCCACCCAGCTGCACGGTAAGCAGATGAGCTACAACAACTACACCGATGGCGACGCCGCCTGGCGCGCCGCCTGGGACCACGAGCGTCCCTGCGTGGCGATCATCAAGCACGCCAACCCCTGCGGCATCGCGGTATCGGAGGAGTCCATTGCGGAGGCACACCGCCGCGCCCACGCCTGCGATCCGATGTCTGCCTTCGGCGGCATCATTGCCGCCAACCGTGCCGTGTCTAAGGAGATGGCAGAAACCGTCTCCGGGATCTTCACCGAGGCGATTATCGCCCCCGGTTATGAGGACGGTGCGGTAGAGATCCTGCAGCAGAAGAAGAATATTCGTATCCTGCTCTGCCCCGCCCCCGAGCAGCAGCAGTATGAGACCCGCGAGATCTCCGGTGGTCTGCTCGTGCAGCAGCGCGATCGCCTCCAGGCCGAGGGCGACACCGCGGCCGGCTGGACCCTCGCCGCCGGTGAGGCCGTGGACGAGGACACCTTGGCCGATCTCGAGTTCGCATGGCGCTCGGTGCGCGCCACCAAGTCCAATGCCATCCTGCTCGCCCACGATGGCGCCACCGTGGGTGTGGGCATGGGTCAGGTCAATCGCGTGGACGCCGCCAAGCTCGCGGTCGAGCGCGCCAATACCCTGGCAGGGGAGCAGGAGCGCGCCCGCGGTGCGGTGGCTGCCTCCGATGCCTTCTTCCCCTTCGCCGATGGCTTCGAGGTGCTCTCTGAGGCTGGAGTTCGTGCCGTGGTGCAGCCCGGCGGCTCCATCCGCGATGATGAAGTGATCGAGGCAGCCACCAAGGCCGGCGTGACGATGTACTTCACCGGCGCCCGCCACTTCGCGCACTAAATCCGGCGCCGCGGGCAATAGGCCCTGCGAGTAGGACGGTGACAGCTAGACTGATCTGGCATGAGCACTTTCCATCTCGCAGGGCCCGCTTTGCTCTTCGCCCCCGTTAATCGCCCAGAGATCATCCCCAAGGCCGCCGCGCGGGCGGATATGGTGATCCTCGATCTCGAAGATGGTGCTGGGACGGTGGATCGGGCGAGTGCCTACGCCACAATTCGCGAGTCCGATCTCGACCCGGCACGCACCTTCGTGCGGGTGGTGGGCCCGCAGGATGAGCACCACGAGGATGATCTTCGCTGCGTCGCAGAGACGCCCTATCGTTCGGTGATTATTCCGAAGGTCACCGGCCCGCTGCCGGATTCCCCGTTGCTCGACGGACTCGATATTGTGCCGATCATTGAGCTGCCGGAGGCGCTGCTGCATACCGCCGAGATCGCCCGCGATGAGCGGGTGGTGGGCCTGTATTGGGGCGCTGATGATTTCACCATCGGCCTCGGCGGGGCGAGCTCGCGCCAGCAAGACGATGAGCCCCATCCGGGCCGCTATCGGGCGCCGCTGGACTATCTGCGCTCCCACACCCTTATTCACGCCGCAGCGGCGGGCAAGTTCGCCATCGACGCGGTGTATCAAGACTTCACGGATCTCGAGGGGCTCTACACAGAGGCGCTCGACTCGGCGCGCATGGGCTTTGCCGCCTATCCCTGTATCCATCCCAGCCAGGTGGAGACGGTGCGTCGCGCCTTTCACCCGAGTGCGGCACAGCTGGACTGGGCCCAGCGCATCGCGGCGGAAAGCCGCCGGCACCCGGGCGCCTTCTCCCTCGATGGGGAAATGGTGGATACCCCGCTGATTACCTTGGCGCATCGGCTGCTCGAGCGCAGCGGCGAGGCCGCGGAGAGCGCGGACTAGCTGGTCTGCACCTTGGTGATGAGCTCCAGTGCCGTTTCTTCGCGGCGCTCTGGCAGCTCGGCGTTGAGCACGGCCAGGGCGGCGTCGGCCAAGATCACCGTCGGCTCGGGCAGGCTATCGATCGCCAGTGGGAAGGGAATAGTGCCATCATTGGGGCGCATATCTACCACCGACTGGGCGATATGTCGGGGCAGGAAGGTGCGAGGATCATCGGGGCCGACGATCTCCGCGGCGAGGTCTCGGAAGATTTGGGAAAGATCCCCGCGCTGGCGGTGGAACTCCGTGAACTCTTCCGAGGCGGCCATCGGCAGCTGATAGAGCTTGCCCACATTCCATCGCGTGGACAGCAAATGCCGCGTCTCGGCGGCCACCTGGGCCCACAAGCGCATCTCGGGCGTGATATCCGAGGCGCCAAGCTCCGCGGCCACCACCATCGACGGTTCCACCGTGGACTTCAGCAGGGTGAGAAAGATATCCGACTTAGAAGGAAAGTGGTAGTACAGGCTCGCCTGGCGCATGCCCACCGCATCCGCGATCTCGTGGGTGGAGGTGGTGGAAAAACCTTTAGTGGTGAACAACTCGGCGGCGGCGTCGAGGATTTCCTCTCGGGCATTGTTGCCGCGCCGACGATCGCTATTTTTGCGGGGACGTCCTACTGCTCCGGCCATTATTTTCCCTCCTCGACGCTGTGCGCCTGATTATAGCGAGCCTCAACGGCTGCAAAGACATCCGATAGTAGTCGGGACGCTGCGCCAAAGGCGGAACGATCCAACTGCGGGAGCAGATCCCAGCGCATGACGTGCCCGCCAGCGCGGTCCGCCCAGCGGTGCAACTGGAGGGTAATCGCCGCCGTCCATGCCTCCCGAGCATAGGCGGCTTCGTGATGGCTGAGCACGCCCGCCACCTCCGCGGCGGCGATGCGGCGATCCGTTTCCGTCACGGTGCTGCCGGCGCGTATCGACGCCCACCGGGCCAGCTTGGCTAGCGGTACCACCAGCTCAGCGTGCATATCCACGACGCGGTCGCGTTTGGGTAGGCCATCGATGACTTCGATCGCCGGCGGGCGCACCTTCGCGGCGTGGCTGAGCAGCGGGGTGCTCAGCTCGGCATCGCTGGCCACCGCGGCCGCGAGTTCGGCGGCCACCCAGGTGCCGGCATCGGCGAAGAGCCCCATGGCTTCGCCATCGCCGCGCTCGACCGATGCGTGGATCCGGCGGATCCATTCCTGCTTATCCGCGGGGGTGAAGCTATCGGGGGTGGCGTGCACGGTCAGGCCGGCCGATTCGCAGAAGCGGGCGAGGGCGGCGTCGTCACTGCTCTGCCCCTCGCGGAGCACGCTGAGCCACTGCACACCCGAAGTGGGCAGGCCATGGCCGCGGCCGAAGGCGCCGGTGACCACGATGGTGGCGCCACCGCAGAGCTGCGACACCGCGGGGGAGTGCAGCACGGCCTGCACCACATCGGAGAACCACCGGGTGAGCGACCACGCATCTACCTTGTCCTCGTGGGAGATAGCGTTGCGCAGCAGAATATGGGATTCCTCGAGGATGTCACGAGCCATGGCGAGGCTGTGGCACTGGGGCGCTTGCTCGAGTAGTTGGCGGAGGGAGGGATGCAGTGAAGTGGGCACAGGTGGGCTTTCTTGTGCGAGGTGGACGGTTAGCACAAGACTACCAAGCCTGGAGATAAGCAAAAGGCGCATAGCTCCCGAATGTGGGAGATATGCGCCTTGTACTGCTGAAAACTCTTGCCGTGTCACGAATGCCAGCGGCAACAGTGCGCTGTCATCGCGTAAGCGATTAGAGTGCGTCCCAGTCGGCTTAGCGGCTGGTGAACGGCAGGAGGGCCATCTCGCGGGCGTTCTTCACAGCGGTAGCGACCTGGCGCTGCTGCTGCGGGGTGAGCCCGGTGACGCGGCGGGAACGGATCTTGCCGCGGTCAGAGATGAAGGTACGAAGAGTGTTGACTTCCTTGTAGTCAACCTTCTCGATACCCAGAGCCTTCAGAGGGTTCTTCTTGGGGCGGCGGGACTGTTCCATCCGCGCCTTCTTAAAATTACGCTTCATTGAAACTCCCTAATTACCAGCTGGACTTACGGACGCCCGGAAGCTCACCACGGTGAGCCATGCCGCGAACGCGGACACGGGACAGGCCGAACTTGCGGAGGTAGCCGCGGGGACGACCATCGTGGGCGTCGCGGTTACGCACGCGGACCGGGGAGGCGTCGCGGGGCTGACGGTTCAGCTCGTACTGCGCATCCAAACGGTCCTCGTCAGAGGTGTTCGGGTTCTTGATGATGGCCTTGAGCTCAGCGCGACGCTCCGCAAAGCGGGCGACGATTTCCTTGCGCTGCTCGTTCTTGGCGATCTTAGACTTCTTAGCCATAGATTATCGCTCCTCGCGGAATTCGACGTGCTTGCGGGCGATCGGATCATACTTCTTCAGCGTGATGCGATCGGGGTTATTGCGCTTGTTCTTCCGAGTCACATAGGTGTAGCCGGTGCCCTCGGTGGACTTCAGCTTGATGATCGGGCGGATGTCATTACGTGCCATAAGTTAGATCTTCTCCCCACGTGCGATGAGACGAGTAACAACGGCGTCGATACCATCGCGGTCGATGATCTTCAGGCCCTTGGTGGACACATTAAGAGTTACGGTACGACCCAAAGAAGGGGCGTAGAAACGACGACGCTGCACGTTGGGGCTCCAACGGCGGTTAGTGCGTCGGTGCGAGTGCGAGACGGACTTGCCGAAACTCGGCTTGCGTCCCGTTACCTGGCAAATAGCCGACATGGGTTTCCTTCTCCTAGCCGCCCACGTCTGACTCTTCTGGAGCCGCTGCTCGCACAAGGCCTTAAAAATAAAAAAGGCATCGGGGCGCGGCTCACAGCCACGTCGACGGGGCGTAAACGAATACTTCGACAACAGCAAGCGATAACAATACATGTTTTCGCGTGAAATCCCTAATCGCTTGCTCATTTACTGTCGTGCCGGCCACTGCTGGGGTGTGTGGGGTGGATGTGGCGCGCGGATTACATGTCATTACGCAGGAGGCTCTATATATCTAGAGCCCTGTGCGTGGCTTATCGACGCCACCCTTATCGCTGCCCCACCCCTAGGGCAGCACGGGGGCGTGGAGGTAGTGCGAGCTCGGGGGAGTTTTGCAGGAACAATGCCGGTGTGTAGGATGTTTCGAGTGCCATCGTGCACGCCTATGCGCGCTGCGCGCACTGCATGGGTGGTGGCGATGAGCGAACCGCGCTCAGCAGCACATAGTCATCTTTTCGGTGGCCGTGGCTGCCGCGCAGAACTGCACACCTAAAGAAACCCAACTCAGGCACGACGTGCGCCGCGGGTGGCCACTTATATCTTTTAAGGACTATGCCGGCGTGATGCGTGCGACCGACCTGAAGTTCAACCCTGAGGGAATCGAAGTTTATGAAGAAGGACATCCACCCTGACTACCACTGGGTAGTTTTCCAGGATGCTGGTACGGGCCACAAGTTCCTGACCCGCTCCACCGCCGGTAGCTCTCGCACCGTCGAGTGGGAGGACGGCAACGAGTACCCGCTTATCGTCGTTGACGTCACCAGCGAGTCTCACCCGTTCTGGACCGGCGCTCAGCGTGTCATGGACACCGCTGGTCGAGTCGAGAAGTTCCAACGTCGTTACGGCAACCGAGTTCGCCGCAACAAGAAGGCCTAAAGGAGGGAATACATCATGGCAGTACCAAAGCGTCGTATGTCGCGTGCCAACACTCGTTCCCGTCGCTCTCAGTGGAAGGCCAACAACGTGGCACTCCAGGAAGTCAAGATCGACGGCCAGACCTACCGCATTCCGAAGCGTCTGGTGAAGGCCGCCAAGCTCGGCCTGGTGGACCTCGAGCAGTTCTAAGCGCGAATAACACCTTGCACTTATCTCCGCTGGTGCGCCTGGCGCCCAGCTGGGATAATCACGAACCCATCGCCCCACGGCGGTGGGTTTTTGTCTATCCGCCACCCCGCCCACGGCACGACGCTGGGTAGTGGGGAAGGGGTGGCGGCCGTCTGTGTGGGGCGGTGGCGAGGCAGGTCACAGCAAAGCTGTGGGTTCGCTGTCAGCGGCTAAAAAGCTTTCTGTAAAGAGTCTAAAATTGGCGTCATCGTAGGTATGTTTGGCGATACATAGGGCACAATAGAGTTCATGAAAATTCTGGTAGTTGATGACGAACAAGCGGTACGCGAGTCGCTGCGCCGCTCCCTGACGTTCAATGGCTATGAGGTAGTCATGGGCGAGGATGGCCAAGACGCTCTGGACCTCACCGAACAGGAGCAGCCCGATCTGCTGATCTTGGACGTGATGATGCCGCGCGTCGATGGCCTCGAGGTGTGCCGCACCTTGCGCAGCCGTGGCGATGATCGTCCCATTCTGGTGCTCACCGCACGCGATGGTGTCTCGGACCGCGTGGCCGGGCTGGATGCGGGTGCCGATGACTACCTGCCCAAGCCTTTTGCACTCGAGGAGCTGCTGGCCAGGGTGCGTTCCCTGCTACGCCGCGCCGCCGCCGATGCCATCGGCCCGGAAACCACCGCCGATTTGGTCTATTCCGACCTGCGCCTGAACCCCGAAACCCGCGATGTGTTCCGCGGCCAGCGTCAGATAAGCCTCACCCGCACCGAGTTCGCGTTGCTTGAGCTACTGCTCTCTAGGGCGACGCATGTGCTCAGCCGTTCCGCGATCTTCGAGGAAGTATGGGGCTATGATTTCCCCACCTCCGGCAATGCACTCGAGGTGTATATCGGCTATCTGCGCCGCAAGACCGAGGCCGATGGCGAGCCGCGCCTGATTCACACGGTGAGGGGTGTCGGCTACGTGCTGCGTGAGACTGCACCGTGATTCTGCGGCAGTCCACATCAGTGCCCGAGGACGGTGATATCGCCGACTCGGGCACCGATGCTGAAATGGATAGGCGCCTCGGCGGGTGGAATCGCTCCCCGCTGCGGTGGCGTTTGTCTATGGTCGCGGCCTTTATGGTGGCCGTCGCCGTAGGAATCATGACCATCGCCGCCTACTGGACGGTATCGACCGCGATGACGAACTCGGTCGACCGTGAGCTCGAGAGCAAAGCGGAAACTCTGCTGTCGAAGAGCCTCGATCCGGTGTTTGTCTACAACCCGGAAGCCGAGATCCTGCGCTTTAAGAACTACAACCCCTCCATGCGCGTGGCGTATTTCCCGCCCGGCTCGCATTCTGGGGTGGGCGATCAGATTCAGCTTTTCGACGAAATCCGGGTGATTAATGGCGCCCAGCAGCTCAGCCGCCGCAATAACGGCGATGAGCGCGTGGTGGCGGTGCGCAATGACTATGGCGCTACGGTGATTCTGGCCCAAGACCTCGAAAACACCCACCGCATCATCACCAGCCTTGGACTGATGCTGCTCACCATTGGTGGCGTGGGCGTGCTCATCGCCATTGCCACCGGCATGGTGATTGCTCGCACCGGCCTGCGGCCTGTGGGCCGGCTACAGCAGGCCGTGGACTATGTGGCCCGCACGGACGATCTCCGCCCGATCCCCGTGGTCGGCGATGACGAGCTGGCGCAGCTCACCCGCTCCTTCAACGACATGCTGGCGGCCCTGCAGGCCTCCCGCATCCGCCAAGCGGAGCTAGTGGCCGATGCCGGGCACGAGCTGAAAACCCCCTTGACCTCGCTGCGCACCAATATCGAGCTGTTGATGATGGTTACCCGCAGCAATGGGGCGGCGATCAGCGAGGAGGACCGCAACGATCTCGAGCGCGATGTGGTGGCCCAGATCGAGGAGATGTCCACCCTCATTGGTGATCTCGTGGATTTGGCCCGCGAAGATGGCCCCCAACAAGTAGTGGAGCTGGTTGATCTCGCCGAGGTCATGGAGGAGTCGCTCTCCCGTGTGGAGCGGCGCCGCCCCGATGTGGTCTTTGAGATGCAGACCACCGACTGGTTCCTCTATGGTGATCCCTTCGCGCTGGGGCGCGCCACCTTGAACCTGATGGATAATGCGGCCAAGTGGTCGCCCTCCGATGGGGTGGTGCGCATCGCCATGAACCCGGTGCGGGAGGATCTGGTGGAGCTCACCTTCGCGGACTCCGGGCCGGGTATTCCGGTGGAAGATCGCGAGAAGGTGTTCCAGCGTTTCTACCGCTCGGTGCAATCGCGCTCCATGCCCGGCTCCGGGCTGGGGCTGGCTATCGTCAAGCAGGTGATCGAACGCCATGCCGGCACGATCGTCGCCGAGGAATCCGAGAGCGGCGGGGCGCTGATGCGCGTGCAGCTGCCGGGTGAGCCCAGCAATCCGGAGGCCCAAGACGAGGAGATGGAGCCGACGGAGGGCGACGTCGATAAGCGCGAGAGCCCCATGAAGGAATTTCCGCAGCAGGGCTCGCGCGAAGAAATCTTCGGCGCGCTGTGGGAACGTAACCGAGAAAACTAGGCGGCGGGCTTCCAAGGAAACTGACAGACAACTGTCAGTAAGCGCGATATTCTTCGCCAGTCATTCCCCACAATCAAGGTGAATAATAAGGATTTATGAACGAAGATAACACCACGCCCCGTCCCTCCGAGTCTCCCTCGTGGGGCCAGCAGAACGGATCAGAATCCACCGAGTCCGCGCAGGCTCATGGCGCCGAGTCCGGCTGGCAGTCCCCGAGCACCAACCCTTATGGCCGCTGGCAGGAACAACCTACCCAGCAATTCGGGCCGGCCGATCAGCCGGCGCCGCAGCAGGGCGCGCCCGCGCAGCCACAGCCGGGCGCCCAACAGCCGGGCTCCAACGCGGCGTCGGAGGGCGGATATAGCGATCCCGCCGCACCGCAGCAGAAACCGAAGCGCCAAGTCGGCTTTGTCACGGCGATGGCCATGATGCTTGTGGGCGCGGTCGCCGCCGGCAGCATCACCGGTCTGGTGGTGGCTAATTCCGGTACGGGTAGCTCGCCGCGCTCGGATCGGGTCAACGCGCTCGCCGAACAGCCCGTGGAGCGCACCGGCGCTGCTGCGGAGGGCAGCGTGGAAGACGTCGCCAGCCGGGTGCTGCCGGCCGTGGTATCGATTACCACCCAAACCGCGGAAGGTTCGGGCTCGGTGATCTCCGAAGACGGGCTCATCCTGACCAATAACCACGTGGTGGCTGGCAGTGAGAATTCCCCGATCGTCGTGACGATGCACGATGGCCAGCACTATCAGGCCGATTTCATCGCCGGCGATTCCGATACCGACGTGGCCGTGATTAAGCTGCGTAACGCCCGCAATCTCACCGTGATGACCTTCGGTAATTCCGATGATCTCAAGGTGGGCCAGCAGGTGGTGGCCGTCGGCTCGCCCCTCGGGCTCGAGGCCACGGTGACCAGCGGTATTGTCTCCGCCCTGAACCGCCCAATCCGAGCCGCAGGCAATCGCGCCGGCGAGTCCTCGCTTATCGACGCCATCCAAACGGACGCAGCGATCAACCCCGGCAACTCCGGTGGCCCGCTGGTGGACATGCAGGGCAACCTCGTGGGAATGAACTCGGTGATTGCCACCACCTCCACCGGGGGCGGCAGAAGCGCCGGTTCCATTGGTGTCGGCTTCGCTATTCCTTCCAACCAGACGCGCCGGCTGGCCAACCAGTTGGTGGAGACAGGCAAGGTGAAGCAGCCGATTATCGGTGCACGGGTATCGCGCAGCCCCTCGCCCTATGGCGCCGTGGTGGCCGAGGTGGAGCCGGGTAGCCCCGCCGAGGCCGCTGGAGTGAAGCCCGGAGATATTATTTCGCGGGTTGATGATCGCGCCATCGACAGTGCAGATGCGCTGATCACAGCGGTGCGCTCCCAAGAATTCGGGGCTACGATCAAGCTGGAGATTGTCGATGACAATGGCGAGAATCCGCAAATGGTCGAGGTTACGCTGCCGAACGAGTAGATTGATATCCAGCACTCGTAGATTCCCCGATCAGAAAAGGTCGACATGGTTGACGATAACTTCAACTCCGCAGCTGATCGAGCTGCGCAACGCCTCGCCGACATCGAGGAACCATCGGCAGAATTTCTGCAGGCCTCCGAACGGGAAGAAGTCGCTGGCCGGCGCACCGTGCACCACGCCCTCGTGGTGTTGGTGACCGACCACGTCATCGCCAGCGGCAAAGACACCGACCGCCTCGTGACCGAGCTGCTCGAAGAGGGCAACTATGCGGTCGACGCGGTCGTGTCGGTGCGTTCGGATGAATCCGCAATCCGTACCGCCATTGAAACCGCCGTGGTCGGTGGCGCCGATCTGGTGATCACCATCGGCGGTACCGGGGTGGGGCCGCGCGATAAGGCCCCAGAAGCCACCGAGGCAGTGCTGGATCTGAAACTCAACGGTGTCACCCAGGCGCTACGCTCCTCCGGGCTGGCCTGCGGCGCCGTGGATGCGTGCGTCTCCCGCGGCGTGGCTGGGGTGTCTGGCTCCACCGTGGTGGTTAATATCGCCCCGTCTCGGGCGGCGATTCGCGATGGCATGGCCACGCTCTTGCCGCTGGTGGATCACGTGATCGAGCAGCTGCAGAATTGGAGTGTAGAAGACTAGTGACACAACCCCCGTCGAGAAAATCGCGGCCGCGCCGCCGCGCCCGTCGCCTCTCCGATGCGGAGAATATTGATCGCAGCGTGGACTCGATTGACTTCTATCGCCGCATCACCGGAGCCGAAAATACACGCGGAGATCGCGACCGCACCGTCGATGTCGATAGCGACGGCGTGGTGGAAGAACGTGCTCCCATAGACGAAGATGGGCGGCTCAGCGCCGAGTTCTGGACGCAGAACCGCCCGCCGCATCACGGGGACTAGCGCCTAAGCGCAGAATAATCGCCGCCGCAGACTAGCACCATGAGGGTGCCAGGCTGGGGCGGCGTCGTGATAGAAGCAGTTGCGCAGAGGCGCAACACTCAAGTGCGTTAGTGCTTCTCCTTTGGAGAAGAGCTCTGCGTTTCGGCACTACCGTCGAGAGCTGCGGTGGGGGACGAGGCTTGAGCTCGGAGCAAATCGCGGATCTCGCCGAGTAGCTCTGCTTCCACAGAACTGGGAGCTTCCTCATCCTCAGTTACTCCCTTACGGGCGGCTTGCAGAGCTCGGAATCTGTTCATCGGAGCAACAAACAGGAAGTAAACTACGGCTGCCATAATCAGGAAGTTCAGTGCTGCCGTGATGAGTTTGCCCACATTTACTACGGTACCGGGCTTATCGTGGTCGAGTTGGAAGGCAAGACCTTGGACATCGGTGGAACCGAATAACGCCAGCACCGGTTCGATGATGTTATCAGAGAAGGCAGTAACTAAGGCCGTGAAAGCGGAGCCGATCACGACCGCCACAGCAAGATCGATCACATTACCCCGCAAGATGAAGTCGCGGAAACCCTTGAACATAGAAAGCGTCCTTAAAAATAAAGAGATGGAGTGGGCGAAAAGCACAGGTGTCAGGAAGCGTCACTGCATGCAGCAAAGGCAATAGACACAAGAACCCTTGGCGAGTGCCAGTTCCTACCGGCGTGCAGTACGTGGTGGGCGCTAGGGGACCGCCTTAAAGTCAAGGTTGTACTTTAGCCCAGTTTCCCATCCATCCGTTAAGTGGCCTGTTTTCCGCTACCGGTGGATATGAAGGCTCCGTGTGTTCCTCCTCTGCTAGGGAATCCCTGTGTTCTTTCGGGCGCGGGCTCCGGTGATCACGACAGTGAGGGGGCCGTGGAGTGCCGCAGCCGCCACCTGGTGCGCCTCTGGTTGGGAAAGCACCACCAGGATGGTGCCCGGCTGTGCGTCCGTATCCACTGGGTGGTGGGTCAGCGCCACTCGAGCGTGCTCCGCGATCGTGACCGTCTCCTCGCGGTTATCGGCCCATGTGAGAATGCTGATGCTATCGCCGTGCTGGAGCAAGCCGGCCACGGCGGGATCGGCCACGGTGATCGGCACCATCGTGGCATCGGGGATAGTCGGTGAGCCCGTGGCGAGCTGTGCTGTGAGCTCGGGTCCGAGTACCCGCGCCGGGTGCAGGATCTCCCCCGTGCGGAGTGCCGAGGCCGCCACTTGGCCGCTGACATCCTCCACCGCGGCATAGGCGCCCTCTGGGCGCAGCCGATCGGGCACGGAGATCACTATGAGATCGGCAGAGTCGATCTCCTCGCCGGCGGACACATCGCGGCTGAGTACCACCGCGGCGGGGTCGCTGCTGCGCAGAGGCGCCAGCGCAGATACGGCGGCCACCACGAGGCAAAGACCGGCGATACACCAGCGCAGCAGGCGGGCGCGATGATAGCTCGGGGTGTGGAGGGCTTGAGTAAAAGAACGTAATCGAGAATCAAGAGAGGAGCTCATATCTTCAATAGACGCAGCAGCGCTAGGAGCAGGTTCCCCATTCTCGCGGGGGGTGAGCTAGCGGAGTGCTATTCCACGCTGCGGATCGCCGAGGGAGTGATGATGATGTCCACGGGCGCGTCGTGATCCTCGGTAGGCAGCTGCGGCAGCAGGTTATCGTCGAAAAGCAACACAGCGGCGAGGGGGCGAAGCGCCGCGCGGGAGGCCAGCGCGCGATCGTAGTAGCCGCCACCTTTGCCTAAACGACACCCCTGCGGGGTAGCCGCCAGAGCGGGCACGAGCATGACGTCGAGCTCGCTCAATATACTGCTCGGGTGGCGCGGGCCGGTGGGCTCGGGGATGGAATAGGGGCCGGTGCGGGTGCGCTCGAAGCCGCGAAACTCCGCCCAGCTCAGTTGTCCTTGCGGCTCGGAAATGGGCAGATAGAGCTGTTCGAGGCAGGAGGTGAGAACTGGGACGAGCGCGTCGCCGCCTGGCTCGGTGGCCAGCGGCACATAGGCGGCGGCGCGTCGGGCACCAATGGACATCATGAGATTGGACACATGGGTGCACAGGGCTTCATTGGCTGCCTCGCGTGCGACGGTGCTCAGCGCGCGGCGTCGAGCGATCATCTCGCGGCGGATACGAGATTTCTCTGGGGCATGCTCGGTGGGGGAGGACTCTGCGCTCATAGCCCCAGCATAGGCACGCGGAGAGTCAAAGCATGGAAGTGAGGACAGAGGTAGGTAGTCTTAACAGTTATGACCGTGCCAATCGAGAATCACGAACACTCTGTTAAGACTGTGGTTGTGCCGGCTGCGGGTTTAGGCACCCGCTTCCTGCCCGCAACCAAACGCGTCCCTAAGGAACTCCTGCCGGTAGTGGACACCCCCGGTATCGAGTTAATCGCTGAAGAGGCCTCCCAGCTGGGCGCTTCTCGGTTGGCTATTATCACCGCGCCACAAAAATCCGATGTGCTCGCACATTTCGAGCCCTATCCCGAACTGGTGGACACGCTGCGCGAACGCGGCAAAATGGATCAGCTGCGCAAGGTGGAGCGTGCGGAAACCCTGATCGACGCCGTGCCTGTAGAGCAGGATCACCCCCTGGGCTTGGGCCATGCAGTGGGTTTGGCGGAGTCGGTCCTCGATGATGACGAAGATGTGGTGGCCGTGATGCTGCCCGACGACATCGTGATGCCCATGGGCGTGATGGCGGACATGGCGAAGGTCCGCGCGGAGAAGGGCGGTTCGGTTCTGTGCGCGTTCGAGGTGCCGCACGATGAAGTGTCGAACTATGGTGTCTTCGACGTCGAGGAGTGCGGCGAAGGCAGTGTGCGCAAGGTAGTGGGCATGGTGGAAAAGCCCGATGCTGATGAAGCGCCGTCGAACTTCGTGGCCACGGGCCGCTATTTGCTGGATCGTTCGATTTTTGATGCGCTGCGCCGCATTCCCCCGGGAAAGGGCGGGGAGCTGCAGCTCACCGATGCCATCGAGCTGCTGATTGAGCAAGGCCACCCCGTGCACATCGTGATTCACGAAGGCAAGCGCCATGATCTGGGTAACCCAGGCGGATTTATCCGGGCCTGCGTGGATTTTGGTCTCGACCACCCCGAGTACGGTCCCGGGCTCAAGCGCGCCATTAAAGAGATGCTTGCGGAGCGGGAATCTAAGAAACGACGCGGCTAGAATAATTCTTTACACAGCACGGGGCGGATAAGCCCTGCCGCGCTGGCCGTACACGCGATACCGAAGGAGTTAGTGAGCTTGTGAGATCGGTTGAGAAACAGCTCGAGCTAATAACCACGCTTGCGGCCACCCCGGAACCGGTGCGGATCGCTATCGCGGAAGCCCTCGGCATGATGTGTGCCGAAGAAATCAAGGCCACCAAGCCGCTGCCGGGCTTCCCGCAGGCCGCTATCGATGGCTATGCAGTGCGGGCCGTGGACGTTGGCGGCGAGCGCGGGCTCTCCCGACGCCCCGCACGCGGCGGCGAGGACGTGCCGGAGCTCGCCCCTGAGCCCGTGGCGGAAACATCCATGCCCGTGGTGGGCGAGGTCCCTGCCGGCTCCCAGCGCCCGCTGCGTCTCCAACCCAAACAAGCAGTGCGCGTGCACACCGGCGCACCCCTGCCTACGCTTGCCGACGCCGTGCTCCCGTTGGAGTGGTCCGATCGTGGATCGAAGCGCGTGGTGGCTACCCGGCCGGTACGCTCGGGCGAATTTGTGCGCGGCGTGGGCCAAGACATCCAGCCCGGAGACGTGGCCGTCGCCCCGGGGGTGACTCTCGCGCCCGCTCAGATCGGTTTGTTGGCGGCGGTGGGGCGCTCCAAGGTGCTGGTCTACCCGCGGCCGCGGGTATCGGTGATCTCCGTTGGCGCGGAGCTCGTTGATATCGACCGCGAACCAGGGCTCGGGCAGGTCTATGACATCAACTCCTATGCCCTCGCCGCCGCAGTAAAGGAAGCGGGCGCCGAGGTGCATCGTGTGGGTATCGCCGCGGGTGAACCACGCCGCTTGCGGGAGATTATTGAAGGCCAAACGCTGCGCTCGGAGCTAATTGTGATCTCTGGTGCTGTCGGCGGAGCCAGTTCCCGCACTATTCAGGACGTACTGCGAGAGCTCGGCGATATCGACACCACCCGTGTGGCCATGCACCCAGGTTCCGTGCAGGGCTTTGGTGTGCTCGGCGAGGAGCGCACGCCGGTATTTTTGACCCCCTCGAACCCGGTGAGCTCGCTGGTGATTTTCGAGACCTTCATCCGTCCGTGGATTCGCCGCAGCCTCGGCAAAACCAGTACGCAGCGTCGTTTCGTGCGGGCGCGAGCCCTCAACCACGTGGATTCCCGCCCGGGCCGCCGCGGCTTTGTGCGGGCGCGGCTGATGCGCGATGCCCAGACCCAGGACTATCTCGTCGAAGGCCTCGCTGGCGCCGGCGGTGCCCCGGCGCATCTGCTGGCTGGGTTGAGCGAAGCGAACGCCATTATTCGTATTCCGGAAGACGTCACCGAGATCCGCCCCGGAGATATTGTGGACGTGATCTTCCTCGCCCAAGGCCGCTAGGACAGACGCATCATTACTCCACGGCAGCTCAGTATTCGATCTCAACGACCACACGATCTCTATGTTCGGTTTGTTCACGCGCGTTCGACATAGCGTGCGGGCGCACGTGGCGCCCACTGGCTGTGAACCGCGGCCGACAATCGCTGTGCGCCTACCCGGAGGCGAGGAGCTGCGGCTTCGCCCCGTGACCTACAGCGATGGCCCACACTGGCGTGCCTTGCGCATCAAAGACCGCGAGTTTCTTGAGCCGGTCGAGCCAACGGTTGAGGGCACATGGGAGCAGGCGCACTCCGCCCGCGCGTGGAAGGACACCTTCCGCATATTGGAAGAGGCCGGCATGAACGGTGAAATCGTGCCCATGGTGATCGAACTCGATGGACGCTTTGTGGGGCAGGTGACTCTCGGCAATATTCAACGGGGCGCGCTGAGCGAGTGCTGGATTGGCTA
The DNA here is from genome assembly GCF_008930785.1 of Corynebacterium sp. 51B. Lineage (NCBI taxonomy): Bacteria > Bacillati > Actinomycetota > Actinomycetes > Mycobacteriales > Corynebacteriaceae > Corynebacterium > Corynebacterium sp. 51B. The sequence goes on along the minus strand of NZ_PQMK01000001.1, from coordinate 624,013 downwards.
TTGGGTGGATAGCGACTACACCGGACGAGGAATCGCCACCGTGGCTTGTGCACTCGGAGTGGACTACGCCTTCGGCCACCTGCAGCTGAATAGGGTGACCGCCACCTACCTTCCCCACAATCCCGCCTCTGCTGCCGTGCTCGAGCATTGTGGTTTTAGCGAGGAAGGATATCTGCGCGAGGCATTGCATATCAACGGTCGTTGGCAGGACCATTGCCTCGTGGCGATCCTGCGCAACGACTATGCGGTGCCGGCGATAGAGCGTCTACGACGCCTCCACCGAGTGCTCTAAACAGTGCAGGCACGGAATAAATAATGAGCTGACTCGGCGTGGCTGTCTCAGCCGCAATAGCATTCACAACTAGTGTTAAGTACCGACAAGAGTGGGATCCCCTCTCCGCGCGCCGGTGATGACCGTGTGCACTCTGTGCGCACTCGCATCGTTGTGTGGTGCACCGATGATTCCCACGCTTATTCTCAGCTAGGAAGGTCCTCAAACAGTGTCAGGTACAGTCGCGATCGCCGTCATGGTGGTGGTGTGGCTTTTCGTTCTTGCACCTCTTGCACTCCGAGGTCAAAAGCCGATCCGTCGCACCAATAAGGCCTTCGATGAAACCCGCGTGGTCTACGAGGGTGGCTCCGGCGAGCTGCCTCGCGCCACCCGGCCCCGCTGGTCGCGTCGCGATATTCGTCCCGAAACCCCGCAGCCCGCTGTGGAGGCAGAGGAAATTGATCCCGAAGACATCCTGATTGATGACTCTCCTCGTCGCACCACCGTGGCCGCAGAGCCTGTGGTGGATGAAGTCGATGGCGACGTGGTGCGGGAGCTGGAGCCAGCACGCAACACCCAGGCGGATGCAGCGTCGGATAAGGCCACCTCCGACGAGAACACTTCCGATGCGGAGCTGACCACCAAAGACGAGGACGAGCAGGCACTAAGCGTCGACACTGTAGCAGCAGAGGATCCTGCCGCCGCGGAGTCCGTCTCCGAGGAGTCCGCTGCGGAGGCTGAGACGGATGAGGTTGAGCAAGACACTCCTGTGGCCGAAGACGCCTATGAGTTCGACAGCTCCTATACCGGCCCCTCCGATCTGCTCCACCCAGCAGCTCACTATGAGGACGCAGACGAGGTATCGGAGGCCGAAGCGCCTGCCGATGACACCGTTGAGCACGAGGTAGAAGCCACTGATGAGGATCGTGAGTTTGCTGCTTCTCGACGCGGCCGCGGCTGGTACGACCCGGAAGCCGACGCCAATCTCGCCCACGCTCGCTACCAGCGCCGTCAGCGCACCATGATCGGCCTGGGCGTGGCAATCCTTGTGGGCGTTGTGCTCGGCATCGTTGCTGGCGGCTGGGCTTGGCTGTGGAGCGTCGCGGCAGTGCTCTTGACCGTGCTCTACCTTTCTGCCCTGCGTAAACAAGTACGTGCCGAACAACAACTCCGCCAGCACCGACTGCGCCATCTGCGCCGCGCCCGCCTTGGCGTTCGCACGGACCAGGACGAAGAGATGGGTGTGCCCGAGCGCCTGCGCCATCCCGGCGCTGTGGTCCTCGACATGGACGATGAGAGCCCCGACTTCGAATACCTCGATACCAGGGATGTCAGCGCCGACTTCTACGACGATTACTACGATGAGTACGAAACGTCCTACAATGGCGGTCAGCCGCGTCGCGTAAGTTAGAGCACGTTCGCTCTCACCCGCTGCGACGCAGTATGGGGCTATAGCTCAGTTGGTAGAGCGTCGCGTTCGCAATGCGAAGGTCGGGAGTTCGATTCTCCTTGGCTCCACAGAATACATTTCCCCTAGTGGTTATCCACTAGGGGTTTTGTTGTGTTAAGGCTGGGTGAAGGCTTTTCGTGGTGGTGGATGAATCGACGGTAGAGCACGAGTATGCTGATCGCAGCCTACAGCCTAGGCCTGTGAATAAAGTGGTAGTCTCCGCGTCGTGTGGTAGCGCAGTCCTGCTCTAAGCTCAGCCGGGGTAGGGGAGAAGGGTATGTGATGGATATTCCGAAGTTTAATGATCAGAAAAGCGTGTACGACTACATTGTCTCGGTAGGTCCTCAGCTTCCTCCAGAGAAAATGGCTTGGGTTCAAGAGGAAGCAGATGACGGTGACTACACCTTCGCCGTGGAGGTTTATATGCAAATCGCTAGGGACTACGGCATGGACGACTACATCCCTTACACCGTGCGGGAAAACCTGCGGCTTTTCAAAGGAGACTACGATTTTCCCACGCTTGCTCAGGTGTTGTCTGTTGATCAGGACACTATGATGGTGCTTTAGTCCATCGCACTTGTACGCCACGTCCTTTTTTTTGGGGGGGGTTGGTGTTGGCTTCCTTTTTTTGGGGGGGGTGGTGTTGGCTTCCTAGGCGGGTGAAGCTGGCCTCGATTCCTTATGCGACTCTGAGTCCCGCAGTGCGTGGTTGTGGATCGACGGTAGGGCGGAGGCACACTGATCGCCGCCTCCCGAGGCTAGGAATTTTATTTTTGCCGGCCACGCGAGCGAGAGTATCTGGGAAGATGTCGCTTGCTGAGCATGCGAATTCAGTTCAGCTATCCGTTCACAGTGGCGCCAGCAACGACGGTTGTGCACCGCGTTGAAACAGAGATATCTGGCGCGAGGCCGCAAAAGAAGCTGGAAAGACACCCGAGAAGGCGTCAGCTGGGGGAGCTCACGGTTCTGCATACTGAACGGGAGTTCTTAGGGTACGCTTATTTGACTCATGGGTCGTGTGTTTGTCCCCGCATGGGGCGGAGAAGGTCGCCCAGTGTGTGAGTGTGAGCGGGCTTTTGCCACGTGAGCGGGGTGCGGGTTCAGAAAAGTTTAATGGCACGGGTGTGCTTTAAGGGGTAGGCAGAGCTGGCCGCGATGCGGGTGCGTCTAAGATCACAGAAAATTTATTTTCAGCCTTCTATCAGGTGCTTTATCCCCGACCCCGCCGGGTGTTCATCCTTTGTTCACCTTTGGTTCTTGAGGGCGTTATGTCGGTTGTTTCTACTCTGTGCAGATCCTCGTCCATGCTCAACACGGAGATATGTGAACTACATGCAGACCAAGAGTCGTGAACATACCGCTACGGAAACTCCCGAAGCGGTGCAGAGCGATGTCGCTATCCCGCGCAGTCCTCTCTCCTTCATTCCGCTGAAGGGGGCCGCAGCCAATGCCCGCGACTGGATTGGCGTGGTCCTCGGAATTTACGTGCTGATCACGGCCGTGAAGGTCATCGGCTCCGGTTTTAAAATTGCCACCGGTGATCAGGCGGAGGCTCTCTTCTCCTTTGCCTCCAACCCGATTGTGGCCTTGATGATTGGTCTTTTGGCCACTGCCTTGACCCAATCCTCCTCCACCACCACCTCCATCGTGGTTGGTCTTGTGGCCGGCGGATTGCCCATGGCAGTGGCTATTCCCATGCTGATGGGTGCCAATCTCGGAACCACCATGACCAATACCTTGGTCAGCTTGGGTATGGCGCGAGATAAGGATGCTTTCCGACGCGCCTTCGCCGCAGCCACCGTGCATGATTTCTTCAACCTGATGGCCGTGCTTATTCTGCTTCCGCTTGAGCTGATGTTCGGCATATTGGAGAAGAGCTCCAATTGGATGGCCACCCACACTGATGGTTCGGATGGCGGTATCGTTGCCGCAGTCTTCAGTGGTATCGGTTCCTTCGTCAAGACCATCACGACCCCGCTCGCGGACCTGTTCAAGAGTGGTGTTGGTGCTCTCGGCTTGAACGATGTGTGGACCGGCGGTCTGCTCATTGTGCTCGGTGTTGTGTTGATCCTCGCCGTGATTAACAACATCGGTAAGCTGCTCAAGGTGCTCATGGTGGGTAAGGCCAAGGATGTGCTGCACAACGCCATCGGACGTGGCCCCATCACCGGTATTTTCTCCGGCGCGCTCATGACGATCATGGTGCAGTCCTCCTCCACCACCACCTCTCTGGCAGTGCCGCTGGCTGGCTCCGGCACCTTCACGCTGCGACAGATTTACCCCTTTACTATCGGCGCCAATATCGGAACCACCATCACCGCGCTGATTGCCGCCTTCGGCTTCACTGGCGCGGAGGGCACCCTGGCTATGCAGGCCGCCTTCGTGCACTTGCTATTCAATGTGTTCGCCACCCTGATTATCTTCGGCCTTCCCTTCCTTCGCGGACTCCCTCCGCGGGGAGCGGAAATGCTGGCACGGGTCTCCGCAGAACGAAAGATTTGGGCTGTGGTGTGGACCGTGGGCGTGTTCCTCGTAGTCCCCTTCTTGCTGATCCTGGCTACTAATCTCTTCTAGGGAGTTGATTCATGTCCGAACATAGCGCGCCTGATCTGGAGTCCAGGCTCAAAGCCAAGCTCGCCGAAGCGGAAAAATATGCAGCAAGTATTCGCGAGGACATCGCTGCTCTCGTGAAGAAATCCGATGATCCTGACGATGTTGCGGAACGGAAGATGCAACACGAGGCAGTCAATCATCTCGACGAGTATGAACGGCAGACGCACGTGCACTGGCACACCGTGCTGGAGTTCCTAGAAGACGCTATTGCAGAGTTGCGCGCTGGCCACGAGGACGCGGATGCAGCGGCAGATGACCGCGAGGCGGCGTCGACAAGCGCCGCTAGTGGCGCTGAGAGCAGCACCGCGGAGAAGGCACCGTCGGTACAGACGGCGCCCCGCATCGATAGTGACACCGTTGACCATGACGATACGCACGAGCCCTGATACCTGAGGGAAACCCCAAGCGATGGACGAGCGCTTGGGGTTTGGCCGTTTAAGAGCCGGTGTAGGTGCGAGGAAACGACCACCTAGAGCGGCGGCGAAATAACACGATCGAGAGCGCGGTCCTGAATGCCTCGGCATAAGGACTGCTCATCAGGCACCAAGGGAGTATCCTTGGTTGCACCCCACTTTTCCCAGTGAATAAAAAACATCAAAGCAGGAACGAAACTGTGTAATCAGGGTTGGCGCTGGCACCATGCGCCGCACCGGCCTTCATTGCAGTGAGAGGTCACCTGCTCGGTGGCTGTGAGGAAGACGGATCCATGAGTGAACGAAGTGATACCGAACTGGAAGCTCGACTGGAAGTCAAACTTGCCGAGGCTGAGGAATATGTAAGCCGTTTGCGCAAGGAATTGGCGGAATTGCGCTCACGCAAGGCCCAAGCTCAGGCAGAGCGCGCAATAGTTGAGGCCGCCGAAGAAGAACTACGCGAGGCCGATCAGCATGCTGTTACTGATGAGCTCGACAAGTACATGCAGCGCACCGCCGTGCAGTGGCGTTCCGTGCTGGAGTTCTTAGAAGATTCAATCGCGGAACTGCGGCGGGATCGCGAGCGATCCAGCGAATCCAGCGAGGAGCCGCGGGTGTCCGCGGAAGATGCCTTGCTGAACTCTTTGCCGCCCAAGCCGTCCAAGGGGGAGACTGACTAGTCTCACTCGTGGCTTAACGGTGAGGCGGGGATAGCGCGCCACACCTCGGCCGTGCATCTTTGGCATGCTGGAGGCATGGACTCCTACGGAGACGATGTATTCATCAAAAGACCTAACGAGCACGGGGCGGCCCTCGCTGAAGCTGCCGGGCTGAGGTGGCTCAAAGAAGGCGCGCCCGCCGCAATCGTGGAGGTGCTCGATGCCTCAGAAACAGCCATCGTGACTGCCCGAGTCACCGAGATGCGCCCCACCGCAGAGGCAGCGTATGAGGCGGGCCGGCAGATCGCGTTCATGCACCGCGCTGGGGCAGCAGCGCATGGTGCACCACCCGCCCCAGGTGGCGAGGAGTTTCGGGGACAGAATTTCATCGGCACGCAACCCCAAGACTGCACGCCCTCTGAGCAGTGGGGCAGCTTCTACACTCAGCAGCGCGTGCAGCCCTTCGCCGAGACCGCGCGGCAGCAGGGAACGCTGTCCGAGCAGGACTATCACGACGTGCTCGCCGCCTGCCAGCGCATCGAAGCCAGTGACTATAACCCGCCGGTGGCTCGCATCCACGGCGACCTCTGGGCCGGTAACCTGCTTTTCTCGGAAGAAGGCCCCATCCTTATCGATCCCGCCGCGCACGGTGGCGCCGCACTGACTGATATAGCCATGTTGGCGCTATTCGGTGCCCCCTTCTTCGATCAGATCGTGCAGGGCTATCAGAGCATCTCTGCGCTCGAGGAGAACTGGCGGGATCTCATCCCGCTGCACCAGATGCACCCGCTCGCCGTCCACGCGGCCACCCACGGCCCGTCCTATGGCCGCGAACTGGGCGAGGCGGCACGCGCCGTGACGTCGCTAGGCCACTAAGGCGGATACGCCGCAGTGTCCGCGCCGCGAGGGCACAGCGGCGCGCTGTGATCGCGCGGCTTTATTGAGACGGTCGTGGCCGTGCTGGGGTGTTAGTCTTAGAAACCATGGATAGACCAGCAATGAGGGACGCAGCGCTGTTTCTCCTGCGCGCCGTGCTCGGCTTCCTCTTCATCGCCCATGGCTGGCAGAAGGTCGCGATCGACGGCATGGATGAGACCATCGGCAGCTTCAGTGCCATGCACGTGCCGCAGCCCAAGCTCTCCGCCTATATCACCATGATGGCAGAGCTCGCCTGCGGTGGCTTATTGGTGGTGGGTTTTCTCACCACCATCGCCGCGGCCGTATTAGCTCTGGTCATGGCTGGTGCCCTGTATTTCGTGCACCTCGACTCGGGCGTCTTTGTCGGCACGGGCGGGTTTGAATATGTGCTGCTGCTCATCACCGCGCTCATCATGGTGATCGTCTTTGGCTCGGGCCGGGCCAGTATCGACGGAGTGCTCACCAGATGATGGACTGCGCACAGGTCCAGGCGGCGCTATCTGCCCGTCTGGACGGCGAACCCACCGGCATCAATGATGACGCGCTCGATGCGCACCTGTCCCAGTGCAGCGACTGCCGGGCCTTTCTCAACGAAGCCGCGGCATTGAAGCGCAGCCTGAATTTTTGTGTTGCCGACGACTCCGATGGGGCGGGGGTGACCCCTCCCGATCTCTCTGAGATGATTCTCGCTGGGGTGGAGCCGCAGCGGCGTCGACAAGCATCGCGCCGCGCAATCGGGGTGGGCATCAGCCGGGTGCTGCTGGTGATCTGCGCGCTGGCGTTCTTGTTCTGGGGCATCCAACTCTTCGCCGCCGCCGCTTCCGTGCAACAGGCATGGGAGGCAAGCGAGCTTGATCCCTATCTCGCGCGGATGCTCGTCGAAGGCGCCACCGTGCGGTTTGCTCTGGCCTTCGGCCTCGTATGCGCGGTGTGGCGCTCCCGCATCGCGATGGGCCTCTTACCCGTCTACGGGGCGCTATTTACCTTCAGCCTCGGCTTTGGCGCTCGCGATATGGTGCTGGGCACGATCGATCGTGACAGCGTGTACTGGCTGCTACTGGTGGGGCTCAGCGCCGTGGTGCTGCTGTGCTACTGGCTTGCTGATCGAGGATTGGTGGCGCTGGAATTGGCGTGGCGGCAACTATCCGCCATGCCCATGCAGAGCACCGATCTCCGCTAACGCCAGCTGCGCAGCCACATGATGGTGAAGTAGTAGTCATCGCTGATCAGCATCCCGTAGAAGATGGGGGAGTAGAGGGCGAAGAACACCACCGTCGCAACGAGATAGCTCACGGCAAGCACGCTGCCCACATGCCAGGTGTGCAGCCGCAATCGCGCCATCGGATGCGAGCTGACCAGGGGATGCCGTCGCAGTGTGGTGCCTGCGCCCCACATCTGATTCAGGATCAACGCTAAGCCGATGATGATGAACGGGATGAGCGGCACGGCGTAGAAGAAATACATTTGGCGATCATAGGAGAAGAGCCACGGAACATAGCCGGCGCTGAAGCCGAGCAGCACCATGAGATAGGCGCCGCGGCCACGCAGGAAGAACTGCACGATCGCCCACACGAGAACGGGCACGGTGAGCCACCAAATTATCGGCGTGCCATAAAGAAAGACCATGCGTCGGCAGGTGGAATCGCCGCACGCGATATCGGTGTCGGAATAAAAGAGCACCGGCCGCAGGGCGGCCAACCAGCTCAGGGGCTTGGACTCCCACGGGTGCTCGTGGCCATTGGAGTTGGTGAGCGAGGAGTGGAAGCTCAGCATCTTGTCGTGGTAGTACACCCAGCTCGCCACGGTATCGGGAAGCGAGGCATACCATGCACCCTCCTCAATTTTTCCCTCCTCGGCGGCATGCCGGAAAGAGGAGGTCTCTGCGGCGAACCAGCCGCGCCAGCTGAAGATATAGCAGGCCACGGGGAGGATGACGAGGTAGACAAAGGCCTTCGGGGCATCGCGAAATAGTGTTCGGGTCACGGCCTTCTTATCGCCGGCTCCAGCACGCACCCACGCATCCCACCACACGGTGATGACGCCGAAGAAGGCCATGTAGTACAGCCCCGACCACTTCACGGACAGCGCTAAGCCAAAGAACAGCCCGCAGGCGAGCAGCCACGGGCGCAGCCCAAAGCGCAGCGGTGCCGGGCCGGGCTGAAGGGCCCGTGTGGTCACTTCTTCGCGGTCGCGGATAAAGGCGTAGCAGGCGCAGAGGACAAAGAACACTAGGTAGATGTCCAGCATGCCGAAGCGGGAAATAACTAAAAGGACGCCGTCACATAGCGCAATGATTCCGGCGAAGAGAGCCACGCGAGACGAGCGGGAGATACGGCGGGCGAGCAGCATAATGACGAGCACTAGGACGCTGCCGCAGAGGGCCGCCATCACGCGCCAGCCCAAGGGGGAATAGCCAAAGATCGCTTCGCTCAGCGCGGTGAGACGCTTGCCCAAGGGCGGGTGCACCACGAGTCCGTAGCCCGGGTTGGATTCGATTCCGCCGCCCGCGAGCAGCCCGAGCTGGCCGTGGATGCTGCGCAGTTGGTCATAGGCCTGGGGCACATAGTGCTTCTCATCGAATACCGGGGTGCCGCTGGCGGTGTGGGCGCTCAGGGCGATGAAGCGAGTGAAAAAAGACAGCGCCGCGATGATGACGAAGATGAGGGTGTCACAGCGGCGCCACACCAGCTCAGAGCTCAGCGAGCCGCCGCGCCAGGCACGTCCACGCACCGCGGTCGAGCCCATATGGGGTTCGCGATTGAGGAGCGGGGCCGCAGCACGAGGCCGGTCTGGGGAATCGGAGGGCGGCTCTACAGCGCCATGCGCACTCGCCGAAGCTGAACTCATGGCTACTTAGTCTAAATGTTGAGCCGGACACCGCTAAAGGGCGCTAAGGAGATTGCCGCGAACCCCTCTCGCTCGGTGCCGCCGCGTTCGGCAGAGTACGCCTTCCTCGGCGCGCGCGGGGATGTGAGAAGCTAGAGCTCATGAGCATCTCCTCCGCGCGTCACCCTGCACCACCGACCTATGCTGACTCGCTGCCTTGCGGGGTGATCATTGCGGCTACGCCCCTGGGCAATATCTACGATGCCTCGCCGCGCTTGGTCGCCGCCTTGGCGCAGGCAGACATTATCGCCGCCGAGGACACGCGTCGCACCCGCTCCCTCGCGGCGGCGCTGGGGGTAGAGATCAAGGGCAAAGTGATCTCTAATTTCGATCACAATGAAAGCGCGCGGGTGGAGGACTTGATTGCCGCCGCTGCGGCCCACTCGGTGCTGGTGGTCACCGACGCCGGCATGCCCGCGGTATCCGACCCCGGTTTTCCCCTCGTGCAGGCCGCTCACGATGCGGGCATAGCGGTGACCTGCCTGCCCGGCCCCTCGGCAGTACCCACCGCCTTGGCTCTGTCGGGTCTGCCGGTGGGCAAGTTTTGTTTCGATGGTTTCGCCCCGCGCAAGGCGGGCGCGCGCCGCACCTGGCTCGCTAGTTTGCGTACAGAAGAGCGGGCGGTGTGCTTCTTTGAATCCCCGCATCGCATCGCCGCAACCCTTCAGGAGGCCGCGGAGATTCTCGGCCCCGAGCGGCAGGCCGCGGTTTGTCGGGAGCTGACGAAGACCTATGAACAGGTCAAACGCGGCGGTCTGGCGGAGCTTGCCGACTGGGCGAGCAATGGTGTCAAGGGCGAGATTTCGGTGGTGATCGCCGGCGCAACCGGGGCGGCGGACACCTCAATGGAGGAGCTGGTAGCCCAGGCCGTGCAGCGCGTTGCCGCGGGAGAGCGCGTGAAAAACGTGACCAAGGAACTGGCTCAGCGCCATAAGGTGTCCAAAAACGAGCTCTATGATGCCGTGATCGCCGAGCGCGATGCGATGAAGGCTGCGCCCAGCGCCGCGGCTGAAGGCTCGGCTGCGGGTGCTAATAATGGGCTTGAGCCAACAACTGAGCGTGGATCATCCTCAGTCTGAGCGAATTGTTATCGTCTTGTGACATTTCGCTTATCGACGCTGTCCTTCAGGCATGGTCAAACTCACCCCTGAACAGGGGAAAAGCTGCCATCTGTGGAGCTTCTAAGCCAATGCTGAGCTAGCTCTGAGAAGAGGGGAGAACCCCTATGCTGCGAGTTTCTGCCCAGCGAAGCGCTCTCTCCTTTTGGCAATGAGGTGAATTTTCACCAAGCTAGAAGCATGAGCACTTCTGACCAGAATGACGCGGCAGGCACTCCTGCCGCAGACGAGACCGAAGGATCCGGTGCGGATGCCCACGCGGTAAACGCGTCGGCTACTACGGCCCCGAATTCCGCAGGGGCTGAACGCACCTCGGGAAGCACTGAGGACTCCAGCGGCACGACCGCCGCGGGCGAGTTCGCCTCACTTCTCGATTCCGAGGACGAATATAACTACAAAGAAGCCGCCGCCCAGTTTAATGACTACGGCGCTTATGAAGATAAAAATGCCCCACTGAGCTGGGGCATTATCATCCCCTCGATGGCTGTGGTGATCGCTATCGTGGTCTGGGGTCTGACCCTGCCCGATAGCTTCGCAGCTTTCGCTAATGATGCCTTCGCGCAAGTGATTGACAAGCTCGGCTGGGCCTTCGTGCTCTTCGGCACCGTGTTTGTTGCGTTCATCCTGTACGTGGCGCTGAGCAAGTTCGGCAATATCAACCTTGGCGCCGATGATGATGCGCCGGAGTTCTCTACGCCCAGCTGGATCGCGATGATGTTCGCGGCCGGTATGGGTATCGGCCTGATGTTCTTCGGTACGTCCGAGCCGCTGACCTTCTTCCGTAATGGTGTGCCCGGGCACCCGGACCACCAAGCCTCCTCGGCGTTTGCGTCCACGCTATTCCACTGGACCCTGCACCCGTGGGCGATCTATGCGATCGTGGGCCTGGCTATCGCCTATTCCACCTTCCGCCTTGGCCGGAAGCAGCTGCTGTCTTCGGCCTTTATTCCGTTGATCGGTGAGCGCGGTGCCAACGGCATCATCGGCAAGATGATCGACATCCTCGCGGTGATCGCGACCGTTTTCGGTACCGCCGCGTCTCTGGGTATCGGTGCGCTGCAGATCAAGTCCGGCCTGGATGCTTCTGGCGTGATCGAGGATCCGCAGAACTCCACCGTGGTGATGATCGTGCTGATCCTAACCGTCTGCTTCATCATTTCCGCAATGTCGGGTGTGGGCAAGGGCATTCAGTACATCTCCAACGCCAACATGGTGATGGCCGCGCTGCTCGCTATTTTCGTGTTCGCCATGGGGCCAACAGTCAACGTGCTCAACATGTTGCCCACCTCGGTGTCCTCCTACTTCTCCCAGTTCTTCGAGATGGCCGCCCGCACTGCCAACAACGGCAACCCCGAGGCCGCGGCATGGGTCTCCGGCTGGACCATCTTCTACTGGGCATGGTGGATCTCCTGGAGCCCCTTCGTGGGCATGTTCTTGGCTCGCATTTCTCGCGGCCGTACCGTGCGTGAGTTCATTCTCGGCGTGCTGCTGGTGCCCACCGCAGTCTCTGCTGTGTGGTTCTCGATCTTCGGTGGCACCGCCATCACCTTCGAGCAGCGCGGTGAATCCATCTGGGGTGACGGCGACAGCCAGCGTCAGCTCTTCGACTTGCTGCACCAGCTGCCGGGCGGCTTCATTGCCGGCTTCGTAGCGATGGTGCTGCTGTCCACCTTCTTCATCACCTCGGCGGACTCCGCCTCCACCGTGATGGGCTCGCTGAGCCAGAACGGCGCGATCGAGGCCAACCGCTTCGTCTCTGCCGCCTGGGGTATTCTCACCGCCGGCATCGGCCTGACCCTGCTGCTCATCGGCGATGGCGAGGACTCCCTGCAGAACCTGCAGAACGTCACCATTGTGGCTGCCTCGCCCTTCCTCGTGGTGATCATCCTGCTCATGGTTGCCCTGCATAAGGACCTGAGCAATGACAAGCTCTACTTGGATCACAAGGAGCAGCAGCGCTGGGCTATGAAGCTGGCCCGCGAGCGCCGCGTGTACAACGAGTGGAAGCAGGCGCAACAGCGCCGTTCCGAGGTGCGTCGCAAAGCGCGCAAGATGATCTAATCTTTTCGCCACTGGTTTCTGACCGCCTTCTCCTTAAAAAGGGGAGGGCGGTTTTCTGTGTGTCGTGGGCGGGTGCCTCGGGCTGGACGATGGTGTCCAGACATGTCAGTAGACTGTGGCTCTATGAGTCATACGATATCTACCCAGCACCTTGGTGAGCTGACTCTCAGCAACATCACCTTCACCCAGCCTTTGAGCGCCGACCCCGCAGACGAGCGCACCATCGACGTCTTCGCCCGCGTGGTCACAGCCCCGGGTGGCGAGGACAAGCCTTATCTGCTGTTCTTGCAAGGCGGCCCAGGAGTGGAAGCACCCCGCCCCTGTGCTCAGCCGGCCGAGCCCTCGTGGCTGCCCACGGCCCTCGAACGCTATCAAGTGGTGATGCTGGATCAGCGCGGCACCGGCCAGTCCAGCCCCGTCGATGAGCGCATTCTGGCCGACAATAGCGCCGCCGAGGTGGCCGAATACCTCACTCACTTGCGCGCCGATGGCATCGTCCGCGACGCGGAGGCCCTGCGCGAGATTCTCCAGGTGGATACCTGGTGCACCCTAGGGCAGTCCTTCGGTGGCTTCACCACCTTGCACTACCTCAGCACGCACCCCGAGTCGCTGGATACCTGCTATTTCACCGGCGGGTTGTCCGCGGTGGGTCACTCCGTGGATGAGGTGTATTCCGAATGCTATCGCCGGATGCGCCGCAACTCGGAGGAGTTCTATCGCCGCTTCCCCGAGCTGCGCGAGACCATGCGCCAGCTGCTCGAGGCGGCCCGTGCCGGGGAGATCGTGCTGCCCAATGGCGAGGTGGTCTCTGAGACTCGGCTGCGCTCGCTGGGGCACCTGCTCGGCTCCGATGACGGCTGGCTGAAGCTCTATCAGCTCCTGCAGCTGGATCCCCAGTCCAGCCAATTCACCTATGATTTTGCTGGCCTGCTGCCCTATGGGGGCCGCAACCCGCTCTACTATGTGCTGCACGAATCCTCCTACGCCGATGGCGGGGCCACCAACTGGGCGGCGCAACGCTGTCTGCCGCAGGAGTTCCGCGAGGATCCCACGCTCTTGCTCGGCGAGCATGTGTTCCAGGAGTGGTCCGAGACAATGCCCGCCTTCCAGCCGTGGGCGGAGGTGGCCGAGATCCTCGCCGCTCATGAGTGGCCCACGCTCTATGATGCCGAGGCGTTGCGGAACGCCGAGGTGCAGGGGGCAGCTGCGGTCTACGCCAATGACGTATTCGTGCCCCTGAACTTCTCCCTCGAGACCGGGGAGATGCTGGAGAATGTCGCACTCTATATCACCAGCGAATATGAGCATGGTGGATTGCGCACGAGCCAGAACGGGGCGGTGCTGCGGCATCTCTTCGAGCTCGCCGCGGGCCAGCGGGTGCGCTAAGTGCCGTGGCGGTGGGTGCGGGCGTGAGGGTGGCGTCGATAAGCGAATGACGCCTAAGTCTTAGACTTAGCTGTCTATCAATTATGCTCGTAGGCATGTCTGAATCTGTGCTCGTCTCAGTAGCTTGGCCCTACGCCAATGGCCCCCGCCACATCGGTCACGTGGCAGGGTTTGGCGTACCGTCCGATGTATTTGCGCGCTACCAGCGAATGCGTGGCCGCAACGTGTTGATGATTTCGGGAACGGACGAGCACGGCACGCCGCTACTTGTGCAGGCGGAGAAGGAGGGCGTGGCCGTCCAGGAGCTTGCTGATCGCTACAATCGCCAGATTGTGCAGGACCTCGCCGGGCTGGGGCTGACCTATGACCTGTTTACCCGCACCACCACCCGCAACCACTACGCCACGGTGCAGGAGCTCTTCCGTGGGCTCTATGACAACGGCTATATGGTCAAGGAAGTCACCCAGGGGGCAATTTCTCCCTCCACGGGACGCACCCTGCCCGACCGCTATATTGAGGGCACCTGCCCGATCTGCGGCTGCGATGGCGCCCGCGGCGATCAGTGCGATAACTGCGGTAACCAGCTGGACCCAGCGGATCTCATTGATCCGGTGTCCAAGCTCAACGGGGAAACCCCGGAGTTCCGCGAGACGGAGCACTTCTTCCTCGATCTTCCTGCCCTCGCCGAGGCGCTGGAGACGTGGCTGACCGAGCGCAAAGACTGGCGCCCGAATGTGCTGAAGTTCTCGATGAACCTGCTCAAGGACATCCGCCCGCGCGCCATGAGCCGCGATATCGACTGGGGTGTGCCCGTGCCCATCGAAGGCTGGGAAGAAAACAACGCCAAGAAGCTCTATGTGTGGTTCGACGCGGTGGTGGGGTATTTGTCCTCCTCCATCGAGTGGGCCTATCGCATCGGCGAGCCGGAGGCGTGGCGCGAGTTTTGGAATAACCCGGAGACTCGGTCCTATTACTTCATGGGCAAAGACAACATCACCTTCCACTCCCAGATCTGGCCGGCGGAGCTGCTAGGCTATCGCGGCCAGGGCTCGAAGGGCGGGGAGGCCGGCCCGCTCGGGGAGCTCGATCTGCCCACCGAGGTGGTCTCCTCGGAGTATTTGACGATGTCGGGCTCGAAGTTCTCCTCCTCCAAGGGAGTGGTGATCTATGTCAAGGACTTCCTCGAAGAGTTCGGCCCCGATCCGCTGCGGTATTTCATCGCCGTGGCCGGTCCGGAGAATAATGACACCGACTTCACCTGGGACGAGTTTGTGCGCCGCGTGAACAACGAGCTGGCCAATGGCTGGGGCAATCTGGTCAACCGCACCGTGTCCATGGCCTATAAGAACTTCGGCGAGATCCCCACCCCGGGCGAGCTCACCGCAGCCGAGCAGGCGCTCTTGGAGCAGGCCGAGCGGGCCTTCGTGGAGGCTGCGGAGAATCTTGAGCACTCCAAGTTCAAGGCCGCGATCAACCAGGTGATGCACATTGTGGGCGAGGCCAATGCCTATATCGCGGAGAATGAGCCGTGGAAGCTGGCGAAGGATGAGACCCAGCGGGAGCGCCTCGCCACCGTGCTGTGGACCGCGCTGCAGGTGGTATCCGACTGCAACACCATGCTCACTCCTTTCATCCCGCATACCGCCCAAAAGGTGCACGAGACCCTGGGCCGCGAGGGCGAGTGGGCCGCCACCCCGCAGGTGCGCGAGGTAGCCGACGATATGCCGGTGGAGCCGGTGGGCGTGGGCCTGCCGGAGAAGAACAAGACCTACCCGGTGATCATGGGCGACTACACCCAGCAGCAGGCCGCCTGGCAGCGCGTGGAGTGCGTGCCCGGCACGCCGCTGTCCAAGCCGAAGCCGCTGATCCAGAAGCTCGACCCGGCCCTGGCCGAGGAGGGGCCCTCCTGGGCCCCGGTGGCAGGCTAGAGCCATGGGTAAGAAGAAGCGACCTACGCCCACCCCGCTCGCCGGGACAACGGGGCTTATCGACGCCCACACCCACCTCACCTCCTGCCCCGATGATCCGGCCGCGGTGGTCGAGCGCGCCCGCGCTGCCGGGGTAGAGGCCATGGTGACCGTCGGCGATGGCCTGGCGGAAGCCGAGGCCGCCCTGGCTGTGGCACAGCAGCTCGATCGGGTGTGGGCGGCGTGTGCCATTCACCCCACACGGGCTCGTGAGCTTGACGACGCCGCCCGCGCCCGGCTGCGCGAACTGGCCGCCGATCCGCTGTGTGTCTCCATCGGTGAGACCGGGCTTGATACCTATTGGATCGGCAAGGAGGAATGGTGCGCCCCGCTGGAGGCGCAGGAGGAAGCGTTGCGCTTTCATATTGATCTCGCAGTGAGCAGCGGCAAGGCGCTGATGATTCATAATCGCGAGGCCGATGCGGAGTTGCTGCGGGTGCTCGATAGCTCCCCGCAGCCTAAGACGGTGATTCTGCACTGCTTTTCCTCGCCGCTGGAGGTCGCCCGCGAGGCCATTGAGCGCGGCTATGTGCTCTCCTTCGCCGGCAATGTCACCTTCAAACGCAATGAGGAATTACGCCAAGCGGCGGCCCTGGCGCCCATGGAGCAGATTCTTTATGAAACGGATGCGCCCTATATGACGCCCGAGCCTTTCCGCGGCGCCCGCAATGAGCCGGCCTTCATCGGCCACACCGCCCAGTGCATCGCCACGGCCCGCGGCATGGCGCTCGAGGAGTTCAGCGCCGCAGTGGCGGCGAATTTCCGGCGGGTATATCAGCTCGCGGACTGACCGTGGGCGTCGAGTAGCGTGCGGAGCACCTTCAACACGCCCTGCTCGCTATTGGAGGGCGCGATAAAGTCTGCGGTCTCGGCGATGCGCGGGTGCGCATTGGCCATGGCCACGGCGACCCCGGCCTGCTGGAGCAGCTCAAGATCGTTGAGATAGTCGCCGAAGGCTAAGGTCTGGTTGGGGGAGATCCCCAGCTGGGCGCAGAGTTCCCTTAGACCGTGACCCTTATCGGCCTCAGCCGCCATGATGTCGATCCAGTGCTTACCGGATACGGTCACCTGTGCCTGCTCGTAGAACTCAGACAGATGCGGGTAGATGCTCTCTTCCACCGAGTCGAAGCCGAATACCGCGATCTTGATGATCTCCTCTGGGTTGAGCTCGGCTACTGCATCCACGTGTTGCATCGATGCGTAGTAGCGCCGCGTCTGCTCTAGAAAGGCCTCATCACTGCGATCGACATAGGCCACCTCGGGGGTGCAGGCCACAATGCCGATATCGTGGCCGCGGCCGCGCAGCCGAGCGATTGTGTCCAGTACCTTGCCCACGATGTCTGGGGAGATCGTGCTGCTCGACACCGTGGTGTCATCGAGCACCACATTGGTGCCATTTTCTGCAATGAAGTTGCGTGGCGGGTTGTCTGCGGCGGGGTGGGCGAACTGCTCGCGCAGGGTGGCGTATTGCCGCCCCGAGGCAGGGGCAAAGCTGATACCAGCGCGGTTCAGGCGGTTGAGCAGCGGCCAGAACCCTTCTGGGATCATGTGATCATCGCCCAGCAGGGTGCCATCCATATCGGCGACGACAAGTGCGATGCTGTGCTCGCGGAGTAGGCCGGCGGGGATATCAGTGGGGCTGGGCATAACGTCCTTGTCTTAGGGGAGTATCGTTCCGGGCAGCGTTTCTTCCCTCATGTCTGCTCGCAGCGGAGCGCACGGGGAGAATCCTCATCCTAACGCGCGCCCACCCGGTGCAGCCCACATGCCTGAGCGCCGGCTGTGTCCAAGAACACTCCTAGATAGCGGGGGTGGCGGCACGGCCGTGCAGAGGGGGTTTTTCTTCGCCGCAGCAGTACAGCTGAGGGGGTAGGGGCGGGTGTGACGGCTGTGGTTTCTCTGAGGATAGGTGCCTCAGCTGCGTGGTCTGAAATATAAGACTCGCTCGCTCTAGGGGCTACATTCTCTAGACATCACAGAATTGTTACCGTACTGTTACATCCATTGCGCCAGTGGGGGAGAAACACCCTAATGTATCTCCCCGCCTGAGCGTCACGACACAACAACCACACGACACCTTAAGGGTGAAGGGAACACTGGCTTTCATGGGACACCGCACCAAGGCTCGCATTAACGGCACCGGCTCTAGCTCGACTCCGCTCCGTGTCGCCACCGGCGGCATGTTGGCCACCCTGCTGGTCGGTGGTGTGGTCTCCGCCAATGCGGTGAGCAAAAATGATGTCACCATTGATTTCAATGGTGAGACCATTAATCTCGCTACCGCGTCCGATACTGTCGGTGCCGCGCTGGATGAGGCCGATATTCCGGCCGTCGACCGCGATCTCGTGAGCCCCAGCCCGGAGAGCGCGATCACTGATGATCAGACGATCACTGTGCGTAGCGCCAGGCAGGTTGCGCTGGTGATTGACGGCGAGGAAAAGACCGTTGATTCCACTGCGCTGACTGTGGATGAGCTGCTGGCCGAGCTCGGCATGGTGGATCCCTCCGATCTCATCTCCCTCGACGGCACCACCGTGATTCCCCGCGACGGGCTCACTGTGGATGTGGTGAAGTCCAAGATCATCACCATTAACGATGGCGGTTCCGTGACCTATTCCAAGGTGGCCGAGCGCACCGTGGGGGATGTGCTCAAGGAGCGCGGCATCACCTTGGGCGATAAGGATGAGGTAAGCCCCGCCCTCGATACGCCGCTGAAGCGCGGAATGACCATCGACATCACCCGGGTGGAAGAAAAGGAAGTGACCGATACCGAGTCCTTCACCGCCGATCCGGTCTACGTCGATGATGCCAACCTGGAACAGGGCAGCGAAGTCGTGGAGCGCGAAGCCACCCCGGGCGAGCGAGAGATCACCCGCAAGGTCACCCTCGTCAATGGCAAGGAGGTGGCTTCGGTGACGATCAAGACGAAGGAACTGCGCCCCTCCACTCCCGCCACCATCAAGCGCGGCGTGAAGCCGGCAGCTCCGGCCGTGGCCGGCGGCAGCGTCTGGGATCAGCTCGCCCAGTGCGAGTCCGGTGGCAACTGGAGTATTAACACCGGTAATGGCTACTCCGGTGGCCTGCAGTTCGCCCCCTCCACCTGGCAGGCCTATGGCGGCGGCGAGTACGCCCCCACCGCCGGCCAGGCTACCCGCGAGCAGCAGATCGCCGTGGCCCAGCGGGTACAGGCCGCGCAGGGCTGGGGTGCATGGCCCGCCTGCACCGCCAAGCTGGGCATTCGCTAAGCACTCTGCTCACTCGGGCGGGCCGGCGAGTACCTGCTTGCGCCCGCTGTCTGCTGCGCCCACCCTCTGTGGTGGGCGCTTCGTGCTATCTCCGCCGCCTCGGTAGTGGGAGGTAATGGATCAGCCACTACACTGAAGAAACTATGACTACCGCACCGCCGCATGCCGAGGATGGGGGAGTGTCCCCGCAGGGTAGCGCCGTCCAGCTGCTCGGCCCGAAGGAGATTCGCGAGCTCGCCGAGAAACTCGATGTGAGCCCGACGAAGAAGCTGGGCCAGAACTTCCTGCACGATCCCAACACCGTCCGGATGATCATCGCTGCCGCCGAGATCACCGCCGCGGACGATGTGATCGAGATCGGCCCGGGGCTTGGTTCGCTTACTCTCGGATTGCTGGAGGTGGCCCGCTCGGTGACGGTCGTGGAGATCGATCCGCGGCTCGCCGGGGAGCTTCCGGCCACCGCCGCCGCCCGCGCCGGTGCCGCCGCATCCACCCTCAGCGTGCACAATCGCAATGCCTTGGAGTTCCAGCGCAGTGACTGCGCCGTGGCACCGACGGTATTGGCGGCTAACTTGCCCTATAACGTCTCCGTGCCGGTGCTCATGCACATCCTGGCGGAGTTTCCCTCCCTGCGGCGGGTACTGGTGATGGTGCAAAAAGAAGTGGCCGATCGGCTCGCCGCTGCGCCGGGCAGCAAAATCTATGGGGTGCCCAGTGTGAAAGCCGCCTACTACGGCCAGGTGCGCCGCGCCGGGCTGGTGGGCAAAAACGTGTTCTGGCCGGCCCCGAAGATCGACTCCGGGCTGGTGCGTATCGATTGCTATGAGCGCGAGAACATGCCCTGGCAGGCCAGCGCCGCGGAGGTATTTCCCATCGTGGATGCTGCCTTCGCCCAGCGCCGCAAAACCCTGCGCGCCGCACTCTCCGGGTACTTCGGCTCAGGCGAGCGCAGCGCGGCGATTCTTAGTCGCGCCGGCGTCGATCCCACTCTGCGCGGCGAACGCCTCGGGGTGCGAGAGTTCGTCGATATCGCCCTAGCCGCCCGAGAGGAGGCCGCGGAATGAACATAGCGAGCACCTCGGTGCGGGCCTGCGCCAAGATCAACCTCTTTCTCGGAGTAGGGGCGGCCCGCGAGGATGGGTTCCACGAGCTGACGAGCGTGTTTCAATCCCTGTCCAATCACAATGTGGTGCGGCTCAGCCCCGCTGCAGGGCTGGCGCGGTTGAGCGAGTATGTGGGCGCGGTGAGCGCCTCGGGCCTGGCCGCTAGCGCGGTGCCGCTCGACGCCAGCAATCTCGTGGTGGGCGCCGCCACCCGCTATCTGCAGGAGCTACGCAGACACCACCCAGAGATCACCCCGCCGGTGATAGATATCCACATCCACAAAGGTATCCCCACCGCTGGCGGCATGGCCGGCGGCTCCGCGGATGCTGCCGCCGTGTTGCATGCGCTCCAGGGCTACGCCCCCTTGCCGCAGGAGCGGGTGCTAGAGATCGCCGCCGAGCTCGGCTCGGATGTGCCCTTTAGCCTCGTAGGTGGCACGCAGCTGGGCACTGGCCGCGGGGAGCAGCTGGTGCCGATGCTCAGCCGCGGCACCTATCATGTGGCCCTGGGGATTCAGAAGCAGGGGCTGCGCACCCCCGAGGTATTTCGCAAGCTCGATGAGATGCGCCAGGCCGGCAAGGCCGGCGCGCCCAGCACAGACACCAGCGCTCTAGCTTCCGCTCTGCTCAGCAGCGATCCGGCCGCGGTGGCGCGGCAGCTACAGAATGACTTGCAGCCGGCGGCGCTGTCGTTGATGCCGGCGCTGCGGGCCACCCTCGCTGCCGGCGCAGCCGCGGGAGCACTCGCCGGTATCGTCTCCGGCTCGGGGCCCACCACGGCATTCCTATGCGAGAGCGCCGAGGCGGCCGAGGCCGTGGCTGAGGAGCTGCGCGATTCGGGCACCGTTTTCGATGCCTTCGCTGTACATACCGTGGCTCGCGGTATAGAAACACTCGGGTCTTAAGCCGGATATACCGTAGTTCGCCCACCTTTCGACGCCCACTAGTGAGAAGGACAGACCTGCCGACGTGGCTAATTTGATCAACCTAGAAAATGTCACCCAGAGCTTCGGGATGAAGACCCTGCTCGACTCCGTGAGCCTTGGCGTGCAATCGCACGATCGGATCGGCGTGGTGGGGCTGAATGGAGGCGGTAAAACCACCCTCATTGAGATCCTTTCTGGGCAACTCGACCCGGATTCGGGACGGGTCTCCCACAACAAGGAGCTGCGCCTTGCCGTCGTGACGCAGCGGGCCAAGCTGGACGATACCCGCACCGTGGGGGAGGTCGTGCTGGAGCAGCTGGGGCTAGAAACCTATGAGTGGGCCTCTAGTGCCAAGGTGCGTGACGTGCTCTCGGGCCTCGGGATCGTGGATCTCGGATTGGATACCCCAGTCTCTGCGCTCTCGGGCGGTGAACGTCGCCGCACTCACCTGGCTGCCGCGCTGGTGCGCGAGCTGGATCTGGTGGTGCTCGATGAGCCCACCAACCACTTGGACGTGGAAGGCGTGCGCTGGTTGGCCGATCATCTGCTCCAGCGCAACCTCGCGGTGGTGGTGGTCACCCACGATCGCTGGTTTCTCGACACCGTGGCCACCCACACCTGGGAGGTCCACGACGGCACCGTGGATGTGTATGAGGGAGGCTATAACGACTGGACCTTCGCTCGCGCCGAGCGCGCCCGCCAGGCGGATGCGATGGAACAGCGTCGCCGCAACCTCGCCCGCAAGGAACTGGCGTGGCTGCGTCGCGGGGCGCCGGCCCGCACCTCGAAACCGCGCTACCGGATTGAAGCCGCCGAGGCGCTAATCTCCGATGTGCCGGCCCCGCGCGACACCGTGGAGCTCATGGCCTTCTCCAAGCGCCGCCAAGGAAAAGTGGTCATTGAGCTCGAAGATGCCACGATCTCCACCCCCGATGGCCGGGTGCTGGTGCAGGATCTCACCTGGCGGCTCGCGCCGGGCGAGCGCATCGGCCTGGTCGGGGTGAATGGCTCGGGCAAAACCACCCTGCTGCGGGCCCTTGCGGGGGAGCATGCGCTTGATGCTGGGCGCCGCATCGAGGGCACAACGGTGCGGCTGGGTTGGCTGCGCCAAGAATTAGATGACCTCGATCCCGAGCGCCGCGTGCTTGATGCGGTGGAGGATGTGGCCAGCTATGTGGAACTCGGCAAAAAACAGCTCTCGGCCTCGCAGCTCGCGGAGCGCTTAGGCTTTTCCGCCAAACGCCAGCGCACCCCGATCAAGGATCTCTCTGGCGGCGAGCGGCGGCGGCTACAGCTGACCCGCGTGCTCATGGCGGAGCCGAATGTGCTGCTTCTCGACGAGCCGACCAACGATCTCGATATCGATACCCTGCAAGAACTGGAATCCTTATTGGACTCTTGGCCGGGCACCTTGGTGGTGATCTCCCACGATCGCTACTTGATTGAGCGCATCGCGGATTCCACGTGGGCGCTGTTCGGCGATGGTGCGCTCACCAACCTGCCGAGCGGAATCGAGCAGTATCTCGCTCGCCGCGATGAGATGACAGCGGCGGAAGGTTCGGGGCCACTGAATGTGGGCACGAAGGAGGCGTCGTCAAGCGAAAAGAAGATGGATCAGAAGCAGTGGCGGGAGCTGTCGAAGAAGCTGTCCGCCACCGAACGTAAGCTGGATAAGGTCCGCGCAGAGATCGATTCCCTCAATGAAAAAATGGCCGCCGCGGCGCAGGCGGTGGATCAGGAGGCGATGATCGAGCTGGACGCCAAGCTCAAGGATGCGGCAGCTCGCGCCGAGGAGCTGGAAATGCAGTGGCTAGAGTTGGGCGAGCAGATGGAAGCCTAGCGCTGGTGGCCGTGGGTGCGGATTTTTCGTAGGCTGGGGCCATGATCTTGATCAATGTGAAATTCACCGTCAAGGACGAGTACGTGGAGACCTTCCGCCAGGAAGTCGCCGAGTTCACCGAGGCCACCCGCGCCGAGGAGGGCAATCTCTTCTTTGAGTGGTACCGCTCCACCGACGAACCAAACAGCTACATCCTCATCGAGGGCTTCAAGGACGATGCCGCGGAGCCGCACGTCAACTCCGATCACTTCCAGAAGGCCTGCGTGGATATGCCGCGCCTGCTGGTGAAGACCCCGGAAATCATCAACACCCTCATCGAGGGCAAAACCGAGTGGGATAAGATGGCTGAATTCTCTGTGGAGGAGTAATAGCCGAAGCATATCGGCATACGGGGCCAGGACACACAGCGTGGACTGGCCCCTTAATGCTGAATAGGGTGATTTTTTCAGCGATTCTTCAGGTACTCTGGTGAGCATGAGCAAGAAGGACGCAAAGGATCTCACTGACCCGCCGAAGCTATCGAAAAAGGCCTATGAGGCAGAGCTGAAGCACCTCCAAGCCGAACTGGTAGACATGCAACAGTGGGTGGTGGAAACCGGTGCCCGCGTGGTGATCGTCATGGAAGGCCGCGACGCCGCCGGAAAGGGCTCCGCAATCAAGCGCATCACCCAGTACCTCAACCCGCGTACCTGCCGCATCGAGGCATTGCCCGCGCCGAACTCCCGCGAGCAGGGCCAGTGGTACTTCCAGCGCTATATTGAGCGCCTGCCCACCGCCGGTGAGATCGTGATCTTTGACCGTTCGTGGTACAACCGCGCCGGCGTGGAACGCGTGATGGGCTTTTGTACCTCCGCCGAGTACCGTCGCTTCCTGCACCAGGCCCCCATCTTCGAGCGGCTGCTGGTGGAAGACGGGATCATGCTGCGCAAATACTGGTTCTCCGTCTCTGATGAGGAGCAGGTGAAGCGCTTCCGCTCGCGCCGCAATGATCCGCTGCGCCGCTGGAAGCTCTCGCCGATGGATCTGCAGTCCATCACCCGCTGGGAGGACTACTCCCGCGCCAAGGATGAGATGTTCATCCACACCGACATCCCCTCCGCGCCGTGGTACACCGTGGAATCCGAGGATAAGAAGCGCTCCCGCATCAACGTGATCAGCCACCTGCTGTCCACGATTCCCTATGAGAAGATCGACCGCGAGCTGCCGGAGATCCCCGAGCGCCCAGAGTCGGAAACCAACTACGATCGACCACCGCGCTCTGATTTCCGCTATGTGCCAGATGTGGCCGCGAAGCTGGAAAAGCGCAAGCTCGAGGGCGGCTCGAAGAAGGACAAGAAGAGCAAGAAGTCGAAGAAGTCCAAGAAAGACAAGAAATAGCGCCCAGCGGCCGCAGTCTCACGCGCATTCTCCCTGTAACAGTGGGAGGGTGCGCGTTGTCTGTATCCTGCGCTAAAAGTACGCGGGAGACAAGAACCCGCAGCTGTGGGCCCTGTGGCCGTTGTCTAAGGTGAGTGTTCGCCGCCACATCATTTGGCATTTTGTGACACACTGTGTACATGACTACAGGAGATTCCACTACAGGCACCCAGGGTGCCGCAGCAGAGAAAACAGTAATCGCGGAGATTCGTGGCTCGGTCGGCTTCTTAGAGCTCAACCGCCCGAAGAGCCTCAACTCCCTCGACACAGAGATGTGTCAGATCATTCACGACGCCCTCGACGAGTGGCGCGAGGATGACGCCGTGTCCGGAGTGGTGATCTACTCCAATAATCCCAAGGCCTTCTGTGCCGGTGGCGATGTGCGGGTGATCCGCGAGGCTATCCTCGCTGGCCAGCCCGAGGTGGGGGATCACTTCTTAGACGTCGAGTACGCCATGAACGCGGCGGTGGTGGACTTCCCCAAGCCCTATATCGCCCTCATCGATGGCATCGTCATGGGCGGCGGCTTGGGTGTATCGGTGCACGGCAGCCGGCGCGTGGTATCGGAGCGCTCCTGGGCCTCCATGCCGGAGATGGCCATCGGCTTCTGCCCCGATGTGGGCGTCACCTACGCCTTCCAGCGCATGGTCAATGCCACCGGCTCCCACTCCTTCCCGCTGGCCAAGTTCCTCGTGCTCACCACTTGGCGGCTGAGCCCGCAGGACATGTTGTGGTCGGGTCTCGCCACCGACTATGTGCCCTCGGAGAAGTTCGAGCAGCTCCGCGAGGCGCTGGAATCGGCCGCTGACGCCGACGGCATGAACGCGGTGATCGATAGCTTCGCCGAGCCGCTTGAGGGCGAATCCCAGCTGGCCGAGCTCATGGAGCATATCGAGACGGTCTTTGATGCTGCCTCGTGGGAAGAGGTAGTGACACAGCTGCAGGAGTGCCCCAGCGAGGAGTTCCGGGACCTCGTCCGCGGCCACCTGGCCCAAGCCAACCCCGCGTCTTTGGTGGCCACCATGGAGCTGATGGATGCCAATGAGCGCGTGGAGAATGTGCAGGCGGCACTGGCCAATGAGTTCGCTGTGGGCAAGGTGCTGCGCGAGGACAAGAACTTTGTCGAGGGCGTGCGTGCCGTGCTGGTGGATAAGGGCCGCGATGCCGTCTTCGATCCGGCCACGACCGCCGAGGTGGATGTGGAGAAATACCGCGCTGCCGTGAAGTAGCCGCTACAGACGAACAACGCAGCCGACCGAGTGCGCATGAGCCTGGCCGGCTGCGTTTTCTTATGCGCTGGGCCGCTAACGGCCGCCACTGGCCGCCACCGGCCGCGGCTTAGGCTGCGCTGTGGCTGAGTTCTGCCTCGGTGGACGCCGCGCTGGTTTGGTTGCGGCGACGACGCTCCATACGGGACCATTCCACGAATCCCCACGCCACGAACCCGCCATAGGCGAGGTAGAGCACAGCCGAGGGGTAGTAGCCGGCGGCGAGCAGCAGCGGCACGCCGACGATGTCCACGCTGAGCCACAGCAGCCAAAATTCGATCCAGCCCTTGGCCATGCCAAAGGTGGCCAGAAGCGAGCCGGAGAAGATCCACGCATCCGCCCACGGCCCCCACGAGCCAAGCGCGGAGAAAATCTGGGCGCAGACGACGGTGCTGATCACCATGAAGGTGAGGATGGCGAGGCGTTGCCGTGGCGTGGCCCAGTGTGGCTCCACGGCGGCTTGGTCGGTGGAGCGATCCCGCTTGTTGAGGTTGCGCTGCCAGCCGTACCAGCCATAGGCGCTGACCACCAAGAACATCACTTGGCGGGCCGCTTGGCCATAAAGATCAAGATTCTGCGGTGTGTGGAACACGCCGCCGAGGAAGACGGTGAAGAGCAAAACATTGCCGATGATGCCCACCGGCCACGCCCATACGCGCCTTTTCAAACCAAAAATGGCGGAGCCAATGCCAAAAGCATTGCCTATGATTTCGCGCCACAGAATAGGGGCACCACCGATGATGACGGTGGCATCAAGAAGCTCGACTATAGGATTCATTCGCTGACCTACACGCTTTCATGTTTCGGTTGAGCAGAAAACAAATCCTCAGGTGAAACACAACATAGGTCAGCATCGCAGCCACTGCGCCCCGAGGCTACAGGCCACAGCAGGGTGGCAGTCTCGCATGGTGCGGCGCGCTCAGCGCCTAGGTTCTCTTCCATCCGGACTATTACCGTCGGTCCCGGAGTTTCACCGAGTCTGCTACAGCCGAAGCTGCGGCTCGTGGACTATCACCACCGGTGGGGAATTACGCCCCGCCCTGAGAACGTTTCTTACTATAGCGCGCGAGCGAGGGCGAGCACAGAAACTAGGTCGATGGAGGTTGGGGCGCGGGGGTAGTTCCATCGCCGCGAGGGCCACCCGAGAGATTCTGCGGACCCTGCGACACCGAGTCCTGCGACACCGAGTCCTGCGACACCGAGTCCTGCGGCGCTGGGTGCTGCGGCGGCATCCCAGGTGGTACCGCCGGCTGCGGCGGCATCGCCCCGCTGCGATAGAGCACACACCGCCGGGCGGTGTGGAGATCCCCAGTCAGCGCCGCGGACTGGGCACCTTCGGCGCGCAGAAGTGCAGGGATGCCGTTGGTGTGTGCCATCTGGACGATCGCCGGATGGGCGGTCGCGGAAGGATCGGTGACGGGCGGGTAGGCGGTTGGCACTTGCTGGGCGTCGCGCAGCACCTCGGCGAAGCTCATGCCGTGGCCATAATCCACCACGATGGACTCGCGGGTGCTTACTCCCACGATCTGCCCAGCCACCCGCAGCTCATAGCGGTCCGTGCCGCAGGGCCGATACTCGCATTCGAAAAGCCGAGCCAGCCCATCGATACTGCGATCCATGTCCGGTGAGGCCGGCATGAAGGCGCCGGCGTGAAAGAGGGTGCGGTGACAATCTGCGGCAGCGGCAGCGGGAACGGAAGCCATGATGGTGGCGCCATCGGCGGTGGGCAGATAGAGCACGGGGTCATTGGAAAAGAGGGTGCGTATTGCGGCCGCGAGTTCTTCTGCGGTGGCGAGGCTGCGATAGGCGCGTGGTGCAGCGGCGGCGTCGGCCTCAGTCTCGTCTGTGAGCAGCCGTGTTGCGGTCTCAAGATCCAGCCCTGGTGGCCGGGGCGCTACCCATTCGTGCTCGAGTTCGGGGATGGCGAACTCCTCGGCCGCCTCCGCGATACGCGAGTGTAGCCACTGCCACATACCAGTGGGCAGGATCCTGGCGAGGCGCTGGCCGGTGATCTCAGTGGGGCGGTGCCCAGAGAAACTGAGCCGGATCTGCACGTTCTCGCCGTCGGTATCGCCGGCCTCCACCGCAATCGCCGTGGATAGGGCGGGAAGGAAGGCGGCGTCGAGACAGGCTTGATGAAAGTAGCCGTCGGCGCGGAGTTCAGCAATGCTGCGAGGTGCGGGGATAGTCACAAGCCCGCATTCTACCTACCTTCCGCCTCCGAGCGGGATGCTTATCGACGCCACCCCGCCCCTCACCACCGCCGCGGTAGCAGAAGCACAGCCCCCGCGTGAGAGTGAAGGCGGCGGGAAATGATTGACCCACTGACTATGTTCGTTAGCCTAAGCGCGCGTATATATACGCCATGAACGGCAGTGTCGCGCCGCAGGCATTCATTCGATCTGAGAATCAGAGGGGATCATCCATCCATGAATAACCAGTATTCGCCCAACGACAACTAGGGCGAGCACAACCAGGGCGAGGAGAATCAGGGCGCGTTCTCGGCGGAGAACACCAACCAGCAGGCCAATCAGCAGCCTAACCAGCCCTTCGCCCAGCAGAGCACTCAGCAGGGCGCGGCCCCGTTCTACCCCTCCGCTGGGAACCAGCAGCCCAACGCCACCTAGCAGGGGCCGGTGGCTAGTTCAGACTCCACTGGCTTTCCGCAACTCAACGCCGTAGGGGCGGAGTCGAAGAACTTCCTGCAGGCGCTGTTTGATTTCAGCTTTTCGAGCTTCATCACCATCAAGTTCGCCAAGGCCATCCACCTGGTCAATATCGTTCTGGCGCTTCTGGGCTATGTGTTCTGGGTGTCTATCTGGCTGTTCTTGGCCTCGGATGTCGGCGACTCGGAAGTGGGCGCCATGGCGACTTTCTTCGCTATCATCGCTCTGCTCTTCGGCTGGATTCCGGCGCTGCTGCAAATCGTGGGCGTGCGCCTGGCACTAGAGATGAACATCGCCTTGGTGCGCACTGCTCAGAACACCTCTGCGCTGCGTGAAGCCACCGTGGGACGCTAAAGAAACGCATCCCGCACCGGGGGGGGGGCTGCGACTCTGGGTGTGCCCCGTCCAGCAGCGGCACCCAATCCTTGCTCGTTCCCTGCACGCACGGGGTATTATCGCAGGTAGAAAGAGTTCTACCGAGAATCAAGGAGTACCCCTATGTGCCGTCCTGTGCCGTGTCCCACCTGTGGTAAAACTACGTGGGCTGGGTGTGGTGAGCATATCGCCCAAGTAAAGGCGACGGTGCCGCCGGAGCAGTGGTGCGATGGTAAGCACGAGAGCCAGGCTCACTAGCGTCCCTGCACCCTAGCCTCGATGTCGAGCTAGTCCGCCACCAGCGGGAAGAGTTCGAACTCGGGGTGTTCCTTCTCAATGAAGCTCAGGCGCCACTTGTCGCCAAAGAGCGCGATGAGTTCGCCGTCGGTGCGGGTGAAGATCTCCACGCCGCGCTGCTTGTTCAGCTCGGGCGCGGTGGCGGCGGTGGTGCGTCGCGCCACCGAGTAGGGGACCGGCTCGGTGATGGTCTCCACGTTGTATTCCACATCCATGCGGGCCTGCATCACTTCGAACTGCATGGGGCCGACAGCAGCCATAATGGGGGCGGCGTCGCCACGGGCCTCGTTTTTCAGGATCTGCACCACGCCCTCGGAGTCCAGCTGTTCCAGCGCTTTGCGGAACTGCTTGTACTTGCCCAGGGTTTTCGCCCGCAGGGTGCGGAAGTGCTCGGGGGCGAACTGCGGCATGGGCGGGAATTGTACTTTCCGGCCGGCGTAGATGGTGTCACCCGGGGCGAGCGAGCCGGCGTTGACGAGGCCGACAATATCGCCGGGATAGGCGGTGTCCACAGTGTCGCGGGTGCGGCCGAAGACGGTGAGCGCGTACTTGGTGGAGAAGCTGCGCCCGGACTGGGCGTGGGTTACTTGCATGCCGCGGTCAAATTCGCCGGAGACCACGCGCATGAAGGCGAGGGTATCGCGGTGCTTGCGATCCATGCCGGCCTGAACCTTAAAGACCACGCCGGCGAAGTCGCTGTCCAGATCGCGGTGATCGTCGATGGCAGAGGTTGCGGCGGCCACCACGGCCGGGTCCGCGGAACAGGGCGCGGGCTGCGGCGCCAGAGCGCAGAGGGCGTCGAGGATCTGGTGCACACCGAAGTTGAGCATCGCCGAGGCGAAAATGGTGGGGGAGGTGGTGCAGTCGAGGAAGAGCTCGGGATCATGCACCGCGCCATCGGCGGCCATGAGTTCTACTTCCTCGGCAGCAGTTTCCCACGCCATCTCTTCCTTGGCGGCGGCCTCCTCGGGGCTGTAGTGCTCCTCGGGGGCAATGGTGGAGCCGCCGGCGGTGCGCAGGAAGTGAATGTATTCCTCCGCCTCGCCATCGGAGTTGATGCGGGCCAGGCCACGGAAATCACCGGCGGCACCCACCGGCCAGAACAGCGGGGTAGGCTGCAGCCCGATCTCGGAGACGATCTCATCCATCAATTCCAGCGGTTCTTTACCCACGCGGTCCCATTTGTTCACCACGGTCACAATGGGCAGACCGCGGGCCTTACACACGCGGAAGAGCTTGAGGGTTTGGGGCTCGAGGCCCTTGGCGCCGTCGATAAGCATCACCGCGGCATCCACGGCGGTGAGTACGCGGTAGGTGTCCTCAGAGAAGTCGGCGTGGCCGGGGGTGTCCACTAGGTTAATCATGTAGGGCTCGCCCTGGTGGCCTTCGGGCGCGTACTCGAATTGCAGAGCGGAGCTGGCGACAGAGATGCCGCGCTCCTTTTCCATATCCATCCAGTCGGAGACGGTGGCTTTGCGCCCAGCCTTGCCGTGCACCGCGCCGGCTTCGGCGATCATGTGCGCGTGCAGCGCCAACGCCTCGGTCAGGGTGGATTTACCGGCGTCGGGGTGTGCGATCACGGCGAAGGTTCTGCGGCGCGAGGCCTCGTCAACTACTCTGCTCATGGTGTTTCATCTTAACGCCTCGGTGTCTGAATCAATCGCTCGCACACATGCCTCCGCGGTGCGTTCGATTCAGCGCGTAGTGGATGAGACGGCTCCGCCCACCCCGCCTGCGGAGGCGGTGGCACAGATCGCGGAGCTCTTCGCCGGCGGGCGCGCCGCTGTGCTCACCGGCGCGGGGGTGTCGACGCCCTCTGGCATTCCGGATTATCGCGGGCCGCAGGGCTCGCTCGCCCGCTCGCGGCCGATGACCTATCAGGAGTTTCGCTATGATCGCGCCGCCCTGCACCGCTACTGGGCGCGGGCCTTTGTGGGGTGGCGGCACATGGCCGCAGCCCGGCCGAACTCGGTGCACTATCAGCTGGTGGAGCTAGAAGCTGCGGGCCTGATCACTGGGGTGATTACCCAAAACGTTGATGGCCTCCACCGCGCCGCCGGCAGCACAAGCCTGGTGGAACTCCACGGCGATCTCTCCCGCATCGAGTGCTTGAGCTGCGGTGAAATCATGCCACGAACGCTTATCGACGCTCGCCTGCAGGCCGCTAATCCTGGCTATATTGAGCGCGCCGAGGCCAGCCGCGGCGCGGTGAATCCCGATGGCGATGTGGCTCTTGCAGAGGAGATCGTCGGGAGTTTCCATCTCGTGGGCTGCCCCCACTGTGGGTCTCAGCTGCTCAAACCCCATGTGGTCTACTTCGGCGAACCGGTGAACCCGAAGCGGAAGGCGGCGGCCCATGCCCTAGTGGAGGAGGCCGATTTCCTGCTGGTGGCTGGCTCCTCTCTGGCGGTGATGAGCGGCTATCGTTTCGCCATCGAGGCGCAGCGCGCCGGGAAGCCGGTAGTGGTGATTAATGGCGGGCCCGGCCGAGCCGATACCCGCGCTGCGGTGTTATGGCGCAGCGATGTGCGGCAGGCCTTCGATGCGGTGATCGACGCCACCGGGTTGGCCTAGAGCCTCTACCTGCGTAGAGGCAGAGTGCTGCTGCTATTCGCAGGCGATGCCATCTCCCTCGCGGTCAAGCTTGGGACTGTATCCCGGATCGCCCTTGTACAGTGGCGCGGCGCCGGCTGCACGGGCTTCGGCACAGCTAGCGAACTGTGTAGCCGCCTGTGCGGGTTCGGGTTCTGGTGCGGGCGCGGACTCGCCGCGCTGGGCCATCATCTGAGAGGCACACTGCTCAGTCCATCCGGTGGTTTCATCGGTAAAGAAAGTCGTACCGGTTTCGTGCAGAGTGGGATCGCCACACTCGCGGATGGTCTTATTCATGACCGTCGGGACGGCGTTGCCGGGCGCTTCGGTGTATCCCACCACTGGATCGTCGGTAGCGACTGCCGGCGCCTCGCTGTGAGTAACCGAGGACTCCTGAGCGTTGGGCTCGGTGGTCTTGCTCGTGCTGGTGGAGCTGCTGCTGGTGGTGGAGCTAGAACTGGGGGTGTTCGCCACATCTTCACTGTCGCATGCACTGAGTCCAGTGAAGGCGATGAGGGCAGTGGCGCTGAGTGCAATGGTGCGGCGGGAACCGAGGTGAAGCAGGTACATGTGAGGCAGTGTCCTTAAGAGTGAGGGATGAGCAACACAATGGATGTAGACATCTCGAATATAGCCAAGCATTAACCACCAGCTACCGAGGCGAGTGTGGCGCAATTCACTCGCTGGGTGATGGCTGGCAGTCGGCGCGAGCGCGCGATGTCGATCCCGCACGGGCCCAGAAGTCCTCTCATCGACTTATGCGTCTGGTCCCAGACATCTGGGTCGATAAGCATCAAACAAGCAGTCATCTGCACGAAAAGCAGCAGCACAATGACCGTCGCTATCCAGAGTCGCACGTGTATCTCTCACGTGGTGTGTGTTGAACACGGCCATTTGTGATGGGACGATCCAGCACAGGGTCTTTTTCTGTATCAACGAGTTATAGTGTCGGGCGCTTTGCCCACTGGGCCATGAGTTCAGCTACGGTGGATCGGACTTGCACTGAGTCGATCCAATCGCCGTGCCGCAGCGCTTGTTGCTGTTCCTACAGTTAGTCCTCAGTATTCGCTCTTTGCGTAGAAAACTCTGAGTCCTCTATGTCGGCGTGATCGCTATAGCGTGGCGCCCATTGTGTCTCACCTGTCGTGGTGAAGAGCCTCTGAAAGCCATGATGCAGTGGCATTAACAGTTCTCTTTTCCCTTTGTAGCTGGAGTTGAGCCTTGCCGCACTCCAGGGAAGGCGGACCTCTCGTGTCTATAATTTGATCCCGCAGCATGGGTGCATGGGCCTTCCACGTCGGTGGCGATTACCCTGTGTCACGCAGGTCAATAAAGGTTAGATCCCCATAAGGCTCTTCGAAGTCAGCGAATCCGAAAGCGCCCAGCTCTGTGTCTTCAGGGACTTCGTATGTCCACGTCATGCTAGTACTCATGCCTGTCCCTAAGCTTTCGTCGCATTCGGGTTTATCGATAATTCGGTATAAATCGTCAATCGGGTCATAGTGCTGGTTATCGAGGTTGATGAAGGGCGTCTAGACCCCGACCTGCAGGTTGATCGCGAGGCTTTTGATCAGTGTTTTCAACTGTCGTTTTTGCCGACACGTATTCTCCTTGGCTGGAGGTCAGGTTTTCATTAGATTCGGTGCCGCGTCTGACTCCATCTGCGTAGACCTCGATGGAGTCAGACACGCTCACGCTATCAACAGATAAGGTGACGCCTAGTGCTTCTACGGGCTGGGGCGTGGGATGGAGGGGGCGCTCTGCTCTACGTCGCTGTCTTGTTCTACCGGTCCGGTTGGCTCGGGATAGCAGCTTGCGAGTAGTAGTGGCGACGCGGTGGTAGCGATGATGGCCGTGACTTTGTTCATGATGTGCTCCTTTCGTGGATGTCTCGCCATATCGCGAGTAGGCAGGTGGTGATGCCCGAGTTCACGGGCGATAACGCCTAGGTAGGGGAGGGCATGAAGCGTCTCGGTTTACGTTTCGGGGCTGTGGTCTTTGGGGTTCGTGCGGCCGCCATGTCTGTAGCCTGCTCGGCACAGATATCGCAATGCTCGATGCCCATGGGATGCTCCAACCGGTGCGTGGGCTAGATCATGTGCGAGGGCGCGGTGGTAGCTATCGGGGCGTGAGTCAGTCTGGAGACAGATTGTCTTCGCCTAGTGTTATCTCCAGTTCTTGGTGCCCCCGGTGTGAGTGGTGGCGGTGCCTTTAGGTCGGTGGCGGGCCCAAGCTGTTCATTAGCCGTTATGAACCATCACCGCCCCGCTCTGATCGTGTCCAAGGACCATTAATCACTTCTTTGACCACCGAAGCGACCGTACCGATACTGAGTAGTGTGGCTCCTGTCACTTATTCTAGAGGTTCGAAGAGCGCCAAACAGGCAGAAATTCCCAAGACACACAGCAATAGGACGATCGCGGCTATTCCAAGTCGCATACGCGCTTCCCACCGGGTGTGTTTGAACGCGTCCTCTGTGATACGGCGATCCAGTTCGGTGTCTTTGTGTGCATCATCTAGCATGCGCGTACCGGAGCTGGGGCGATTCGGTTGTATTCCATCGTTGATGGCGGGAGGAGGGACGGGCCCCAAAACTGACAATTGCGGAGGGGTGATCTGTTCTAGCCCTGGGAGCGATGGTTGATCTGTTGTTGGATGTTGCTGCCTACGTAATTGAAGGATATGGCTTTTCGAGTCCTCGAGCGCAGGTGTGCTTCTTGGGCTGTTTGGAACACTCGGTGGCTTTGCTGCATGTTGATCCTGCCCATGTCGTTGAGGGTGGTGCGGATCGTGTTTATGGTTCACACTCCACTTCTTTGTGTGGGGGGCATGTTTTTCTTGCAGGCGTGCGAGTTTGGTTGCGCTAGGCTCCGTATCCTATGAGCTGTTTACCGTCGAAGTCGATGTTTTCCTCCTCATGGAATGCGCTGCTATTAGCTGTCGCATTGTTCTAGGATGTCCGCACTATAAAGAGCTGGGGGGGGGAGACACTCGGGTAGGGCGGTCCGAACACCTCAGAGAGCAGATATGTTGTGGATGTCGATCGAGCGCTGACATAGGGCGCTACGAAAGTCCTCTCACTATTCTCTAGGGGCCGACACTGGCACGGCAGATAGTGAACGTTAACGCGGTTCTTTGATGGCCGCGGTAGTGGATTATGTGATCAGCCACATCGCCGGTGCCCCAAGCACTGAAGCCGGTCAGGATAGCGAGAGCGGTGGAGTAGCGAGTTCTCGGATGCGGGTAGACAACTCACGCCTAGACATCCTACCTTCTACTGGCCTAGCCTTGAGGTTGCGCTGTTATCTCACAGCTGAACCTTGAAAACGAGAGTGCACAGGTCTGATCGTGAGATTGAAGGTGCGTGTAGAAGCTGTTCATCCCCTAGTGAGAGGCAGTGTCATGCTTTCTGGGTTCCTTGATCCCACGTCCACTCTTGCGATCGTGTTGCAAGTCGCGATCATTCTCTTCTGTCTTCTTCTCGGCACTCGCTACGGCGGAATCGGGCTCGGCCTGATCTCTGGGCTCGGGCTGATGGTGCTGGTTTTCCTTTTTGGTTTGGTGCCTGGCGAGCCACCTGTATCGGTGATGCTCACGATTATCGCGGTGATTGGCTGCGCATCCACCTTGCAGCAGTCAAAGGGCTTGGATGTGATGATGCAATTCGCCGAGCGGCTGTTGCGCACCAAGCCGCACTTGATCACGATTCTTGCGCCGCTAACCACGTGGACACTCACAGTGCTGTGTGGCACCGGCCACGTCGTGTACACGATGTTTCCCATCATCGAAGACATCGCGGTGAAGAAGAAGATCCGTCCCGAGCGGCCCATGGCTGCGGCGTCCACTGCGGCGCAGATGGGTATCACCGCCTCGCCGGTCTCGGTGGCTACGGTATCTCTTGCCTCAATCTTGGCCGAGAAAGCTGGGGTGATCGATCAGGCTTTTTCCATCCCGCAAATCCTCTCGGTGGCGCTTCCGGCCTCTCTGAGCGGTGTGTTGCTGGCCGCGTTGTGGTCCACGCGTCGCGGCAAGGACCTCGATGATGATCCTGAGTTCCAGCAGCGGCTACAGGATCCCGAGTTCGCCGAGACGATGCGCAGCGGCAACACCTCGCTGCTTTCGCAGACCTTCAATACAAGCGCCTACCGTGCGGTGGCGGTGTTCTTCTCTGCGATTGCTGTGGTGGTGCTGTTGGGTGCCGTTGAGGGGCTACGGCCCAGTTTCCCCACCGAGGATGGGGTGATGAAACCGCTATCGATGAATCTCGTGATTCAGATGGTGATGCTGGTGGCCGGTGCTATCATCCTGCTGTGGTGCGAGGTGGATAAGACGAAGATCGCAAATACCACCGTGTTCAAAGCGGGTATGACGGCGGTGTTCTCCGTCTTCGGTGTGGCCTGGATGGCAGATACCTTCTTCAGTACTCACATCGACGCGCTCAAAGACGGCCTAGGCGATGTGGTGGCGTCCGCGCCGTGGACCTATGCCTTGGTGCTGCTCATTGTGTCCAAACTGGTCAACTCCCAAGCTGCGGCGTTGGTGGCTATCGCGCCTTTGGGCTTGAGCCTCGGGGTGGATCCGGTGCTCATCGTCGGCTTCTACGGGGCGGCCTACGGTTACTGGATCCTGCCCACCTATCCATCAGATCTGGCGTGCATCGGCTTTGATCGCACCGGCACCACTCGGATCGGGAAGTTCGTGATTAACCACTCCTTCCTCATCCCAGGTGCCATCAGTGTGGCTACCTCCTGTGTGGTGGGCTCGCTGCTTGCCCAACTCATCCTCGGATAGACGGCGGAGATCCACGCTAGCGCCGGTTGGTCGTATTCTGCGCGGCGCTGAGCGAGTCGGTGGCTGCCAACCAGGCCCCCTCGGCGGCTCGGGCAATGGCCTGCTCCATCTCTGGAGACGGATCGATAGGTCCCAGCACCCACACGGGGATGGCTACCGGTTCGCTCTGTGGCGGACGGCCGATACCGATGCGCACCCGCACATAGTCCCGGGTGCCCAAAGCGGCGCTGAGCGATTTCAGCCCGTTGTGGCCGTTTTCATTGCCGCCGCGTTTGATTTTTACCGTCCCAGCGGGAAGATCCAGCTCATCGTGGATCACGATCACGTGGTCGGCGTCCAGCTCGAGGTGGCGTTGGAGAGCCTCGATAGCCTCGCCCGAGTTATTCATATAGGTATGCGAGCGGGCCAGCACAATGCTGCGGCCCTCATGCTTCAGTGCGGCGATGCTTAAGGGGGCACCGGCGACCGGGGTGAGGATATCGCCGCGCTGCGCCAAGATGTCATCAAGAGCCATGTAGCCCACGTTGTGGCGGGTGGAGTCATAGTTATTACCGGGGTTGCCTAGTCCCAGAATCAGGTAATCG
This sequence comes from Corynebacterium sp. 51B, assembly GCF_008930785.1. NCBI lineage: Bacteria > Bacillati > Actinomycetota > Actinomycetes > Mycobacteriales > Corynebacteriaceae > Corynebacterium > Corynebacterium sp. 51B. The sequence continues at coordinate 587,168 of NZ_PQMK01000001.1, read as the reverse complement.
ATGCGCTCGGGCAGGCTCGTGGTGGGGGTGGGAGTCCGCGAGCTGAGGCGAGCGAAGAAGGAGCGGAGGGAGTCGCTGAGGTTTTCAAATCCGTGCACGCATCGATTCTTGCACATAGGCTCAACGGCTATGAGTTACCTCCTGCACGATCGAACTATCACCCTCATTGCTGCGCCCATGGCGGGTGGGCCATCGACCCCACAGCTGGCGGCGTCGTTGTGGACTGCGGGTCACCTCGGCTTCCTCGCGGCGGGGCGCGCCAGTGCTGAGGCCTTGCGGGAGGATATGCGCACTGCCGCAAAGCTAGCCGGCGGGCTGAACGTGGGCGTCAATCTTTTCGCCCCGCACCCGCGGCCGCGCTATTTCGAGACCTACTCAGAAGAGCAGTGCGTCGCCGAGTTGGGCAGCCGTTGGAAGCCTGAGGTGGACTACAGCTTCGGCTGGGACGAGAAATTCGCGGCCGTGCTCGAGGCGAGGCCGCTGGTGGTGAGCTCCATGTTTGGCTGCTTTTCCGCAGCGGAGGTGCAGCAGGCCCGGGAGCGCGGGATTGAAACGTGGGTGAATGTGACCAGCCCCGACGAAGCCCGCCAAGCTCAGCTGGTGGGCGCGGATGCGGTGATCGTGCAGGCAGCCGCCGCCGGCGGCCACCGCGGCACGTGGAATCAGGAGGACGAGCCCACCACCATGAGCCTGCCGGAGCTATGTTCCGCCGTCGCGGCCGTCTGCGAGCTGCCGCTCATCGCCGCCGGCGGGCTGAGTACCCCAGAGGCTGTGGCGGATGCTCTGGCGCTCGATGGCGTGGTGGCGGTGTCCTGTGGCACTGCCTTCCTCTTAGCCGAGGAAGCCGGCACCTCCGAGAGCAATCGTGCGATTCTGCGCGAGGGCCAGCTGCGGACCGCTGCAACTCGCGCATTCACTGGGCGAGTGGCCCGTGGGGTGATAACTGGTGTGAACGAACACGCTGCGGTCACCATGCCGCCGGTGTTTCCGCATCTCGCTCCCGCCCCAGCGGGGCAGAAGGCGAGCCGAGCCTGGGCCTATTGCCTCGCCGGGAAAGGAGTGAACGACTGCCTCGAGGCCCCTGCCGCCGAGATCGTGCAGCAGCTGACATCCGCCGCCAGCCCCCGCTAAGACCGGCCACTTAGGTCAGCTACACTTTCACTAGTTAAGGCTACGGTAATCAGGCCGGCTGTCTGTGGATCGCGGGGACGCGGCGCGAGGTGGCGTCGATAAGCATCGATGAGCGCGAAGGAGGGGCAAGGATGAAGCTGGAGAAGGTTCGCCGCAATTTGGAGAAGGGCAAGACGAAGAAGAAGTGTTGCCGTTCTAAGAAGCGCTGCTGCTCGTGTCCGGTGGTGTGCCATCGGCTGCGCAAGGCCAATGCCTTGGATTTGGACGATAAGGCGCTGAAGAAGGCGATCGCCAAAGCGCGTAAGTGGTAGCGCGGATCACAGCCGAGTAGGGGGGTGGCTCACATCCGCGCGACCGGATGGGGGAGAACAGACATAAAACTCCCCCGAGAGGTGAGAAAGTGGGGTGAAAACGGCCCCCTGAAAACCACATCTTCGCTACCGTTTGAGGTGGACATTGAACCATTCACCCATCACTAGCGGAGGATAAGAACGTCACTATGACCGACGCCCACACCCCCAACCCCAGCGACTGGAGCAAGCGCATCGAGCTCGCGGAGCAGATGATCCCACTGATCGGCCGCCTACACCGCGAGAAGAATGTGGTTACCTCGATCTTCGGCCGTCTGCTGGTGAATCCGTCGGACATCGAGATCATCAAAATGCACCGCTATGCGCGCCGTGTGGTGGAGCGCGAGCTGCCTTTGGAAGACACCTTGCCCGTCTTCCAGACCTTGCTTGAGCTGGATCTCGGTACTGCCTCCATTGACGTGGCCCGCCTAGCCATCGGGCACAAAAAGCACGGTGGTGATTTGCGCGCCTATCTGGAGGAGCAGCTGGCGGATGTGATCGGTGATAAAGGCACCGATATGCAGCGCGATGTGGTGCTCTATGGCTTCGGCCGTATTGGTCGGCTGTTGGCCCGCATCCTTGTGGCCCGTGAGGCCCAGGGGCGTGGCACCCGCCTGCGCGCTGTGGTGGTGCGTAAGAAGTGTGCGGATGACATCGCCAAGCGCGCGTCGCTGCTGCGCCGCGACTCCATCCATGGCGCCTTCGAGGGATCGATCACCATCGATGAGGAGAAGGAAATCATCTGGGCCAATGGCACCCCCATCCAGATGATCTACGCCAATAGCCCCGAAGAGGTGGACTACACCGCCTACGGCATCAACGACGCCATCGTGGTGGACAACACCGGTGTGTGGCGTGACCGCCCCGGGCTGTCCCAGCACCTCAAGTCCAAGGGTGCATCCAAGGTGCTGCTCACCGCCCCGGGCAAGGGCGATATCAAAAACATCGTCTACGGCATCAACCACACCGATATCGAGGACTCGGACGAGGTGCTCTCCGCCGCGTCCTGCACCACCAATGCCATCACCCCGGTGCTCAAGGCCATCGACCACCGCTATGGGGTGGAGTTCGGTCACGTGGAGACCGTGCACTCCTTCACCAACGATCAAAACCTGATCGATAACTTCCACAAGGGCGAGCGCCGCGGCCGTGCCGCCACCTTGAACATGGTGCTCACCTCTACCGGCGCGGCGAAGGCCGTAGCGAAGGCCCTGCCTGAGCTCGAGGGCAAGCTCACCGGCAATGCCATTCGTGTGCCTACTCCGGATGTATCCATGGCGGTGCTGAACCTCACCATGAAGAAGGACGTGGATGCCGATGAGGTGAATAACTACCTGCGCACCGTGTCGCTGAAGTCCGAGCTGCGTCAACAGATCAACTACATCAAGTCCCCTGAGGTGGTGTCGAATGACTTCATCGGCTCCACCCACGCCGGCATCGTCGATGGTCTGGCCACCATCGCCACCGGCAATCACCTGGTGCTCTATGTGTGGTACGACAACGAGTTCGGCTACTCCAACCAGGTGATTCGCATCGTGGAGGAGATCGCCGGCACCCGTCCGCGCGTCTATCCTCCGCGTCGCGCGCTCTCTGAGCTGGACTAGCTCCGCAGAAACAAGCGCCCCACCTTCGGTTTCGGGTGGGGCGTTGTGGCGCTTATCGACGCTGACTCGGCGGGCTCTGCAGCTCGGCCGGCAACGGGGTTTAGACTGGCTCGGGCGAGGAGCCAGATTCTTGCTTGCGCTGTACCAGCTTCTCGGCGTGCGGGTCCTTGCTCTTCTTAGCCCAATAGAGCAAGCTCCACGCCACCGCGGCGATAAATAGCACCAGCATGGGGCCTAGAATCCAGCCGGGGCCGAATTGGTAGATGATCGGCACAGCGAGCGCAGTAATCACGCCGCCGCCGAAGAAGGGCTCGAATACCAGCTGCTTATAGCCGAAGGCCTCGAATGCGGGGCTTTCGCTATCGGGGTCGGCGATGCGCATGAGAATCAGGCCGGTAGCGGTGACACCCATGGACTGGCCGAAGTCGCCGATACCGCGCTCGAGCCAGTAGGAGGGGATGGTGCGCGGCACCAGCCACAGCAAGATGACGACGTTGATGATGATGCCGCCCACGCACAGCAGCACGAAGGGCCAGAAGTTATCGGCGATTGCCTGCAAGGAGATGGTGGCGAGTGCGGCCACGATGAGCATATCCAGCGCCAGGCCCTGCAGGCGCAGCATCATATTGGAATCCACCAGGTAGTCATAGCCGGTCTTATTCAGCAGGATCTGCACGATGATGCCGCCGATCATGGCGATCGGGAAGAGCGGCACATAGCGCAGCAGCTCGACTTTATCTGCCCACAGCATCTGCTCCACCCACTGCAGGAACTCGAGGATGCAGATACCGATGAGGATGGACAGCCCAATGAATGCGGCGTGCAGGGACAGTGGCTCGATAGAGGAGGGGCGAGAGGTCATCATCGCGGCGGTGTACTGCTCATCGCGGCGGAAGAGGCCACGCTGCTCTTCGAGAGAGCGGTCCTTGACCTCGGTGACGATGGTGGTGCGGCCGGTGCGGATAGCCCAGTTGATCACGCCCACGCCGATCACGATGCCGCCCACCAAGCCCACGGTGGCCACGGCCACGGCGAGATCGCCGCCCTCGGGGAAGCCCACCTCGTGGAAGACGTCGATCATGCCGGCGGCGGTGCCATGTCCGCCCTCAAAGCCGATTTCGATGAGCGCACCAGCCATGGGGGACATCCCAAACAGGGGAGCCAGCACCAGCATGGCGAGCAGCATGCCCACCACATACTGGCCGGAGGCGAAGGCCACGCCCACCGAGAGCTGCGGGCCGGCCAAGTGATAGACCTCTTTGGGCTTGGGCAGCTTCTGGCCCAAGAAGAGGGTGGCGAAGACGACAGAGATCAACAGCCCCGGCAGGGTCTTCCACACGCTGAGCATGTCCTCGCCAAAGAGGCCACCAGCCTGCAGATACTCTGTGGCGGTATTCTCGCCAAACCAGCTGGCGATCGTGCCCAGCACCTCGGGGCCGAGAAGCAGGGCGAGGGTGCCAGCAATGATAGAGCTGGGCAGGAAGAGGTTCTGCGTCCACCGAACGCGCATACGCACGACCTTGCCCACGAAGAGCACGACTAAGAGCACGACGAGCGCAAAGCCAATGGAGTTGGGGGTCATGGCTAGGGAGATCTCCTTTTCTATTTTCCGGGATGCACATGTGGCGCACCGCACACAACAGGGAAGTTATGAAGTACATTAGCCTGTGCTGTGCGGAATGAATAGAAAAGCTGACACGGCCCCGAGAATGCAGGGGTGTTGTCCCTGCAACGCCTCCGTTGACAAGGCCATTGCGATCCGCGTCGATGAGGGGATAGGCCCATGCAGTGCATGCTTTCCAGTCCGCGGCTGCGCCGCTATCGGTGAACACCGTGGCTACTGTGATCCCGTGCTCGGCGAAGCCGGAGACACAAGAACCCGCCTCATCCACGCACGATAGGCTGGAATAAGGCGGGTAGAAGCGGGCACTTCCCCGAAAGCGTGCTTAGCGCAGCGCCGCGAGAGCAGCCTCGTAGTCCGGTTCGGTGGCGATCTCCTCTACCAGCTGGGAGTGCAGCACGGTGCCCTCGCCATCTACGACGATCACGGCGCGAGCCAGCAGCTGGGCCAGCGGGCCATCGGTTTGCACCAGGCCGAGGTTATCGCCGAAGCCACGGCGGAAGTCCGAGGCCACCTGCACGTTCTCCAAGCCTTCGGCGCCGCAGAAGCGAGCCAAGGCGAAGGGCAGATCGCGGGAGACATTGACCACCACGGTGTTGTCCAGCCCCGCGGCGAGCTCATTGAACTGGCGCACGGAAGCGGCGCAGACGCCGGTATCTACCGAGGGGAAAATGTTGAGCACTACGCGGCGCCCAGCGAAATCAGCATTGGTGACAGTCTCGAGCGAGTCATTCGTCAGCGAGAACTCGCCGAGACGCGAGCCCACCTCGGGCAGCTCGCCGGAGACGGTGACGGGGTTTCCTTTAAAAGCGGTATGAAGAGTCATGTCTCCTTTGTACCCGAATACCTCAGACGCCGACGTCCGAGAGATAACGCAGCACCGCTTTGACGCGGCGGTTGTCCTCCTCGGGGGAGAGCCCCAGCTTCTGAAAAATCGCGGCAATATGTTTCGCCACCGCCGCGCCTGAGACCACGAGACGGCTCGCGATCTCCGGATTGGATAACCCCTGAGCCATCAGCGCCAGCACCTCACTTTCCCGGGCGGTGAGATCACTCATGCCCTGCTGGGAATGCACCATGGCCTGGGCTACCTGCGGATCAATCACCATGCCGCCGGCGGCCACCGTGCGCAGCGTTCGGATGAAATCAGCGACATGCCCCACCGAATCCTTCAGCACATAGCCGGTGCCGGCCGCACCACCGGCCATCTCCAGCACGGTGCGGGCATAGGCCGGCGCCACATACTGGGAACAGACCACGATGCCCAGCTCGGGGTAGCGCTGCCGCACCGCCACGGCCGCGTGCAGGCCGTCATCGCTCATCGACGGCGGCATGCGGACATCCGTGACCAATAGGCTGATCTCCGCGGAGTGGGCGTCGATAAGCGGCATGATCTCCTCGGCAGAGGAGCACTGCGCGAGCACATGAAAGCCCTGGCGTTCCAGCATGGCTGCCAAGGATTCGCGCAGCAGACCGGAATCATCGGCCAAGACAATATTCATAGCGAGCGATCCTTTCTCTCCGCAGTAGAGCTGAGGGTGCCGAGCACGATGCCGGACTCCCCGCGATGCAGCAGCAGCGGCACATCCGCCACCACCTGGGTGGGCCCGCCCGGCGGCGAGTTCACCTCCATCGTGCCCCCGAATGCCGCCAAACGTTCCTTGATACCGTGCAGGCCACCACCGGTGACGATATGGGCGCCACCCGGGCCGGTATCGAGCACCGAGATCCGCAGCTCGGAATCGAGCGTGATCAACACATCCACCCGCGCCTCGGGGGCGTATTTGCCGATATTGCTCAACGCTTCAGACACAAAGAAATACCCGCAGGCCAATACCCCTTCCGGCAGGGTGGGAAGTGGATGCGGGCAGGTCAGCGAGGAACGCAGCGGCATCGACTGCAGCAGCTCCTCCACCGCGGCCACTAAGCCGGCGTCGCTGAGCATGTGCGGATGAATCCCGCGCACCGTACTCCGCAAGGCCGCCAGCCCCTCATCAAGGTTGCGGTGGGCCTGCTCTAAAAGAGCACGCAGCTGCGGATTATTCTCCACTGCGGGATCCAGCTCGGCCTCGCCCAGTGCCATCGCCGCCGCGACGAAGGACTGCTGGGCACCATCGTGCAGGTCCCGCTCAATGCGCCGTCGCTCCACCTCATAGGCATCGACGATGGTGCGACGAGAATCAATGAGTTCGCGGATCTCCTCATCGCGCTCGCGTCGAGGCGCAGCGGCCCGGATGCGGAATCGAGAAAACAAACCTGCCATGGCTCCCATTCTAAAAGGGGTGGCGGCCGCCATCGCCGTGCTGGCGGCGGTGGGGGTAGTGCTAGGACTACGTGGAAAACTAGCCTCTAGGTTATTGGGAAAGACCAGCGTAGAGCCTTGAATGAGAGATATGACAACACACTCACTACTCAGCGTGCAGAACCTTTCAAAGAGCTTCGGCGCGGAACATGTCCTCCACGACATCTCCCTCGAGATCGGCGCCGGCGAGGCAGTGGCCGTCATGGGCCCCTCCGGCTCCGGTAAATCGACATTGCTGAACTGCCTCGCCGGGGTGCTGGTGCCGGATGCGGGATCGGTGATCTACAACCAGCGTGATATCACCACCATCAGCGACACCGAGCGTTCGCGCATCCGGCTGCACGATTTCGGCTTCGTATTCCAGGACGGCCAGCTCATCCCCGAGCTCAGCAACCGCGAAAACGTGGCCATGCCGCTACAGCTGCGGGGCAGCTCGCGTCGCGCGGCGCTGCGCCAGGCCGATGAACTGCTAGCGAAGCTGGGCATGAGCGGCCATGGCGGCAAGCTGCCCGGCAATATCTCCGGCGGGCAAGCCCAGCGCGTGGCCGTAGCCCGCGCCATCGCCGGCGAACCGACGATCATCTTCGCCGATGAGCCCACCGGTGCCCTCGACCAAGCCACCGGACATGAGGTGATGCAGCTACTCACCGCTTTAGTCGAGCGCAGCGGCTCCACCCTGCTCACGGTGACCCACGACAGCAACGTGGCGCAGTGGTGCGACCGGCTCATCGAGATCCGCGATGGGCGGGTACACACGGATCGGCCCATCGATGGCTCGCGTACCCGCACCGCCACCGCCCACGCGGCTTTGCGACGCAGCGCCGGGGAGGGGCAATGATGAACCCCACCACAGCCTCCTCCACGGCGCCCACCAGCGCCCCACAGCCGCAGCGGGTGTATCGTGGCGCGGCGAATCTGCGCTCGATTGCCTACCAGGTATTTTCCGCGCGCATGCGCCGGCGCGATGGCTCAGGGCTCTTGACGCTCTTGTCGGTCGCAGCGTTTACCGCGGTGACCGCAATCGTGATGATCGTGGCCTCCGGCACGTGGATGTTTGTCTATCGCGAACAGCACCCGCGCGAACTCGCGGTCCAAGCCATCGCTGCGGATTCGACGATGTCGACGCTCCTCGGGTTTTATGTATTCCTCGCTGGTTTCGCCTGCGCCCTGCTGATCTTCCCCGTACTCTCGCTTACCAGCTCAGCCACCCTGTTGGGGGCCCGGATGCGGGAACGCCGACTGGCCTGCTTCCGCCTGCTCGGGCTCTCCCGCGCGGAAGTCAATCGCATGGGCCTGATCGATACCCTCGTGCAGGCCGCGGTGGGTGTGGTGCTGGGCACGGGCGGAACATTGCTTCTGCTGCCATTCTTTCAGCGCCTGTCCTTTCAAGGAGACACGGTGCGCTATGAGGAAATCCTGGCGCCGTTGTGGCTTTATGCACTGCTCGATATTGCGCTGCTAGGTTTTGTCACACTCTCGGCCTGGTGGAGTTTGGTGCGGATCAATATTTCCCCCTTGGGAGTATCGCGCCGTTCCGCACCGCGGGCCCTGCGTTTTTGGCGGATCGCCGTGCTCCTCGTTGCCATAGGCTTGTTGCTGCTCACGCCCGCACCGCGGCTGAGTTCTGGTCCGGCCCAATACGCCAAATCTGTGCTGGTGATTGTGGTGTTCCTACTCAGCGTGGATGTGGTGATGCCGCTGGTGATGCAGCTGGCGTCGCGGCTATTCGCCCGAGCCCCGTGGCTGCTGGTCAGCTGGCCGGCCCGCCGGATAGCGCTGGAACCGGTAAAAGCCTGGCGACGCGTCTCCGGAGTGGCAGCCGTCTCGCTCATCGTGGCGGTGCTTGCCTCCGCACCCTTTCAGAACCCCAGCGACCCTAATATCCAAGACGCAGTCACGCAGATGTTTGTTGAGTTTGACAGGGACATCACGACCGGCGTGATATTCACCATCTCCTTCACCTTCATTTTGGCCGGTATTTCCGCGATGATGAATCAATGCTCCGCTGAGTTCGAACGCGCGCCCCAAACACTGGCGCTGCACAAGATGGGCGTGCCCAATCGCGTCGGGCTGGCTGTCTCGTGGCTCGAGATGCTCGGCCCCCTCGTGGGTACCTGTGTGATGACCTTCATCTTCGGTCGCATCCTCTTTTTGCCCTATTCCAGCTATCAGGAATTCACTGACACCGATCCCACCGTTTTCGAACACCCCGCCTCATGGATCGCTATTGTCGTTGCCGGTGTGGTGGTGATGGTGGTGGCACTGAGTGTGACTCTGCCGGTGCGCTCGCGAGTGCTCGCCGGGGCGAAACGGGTGCGCCGTGCCGACTAGCCAGTGACGCTCTGCTCGATCAGGTCGGCGGCATCGCTGCACACAAAGGGCAGCTCGCGGCGCTCACGGGTACTGAAGGGCTTGAGCACAAAGCTCGCCGGTGCCTGGGAGCCCGGCGGGCGCCCGATGCCCACCCGAATGCGCGGAAAGTCCTGAGTTCCCAACGCTTGGGCGATCGAGCGCAGCCCATTATGGCCGGCCATGCCGCCGCCCATCTTGTGCGCGACCTGGCCAAAATCGAGCTCCATATCGTCGTGCACCACCAGGATCTTGCTCGGGGGGAGCGAGAAGAAACGCGCCAAGACCTGTACCGGCCGGCCGCTGAGGTTCATCGCACACAGTGGCTTGGCCACGATGAGCCGCTGCTGGCCCAGGCGCAGCTCCGCGATCTGCGTGCCGGATTTTTTATGCATGCTAAAGCGTGACGACGCCATCCCGCGGCCCGCCAACTCATCGGCCACCATGAACCCGATGTTGTGGCGGGTCTCGGCGTATGTCGAGCCTGAGTTTCCCAGCCCAACCACGATAAAACTGTCCATGGTTCCTCACCCTAGTAGCAGCGCTACCGCCGCAGTTACGTGGCCTAGGATCACCTGCTGCGGGCTCTAGCCGAGCTCGGGCGCATCCTCCGGCAGCGATGAGGCGCGGGGAATGAAATGGGAGGGCAGCAGGAGCTTGCGGTGGGGCTTGCCCTCCATCAACCCAGCGAGTTCATCAATGACCACACCAGCGAGTTCGGCGAAGTCCTGGCGAATAGAGGAGAGGGGAGGAGTTAGGTAGGAACTGACTTCATCATCGTCAATCCCGATGAGCTTATAATCCTTCCCCGCGGTGAAGCCGTGCTCGGCGAAGGCGCGGGCACACCCGACCGCGATTTTGTCATTGCCACCAATGACGGCCTCGGGGAGGCCAACGTTGAGGATCTCCTGCGCGGCAGCGTAGCCATCGCAGGCGCCCCAGCCCTTGCCGCCAAAAAGCGAGAAGGAGTGCTTCTTCAGACGGCTATAGCGCTGATAGATGACCATACGTTCCCGAGCGTCGATATATTCCCGATCGCCGGTAATCATTGCCGTATCGGTCACGCCTTGGTCCCACAAATGGTCTAGGGCGGAGTGGAGACCGGAGACTTGGTCGATGCCGATGGTGGACATGCCCTCAATGCCGTGGTCGACCGAGCTAATCATCACCCCAGGCGAGCCCTTCCAATGCTCGAAGAGGGGCAGGAGGCTGCGATGTTGGAAGAGGATGACCGTCGCCAGCACTTGCCGGGAGCGCAAATAGTCAAGGGCGGATTGCGCCTCCGCGAAGTCGGCATTGGCCGAGGAGGAGGTGAGCACATGCCATCCCCGGTGTTTGGCATGGGCCTGCAGCTCGGCAAAGAGGGTGATCAAACCGTGAGACATAGTGCCTACAGAGAGGACACCAATGGATCGGGAGGAGCCGGAGGCAAGCATTTGGGCCGCTGCGTTGGGCCGGTAGTCGAGCTCGCGCATCGCGGCATAGACGCGTTCACGGGTGGCTGGTCGCACGGAAGAATGGTTATTTACCACTCGAGACACAGTTTGCGTGGATACCCCCGCTAACTGTGCCACATCCTGCATAACTGCCTTTTTACGCACGCCGGTAAGTGTACATGACGCCTAGGACACCCAAGAATGCGGGTGGCCTAGGCGCCATAGAGTCTGTCAAAATACGTGAACCTATTCTGGAATGACAACTCCCTTCGTGAGAATAATATTTCCGTAGAGAGCCGTGTCCGTGGTCGCAACAACTGCGAAACACTTCTTCACTTGCTCATAGAACTCGAATCGCTCAAAGTGCTTCACGGTATGGCCTGGATAGCTGCGTTCGGCGATCTCTGCGAATTCGCTCCATACAGGAGGCTCTGGATCGTCTCCCACAGTTTCCATGAGGCCGATCTGCCACGAATTATAGGGATCCAAGGGCATCAGCTCGAGGATTGCTTCCATCATGTCAGCCACTGTGTGTCCATCTGCGTGGATGACCGTGGAATTGAGGGTGTAGCCTGGGAAATTTCCATCTCCGATGACGATGCGATCGCCATGTCCCATGCGGGCCAGAGTGTAGAGGAGTTCCGGTGAAATCTTCTCCGGGATATTGCGGAGCATGTGTTCTCCTTAGTGTGAAAAGAGGTGACGATGAGGAGGCGTGATAATGATTATGTATTCAGCCTCTTATGCGGCAGCCGGCGCGGTTTCGCCAGGGTTCTTGAAGCGGAGCGTAAACACTCCGTAGGACAGCACCACAATGAAGCACACGAGAACAACAATGAACGAGTGGGCGGTGCCAATAGTATCGACGAGCAGGCCTTGTACTGGGGGAAGAAGAGCGCCACCGACGATGGCCATAACAAGTCCAGCCGAACCGAATTTTGTGTCTTCTCCGAGTCCGGTGAGTGCCTGACCATAGATAGTGGGGAATAGCAAGGAGATACAGGCGGAGAGAGAAGCGATAGCGATCAAACCGATGATGTTTCCGGTGAGAATACCGACCAAGGTGAGGACGACACCCAAGGAGCACATGATGATCAAGAGTCGGCGGGCGTCGATGATGCCCATCAGTGCGGTCATGACGAAGCGGGCAACGAGGAAGCAGATCAGGGAAACCTGAAGCCAGATTCCCGACTCAGCGTTGGTCTTGCCGACGACATTGGTGGCGTAGTGGATGACGTAGGTCCAGATACAGGTTTGTGCGCCAATGTTGAAGAACTGGGCAACCACACCGAAGGAGTAGCGGCGATTGCTGATCAACCGGCCCAAGCGGCCCGAACTCGGTACTGGAAGAGCGACTGCGTCGTCTGCGGCGGCACTCTGGGAGCGGTCAGGAATCTTGACCAGCGCGATAGCAATGCCGAGCACCAAGTACAGGATGGCGAGGCCCACGAAGGGAATCATCACAGCCTTGAGCTCTCCCGAGACCATAGAGGTGAGTTCCTCTTGAGGCAGCGATGCTCGTTCTTCTGCCGTGTGCTCGTGGATATTGGGCAGGATCATGATGGCCGCAACCAACACACCCAGGTTGGAACCGATGGGGTTGAAAGATTGGGCGAAGTTCAGGCGTCGCGTCGAGGTCTCTTCCGGACCCATGGCGATAACAAACGGGTTAGCGGAGGTCTCGAGGATAGACAGGCCTGCGGCGAGGGAGAACAGGGCTCCAATGAAGGCCACGAAGGTCATGCTCAGGCTCGCGGGGTAGAACGCAAAGGCGCCGGCAGCAGCGAGGAAGAGGCCGATACATACGCCACCCTTGTAGCCCAACTTGGAGTTAATGTAGGCCGCCGGAATGGCGAGCAGGAAGTAGGCCCCGTAGTAGGAGAACTGCACGAGCGAGGATTGGAACGTCGACATCGAGAAGACCGAACCAAATACCTTGACGAGAGGCGCGGTCATGTCGGTGGACATACCCCAAGCTGCGAAGCAGGACACCAGAAGGATGAAAGGAACGAGCATTCCATCGTTCAGGTACTTTTTACGTTCTTTCTTCGGGGGCGTTGATTGTGGACTGCTAACGGAAGTGTCAGTCATGATCTTTTCTTTCAGTCGTCCGTCGGACAGACGGTGGTGATCACCCCAGCGTTGCGAACCCATTCCGCTAGGTCTGCAGGGGGAACGTTCAGGGTGAGGAGCTGGTTGATGATGTTTCCTAGGGCCGTGGCCTCAGGATCCGTCACGTGGATACTTTCGCCGAGGGCGGCCGCTGTCCTTTGCATGAGGAAGAGGTTCTTTACCCCGCCTCCCATGACATAGGTTTTCCCCGTGGATCCGGTCAGGGTGCGAAGCGTGTGGATCGCATCTGCTTGGGCTCTGGCAATGGAATCAAATACGACGCGCAGGATCTCGCCTCGTGTCGAAAGGGTGACGTTGTGTTCACGTGCTGCCTGCACGACGCGATCCGGCATGTCTCCAGGGGCACTGAAGCGTGGGTCGCACACATCGATGATGGCGCCTGGATTTGAGGCGTCCGCTAGCAGCCGGTTGAGTTCTTCGTAGCTTGGATTTCCCCAGGCGCGCCGGCACTCTTGGGCGACCCAGAGCCCAGTGAGGTTGAGTTCAGCCCTGTTATCGCCCCGTGCGGTGGCTTCATTGGTGACCCCTCGGGAGTAGGCTTCCTCTGTCACCACCGCATCTGAGGTTTGCGCGCCAACAACGGACCATGATCCGCAGGAAATAAACATGGCGTCTTCGGGATAGCCACATTCCCGAGACAGCGATGAGAGTGCACAGGCAGTGTCATGAGAGCCAGCGGCGATGACGCGGACGCCATCAGAACGGGTGCCGATCACGCGCCGCTCGCTGGTGATAGAGGGGAGTCGTTGCCGGTCGATACCCGCTGTGGCGAGTATCTCCTCGGACCAATCCTCATGACTTGCCGCAAGAAGCCCCGAGGTAGAGGCGATTCCTCGCGACGCCCACGCCTGTATGGGCTGATCAAGCACGCAGCGTGCGATGAAGTCCGGAAGAAACATCACCGTGCCTGTGCTGGGCGGTTGCAGTGCGAGGCGATACACAGAGTTAATGTCTTGGGGGAGAACGCCGGAGGCGTGGTACTGCTCCGTCTCCGGCATTCGTGATGCCATCAGGCTTCGGCCTCGTGCGCCGGCACTATCCCGATAGGAGCGTGCCTGCGACAGAGGATTATTGTCCTCGTCGACGACGACGAAATCGACTCCCCATCCATCGACAGCAACTGAGTCAATATCTCCGGCCGCGTCGAGTGCCTGGGTGGCTGCATCTTTGAGAGCATCCAAGTCCCAGTACAGGTTTCCCTGCTCATCCGTGCAGACGTGGTGTTCTGCACGGAATACTTCTGACCTTGTGAGTTTCTTGGAATCTGTGTCCCATGAACCAACAATTCCACGAACGGAGGACGACCCCATGTCGATTGCCAAAGTCCTGATGACCCGTGACATTATTTGATCCTTATCTCTTGTCGCTTAGAGCACTGCGCAATTAGGCAAAGAAGGGACCATAGTTTTCGCAGGCGCGGAAATCGGCGCTTTCCTTGTCTGCGGTTCCATGGAGACCCCATGCGCGCGGACGGAAGATCTCTGCATCGTCCACGTTGTGCATGTTCACTGGGATACGGAGCATGGCGGCGAGAGTGATCAGCTCCTTGCCGAAGTGGCCGAAGCCGATGGCGCCGTGGTTCGCGCCCCAGTTGTCCATCACGTCGTACACCGAGGTGAATGCGCCCTTGCCTGTGAGACGCGGGGCGAAGAACGTGGTGGGCCAGGTGCGGTCCGTGCGGTTCTCGATCTTTGTGGTGGCCTCTTCGCTCAGGGTGACGGTCTCACCCTCGGCGATCTGCAACACTGGGCCGACGCCCTTGACCAGATTCAGACGAATCATTGTGACAGGCATGTTCGGGGCGGTGCGGAAGTGGGTAGAGAATCCACCGCCACGGAAATACTCGTGGGTTGCCGCATGGAAGGTGGTGGCCTCCATGACAGCCTTCTGGTCCTCTTCGGTGACTTCCCAGAAAGGCTTGGTGCACGGATTGCCGTCGGCATCCTTCATCACGCCGGTGGCGTCGAGAGTGGTGGCGCCGGAGTTACGCAGGTCCAGGAAGCCGTTCGCGGCTCCGCCGGTGGGCTTTTCACCAGTGACGCGCTCGATAGCCTCAGGAGACCAGTAGGTGCGCACATCGGAGAACATCTGCGTACGGTTGGTGAGCAGGTAGTTGAGGAGCATGCTGGCACCATTGAGGGTGTCATTCTCCGTGGCCAACACCATCGGGCGGCGGGCGCCGTTCCAGTCGAAGGTGGTGTTCAGCATGGTCTCCATGAAGTCACCATTGGGGTAGGTGTCGGTCCACTGACGCTGCCCCTGGAAGCCGGAGGCGATGGCGTTGAAGCCGCATGCTTCCTCCTCGAAGCCCAGCTCGGCGAGCTTGGGGTTGCCTTCCATCATGTCGCGGCCGATGAGAGCCATCTTGGTGATGAAGTCCCACTGCTCTTCGACGTCCTCGCGCGGCTCGGGGTTGAAATCCTTGCCGATCTGGACGTTCTCACGCACCCATGCGCGTGCCTTTTCATACTCTTCGGGATCGAAGATGCCTTCATTGATGCGGCGAATGAACTCGGTCATGTCCACGGACTCCACGCGCATGCCGAGATAGTCCTGGAAGAAGTGGCGATCGATGGAGGAACCAGCAATGCCCATGCAGGTCGAGCCCATCTGCAGATAGCCCTTACCGCGCATCTGGCCCGCAGCAACGGCTGCACGGGAGAAGGTCAGGATCTTGTCAGAGACTTCTTCGGGGATGTCGGTGTCATCAGCATCTTGAACGTCGTGACCATAGATGCTGAATGCGGGAATGCCGTACTGAGCGTAGGCGGCGAGATTTGCGGCCAGCGTCACGGCGCCGGGGCGCTCGGTGCCGTTATAGCCCCAGATGGCGTGGAAACGGTTGGGATCCATGTCCATGGTTTCCGTGACATAGCACCAGGCGGGAGTCACGGTGAGTTCGGCGATGACGTTCTGGCCAGCGAAAAGATCGTCGCAGGCAGCTGCTTCGCCGGGGCGGCCGATGGTGGTTTCGGCGATGACGACCTCGACGGGCTCACCGTCGAGGTAACGGAGATTCTTAGTGATGAGATCGGCGGCAGCGTGGGCCATCCACATCGTTTTATCTTCGAGTGATTCGCGGACTCCGCGACGACGGCCGTCAATGGTGGGTCGGATGCCAATCTTCGGATGATGAACCATGAGTACTTCTCCTTCGGGAGGTAATGTCACCCTAGTATGGGGGATCTGGAGCGCCGTGGCCGGTGGAGGCGAATGGGCCTAGCCATCGGTCCGTGGGCACTGTCTCATGCCCGTATGTTAGCGCTATCAAAAGTCTAACACCGGGCCTACAGGCGAGGAAGGGCTTTCGAGACCTTTTCCGTCGGCCCCACACATACGGGGTGGGTTTTGTGGCGTTAGCCCAGCGTAAAGGTGACTGAGACGGTCGTCACTCTGACTCGCGAGGGCGGGAAAGGCTGGAGAGAAGGGCCACCCAATGGGGGTAGTTATCCGACGGTCTGCGACCGGAAAGAAGAGCACAGCATGATAGCGCTCACACATGACAGCACAAAAGAGCCCACCATGACGATGGTGGGCTCTTAGGTATGTTGCTTAGCGCTTGTGCTGCTTAGCGCTTGTGCGGCTGGCCGTAGGTGGCGATGGCGGCGCTGGCCTCTTCCATCTGCTCGGGCGTGAGGATGCGCGGGGTTCCCGCAGCTCGGGCGTTGAGGTAGACCTTGGACAGCCATTCAATGGACTGTGCCTTGGTGTA
Organism: Corynebacterium sp. 51B; assembly: GCF_008930785.1. Lineage (NCBI taxonomy): Bacteria > Bacillati > Actinomycetota > Actinomycetes > Mycobacteriales > Corynebacteriaceae > Corynebacterium > Corynebacterium sp. 51B. Next base: position 570,530 of record NZ_PQMK01000001.1, on the reverse strand, counting down.
GGCCTCGGCCAGGTCTTTACCTGCGGCTACGGAGCCATGATTGCCGAGCAGGCATGCGGTTTTGCTCTGCAGTGCGGCCTCGACGTTGTCGGCGAGCAATTGGCTGCCATAGCGGGCGTATTCCGTGACGGGGATCGCTCCGCCCATGGTGGCGGTGATGTAGTGGATATTGGGTAGCTCTGTCACTCCTTCAAGGCTGGCCACGGTGGTGGCATAGGCGGAGTGCGTGTGCACGATCGAGTCGAGGCCGGTCGTCTGCAGTGCTTGGAGGTGGAGGTGTATCTCACTGGTGGGGCGATACTGACCTTCGACCTGCTCTCCGGTGTCGAAATTGACCACGCAGATGTCTTCTGGGGTGATCCCGACGTAGGGCAGTCCGGTGGGGGTGATGGCTACGAGCTCACCTGCGCGAATAGAGATATTTCCTGCCGTTCCCACGACCAGCCCGTCGGATGCGAAGTGCTGGCAGTAGTCGGCGATGAGTGTTCTCTCTTCTGAGAGAAGCATGGTGTCCTCCTGGCGGTTGGGTCTGCGAGTAGAAGCCGTGGGTGTCTATCACTGTCGTGTCTATGTGATGACTGGCGATATATGCAGCTAGAGGCTATAAAACGAGAAATGATAGCGCTCTCATTTGTCATGTTACTACTCTTCTTAACGATCGGCATAGCGTACGTGAAATAAAGTGAGCTATGCCAAGTACGACACAAACGCCCACCAACAGGGGTGATATGGCAGATATGGCTGTGTTCATGTCCACCGCGGTTCGCTGCGGTTCACTGCGCCTGGGCACGGCGCAGCACTATTCCGCAGTCTCATCGCCTGAGCAGTGGAAGGTAGAAACACGCTGCACGCAGGCGATTGTTGTCTAGGAAGCGGCGGGCACAGTGCAGCACAGCGCGGCGGCTCTCTCTTGGAGCGGCGCAGGGTAGGGCGTCAGCAGTGGCCCGTGCGGGGGTAGTGGCCTAGACGGAAGGTTCTGCTCGGAAATCTGCGGTGAGCAGCTGTACTTCAAAGGGGTCCTCGGCCAAGCCGGTGAAGCCGCGGCTGCTGAGATGGACCTGTTCGACGGCGATAGGCTGCACTGCGCCACTGGCGAGGATCTCCCGAGCGATCTGTGCGGCCGCGGTCTCGCGGCTCTCAGTGTCTGTGGTAGTTAATGCGGTGGCAATCTCCGCGTCCACGCTCTCATCGCAATAACGGGCGATGTTATAGCGCTTGCCGCAGGTGGCATCGGAAGCGAGAAAGCTGAGTGTGTCCGCGGCGCCGCTCATGTAGTTGCGTGAGCCGAGAACAAGATCGAAACGCCCGTCTAGGATCCGGTTTTCCAGCGCCCCATAGCTATCAATGCTGAGCTGGACCTGGAAACCGGCCTGCTCGAGCTGCTCGGCGATCTCCGATGCGAGCTGGGGAAGCTCGGGGACATCGGAGTAGGTGGCCATGGTGATATGTGTAGGGCCATCCTCGAGGTCGTCTGTGGCTGGGGTGTTCAGCTTGATCGGCTTCGTTGTGCCATCGCCGCGCTCGGCGGCGCGGAAGAGCGTATTCTGCAGCGCATTTTTATCCGCGAGGTAGCTATCGCGGACCAGCGCGGGCACATCGAGAGCCTCAATCGCGGCGCTGCGCACATCGGCACGGGTGAAGATGCCTTTGCCCGTATTGAAATACAGCAGACTGGTGCGCGGGGTGGATACCGTCATCACCTCGGCGCGCTCGCTCACATCGCTCAGGCTCTCAGCCGGCAGGCCCGCCGCGACATCGAGCCGAGAGCTTTCCACCTCGCGGGCTAGCTCGGCCGGATCGGCGGAGAAGGTGACATCCACGCTCGGCACCGCGGGCCGATCGCCCCAGTAGTCCGCGTTGGCCTCGAGATGGGCCTGCCGTGGAGTGGCGTCCTTCCACACATAGGGACCGGTGCCGAAGCCGATCGGGTTGATCACCAGGCGCTCATCTTCTGTGGTGTAGGCCTGAGGAGAAAGAATCATGGTGCCCGGATCCGCGAAGCGCTGCGCCAAGATCGGGTCCTGGCGATCGGAGGTGACCGTCACCTCGAGAGTGTCTGTGGCGGTGGCCCGCAGCGCCGCCGAGCCGAGCCCGCGTGGCCGATAAGGAGAAGCAAAAGCCTCGTTGAGCGAGTTGGCCACGGCCTCGGCATCCATGCGGGTGCCATCATGAAAGTCCACCCCAGAGCGCAGTTCGAATACCACGGTGGTGGAGTTGGGCTGCTCCCAGGACGAGGCCAACCAGCCTTCGGGAGTGCCATCGGGGGCGATGCGCACGAGCGTTTCCGAGGAACCTAAACGCGTCGCGATGGAGGCATCCGCACTGAAGGGCGCGAAGCCTGCGACAGGGGAAAACGCCACGCCGAGACGGGCAGAGTTGGCGTTGGGGGGTGCCGGAATCGGCGGAACAGGACACAAGCCCAATCGATAGGGCACACACTGCCGCAAGAGCAGTGGTGGTGGCAACGTTCATGAGGCAAGAAGCTTTCTAGATAAGCACCGAGAGTCACCTCATGGTAGCGCGCCCAGATACAGCACCACCCTAGGCACGCACAGAGGGCGCCTAGGGTGGTGGTGCGAGGTGGCGTCGATAAGCATCGCGCCACGGTATAAGGAGATTACTCCTTGTCCTCGGAGTCCTCCTCGGAGTCCGCATCGTCCTCGTCCACGGTCGGGACGTCCTCTGGATCCTCGTTTTCGGCCTCGCCCGGCTCGACATCCTCGGTCTCCGGGTAGACGACGCTGAGAACCAGCACGTCTTCATCGGCAGCTAGGGTGCAGTTGCCGGGCATAGCAACGTCCTTGGCCAGGATCTGGGTACCGACCTCGAGGCCCTCGATGTCGATCTCGATCTCTTCCGGAATGGAGAGCACGTCGGCCAGCAGGAGCAGGGTGTCTGCATCCTGGTAGACGAGGGTGCCCGGAGCCGGCTCGCCGGTGTAGGAGATCGGCACCTCGACCTCGACCTTCTCGCCGCGGGAAATGGCGTAGAGGTCGATGTGGTCGATGTCGAAGGTCAGCGGGTTCTGATCAACGTGCTTGATCATGGTGAGGTGCTCCTCGCCATCGACGTTGACGTTCACAATCGCGTTCACACCGTGGTTACGCACGATGGCGGTGAATTCGATACGGTCGACGGTGGCGTGCACTGGGGCCTCCAAGTGCTTGGAGTACACCACGAGGGGGATCAGGCCGTCGCGGCGGGCACGGCGGGCAGCGCCCTTACCGAACTCAGTACGAGCGCTTGCCTTGATATCAATTGCCTTAGTAGCCATTGTTATCTCCTTAAAAGTTTGTGTTAGTGGTCAGCGCACCGCAGACGGGTTGTGCTTGATCGCGCCGGAACCATGTGCAGGTCCACGACACGAAAAAAGCCCGCAAGCAGTGCGTGGCATCTCGCATCGCCGCAGGCTAGGAGCCCCGGAAGGAGGGGCTGAGCTCTTGGATCGCGTCGATAACGGGGCTTGGGTTACAAACCCCCTCGCCGAGACGAACGGAAGTCTAGCACAACCCGCAGGTTATCCACCAAAGACAACCCGATTTCGGATACGGCCGATCCCGTCCACGGAGACCTGAACCACATCATTATGGGAGAGGTACTGGCCGCGACCATGCCCCACACCCGCCGGGGTGCCGGTGGCAATCACATCGCCAGGATTGAGCGTGTACAGCCTCGAGCAGAAGGAGACGAGATCCGCTGGGTTAAACACCAGATCCGATAGCGGCGCATTTTGGCGCCCCTCGCCATTGACCACGGTGTGCAACCGCGCCTCCGCGTCCAACTCATCTGGGGTGACCAGCCACGGCCCGAAACCGCTGGTGCGTTCCAAGGACTTGCCCTGATGCCACTGTTGGGTGCGTTTTTGCAGTTCACGACAGGTGAAATCATTGATCACCGAGAAGCCAGCGATGGAATCGGTGGCCTCCTCCGGTGTGACATTGCGGGTGCGCTTAGCGACGATCACTGCCAGCTCACCCTCGTAGTCTGCAGTGTCCTGAGCGAAAGACGGCACCTGGATATCGTCGAAGGGGCCGATCAGCGCCTCGGGGAACTTGATGAACAAGGTGGGCACATCGGGGCGTTCGTGGCCCATCTCCGCGATGTGGGCCGCGTAGTTCAGGCCGACGCAGATGATCTTGCCGGGGCGCGGAATCGGCGGGGCCAGGGTGTGCTGCTCAAACTCCACCGTCAGCTCCGAGGCGTGTGCGGCGAGCTCCCGCCAATTGGGCTGCTGGAGTAGCTCTGCCACATCGGCAAACTCACCGACAAGAGTGGCCGAGTGGTCATCGTCGACGCGTCCCACGCGAGTCCGATCCGGGCTGAGTGGGGAGCGAAAGGTAGCAAGCTTCATATCCACCGAGGCTACTTGCCCCGTGGCGGGAGTGCAGTGCGGCTGGCGCGGAAGGGGTGGGCCGCGCACCGGTGGGGCCAACGGGTGTTTAAAGTTGAGAGGACACACACAGGTGCGAGGAAGGAGGATGCGGGTGCGGCTCTTCAGGAAGAAAGCAGCGGCCTCCCCAGCCGAACACAGCCAGGCGGAGAAGCGCGACACCACCCACGATGGTGATGCCCGAACGCACAGTGGCGCCGGCCACTGGTGCGATGCAGGAGCAGCGGCAGACATTGCGCCCGAATCCGCGATCGTGCTTGAACCCGCGGTAACCGGCCTCGATGCACCCATCGCCGTGTTTCGCACCGAGGATGACGAGTTCTACTGCATCGATGACACCTGCACCCACGAGGATGCATCGCTCGCTGAGGGCTGGGTGGAAGGCTGCGAGGTGGAATGCCCCGTGCACGTGGCAGCCTTCTGTCTTAAAACTGGGGACGCGCTCACCCCACCCGCCAGCGAACCCGTGCGTACCTACCCAGTACGGCTCAACGATGGGCACGTGTGGGTGCTGCTAGGGGAGTGAGGGGCTAGGCCTCGGCTCCCTCTACCGCGAAGGATTCGGCCGCCTCGGTGAAGATACTTATAAGACGCTCTCTGAGCTCGTGTTCTGAATACAACTCAAAAGCTGTTACCGGTATGCGTCGCCGAAAGTTGAGGATGCCGCGCCGCATGAGCTCCGATCGGGAGATATCCGGAAAACGTTGGCTCGTCTCCACTAGTGCACTAGCTAGAACGCGGGCAAGCTTAGGATCCCCGCCGATGCGGGAACGTTCCATAATTCCTGACGCTTCATCCTCGCCTAGCTGACTATTCAGCTCATGGCCGAGGATGTACTCACGCCACCACAGTTTGCGGAAAGTGTTTCGGTTTTCGCCGATCCACCGATCGTAATTTTTCTTATTCGACGGGTTGGGGTAGCGCCATTTGGCAATGTCGGGCAAAAGAACAATCGTAATGAAATTCCACACTTCGATGCTTGCAGCTTCGGACGGAATGAGGTTGAGATGCTCATACAGGATATGCGAGGCCTGTTGATCGAAGCGTCTGAATTGTTCGACAGATGACTGAGGAAAGCCGCACTCACCAGCCAGTTGTACCAACTGGACGCGCAGGTCTTTCAGATGAAAGCTTAAGTCTGCTACATGACCTTGGTAGCTGAACATCATCGGATGCGAGGTCGCTGATAGACGTGATAGCTCTACGGCGTCCGAAGTACACATTTGCTCGATGGTGTCGCGAACGTGGAACGTGGTTACTCGAGGGTAATAGGTAGCGTTCATTTACTTTTCCTGGAGTAGTACGTGTCCTTGGATGGTTGAGCGGACACGAGTGGGGTCATTGAGCAGGCTCTCAGGAGTGTCATAGGGGAAAGGGTCGTCATTAGATTTTGAATCGACTCACCAAGTGACCCCGCATCCTCATCGCTCAGGCTATCGATCTCTTCAGCGTGGGCGGCACCGTGAAGCACCAGTTCGCTAATCACATCAATGATCAAGAAGCGCTTCCACATCTTAGCTTCTTTAGAGTCGGGCTTGCTGATCATGGCTTTTGACACTTGATTACTGATATTGACGCATGCGTGGACCGCGCTTTGTGCCGGCGTGGCAAGAGTGCCATTAAAAACGATCAACCACATCGCGTTGGCGGGTTGCATGCCGCTTTCCTCAAAGTTCATCGTGATGATGGGAAACCTAGCGCCCTCGCCCTCAAGATCCACGAGGAACCGTTCGCTCTCCCACAGCAACGCTCCGGGAATGCGGGCAGACATGATCGACTCGTCATCGATGTCATTTTTGCTCAAAGCAATCTTGACCACTGCTGACAGGTTCATCGCAAGCTGATCGCCTAGAACTTCCAAGGACAGTCGATTCGCACCATCATGAAGCGGAGTGGAGTGAGAAATTCCGCGAAGCTTGGTTCCGGAGGAGTGCCATTCAATGAAGGCTGTCAGCGAGACTTCGTCTGATAGCTGGCTCGGGATCCCCATTCCTGCGATGAAACTGGGTAGGTCAACCAAGAGTGTGCAGGAAAAACCGACCTTGGTCTGATAGTCCCACTTCTGGTTTTCCCTACTCTCATCATTAACGACGGGTAGGCCATCGAAAGTGAAGGAGTGATCGGTCACTTCTGCAAGGCTCTGATCTGGTAGGGGATATCCGTAGCTAATACCGAGGTCCATTAGAGTGTCTCCTCTTCGTCAACACAGTCTGTGTAGACCTGTACCCCAACAGCGGTATTTTCCGGCTGGAGAATTTCGGCTATCAGTACATGGTTCCCCGGTGGCAGGACAAGAGAGTCGGGGGAGCGTGAGGGCTCGAGCCATTGAATAAACGTGGGTGCCTCAAGACCTGCCTCGATCAACCCCTCAGTGGACAACGCATCAGTATCGCTATAGACCTCAGGTTCGACGCTGATACTTTGTGTGCCGCAGGACGTGGGTATCGAGATCTCGATCCGGAACTGGGCGAGGATCCCATGATCTTGCTTCGATAAGGATGACACAGCAGCCGAGTAACTCACGCGTTGCTGTCTTTTCCCTTTGGGATGAGCTGATCGGCGAGGTTTTCTGGTAGGAGTACGTCGGCGTCGAGTATCTGTTCCTCCCTTGGTGTTCGCAATATATGCGCCGAGCTCGGAGGACAGGTTAGTCATCGAGCGATAGTGAGTGGTCTGGGGATTGCCAGCTCCCGCGTCATCCCTTTTGAGGAGTTTAGTGATCCTCGTGAAGAAGATGCTCACGGGGTTATTCCTATGCTTCCGTCCCCAGAAACGCTCTACCACGGCTGCATCGTGTTTCACCGTTTCCTTATTCCACTCATGATGAGCTGCCGGCTCGCTGCGGGCGAAAACTTCATCGGCACTGTCGTCTGCAACGAAAACACCGCAGTAAGGCCGGCCAGTGAGCGTGGTTGGACCCTGGTAGTACTCGACGACCATGCGCGGTCGCCGCATCGTTGCGATATGGCAAGAGACGTCTTTGTTAAGAACGGTCGAAGAGTGCTCGATAGGACCGTCGAGGAAGCGTACAGACAGATTACCTAGCGCTTTCCGCGATGGATTCTCGGTTTCAAGCCGTGTGAGCTGTCTATAGAAGTTGGTATCCCAACTATTAGCCGGAATGTCTGGGGTTGCGGCAAGAGCTTCCTTGTACATGGCTATGAAGTGCTTGAGAGCTTCGTCATCAGTGGGATTGGGAATTTTCACTTCTTCACCGTTGTGGGTGACATGAAACTCGATGGGATCCAATCCTGTTTCTACATTCACCATGTGTGGCCAAGCCCAGCGTGTGAGAGACGCAGCAATTTCGCGTAGGCCCTTAATTGGCGAGTCTTCGAAAGAGGGATTGAGCACAGCTACACAGGTGCCTCGCGGCCTTTCAGCGGAAAAATGCGAATCGAGTCCCAGCCGGCGAGCAACCTCGTCCGCAGCGTGGTCCACGAGTGGTTCCGCGTACTCGATGGAGTTGTTCCCCGTGTCCTGCAGCGCCCGAGTTCCCCACCAGTGCCTACCTGTGAAGGGTTGACCGTTGTAGTTAAAGCTGTCGCCATTGGCCATCGCAATGAATCTGCTGGTCGGGGCGCCTGTGCTGTCTGTGGTGCGGGTGTATACCAAGACAGTGTTTACCGCGCTTGCGATGAAGAACACGCTTTTACCGAAGCCATAAGTGCCACCAGCTAGCTGCTTGTCCGCACTTCGGCCGATATTCCGAATGAACGACACAAAGTCTTGTGCTTCGTCCTCCGAAGTAATCGCAGTAGTTGGACCACGAAGGCCGAGGGTGCCTGCGTCGCTGACTTTAAGCAGAGACAAGGAACCATGGGCCAGGGCGTGCTCCAATTCAGGAAGCCCTGGGGTATGGACCCCAAAGATCTCATTGGTGAGCAGTGACCCCTGTGCTTTGTCTAAGTCAAGATAGTCGATAGAGAATGTGACACCGTCTTCATCAGACGATCGATCCCTAGCGTCCCAGCTGTTTTGGAGAGTCTCTCGAGTAAACATGTCGAGAAGCTCCAGAGACTGCCCCTTCATTGTTTGAGTGAATGAATTGGCGTAGGTGGCACCTTGCGCGGAAATAGGTTGTTTGTGGTGAAACAGAGTCATCTCTGTGCTTCTCTATTCTTAGTCGTGGAGATTTGGCAAGATAGAGCGTCTCGTCGGCTAGTGGGGCGAGGCGCCTCTTTGACACTACGGTCTGTCCGCAAGACCCATCTCGATGGGGCGTTACATTGCGCCTAGCTTCCCTTATTAGGGCCGATAGCTGGGCCATCGTGTGTGCAGACCGACCCTCTCGAACTACAACTCCTCTGGCATTTCTAGAGGCTCGTGGTCAGGTTCCAACGCACTCACGTACTCGTAGGTATGCGGTGATGAGGATGTAGGGAAGAAAATCCCGACGCCGATTATATGATCGGCAGCTTCCAAAGGCTTTCGCGCAGGGCGCGCCCTCTCTGAGGTGTTGGTGGTTACACCTGGAGCTGAATCCTTCGCGATCGGGTAGATCGCTAGGTGTGCAACGTTCTCGCCCACGAGATCACTATGAGCTTGGGTCAGGATCTGATCGCGCGAGGACTCACGTTGTTGGATTTGCTGGCGAATATCGGCGAGATATTCGGTGCGGTTCATCGACAGGGGTAGATCCTCCTCACGGACATCATTAAGACGATCAAACGAGCTCACGAGTGTCTTAATGTTGGCCGCGGACCGCGAATCAGCCATTTGCGAGCGCTGCACCAAATTGAGAGGTTCGGGGAGCCCAAGATCGATTGAACCATGCGCACTCTCGTTCCTCAGCCCCATGAAAGACACGCTCCAGCGTTTGACGGAGGAGTGGCGCTCGTTATCGATGTAGCCACGAAGTTTCTCTCCAGCATCGCGGCCTAGAACGGAGTCTTCGTGGAATGCGTATTCAGAGAGGAACTCCAGGATTGTATCGGTTGAGACGTTTCTGAACACCCACGAGCCGTTAGAGGCTTGCTTGAACGGTCGTGCAGCTGTTTCGGTCGCCTTGCGAGCAAGCTCGCGGGCTGCGGTGATGTTCTGGCTAAGCCATTTCTCGTCCTTATGGTTGAAAAGAATTGTCTGGACACGCTGGCCGCTATAGGACAAGCTGACCTCGCGAAGATCTTGGGACTTGGCCCTACTGGTGATCTCTAGGTAGGGGTGGGTACGGATTCTTGCTTGGTAGTCCATGGGCGTCTGATTACCGGAGGCGAATATTGCCAGTTCTCTACGGAGATCAGCTTCAACGCCAGCAAGATCCCTAAACCAACATTCGAGATCTTCCGTCATCCACACTCGGGGCAAATCGCCATATCCAGATCGGAAACCGAACCATCGGCCCATCTGTAGGAGAGTGTCGTATTGCATTGGACGCTCGAACGAAATAACTCGAAACCAATCCCTCGAGAGTTAGTCCACGAGCGAGGGTATTGCCTCCGATAGCAATGACCGTGGTGGGGTCTTCTTCCGAGTATGAGAGCCGCTCCTCGGACACGCTGTTATCCGTAACGAGCTTGGTATTATGGAGCACCTGACTTAGCTCTGGGAGAAGCTCCTCGAAGTTGTACCGTGGAGCGTCTAGGAGGGACTTATATTTCGTATCTGCATTCCCCACAGCCTTAACAATCGCGTCATTTTCCCGCTTCCAAAGATCGCACCACTGTAACTGTCCTACAGGGTCATCGAGCTCCCGAACGAATCTTTTGAGTTCGGCTCGGATGAGGTCTTTGGTTTCTTCATGGGCGTCCTTGAGCATCGTTGTGTGGATCAGCATAGAAGAGTGCTGATCATCTTGCCCTCGCAGATGACGCGCTGCTGTGGCAAGAAAGAACCAACGCATGGCCTCGACAAGGCTATCCGGAACATACAGGTTCTGCTCCTCAAGCGGAATCTTCCTCTTGGGGCGAAGAGCGTCAGCCTCGTCGTCGGGGACGATACGGATGACGGGAAGCCCATCAACCGAATCATGATCGCTATCCGTTAGCGGCTCCCTGCCGAAGAGCTCCTCGCTGCCGAAGTATCCCTCGGGTTTGGGCAGGGAGTGGATGAAATCCTTGGGATAGAGATCGTTTTCTTCATTAGGATTAATCAGCAGATTCGCGAAGGGTGTCGCAGTGTATGCGATATAAGCGGAACGCTGGTGCGAAAGAAGTTCCGTAATCTGGTTGTTGATCACCGACTGCTCGTGTTTGTCGTGATCACCAACATTGATACTGGCTTGATCGGCTTCGTCATCGATGACGAGTATTGGACAATTCGCTTGTGTACCTGCGCTCCTTAGGAAGTGATTGAGCTTCCGAAGAACGGTGCTGTTCTTTTTGACCACAGCAATGAGCTTTTTGTCCTTTGAAGCCAGTAGAGAGGAGGCATTGGTGTTGTACGTCTCAGAGAAGTCACTATCCGGGGTGGTGAGCTTGATCCACTGGTTTTCATCGTGGATGAGGCTGCTATCAATCCGTTCTTGGGTCTGCTTGCGGAGGTTGTTAGTGATACCGCTGAGAACGATGAAAAACTTGTAGCCAGCGTCCGCGGCCTTAGCGAGGACGGAGATGAAGTTCGTTGTCTTACCGCTCTGAACGTAGCCAAGCACTAGGCCTTTGGTGCTATAACTATCAGACATCGGTGGGCGCAGAGACTTCACAATTCTGGTTGATGCGGTGTCAGCGGCAGCTAGGGCGTAGGGTTGCTCATGTTCCATATACTCGCGAAGCGGTGGCCAAAACGTTCCATTCTCAAAGGTGGCTTGGTCGAGCCAAGAAACTGGAGAAGAGCTTGCAGTGAGCGAGTCACCTCCAGTCTCGGGGAATGACTCAGCCTCGTACTTCTTGAGCGCAGACGTGGCTGCTTCGAGAAGATCTGGAGGGATGGGCTGCTCGAGAGGCGACTGTGGCTTCAGTAGTTGCTCTGTGGCTTCTTCGAAAGTTGTGCCGCGAGCCATCTTCTCTCGTAGCCTTTCGACTACGAAGTCCACATACTCCTTGGGGAACTTACTGCCCATCGCTCCGTGCGTCACCTCAACCCTAGCGTTGTCGTTTATCGTCAGATAACGATCTTAGTGTGAGGTATTGACACCGTCCTAGCTTTCCCCCGAGCTAATCGTCGCCGCGGCGCGACCATCGACAGGTGTCGATAGTCGATTTACGTACCGCGGCTTAGATAGGGCAGAGAAGAGCCTTAATCAGGTGAGTCATTAACTACACCTAGAACTGAAACCGACATGTCGGGGGAGTGTAAAAGCTACACTATTTTGTGAGTAACACTATCGAGGGTTGTGTCACCTCGTCCATCGTCTAAGGAGTAGCTGAACCGTATGAGTCCCGAGGAATTTGAAAAGAGCTTCAAGAAGGCGCGTAAGGAGCGCTTCGATACTCCTTATAACCACGTCTACAGGAGTTTTGAGCGGCTCGGATACGACTCCAAGGAGCCGGAGTATTTTCAGGAGCATGCCTCCGAGATGATTGAGGCTCTACGGGAAGAGACGTGGAAGCACTACCTTGAGGTGGAGTCAGGTTTCACCGTCGACTCCTTGGAGGAACTGGCGCTTTCCGGCTCTAACCAAGAGATAATTGAGGCTTCCGGAGATTCTGAGCTCGTCTACTTCTTGAAGAACTACTCAGATCATCTATACAAGCTTCTGTTGTCGAACACGCAGAGCCGTCGTTCTCGGGCTGGCAGTGAGTTCGAAGCGATGATTGAGCTCGTCATTATTGGTGCTGGTGTTTCCGTCGATAGCCAAGGGGTCATCGGCAAGAAGAACATTATGGTGCGTGACCTCGGCAAGTCTGTCGATCTCGTTGTCCCAGGCGTAGTACAAAACCGCGCACACAAGGGTAAAACCGTTCTGGTCAGCGCAAAGACCTCGTTGCGCGAGCGCTGGGCTGAGGTGTCCGAGGAAGTTGCCCGTACGGGGGCGGGCGGCGTCTACTTGGCGACCTTGGACGAGACGATCAGTGCGGATACCATCCAAAAGCTGTACGACACCAATATCTTCATCGCGACAACCAAGCGGATTAAAGATGAGAAATACGCCGATAACAACAAAGTGAGCACGTTTGAAGAGCTCATCGCCGAATGTTTGGACAAGAGTTCCTACTGGGAGGGGCATAACTACGACGACGAAGAGTTGTCGGAGATTGAGAAGCTTCTCCAACGGCAACTGGTGAAGCATACGAAGAGGCCGTTCTTGGCGAAGCACTACGAAGATCGGAAGCACAAGCTAGTAAATAGCGGCCACTAAGTTCGCTCCGAGTGGTGACGCCGAGGCAACTATGTGGTTGTCTCGACGTTTGCGTATTTCAATGTTCTAACAATGCCCCTTCGATGCTCGTGGGGCACAGCCGCGCCGTGCAGGGCAGACTATCCGTCAATAATGGCATCCGCCACAGGGGATGGCCGCAGACCTAGTACCGTTTTTAAGGCAACGAGGATCACCGAAGTGTGCGCCCTAGCAGTCGTGTTGAGACGATGTGGACTACCGAGAGTTCGGGCTAGTGTCCTCGAGCAACACGCGAACTATTTGTTCGGCCAGGGCGTTGATGACGGGCACCGCAACTGAGTTACCAAACTGCTTATAGCTTTGGGTGTTGCTTACAGGAATGATGAACTCCTCGGGGAAGCCTTGCAAGCGCGCAGCCTCGCGAGGAGTCAGCTTGCGTGGGTTTTTCCCTTTTTGTTCGATGAGGATCTCGCTCCCGTCCTTGTAGTAACGGGCGGAGATTGTGCTGGTGTACGGGCTCTCGGGGGTGAAAAGAGAGTAGCCGAAGCCGTTGCCCTTCGCCTTGTGCTCGTGCTTTCTGCGTTGGTGGCCGTGCCATAGCCGGTCGGAAATAGTGAAGCGGTCGTCAACCTCTGACTCTAGGATGTCTCCCACGCGGGTTGGAAGCGAAGAGGGCTCGGGGGCAACGAAATCATCGAGATTAGGTACGGAATCACGGTTGAACCCCACGATGTAGATGCGCTCGCGGTTTTGGGGCACACCAAAGTCCCGGGCCTTGAACAGAAAGGTATGTGTTTCGTAGTTCAGCTGGTCGAGAGTATCAGTGATAGTCCTGAAGGTTCGCCCACGATCGTGACTCTTGAGGTTCTTGACGTTCTCTAACAGAAAGGCGCGAGGCCGCTTCTCCTTGAGAATCCGTGCAATATCGAAAAATAGCGTACCGCGGGTGTCGTCGAATCCCCGCTTGAGGCCCGCTTGGCTAAAGGCTTGGCAGGGGAACCCGCCGACCAAGATGTCATGATCGGGGATCTCCTTCTCGTCGATGGCGGTGATATCCCCTTCGGGAACCTCGCCAAAATTGGCGGTGTAGGTCTTCGCGGCGAATCTATCAATCTCCGAGGTAAATACAGACTTCACCTCTCCCGTTTGATGAAATCCTAGGCGGGTGCCACCGATGCCAGCGAACAAGTCGATCATTTTGAGCGGTGCCTGCTCGTTGTTGGGAAAGGGAGCGCGCTCAGGGAAGGACATGATGCGATTGAAGGTTGTGGCGTCGGGCTCCGAGACCCCGAGTTCCCAATCGCGGATCATGCGGTGCCCATTGAGGGGCAGCCCAACGGCATCGGCGAGCTCTTTCGTGCTCATGTTGAGGCGAGCGCGCTTGTCCGAAATCTGGCTGGACGTCGAGGGCGTAGACATATCGAACGGGAGGGCAGATTCGGTGTTATCGTGTGCAGGCATAATCAGTTCTTGAATCCCATGTAGTTGTCTGGGCAATGGGGATGGGGCCGAACAGTTCTAAGCCTAAAGACCGTGGTTGTCGCAGTCTTGCTCGCTCACAGGCTGTTCTACTGGTGTGTTGCGGCCAATATACTCGGCGCGCGATCGTGGTTCTCAAGTTAGCAGCCCGTATCGACATGGAGTCCTTCACCCCTCACATAGCGTCGAACATGTGTTCCATATCGGGTTGGGAGATGTGCTGCGATTGCTGGTGCAGCACACAGCGTCGATAAGCGCAGAAGCGGCCGTCGCCTCGAAAGTGAGGAGACGGCCGTCCTAGCAGCTGGAGCGGGTTTAGGCCTCGCCCTCGAAGAGGGTGGTCACCGAGCCGTTTTCGAAGATCTCGTGGATCGTCTTGGCCAGCAGCGGGGCGATGGGCAACACGGTGAGGTTGTCCCAGCCCTCGGGGTTCTGCGGCAGGGTGTCGGTGGTGATGACTTCCTTGGCGCCGCACTTGGAGAGGCGCTCGCGGGCGGGATCAGAGAACACGCCGTGGGTGCAGCCGATGATGACATCGCCGGCGCCGGCTTCCTTGAGCACGTTCACGGCACCAGAGATCGTGCCGCCGGTGTCGATCATGTCGTCGAGGAGCACGCAGGTGCGGCCTTCGACGTCGCCGACCACGCGGTTCGCGGTGACCTTATTGGCTTCGTCCACGGAGCGGGTCTTGTGCACGAAGGCCATGGGGGAGTCGCCGAGGATATTGGCCCACTTTTCGGCCATCTTCACGCGGCCAGCGTCCGGAGAAACCACGCAGATGTTGTTGAGCTCGTAGTTGCTCTTGATGTAGTCGGTGAGGATCGGCATGGCGTGCATGTGATCGACGGGGCCGTCGAAGAAGCCCTGGATCTGGTCGGTGTGCAGGTCCACAGACACGATGCGATCCGCGCCGGCGGTCTTGAGTAGATCAGCCACCAGACGGGCGGAGATGGGCTCGCGGCCGCGGTGCTTCTTGTCTTGGCGGGCGTAGGGGTAGAAGGGCAGGATCGCGGTGATGCGCTTGGCGGAGCCGCGCTTGAGCGCATCGATCATGATCAGTTGCTCCATCAGCAGCTTGTTCAGTGGCTGAGTGTGGGACTGGATCACGAAGGCGTCACAGCCGCGTACGGATTCCTCGAACCGCACAAAGATTTCGCCATTGGCGAAGTCGCGGGCGGTGGTGGGGGTCAATTCGGTACCCAGCTCACGTGCCACTTCCTCACCGAGTGCCGGGTTTCCCCGGCCGGAAAACACCATGAGGTTCTTTTGGTTATCTGTCCACTGGCCAGTCATCGTAATTCGATGCCTTACCTTTCCTTATACTTGCTTGGGTTTGCGGGCGGCAGCTGCAGCGTCGGCAGCTGGGGTGTTTGGTCGCTTGCGCTCTACCCACCCTTCGATGTTGCGCTGTTTGCCGCCCGAGACTACGAGCGAACCTGCAGGTACATCATCTTTAATTACTGTACCTGCCCCGGAGTACACGCCGTCACCAATGGTCACCGGAGCGACGATCATGGTGTCGGAACCGAGGCGCACATGGCTGCCAACGACGGAGCGGTGCTTGTCCACGCCGTCGTAGTTGACGAACACCGAGGAGCAGCCGATGTTGGAGTCCTCGCCCACCTCGGCATCGCCGATGTAGGTGAGGTGCGGAACCTTGGAACCGCGGCCAATCTGGGCGTTTTTGGACTCGACGAAGCCGCCGAGCTTGCCGTTCTCGCCGAGATCGGTGCCCGGGCGCAGGTAGGTGAACGGGCCTACGGAGGCACCAGCGCCGATGTGGGAGTCGAAGCCGTGGGTGCGCACCACCTGGGCGCCTTCGCCCACCTTCACGTTGCTCAGCGTGGTGTCGGGGCCGATCTCGGCGCCATCAGCGATGGTGGTGCTGCCCTTGAGCTGGGTGCCGGGGTGAATGGTCACATCTTGGCCGATCTGCACGGTGCAGTCGATGAAGGTGGTGGCGGGATCGTCGATGGTGGCGCCGTCGCGCATGGCGGCCTCGCAGAGGCGACGGTTGAATTCTTTGCTCATCGCGGCCAACTGCACGCGATCATTGACTCCCGACACGTAGTAGGGGTCGGCGAGCTTGTGGGCGCGCACCAGCTTGCCGGAGGTGCGGGCGATCTTGATCACGTCGGTGAGGTAGAGCTCACCCTGGGCATTGTTGGTGTCCAGCTGGGTGAGCGCCTGGCGGAGCAGCGCGGCATCAAAGGCGTAGACGGCCGAGTTAATCTCGGTGACGGCGCGCTGGGCGTCGGTGGCGTCTTTTTCCTCCACGATCTCGGTGACGCGCCCATCTTCATCGCGGATGATGCGGCCATAGCCGTGGGGATTATCCACCGCGGTAGTCAGCACGGTGACCGCGGCCTGCGGGGCGCTGGTGTGCGTGCGCACGAGCTGCTGCAGGGTCTCGGCGTTGAGCGCCGGGATATCGGAGGTGGTGACCACCACGGTGCCGGCGAAGTCCGCCGGTAGGGCCTCTAAGCCGACGCCGACAGCATGGCCGGTGCCGTTTTGCTCCTCCTGCACCGCGGTGTGCACGGTCGGGGAGTGCGGCAGGGCCGGGGCCTCGGCCGCAATGGCGGGGACTACCTGTTCGCGGCCGTGGCCGACAACAGCAATGAGATGGGTGGGGTTGATGCCCGCCGCGGCGTGCAGGCCATGCGCCAGCATGGAACGGCCGGCAACATGGTGCAGCATTTTCGGAGTGGCGGACTTCATGCGGGTGCCAGCACCCGCAGCGAGCATGATCACTGCGGTGGCGGCGGAAGTATGGGAAGTATCTGACATAAAAGATTAGGCAACTTTGTCTCGATAGCGTTTCGTGTACGGCTCTAAAAGTACCATTAGCTGAGCCCAGAAACGGGTGACTTCGAGGCGCTGGGGTGTGGTGGCGGCCGAGATGGCGTCGATAAGCGAGAAGGAGCTGCTGGGGCTAGGAGGAGGGGCTGGAGACATCGGCGATCCTGCGGGAAAAGAGCACGCCCACCGCGCCCAAGCCCGCGAGGAACACCAGCGCCCACTCCTCACCGAAGTAGGCGAAAAGCCCAGATATTACGCCGGTGAAGAGCAAGATGATGCCCATGGTGGTGTTGGCCACGGCCACATAGCGGGTGCGCACATCGCCCTCGGCCATGTCCACGATGTAGGTTTTGCGGGCCACGCGGATAGCGGTGTGGGCGAGGGTGACCACGAAAAACAGTGCGGGATAGAGCCAGGGGTGCCAGCTGGTGGGCGCCCACCAATAGCAGGAGACCACCGCCACCAAGGCCAGCGAGGAGACGGCGGCCCCGAGCGTCATCACCCTTTTGGAGGAACGATCCGACCAGATCCCCGAGATCCGGCCACCGAGCACCGCGGCCAGCCCGGAGGCCACGAGGAAGGATCCGAGACCGGCAAGCAGATCGGTGCTTTCCTCGGAGAGCGCCACAATGAACGCCGGCGATAGCGCGGAGACCAAGAGCAGTGAGCGCAGAATCACAAAGTTACGGAAGTCCCGATCCCCACTGAGGAGGGTGCGCACATCGCTGATCCAGCCGGCGGTGGGGCGCTGGGATTGATCGGCGGCCACTGCGGGCTCCTGGATGCGGTGGAAGACCAGCGCGCTAATCAGCCACAGCCCGGCGGCGAGGAGGATGAGCGCCGCCAATATCCAGTCGGGGGCGCGATCGCGCATGAGTCGCACCTCGCCGCCGACGGCGATGGCCACTATGCCGCCGATCATCGTGGAGGTGCCGTTGATGCGGCCACGGCGGCCCTTGGGGATGGTGCGCCCTTGCACGTCCTTGGATGCGATCGAGCACAGGGAGCGGGAGAGGGCAAAACCAATAAGCGCGAGGATCACGCATAGCCCCAGCCACCAGCCATCGAGCAGCAGGGCGCCCAGACCGATGATGGCGGAGCTCACCGCCTGGCCAAGTGCGCCCGCCACCCAGATGCCGGCGCGCCGCTCATGCCGCATCACCCACGGGGTGAGCGGCGCTTGCGGCAGCATCGGCCCCGACTCGCGGATGGGTACCAGCAACGCGATAAAGAACGCGGGAGTGCCGGCGGCGGCGAGTAGCCACGGCAGCACGGTCTTAGCCGCCACGAATTGATCGCCCACATTCTGCAGGCTATTGGCGGCAATGAGGCGGCGACCATTGGCCTTCTCCTGCGCGGACGCTGCTGCGGCGTCCTCAGGTCGCTGCGTGGACATCGTGATTCTCCCTGTGGTGCGTCGGGGCGGGGTAGCCGTGCGGGCTGCGAGCGCGGGATGCATCCGCGCGCTGCGAGGTAGTAGTTCCTGTGATGCTAAGCCCTGCGCTATAGCGCCGCAGCGCTAAGGCCGCACTGTCAAAAATGCGGCTGCACTAAGTGGTACGTGCTTTTTATGCAGTTCAGAGGGGCATTATCGACGCTGCGCTGGCGAGGAAAGAGTGTGCGAAAGCGCAGTGGAGGTGTCCGAGGCGTCGTTAGACTAAGTGACGTACTACAGACGTATCGCAGCAGCGCGCAGGGAGACATGCATGAGCACACCGAGCAGGAACACAGAGACCGACCAGGCATTCCGCGGCTTCGCCGTCCTCGACCTTGAGACCACGGGGGTGCGCAGCAGCGACAGGATCCTCGAGATCGGCATCGTGATGCTCGATACCCAAGCGCAGCCCGAACGCTATTGGCGTAGCTTGGTGCAGCCGAATCGCGGCTTCGATAATTCCCATATTCACCACATTGAGCCGCGCGATCTCGTCAATGCCCCCAGCTTTGAGCAGCTGGCCGGCCACCTCGCCGAGGTGCTGCAGGGGCGCATTGTGGTGGCCCATAACGCCTCCTTCGAACGCCGCTTTCTCAGCGATGAATTCGCACGAGTGGGGGTGCAGTTGCCGGGCACCGCATGGACACTCGATACCTGCGTCCTCTCGCGCCGGCTATTGCCTGGGGCGCCGGGCAAGCTATCTGCCTGCCTCGAAGTAATCGGGGTGAATAACCTCGCCGCCCACACCGCGCTCGCCGACGCCGCCGCCACCACCGAGCTCTTCGTTGAGCTGCTGCGCCGGCATCCCGAGCTGGGCGCTGCTGCCGCGCCGCTGGTATTCACTGCTGCGCAGCTGGACGCCCTGCCGGAGTCGTCTGCTCCCTGCATCGCTCGGGCGGACGGGCTCTTCGGCAGCGAACCTTGCGGCCCGATCAGCGAGTGGGCTGCGGCGAGTGCAGACGCCGCCTTTGCTGCGGAGTCCGCGTGGCTGCGGCGGCTGACCACCGCCATGCCCTCCACTGGCGATGCGCAATCCGATCGCTACTGCGCGACGCTGGCACAGGCGATGGTGGACGGCCGGCTCACGACGGAGGAACTCGATCAGTTGGGTCGGGTGGCGCAGAGCTATGGACTCGAAGCCGAGGACATCAGTGAACTGCATGAGCATTACCTCAAACAACTGGTGATTGAGGCGTGGGCCGATGGGGTGGTCACTGAGCGCGAGCGCCTCTGGCTCGGTCATATCGCCGAGCAGCTGTGCATTGACCACGCGCGCTTTCGGCAGCTGCTCGCCCAGCCAGGTGAGCAGGAGGTGCAGGACGGGCAGGCCCCAGTGGCGGCGGAGGTATGCGCACTCGCGCCGGGAGACCGTGTTACCTTCACCGGGGCGATGGTCACCCCGCGCGAAGCTTGGGAGGCCCGCGCCCGCGAGGCCGGATTGAGTGTGGGCGGGGTGATCGCGTCCTCGCGGCTCGTGGTGGCCGCCGATGTGCACACCATGTCCGGCAAGGCGAAGAAAGCGCGAGCCCTCGGCGTGGAGATCATCGATGAGGTGAGCTTCGCCCGGGCGTTGGCGGCGATGACGGCGTCCATCAACGCCACAGAAAAGGACCCCGAGGACCACGGCCACGCCGAGCTTATCGCTGCAGTGTTCCCATGGCTGGAGACGGAAAATGCCGCCGCCGCGCCAGACACAATGGCTGTGGTGGAGGCCTGGCTGGGGCGGGGGAGCACCACCGCGCTGGGGCAGCTCTCACCCTATCTTCGGCCCGGGTTGGTGCCGGAGAGCCCGCTGTGGACCAAGGTGCGGCGGCGGCTGGGCATTCCGTCCGAGGCGGGGATTACCGAGCTCACCGTCGAGGAGCTGGCGGATCTGCCCGGGATTGGGCGGGTGCGCCTGCAGAAGTTGCTGAATGAGGTGGTGCTGCTCGCGCTGGATGAGTACGAGACGGGCGGCTCGGAGGATGCAGTAGGGGGCGACACAGCGCCCGCGGGTGCCGATGGCCTGGTGGAGCAGTTGCTTTATGAGGATCCCGCCCACGGCGATGCCTCCGTGCTGCTGGATTGGTTGGCGTTGACCGGCGCGGCCGACAGTGCGCTGGGGGATAAGGAGACAATTCCCGAAAGCGTCGCGGCTGCGGCGGCCGCCTTGGATAGACGGACAGAAACCGTGGCATGGGCTGCTTGCGTGGAGATAGCGGAGGTAGTGGCCGCTGATGCGCGCTTTGCCCCGATTCTCGATGAACGCTTAGCCGGGCCGGCATCCCTGCAAACCCTGGGCGATCGCTTCGGGGTGAGCCGCGAGCGCGTCCGCCAGCTTGAGAGCATGCTCTGCGCTGGGCTTGGCGCTATCGGGCCGGTGTGTGAGCTGGTACAAGCCGCCGTGCGCGAGCGCGTGGGCATAGCACGGCCAGTAAAGGAGATCTATCGGCTGCTGCCCGCGCTGCGTTCCACTCCCGCGGGAGTGGAGACGGACCTACTAACTCTCCTGCCCATGGTGGGTGCGTCCGGATCATGGGGCCTAGAGTTCATTGACGGCTCCGATTCCGCGGCGGAGGAGACGGGCCGTTGGCTCGTCCGTGCCGGCTTCGCCGCCGCGGTGGACAAGGCCATTACCGCCGCTGCCGATAACTATGGCGTGCTCACACTAGAAGAACTCGCGAGCGCCGTGGGCGCGGATACTGCCTTGATGCGGGAGTGGATAGACACCCATACCCCCTATGCGCTCTATAAAGACCATGTGCTCAGCGACACCGGATCGGTGGTTGCTCGGGCCAGTGCGGTGCTGCGCATTGAGGGTGAGCCCATGAGCACGGAGCAGCTGCACGCGGTGCTGTCTGATCGCAGTAGCCGCTCTATCGATGGCAGCCTGTCCAGTGCCGAGCATGTGCAGCGCTGTGGGGCGCGCACATGGGCGCTGCGCGAGTGGGGTAAAGAAGAGTGGACCACGATCTCGGATTTCATCGGGGCGCGGCTGGCGCAGGCGAATGCGGCCGATCCTGAGCGTCGCACATCGGTGCCGCTGCGGGAGCTTATCGCCGAGGCCACCGGATATGGGGTGGCGGAAAACTCGGTGCGGGCCTTTGCTGCCACCGGCGACTTCGTGGTCGAGCATGGCCAGGTGCGCTACCGCACTGAGGAGGAGGCGCTGGTCAATCACGCCCTGCCCGAGGAGACCAAGGGGCTCTACCTCCGCGACGGCGAGTGGAATCTCCTGCTGCGCGTGAGTCACGATCACGTCCGCGGCTCCGGCACCGGCATCAGCCTCGGCGTGCTCGCCATCTACGATGTGCCCTTCGGTGAGACGCGGATGATTCCCAGCCGGCTGGGGGAGCAGCGCCTGACCTGGGGTAAAACCACTGTCTCGCTGGGCACGATCTCCCGCTTTATTCAGGATCTCGGCCTCGAAGAGGGCGAGCGCATGTGGTTGCGCTTTGGCGAGAGCTTCGACATCGCCCGTGCCCCCGCCGAGCGGGACGACGCCGAGGGCCTGGTGCTGCTCATCAACCGCATCGGCCTTGACGAGGAGTTCCTCGACGCCGATGGTGTGCTGGTGGACTGGGCGTGCCCCGAGGTGGTGATCGCCGCGCTCAATCTCGCGATGGGGTTGCCGGCGGAGTGTGCTCGCCGGAAAACCGTGCGCCGGCTGCGGGATCGCGGCGATGATGAGCTGGCCGAGCTGGTCCGCACCTTCTAGCTGGCGCAGGGAGGCGTCGGCCGCGCCGCACTGAGCCTCCCCCACGTACCGAGCGGTCTAGAGTAAAACGCCAGCTAGAAAGGGTATTGACCTTATATTGCAGCCATTTAGCGGGGGTAGTGTGCAAAATAAGTAGACAGAGATGTCTATGATGGCGACATGCACACACCAACTATTCCCGTCATTGACTTCTCTCGGCTGCGCAGCCCGGAGCATCCCGGATATGAAGACGAGCTTCATGCCTTGCTCCAGGCGGCGCACGAGGTGGGCTTTTTTTACCTTGCCCACCACGGCATTGATCCCCGCGCCCGCGAGGGGCTCTTGGCCGAGGCTAAATCCTTTTTCGCCCAGCCCGCCGCGCAGAAGCGGCGCATCTCCCAGGTGCATTCCCCGCACTATCGCGGCTATACCGCCACCGGCACCGAACGCACCCAGGGTTTGCGCGATTGGCGCGAGCAGCTGGATATCGGCCCCGAGCTGCCCGCCGAGCTCGAGAAGGTGCCGGAGCAGCCGTGGAAGATCCTGCAAGGGCCCAATCAATGGCCCGCGGATCAACCCGAGCTCAAAGACCGCGCGCTGGCGTGGTTTGCGCAGCTCGAAGGCATCGGCGCCGGCCTGCTGCGGGCCTGGGCGGTGGCCTTCGGTGAGGGGGAGGACTTTTTCGCCGAGGCCTTCCGCGCCCCGCACTCACTGCTGAAGATCGTGCACTATCCCGCCCACGATCTCTCAGCCACCCGCCAGGGCGTCGGCGCGCACCATGACGCCGGTTTTATCACCCTGCTCACGGTGGAGGAGGGCTCCCGCGGCCTGCAGGTGCTTGTCGACGGCCGCTGGGTGAATGTTCCCGCCATCGAGGATTATCTCATCGTCAATATCGGCGAGCTGCTCAGCGTGGCCACCGGCGGCTACCTCAAGGCCACCCCGCACCGGGTGTTGCCTTCCGCGCCGGGCACGGACCGTTTCTCCATTCCCTTCTTCTATAGCCCTGCGCTCGATGCCGAGGTGCCCCGCATCAGCCTCCCGCCGGAGCTCACTGACTCGCCCACGGAGGTGGGCGTGGATCTCGATGGCGAGCAGATCTACAGCACCAATGGCTTAAATGCCCTGAAGTCTCGACTGCGTGCCCACCCTGATGTCACCCAGAAATATCACCAACACATCGCGGATAACTTCGCGGATATCGTCGATAAGCACAAGAAAGCAGCCTAAAACCATGATTAAGAAGATTGCCGCCGCCGCAGTGTGCGTCCTGGGCCTTAGCGCCTGTAGCGCCCAGCCGGATGAGAACACGCTCACCGTTGTTGCCTCGCCCGAGCCGCATGCTCGGATTCTGGAATATATCGCAGACGAGGGCCTCGCAGAGGGAGTGGAGTTGGATGTGAAGGTGATCCAAGGGGGAATCGATCCCAATCACGTGACCACCCACGGCGATGCCGACGCCAACTTCTTCCAGCACCAGCCCTACTTAGAAGAATGGAGCGAGGAGAATGACGATCACAGCCTGCGCAGTGTCGCCAACGTGCACCTGGAGCCGCTGACGCTGTTTTCTACCAGCATTGATTCCCTCGAGTCGCTGCCTGACGGCGCCACGGTGACCATACCCAACGACCCGGTGAATCGCGCCCGCGCCCTGGCGTTGCTTGCCGATACCGGGCTGATCGAGGTGGAGGATCGCGGCGCCGAGACGGCCGTGGAGGATATCACCGCCAATCCGCGCGAGCTGACCATCACGCCTGTCGACGCCCGCCTGCTGCCGCAAACGCTGGAGGATGAGGATGTGGCCGCGGCGGTGATCAATGGCAATTTCGCACTCGAAGCTGGGCTGGACTACGCAGAAGATGGTCTTGCCGCCGAGAAGCCGGAGAATAACCCCTATGTGAATATTCTGGTGGCGCCGGAGGATAAGGCAGACTCGCCGGCGGTACAGGCCCTCGCCCAGGCGCTTGAGTCCCAAGAAGTCGCCGATTTTATCCGCGCTGAGTACCAGAGCGCAGTGCTGCCCGCGCACTAATACTGTGACTCGAGCCGCACGCACGGGGCGGCGGGGACTCTTACACTGGAGACTATGAGCGCAGATACCCCACGGAAAATCATTCTCGATTGCGATCCCGGCCACGATGACGCTGTGGCCATCATCCTCGCCGGCGGCAACCCCGCCATCGACCTGGTGGGCATTACCACCATCGGCGGCAACCAGACCTTAGAGAAGGTCACCCACAACGCCCGCGCTGTGGCCACCGCGGCTCGGCTGGACACCGTGGTCTATGCCGGCTGCGATCGCCCGCTGGTGCGGCCGCTGAGCGTCGCCGCCGATGTGCACGGCGAGAACGGCCTGGACGGGGCCACCTTGCCCACGCCGCGGGTGCCGCTCGGCGAGCAACACGGCGTGGACTTCATCATTGACACCATCATGGCCAGTGAGGACGGAGAGATCACTCTCGTGCCCACCGGCCCGCTAACCAATATCGCTCTCGCGGTGCGTAAAGAGCCGCGCATTGTGCACAAGGTGCGCGAGGTGGTGCTCATGGGCGGCGGCTATCACACCGGAAACCGCACGGCCTGGGCCGAGTTCAATGTCTACGTGGACCCGGAAGCCGCGCATATCGTGTTCAACGCCGGCTGGCCGGTGACCATGGTGGGGCTAGATCTCACCCACCAGGCGCTCGCGACCCGCGAGGTCGAGCAGAATATCGCGCAGCTGGGCACCGAGTGCTCGCAATTGGTGGTGGATCTCTGCGGTTTCTTCCGCGAGGCCTATCGGGAAAACCAGGGATTTGACGATCCGCCGGTGCACGATCCCTGCACGATCGCCTATCTCATCGATCCCGAGTGTGTGGCCACCCGCCGCGCCCCCATCGACGTCGAGCTGCAGGGCAGTCTCACCACCGGCATGACCGTGGTGGATTTCCGTGCCCCCGCCGGCCCCGAGTGCCCCACCCAGGTCGCCACCACCCTAGACCATGGCCGTTTCTGGCAGCTGATCACCGAGGCCATCGCGGCAGTAGAGGATAAGCCCGAGCTGTAGCCGCTCGGCGCTTGCGGCCTGGGGATACGCCAACGCCCAGCCTCGCCCCGATAGAACAGGGGAGAGGCTGGGCGTTCGTGTATAGAACCCGTGGCCCGCGTGGGGCCGGTGCGGGTATTAGGAGCGGGCGGTGTGGCTAGCGACCGCGTGCAGGCCGGCATCGGTCATGTGGAACATGAGCTTGTGCGGGCTGCGGGCGGTGGTGTCCACGATGCCGGTGATCCAGCGATCATTGGAGCACATTTCGTGGCCATCGGAGATCGGCTTGGTGTCCACGAAGGTGGCGCGGCTATCACGGGAGGCGTTGACTTGGGCCCACTGCAGGTGGCGCTCGACGTCATTGACGGCGCGGGCAGGAATGCCCAGCGGCACATTGGGGATCACGTTGATCAGGCACACGCCGCCTTCCGCATTGGCCACATGCGGCATGCCGACAACCTTCACGCGGGCGTTCGGGGCATAGCGCTTGGCCTTGTCGATAGAGTGGCGGATCGCGTGGTAGAGATCGCGCTCAATATCGGGCAGGGACTGGCTGCTCATCCGCGAGTAGGTGTCATTGCCGCCGGCGAAGATGACCACCTCGGAGGTGCCGCTGTTGAGCTTGCCGCGCTGTGCCGCGGTGTCAATGGCGAAGTCCACGCGCATGCCGCCGCTCATGAAGCTCGCGCCGGGGCAGGTGAAATCATCCACGGGCTTGCCCGAGACGCGGGCATAGGTGCCGGAGAAAAGACCATCGCTGCCGCATCCCACCTGGTTGAGATGGGCGTTCGGGGTGATGACGCGAGCCTGCTCAGGGAGCTTGGAGGCAACGAAGTCCTCGATGCTCGGATTGGCGGGCATGGAATCGCCGACCACGACGACATTGCCAGGTGCCGCGTGGGACGGCGCCGGCAAGGCGGCGGAGATGCCCATAGCAGCGGCTGCGGCGGTCACAAGAGACAGCACCTTAGTGCGGGTCTGAGATGCAGACTTCATGAAGTTCTTTCCAATCGGGTCACGGAAAACATCGGCACCGCCCGTCGGCGGCATCACTGATGTATATCGCTGGGGAGCCTATCAGGTGTTACCTCAATGAGACTTTACTCTTGTCACAGAGGTTTACAGAGCGGGTGTGTAGGGCCGCAAAAATATGTCTCGATGCTGAGCGGGAGCTATGCCCGAATGGGGGGTGGGCGAGTGGTGCCCGTGGGGGTGTGGACCGCGCGGGCATGCTGGGCAGGCATCGAGCGTGTCGCCGACGAAAGGCGGCAGTGTAGCAGCTCTGCGAAGAAAGAGGGTGGGCCCTCTCGATCGGGGGTGCACACTGTGTTCCGACTGGCGGACTATGTGCAGTTCAGGTGGGGAAATAAAAAAGCTTCCCCACCAGGACTCGAACCTAGAATGACGGTACCAAAAACCGTAGTGTTGCCAATTACACCATGGGGAAACGCACATGCCCTACGGCCGTGCGCTAGAAATCCTACAACATAGCGTCGGGGGCGTGCCAATCGTTGGTGGGGGAGGCATGAGGGGAAAGATGAGACTGAGGGATGCATAAGCGTATAGGCTCTACGGCATGGTTAAGCGGAGGATGACCGGCAAGCAGCGCCGCGAGCAACTAGTAGAAGTAGGACGCACAGTATTTGCTGAGCGCGGGCTCAAGGGCACCAGCGTGGAGGAGATTGCCTCTCGCGCAGGGGTGTCTAAGCCGGTGGTGTACGAGCACTTCGGTGGCAAAGAGGGGCTCTATGCCGAGGTTGTGGACCGCGATACGCAGCTGATGCGCTCGGTGATTGAAAATGCCCTGAACTGTTCCGGCTACCGCCGTCGGGTGGAGTCTGCGGTGATGGCCTTCCTGTCTTTTGTGGAAGACCACACCGATGAGTTCACCATCCTGACCCGCGATGTGGACCCCGAGCAGCACAACACCTATTCCACGCTGCTCAATGACACCGTGGGCAAAGTCTCCTATATTCTGGCCGGCGCTTTCGAAAAGTCGGGGCTCAACCCCGATGTGGCGGTGCTCTATGGCCAAGCGCTGGTGGGTATGGCCTCCTCCACGGCGCAGTGGTGGCTGGATGTGCGCGAGCCCAGCAAAGAAGTGGTGGCCGCGCATATCGTTAATCTCTGCTGGAATGGCCTGGCCGGCATGGTGGCTGATCCCAGCCTGCGCGATCCGGAGCTGAAGACGGTCGGCGAAAACGCCAAGTACTATCAGCCCACCGAAACCCCCGAGGCCCTGCAGCGCGCCCATAGCCGCCGCACCGCCCAGAGCGACAGCGCCCGCAGCGATGGCGCCCAGAACCCGGCAGGCGAGGACTCTGCAGCAGACTCCACCTCGGCTGCGGACTAGCCCGATACCTGATACCCCTGCTACCGGCGCGCTGTCGCGCCGGCTCTGCTGCTGCCCGCATCTCGCCTACGAGTAGTATCAGCGCGGTAAGGTGCACGGCAGCGCAGGGGACTGGCCTGCCGTGCTTACGGCGAGGCTCGTCGGCGACCGCGCTGTGTAGTATTCATCCACCGTTTTTTAGGAAGGCATCGCCCAGTCGTGACTCACGAGGCGTCCGCATCATCCACCCCCATGCTCAGCGGCCTAGCCCGCACGGCCGCAGAGGATAAGAAGTTCGCTGGGTTGCTCACTCATGTGGGCGATCCGCGCCTGCATCTCTCGCTCGTTGATCAGGCTCGGCCGTGGACGATTGCGGCCTTGGCACGCAAGGCACGGCTGTTGGTGGTCACCGCCAATGGCCGCGAAGCCGAGGATCTCACCGCAGAGCTAAAGGCCATGCTGGGGGAGAAAGTGGCCTTTTTGCCCTCGTGGGAGACGCTGCCGCATGAGCGCTTGAGCCCCGGGATGGACATCGTGGGCCGCCGCGCCCAGACCTTGGACACCCTGCAGGATTATCGCGTGGTGGTCACCCCGGCCCGCAGCTATTGCCAGCCGGTGCTGAATACCGAGCAGCAGTCGATTCGCCTGCAGACGGATACGGAATGCGATTTTGAGCAGCTGCGCAGCCAGCTGGTGTTTTTCGGCTACTCGCATGTGGATATGGTTTCTCGCCGCGGTGAGTTCGCTACCCGCGGCGGGATTATCGATGTCTTTCCCACCACGGCCGATCAGGCGGTGCGCATCGAGTTCTGGGGCGATGAGGTCAGTGAGATGCGCGAGTTTGCGGTGGCGGATCAGCGCGCCATCGCCGACCGCGTACTCGAGCAGCTCTCGATTTATCCCGCGCGCACGCTGCTCATCGACGATGCGGTGGCGGGTCGTGCCCGCGAGTTGGCGCGCACCTATGCGCATCACCCGGCCTTGGGCGAGCTGCTGGATAAGATCTCTACCCACACCTACGCCGATGGCATGGAGGCGCTGCTGCCGGTGCTCAGCCCGCATGAGCTGGTGCCGCTGCCGCAGATCTTGGGTAGTGGCTGGCATGTGCTGGAGCTGGCGCCGCAGAAAATCATGGCCCGCATCAGCGATCTCATCGCCACGGATGAAGAGTTTTTGGCCGCCGGGTGGGAGGTGGCCGCGATGGGCGGCACGGCGCCGGTGGCCAGCGCCGATCTGGACCTTTCGGCCGGCTCCTATGTGGGCATCGAGGCGCTTCACGACGCCATGCTCGCTCAGTCCCAGCCGCACTGGACCGCGGCAGAACCGGGGATTCTCGAGGCCAGCGAGGATCTCACCCTACCCTTGGAGTTTTCGCTGCCGCCGCAGCCGCGGGGTGATCTCAAAGAGATTGAGTCCATGATGAAAGAGCTGCTGGCGCATACCCTCGCCGGCGGTAAGGTCGCCTATATTGCCCCGGCCAAGGGGGCAATTAAGCGCATGCGGGAGCGGTTTAAAGAGCAGGGAATCCGCACCACCGTGGCCACCCCTGGCTGGCAGCCGAGCGATGGCGAGGTGACGCTCTATCAGGCCTTCGCCCATAACGGTGTGGTCTTTGACGGCCCGAATCTGGTGGTCATCACGGAGACCGACCTCACCGGTAACCGCGTGGGCGATATTGCGGGAGCGAAGCGTCGTCCAGCGAAAAAGCGCAATAGGGTGGATCCGCTGGCGCTGAAAAAGGGCGACTACGTGGTCCATGACACCCATGGCATCGGCCGCTTTGTGGAGATGACCGAGCGCACCATCACCACCGGTGATGGCACCTCGCGGCGCGAGTATGTGGTACTGGAATACGCCTCCTCGAAGCGGGGTGCCCCGGCCGATAAGCTCTACGTGCCCATGGACTCCATCGATTTGCTGAGTAAGTATGTGGGCGGGGAGACCCCGACGCTGTCGAAGATGGGCGGCTCGGACTGGAAGAACACCAAGCGCAAGGCGCGCGCCGCGGTGCGCGAGATCGCCGGCGAGCTCATCGAGCTCTATGCCAAGCGCCAAGCCGCGCCCGGCTATGCCTTCGCCCCGGATTCGCCCTGGCAAAAGGAGATGGAGGATAACTTCCCCTTCGTCGAAACCGAGGACCAGATGCTGGCCATCCAGGCGGTGAAGGAGGACATGGAAAAGCCGGTGCCGATGGATCGCGTGGTCGTCGGCGATGTGGGCTATGGCAAAACCGAGGTGGCGGTGCGCGCCGCCTTCAAGGCCGTGCAAGATGGCAAGCAGGTGGCGTTGCTGGTGCCCACGACGCTGCTGGCGCAGCAGCATCTATCCACCTTCGAAGAGCGCATGGCGGGCTTTCCCGTGACCATCCGTGGGCTCTCGCGCTTTACCTCCACCGCGGAGGCGAAGGAGATCATCAGCGGCTTGGCCAGCGGCGAGGTGGATGTGGTCATTGGCACCCACCGCCTGCTGCAGACCGGTGTGACCTGGAAGAACCTCGGGCTGGTGATCGTGGACGAGGAACAGCGCTTCGGTGTGGAGCACAAGGAACACATCAAGGGCCTGCGCACCCACGTGGACGTGCTCACGATGTCTGCCACCCCGATCCCGCGCACCTTGGAGATGTCCATGGCCGGGATCAGGGAGATGTCTACCATCCTCACCCCGCCGGAGGATCGCCACCCAGTTCTGACCTATGTGGGCGCGGCCGAGGACAAGCAGATCGCGGCGGCGATTCGGCGCGAAATCCTGCGCGATGGGCAGGTGTTCTTCGTGCACAACAAGGTCAAAGACATTGATAAGCGCGCCAGCGAGCTGCGTGATCTCGTGCCCGAAGCCCGCATCGTGGTGGCCCACGGCCAGATGAGCGAGCAGCTGTTGGAACAAACCGTGCAGGGCTTCTGGAATCGCGACTATGACGTGCTGGTGTGCACCACGATCGTGGAAACCGGCCTCGATATCGCCAACGCCAATACCCTCATCGTGGAAAACGCCCACCATATGGGCCTGTCCCAGCTGCATCAGCTGCGCGGGCGCGTGGGCCGCTCCCGGGAGCGCGGCTATGCCTACTTCCTCTATCCCAAGGGAGTGCTGCTCTCCGAGATCGCCTATGACCGGCTCTCCACCATCGCCCACAATAATGATCTGGGCGCAGGCATGGCCGTGGCGATGAAGGATCTGGAGATGCGCGGCGCGGGCAATGTCCTCGGCGCCGAACAATCCGGGCATATCGCCGGGGTGGGCTTCGATCTATATATGCGGCTCGTGGGCGAGGCCGTGGAGACCTTCCGCGCGCTCGCCTCCGGCCAGCCGCTGGATGCCACCGAGAAGGAATCCACCGAAATCCGCATCGACCTGCCAGTGGATGCCCACATCCCCGATAGCTATATCAACTCCGAGCGGCTGCGCCTCGATATGTATCGCACTATTGCTGCTGCGAACACCGAGGCGGAGCTGAGCCGCGCCGTGGACGATATGAGCGATCGCTTCGGCCAGCCGCCGGTGGAAGTTCAGCGCCTGCTCACCATGGCGCGGCTGCGCCGGGTGGCTGCCCGCGCGCAGGTGGCCGATATCGTGGTCCAGGGCAATCGCATCAAGATTCACCCCGTGGATCTCAAAGACTCCCAGCAGGTGCGGCTGAAGCGCCTCTATGGTGGCTCCACCTATCGTGCCGCCGCTAAGGCCGTGATGGTGCCGCTGCCCAAGGCGGGGCGCACCATCACCGATCCGCAGCTGCGCGATGTCGAGCTCGTGCAATGGGTGGCCGACTTCCTCTCCACCATGTTCCAGCTGGACCGGGTGAATGTGAGCACCGGCGTGGAATCCGCCATGGAAACCGTCGCCCCGGTGGTGAGCAGCTCCACCGCGGACGGCGGCCGTGCCGCACGGGGTGGTGGCCCCGCCGCTGGGACGCGGCGGCGTCGGGCAGGCCGACGCGGCACGCTCACCGCCGCCGAGATCGATGAGCAAATGGATATGGACGATAAGCGCGAAGCCAGGCGGCGGAAATACCGCTTGCGCTAAAGATCGGCGCCGCCGGCAGCAGGGAAAACGCCTCCCGGCAGGATATGTGTTCCTGCGGGGAGGCGTCGATAAGCGCGGCGGGGCAGCCGCTAGAGCGAGAGGCTGCCGGTGGACAGCCCGTAGAGCGCGATTGCGCCACCGATGAGAACGAGCGCCACAATCACCCATTCCACTGGGTTGAACACCCGATCGCCGCTGGCTTTGCGGGTCCACACATAGGGCACCAGCCCAGGAATGACGAGCAGCGCGCCAAAGAGCACATAGGTGACATCGGCGGCATAGAACAGCCACAGCGAATACACGGTGGCGATCAGCGCCACCAGGCGATGTTTCCCATTGGTCCGGGCGGAGATCTCCGGGCCGGAATCGTCGAAGCGAATCCCCGCCTGCGGGTGGGCCACGCCGCGGCCGCGGGTGGTCAGCAGCAGCAAATAGATAGCCGAGAACACATAGGGCAGCATGTACATCATGGTGGCCAGCTGCACCATGGAGACATAGGTGGTCTCGTTGACGAAGAAAATGATCACCGAGATCTGAATCACCACGGTGGATACCAGCTGCGCCCACACCGTGGCGCCCTGATCGTTGACAGCGCCCAATTTCTTCGGCAGCAGCCCGTCGGTGGCCATGAGCGCGATCGGCTCGGCGCAGAGCATCTGCCAGGACACATAGGCGCCCAGCACCGATAGGCACAGGCCCAGCGAGATGAGCGCTCCACCCCACGGGCCTACCACGGCCTCCAGCACGCTGGCCATGGAGTTATCCGGCAGCGCCGCCAATTCCTCTTGGGTGAGCACGCCATAGGAGAGGGTGGCCACGGTCACCAGCAGGGCGAGCACGGTGAAGAAGCCAAAGACGGTGGCTTTGCCCACATCGGAGCGGGTGCGGGCCTGCTTGGAATAGACGCTGGCGCCCTCAACACCGATGAAGGCCCACACGGTAAAGAGCATGATGCCCTTGACCTGATCCATCGTCGAGCCCACCGAGCCCTCGCGCGCCCAGATATCGAGGGTGAAGGTATCCCAGCTAAAGCCGAGAAACGCCACCAGCAGAATGAAGGCGGCAATCGGCAGCAATTTCGCCACCGTCGTCACCATATTCAGCACCGCGGCCTGGCGTATGCCGCGGGTGAGCGCGAAATAGATCACCCAGGTCATCAGCGAGACGGCCACCGCCTGAATCCAGCGGTGCTCATCATTAAAGATCGGCACGTAATGGCCGATCGTGGAAAAGAACAACGTGGCATAGCCCACCTGGGCGATCACGGAGCCAAGCCAATAGCCCCACGCCGAGGCGAAGCCGACGAAATCGCCGAGACCGGCACGCACGTAGGAATACACGCCTGAATCAAGATGTGGTTTACGTACGGCCAGAATCTGGAACACAAAGGCAATCGAGAGCATGCCCACGCCCGCGATGGCCCAACCGATGAGCATCGCGCCGGGCCCAGCGACCGAACCCGCATTTTGCGGCAGGGCGAAAATGCCGGTTCCGATCGTCGAGCCGATAATGAGCGACACGAGCGTCCACACGCGCACGGTCGGCCGATGAGAGTTCGTGCCCGCAACCACGGGCTGAGATGTAGTGCTCACCCACATACCCTAAAACACGCTGCGGGAAAACTGACAGCATCGTCCTTCCGTCTGGGGGTAACGCGGTACGGTGAGGCCATGCGCACTATTGTTCTCGATGCCGATAATGGTTTTGCTGTACCGCTGGAGCACATCGCAGATCTGATGGGGCCGGTGCTTATCGACGCCGATCTGCCCCGCAGCGTTCGCTCCCAGCTGTGTGCCCTCGGTGCGGTGCCCGCCGCAGAGGCGCCGGTGCGGATCTGCGCCAGCTCCAGCACGCACGCCATGGCCGTGATGGAGCGCGCGCTCGATATCGGGGAGTGGGAGCGCAGCCAAAGCCATAGCTCATTGGTGCCGTATCTGCGGGAGGAAAGCGAGGAGTTCATCGCCGCGGTCGTTGCCTGGGAGCGCGGCGAGGCCAGCGCGGAGGAGTTAAAGAAGGAACTCGCCGATGTCTATCTCCAAGTCCTATTCCACGCCGAGCTGGCCCGGCGTCGCGGGGATTTTTCCATGGTGGAGGTAGCCCAGGCCTTTGTGGAGAAACTGCAGGGGCGCGCACCCTATCTCTTCGATGGCACCACCGAGATCGTGGCCGTGGAGGAGCAGAAGAACTTGTGGGAGCAGGGCAAGCAGACAGAGCAGCGTCGCGAGCGGGGCGATTCTGTATATTAAACGTCCATGGCTACTGGAGGACGACGCGCGCTCGGCTGCGGCTGCAGCACGGTTTTGGCGATCATCATGGTGATCGCCGTGGTGGGGTGGGCGCTCTCGCTCTTGGAGGGTGCCAGCCCCATCCGCCAGTTGCGGCCCGTGCCCGATAACGTCCCGCCGGCCGCCGGGGCGGAAGTGCCGGCCATCAATGTCGATGATGCCGGGCGCACCTCCGACAAGCTCGGCTACTGGGCCGATCCGCTGGCCGCGGAGATGTCCATTCCCGCCCCGGCGCTGCGCGCCTATGCGAATGCGGAGCTCATCGCTGCCGCCTCCTGGCCGGAGTGCCACCTGAAGTGGAATACCCTCGCCGGTATCGGTTTTGTGGAGACCCGCCACGGTACCTATTCCGGCAAGGTTTTCGGCGGCTCCAGTATCGGCGATGATGGGGTGGTCTCCCCGCCGATCATTGGCGTGCCGCTCGATGGTTCGCCCGGCTTTGCCGAGATTCCCGATACCGATAATGGCGAGCTCGATGGCGATACCCAGTGGGATCGCGCCGTGGGCCCGATGCAATTCATTCCCGAGTCCTGGGGCCGCTATGGGCGCGACGCCAATGGCGATGGGGTAGCGGATCCGCATCAGATCGACGACGCCGCGCTCGGCTCGGCCACCCTGCTCTGTTCGAATGGCCGCGATCTGGCTACTCCAGAGGGCTGGGTCGATGCCATCCGCTCCTACAACATGTCCAATGACTATCTGGTGCGGGTGCGCGATGCCGCCGCCTCCTATGCCTTGGGGCAGCCGGCGCTCTAGCGGTGTGAGTTTGTTCCCACATTGCCGTCTGCGACGGCAGGGGCGCGCATTTCGTGCCACAATTGAGCGGTGAAGCGTGACTTTCGCAACCATCTCGCAGCCTATCCTGCAGAAATGTTGGCTATCGGACATCAAACATGTGGTTTTGAGTCCGTATGCCGCAAAAATGCGCTAGAATCGGGCATGTTGGTGGAAAGATCGCACACGCATTTCCACACCCCAGCAATCTGTCTAACGGCTTAGGAGGCCATAGTGGCTGAGATTATGCACGTATTTGCACGCGAGATCCTTGATTCCCGCGGTAACCCCACCATTGAGTGCGAGGTCATCTTGGATGATGGCTCGCACGGTCGCGCCGATGTGCCCTCGGGTGCATCCACCGGTGTGCACGAGGCACACGAGCTGCGCGATGGCGGCGACCGCTACCTGGGCAAGGGTGTGCAGAAGGCAGTGGAGAACGTCAACGAGGAAATCGCTGACGCTCTCGCTGGTCTCGAGGCCGATGACCAGCGCCTGATCGACCAGACCCTCATCGAGCTCGACGGCACCGACAACAAGTCCCGCCTGGGCGCCAACGCCATCCTGGGCGTGTCCATGGCCGTGGCTAAGGCTGCCGCTGACTCCTCCCTGCTGGAGCTGTTCCGCTACGTCGGCGGCCCGAACGCGCACGTTCTGCCCGTGCCGATGATGAACATCCTCAACGGTGGCGCGCACGCCGACTCCGGCGTGGACGTCCAGGAGTTCATGATCGCCCCGATCGGCGCCGAGACCTTCTCCGAGGCCCTGCGCATCGGCGCCGAGGTCTACCACACCCTGAAGAAGGTTATTAAGGACAAGGGCCTGTCCACCGGCCTGGGCGATGAGGGCGGCTTCGCTCCCTCCGTCGACTCCACCAAGGCTGCCCTCGACCTCATCGTCGAGGCCATCGAGAAGGCCGGCTTCACCCCGGGCAAGGACGTTGCCCTAGCACTGGACGTTGCCTCCTCCGAGTTCTTCAAGGATGGCAAGTACCACTTCGAGGGCGGCGAGCACACCGCCGAGGAGATGGCCAAGGTCTACGAGGAGCTCATCGAGCAGTACCCGATCGTCTCCATCGAGGATCCGCTGCAGGAAGACGACTGGGAGGGCTACACCAACCTCACCGCCACCATCGGCGAGAAGGTCCAGATCGTCGGCGACGACTTCTTCGTCACCAACCCGCAGCGCCTGCAGGAGGGCATCGACAAGAAGGCCGCCAACGCGCTGCTGGTGAAGGTGAACCAGATCGGTACCCTCACCGAGACCTTCGACGCTGTCGAGCTGGCCCACCGCAATGGCTACCGCTGCATGATGTCCCACCGCTCCGGTGAGACCGAGGACGTCACCATCGCCGATCTGGCTGTGGGCCTCAACTGCGGTCAGATCAAGACCGGCGCCCCGGCCCGCTCCGAGCGCGTTGCCAAGTACAACCAGCTGCTGCGCATCGAGCAGATCCTCGGCGACGCCGCTGTCTACGCCGGCGCCAACGCCTTCCCGCGCTTCCAGGCCTAAACGCCTCAGAGCGCGCGCTTACCCGCGCTAAACACCACCGCGCCCCACGGCCGGCACCCACACTGGGTGTCGCGTGGGGCGCGCTGTGCTGTGTGGGGCTAAACTTAAGCGCATTATGGCCACAGGAGACACCCCGCGATCGGTACCGGTGAAAAACAAGGCGCATTTCGCCACCCCCACGCGCAGCACCAGCCTGCCCCGCACCTCGGTGACCCGCGGCATGAGCCCCGTGGGGATCGTCGTTCTCGTCGTCGCCCTGCTGCTCGCGCTCTGGCTCATCGTGCTGCCGCTGCGCACCTACTTTGACCAGCGCTCCGATATCTCCAACCTCAACTCCTCCATCGCGGCCAAACAAGCCGAAAAAGAGCGCCTGCTCGACGAATTGGAGAAAAACAACTCTCCGGCCTACCAAGACGAGCAGATTCGCCGCCGCCTCGGCGCCATCGCAGAAGGAGAAACACCCTTCCGTATTCTCGATCCCTCCATCACACCCAGCGACGGGGTGACGTCGACAAGCGCAGAAGAGCAGGCCGAGAACCACACCTGGTACACCGATCTGTGGCACAGCGTCACCGACCCCCGCGCCACCCTGGTGGAGCTCAATCACGACGTAGACAGCGATCGTGGGGACGAACCCGATATCTCCAATTTGCCGCTCGAACCCCTCGAACCGCAGCAGCAGCCGCAGCCCGCCGAGGCCGAGCCCGCCGCACCGCCACAGAATTAACTCCGCGCCCAGGATCGTGAGACACTAGAGCGCATGAGCGTACGCGATGCAGATCTAGACGAGATCCAGACCCAGCTTGGCCGCCGCCCCCGCGGCGTGCGCGCCGTCTCCTACCGCTGCCCCGATGGTGCCCCCGGGGTCATCGAAACCGCGCCGCGACTCGAAGACGGCACTCCCTTTCCCACCCTGTACTACCTCACCGATCCGCGGCTGACCGCGGAGGCCTCGCGGCTCGAGGTGGCGCACGTGATGAAGTGGATGACCGCGCGGCTCGACAGCGACGCTGACCTTGCGGAGGACTATCGCCGCGCCCACGAGTTTTATCTCGCCAAGCGCAACGCCATCGAGGATCTCGGCACCGACTTCTCCGGCGGCGGCATGCCCGATCGCGTCAAGTGCGTCCACGTGCTCATCGCCTATGCGCTGTCGGAAGGGCCCGACCGGGTGCGCCTCGGCACCGAGGCCGTGGCGATCGCCGCCGATCACGGTAAGCTGCGCGGTACCGCCATCCCCGCCGACTGGCCCACCTGCGCCGAGCTCGGCATCGACCTCGAGCAATTCGACTTCTCCAACGCCGAGGTGAAATAACATGACCCGCCTCGCCGCCGTCGATTGCGGAACCAACTCCCTGCGCCTGCTCATCTCCGAAGTCCGCGACGGCCACGTCCGCGACATCTACCGCGGCATGGAAATCGTGCGCCTCGGTCAAGGTGTCGACGCCACCGGGGAATTCGACCCCGAGGCGCTCGAACGCACCCGCATCGTGCTCGAGCGCTACGTGGACATCATGAAGATCGAGCGCGTCGAAGCCGTGCGCATGGTGGCCACCTCCGCCACCCGCGACGCCGGCAACCGCAACGAGTTCTTCACCATGACCAGCAAGCTGCTCAACCAGGTGGCGCCCAACCGCGGCGCCGAAGTAATCAGCGGCGAAGAAGAAGCCCAGCTCTCCTTCAGCGGCGCAGTCAGCGATCTCACAGAACTCCCAGGGCCCTACTGCGTGATCGACCTCGGTGGCGGCTCCACAGAATTCGTGGTGGGCACCAGCGACGGCGAGATCCTCGGCTCCCACTCCAGCCAGATGGGCTGCGTGCGCCTCACCGAGCGCATCATGCGCTCCGACCCGCCCACCAGCACCGAAATCGACATCGCCGCCGACTACGTACGCGAACGCCTCAGCGAAGTACGCGCCATCGTGCCCATTAGCGACGCCGCCACCTTCGTCGGCTGCGCCGGCACCTTCACCACGCTCTCCGCGCTCGCCCAAGGACTCGAAGCCTATGAAGCCACCGCGATCCACGGCAGCACGCTGCGTTTCGACGCCCTCCGCGTGCTCTGCGGCGATCTACTGGCACAAACCTCCACCCAGCGCGCCGCCCACCCTGTGATCCACGAAGGCCGCGCCGATGTCATCTCCGGCGGGGCGATGGTTGTCGACGGCATCACCACCATGATTGAAGAGGAAACAGAAGTCCACGAGATCATGATTTCCGAAAAGGACATCCTCGACGGGATCATCAATGAGCTCGCGCGGCAGCGCGGGGAACTCGAATAAAAAAGCGCTGCAGCGGCGGGGAGGTGGCGTCGATAAGCGCGAAGGGGTGGAGACACAAAAACGTCCCCCCAGTCGGACTCGAACCGACACTGAATGGATTTTAAGTCCACCGCCTCTGCCAATTGGGCTATAGGGGGATCACGCGCTGCGCGCGCTCGAACCAGTGTAAAACATCGCGCGCGCGGCGAGCGAATTCGCCCTGCCCGCGGGTCGGGAAAGGAAAGTCGGGCCCGAGGGAACTAACACGGGGGCGGAAACGTTGAATAGGACGTAAGCGCGATAACGTGACTCAACAATCGCAGATAAACGAAGCTATGAAAGCCATGAAAGGACACGGGCAAACTAGTGCGTAGCAGCAATCCAGTATTTAGCTCTCTCACCCAATCGGGACAGCGAGGCGGCCAAGCCCCCGGTTATCAGAACGACCCCTATGGGCAGGGCTATCGCGGCCAACAGGCGGCACAGCAAGCCGCGATGCAGGGCTACTACCAAGACCCCAGCTTCAACCAAGCCAGCGCCCAAGGCGCTGAGCGGCCCATGACCGTCGACGACGTGATCGCTAAAACCGGCATCACCCTCGGCGTGATCATCGTCGGCGCCATCATCACCT
The DNA here is from genome assembly GCF_008930785.1 of Corynebacterium sp. 51B. NCBI lineage: Bacteria > Bacillati > Actinomycetota > Actinomycetes > Mycobacteriales > Corynebacteriaceae > Corynebacterium > Corynebacterium sp. 51B. The sequence continues at coordinate 531,690 of NZ_PQMK01000001.1, read as the reverse complement.
ACGCGATCGGTGTTGCTAATCCGGGCCTGGCCATGATGCTCGCCGGCATCGGCGCCATCGGCGGCCTCATCACCGTGCTGATCTCCGCCTTCGGCAAGAAGTACGGCTCCGCCCCCATCACCCTGACCTACGCGGCCTTCGAAGGCCTCTTCGTCGGCGGCATCTCCTTCATGTTCACCAACATGGTGGTCGCCGACACCAACGCCGCCGTGATGATCGGCCAAGCCGTCATCGGCACCGTCGGCGTGTTCATCGGCATGCTCTACGTGTACAAGACCGGCGCCGTGAAGGTCACCCCGAAGTTCCAGCGCATCATGACCGGCGCCCTCATCGGCGTCGTCGTGCTGGCCATTGGCAACATGCTGCTCTACATGTTCACCGGCAACAACCCGCTCACCGACGGTGGCCCGCTCGCCATCATCTTCTCCCTCGTGTGCATCGGGCTCGCCGCCTTCTCCTTCCTCAACGACTTCAACATGGCCGACCAGCTCGTTCGCCAAGGCGCACCCGCCAAGATGGCCTGGGGCGTCGCACTCGGACTCGCCGTCACCCTCGTGTGGCTCTACACCGAGATCCTGCGCCTGCTGTCCTACTTCCGGAACTAGGGCAGACACAACCCACACGTGGCGGCGACGTCATGTGTGGGTTTTTTCGTGCCTTAGTGGGGGGGGGTGGGTGGCTGGCGCTGGGGGCTCGGTGCGGGGCTGGGTGCGAGCGCGGCCCGGCGGCTGAGCGCGGCCCGGCGACGGTAGATTTCGTGGCCCCGAAAAGCACCCCATAACCCATCAGAGCAAGGATCGCACGCCAACAATGCACGCCAAGACGTGCACTTTCAGCGAGTGCAACGGGCAGGGGAGGGGTTAAAGTGGGGGCTGGTTGAACAGAAGTACGTTTTATTCGGGGGAAAATCAATGTACTCGGGGGATCAGCACGCACTAGACAGCGCTGCGCAATGGCTCGAACACCACTCTGCGAGCCTTGAATCCGGCGACATCGATCTCGCCGCGATTCACCAACACCGTGATCGCCTCAAATCCGTACTCACGGCCCTCGCCCGTTTCGAGCTCCAACTCGCCCGCGCCGCCGATACCTGCAGCACCACCGAGCTCTGCGGCTCGAACAAATCCACCCTGTACCTCACCGAGTCCTATGGCTGGTCCAAAGCCAAAGCGAAGGACTTACGAGCCCAGGGCCGCGGCTGGTATGACAGCGTTATCGACGAGCCCGCAAGCACAGACGACAACCGCATCGCTGTCACTAGGCGGCGGGAAGAAGCAGAACGCATCCGCGCCCGCGCCCGGGACCTCGCCAACCGCCAGGGCCTCACCGCCGAGCAGCGCCTCACCATCGAGCGCGGCCTGAAGTGCTTGCGCTCCAAGGCCGCGGTCCCGCGGGAAGTGATCCGCCTCCGCGCTGTCGAGCGCGCCGCCCACTGCAGCGTCGAGGATCTCAAGGCATTCGTGATGAGCCTCGTAAACGAACGCAACGACGAGCTCCCCCGCGACACCCTGCGCGCCCACCGCAACCGCGGTTTCTTCATCGGTCCCCAAGACAGCGATGGCGGGGCCCGCATCGGCGGCTACATCCCGCCTTATGCCCTGGCCATGCTCAAAACCCAACTCGATGTCGCCCAATCCACCGCGCGACCCCTCCGCACCGACACCACCTGCCACCGCACCAAGCGCCAACGCCTCGCCGACGCACTTTTCGCCATCCTCGGCCGCCCCGCGTCACCCCAGGAACCGAAACACCCGCTGGCCCACGTTCTCGTGTCGCTGTCTGCCAAGGACCTCGAACTCCCACCGCGCGCCGGCGCCAACGCCCTCTTCCATACCACCTGCGGTATCCAGCTCTCGGCCCTAGACCTGAGCTTCCTCGGCATCGACACCACTGGGCACGTCGCGCTTCACGACGCCACCTCTGGCCAAATCAAAGCCCTGCGCACCGAAAAACGCTTCGCCGATGTCGCCCAACGCATCGCCTTATTCGCCACCGAGCTGGTGTGCTCCCACCCCGGATGCAACCAACCGGTCACGGCGTGCCACGTCCACCACATCGACCCGTTCTCACGGGGCGGCCCCACCGACCTAGACAACCTCACACTCATGTGCCCGCAACACCACTCGGACACAGATGACAGCGGCATCCATCCGCACAAATATCACGCAGAACGAGACCCCGACAGCGGCATCGTCTATCACACCAAAGCCGCCACACCAGAAGAACCCTACCCAGAGAAACGCTTCAATCGAAGCACCTTCTCCCAACAATCAGCTGCGGCAAAAATCCGCCGCCAACACTGGCCCGACAGCGCCCCACCGACAGGAGACGACCCCTAGCGCCGAGCCCCACACAGCGTTAGTCCCCGTCGGCATACACCATAAGCCTGGCCACCAGAAGAGGTGACCAGGCTAGAAGTCGTGGCGGAAGCCCCTTAGGGCGATTGCTCCTTGCCATCGATAGACAGCGACGTAAAAGCGAGCCCAAAAGGAGTGTGCACGGGATCGTCAAGAGTGACAGCGACGCGCTTTTCTTCCTTTTTTGAGCGATCAGCAGAGTCCCGCGTGCGCCCGCGCTGCTTACGGGCGGCCTCAGTACGCTTCTTCTTACTAGACAGCGATGCGGTATGCAGTCTCGCGGTTCCGGTGGCGCCATCAATGAGCCACTCCTCCCACGTGATGTCGTCTACGTAGTCGCTATCTGTAGCGCAGTTGAGCGAAATCCGCTTGGGCCGTATTTCTGGGGTGGAGACGCAGTCTATATAGCGCGGCAGGTTCACCGGAATCGCATCGCTGTCTGGAGTGGCGATTTTATGTGGTGAGTCCTGCTCGAGACTGGGCGTGCAAGCCGAAAGCGCGATCGCAGTGCAGGCCACTGCGATCGCGAGGATCGTTGAACGCATGAAAAGTGGATCGCTGTCAGCGTTGGTTGCGCAGGGTGGCGTACTTCTCGGAGTTGTAGGGCTCCGCGGAGATCACGGTGACGCTGATGCTCACGCCGGAGGGGGCGGTGTATTCCCGGGTTTCGCCTTCGGTGGCGCCGAGGACTGCGGCGCCGAGGGGGGACTGCTCGGAGTAGGTTTCGAGGTCCGGGTTTTCGCTGGCGGCGGCGCGGGTGCCGATGAGGAAGGTTTCTTTGTCGTTTTCGTCGCCGTTGTAGTAGACGTGCACGACGGAGCCGACGTTGGCGACGCCTTCTTCGACGGCGGAGCGCTCGGTGGTGGCGTTGGCGAGGATTTCGGAGATTTGCTTGATGCGGGCTTCTTCTTGGTCCTGCATCTCGCGGGCGGCGTCGTAGCCTGCGTTTTCCTTGAGGTCGCCTTCTTCGCGTCGCTCGTTGATTTCGGCGGCGACGACGGGGCGGTGCGCGATGAGCTCGTTGAGCTCGGCTTCGAGCTTGGCCTTGGTCTCTGGGGTGATGTACTGCTTTCGGGCGTCAGACATAGTTAGCCTTTATACCTTCCCGTCGTTGGGTGGTGGGTTGGGTGCATCGCTGTCAGCGAGAAATTCTAGGTCGCCATAGTATCAGACGCCCTAGTTCTCGCCTTTGAGGTAGTCAGGGATGGTGTTGGAGCATCCGTAGAAGTCGGCGACCACGGGAATGTCGCGGGTGGTGATTGTGGTGTTGTACCGGGTGGTGCGCTCGCCGCCGCTGGGGATGTAGATTTCGCGCCGCCCAACTTCCACGGCGTCGTAGTTCATCGCTGTCACTATGCAGTGTGCAGGCTTATCGACGTCATCTCGCGTAATATCCACCGTCGCTGCAATCAGGTTGTCCTCGACCCGTTCAAACTTGGTGATTTGCCCGTCGACGCTTCCCGCCTGCAGTTTCTGGGAGTATTGCACAATCACGATGACAGTCACGATGGCGAAGATGACAGCGCCGACAGCGATGATCTTTCCGGAGATCGTTCCGCGCGCGCTGTCATAGGTGGCGGTGGGCTCTGTGCTCTGGTTGTGCGACTGCGACGTGGGGCTGGGCATGGCGTGCTTTCTGGGGTGTCGAGGCCTTCGATATCAAAATGTTGATCGCTGTCATTCTAGCTTGTTGGCGTCAGCTATTACGATGGTGGGATGCTTGTGCCTTAGCGCAGGCGAATGAATTTTATTTTCTCAACGTTTATGGGAGTGACTGTCACGTGACTATTCCTTCGGATGCTGTATCTGAGCCGGGCACGGATCGTGCTGGCGCTGCTGCGCGGCCTCGCCCCAAGGAGGGTTTGCGCCTTCTGGCCATTCATGCCCACCCGGATGATGAATCGAGTAAGGGCGCGGCCACGATGGCTCGTTATGTGGATGAGGGCGCGGATGTGCTGGTGTTGACCTGCACTGGCGGTGAGCGCGGTAGTATTTTGAACCCGAATATGGACCGCTCTGGCGTGTTGGAGAATATTGCGGAGGTGCGTCGCGAGGAGATGGCGGCGGCGATGCGTGCGCTTGGCACCTCTAATATCTGGTTGGGTTATGAGGATTCTGGATTGCCGGAAGGCGATCCTTTGCCGCCGTTGCCGGAGGGCTGCTTTGCTCTCGCTGACAGCGATGAGGTCACCCGCGAGGTGGTGCGCGTGGTGCGTGATTTCAAGCCGCACGTGATCATTACTTATGACGAGAATGGGGGCTACCCCCACCCGGATCACCTGAAGGTTCACGAGGTGTCGATGAAAGCGTGGGCGCTGTCTAGTGATGAGAACTTTTATCCGGAGGTGGGGGAGCCGTGGACGCCGCTGAAGCTCTATTACACCCACGGCTTTATCCGCCAGCGTTTGCAGATGTTCCATGATCGTCTGGTCGCGCAGGGCCGCCCGTCGCCGTATGGTGGTTTTTTGGAGCGTTTGCGTTCGGATAAGGGCGATACGCTGGCCCGAGTAACGACGCAGGTGCATGCTGCGGAGTATTTTGAGCGCCGTGATGATGCGTTGCGCGCGCATGCGACGCAGATTGATCCGGCGGGCACGTTCTTTGCGACTCCGGTGGAGTTGCAGCGCGAGTTGTGGCCCACGGAGGAATTTGAATTGGCCCGTACGAGGGTGAAGACTGAACTACCAGAGGATGATTTGTTCGCTGGGATCGATAAGGATTAACTGACGTGCTGTACGAGATTCTTGCCCAGGCTGACCAGCTGGAGGGCCCGCTCGGCCCCGAATTCGGTAAGGCTTCGCCGATCGGCTTGTTTGTGCTGGTTGTGTCGCTGGTGGCGGTGTTGTTCATTGGTTGGCGCCTGTCGCGCCGCATTGCTCGGTTGAACCGTCGTCAGCGTTTCGCTGAGGACAATGGCCTCGATGTTTTCGATACGGAGGCGATCGATAAGGCCCTCAAGGAGGCCGGCCTTTACGATCAGGCCAAGCGCACTTGGTTTTAGCTCCTTTTCGCTTATCGACGCCCACCTCTCGGCCCCATATCGCTGGGCCCGCGGGTGCGCCGCCGCTGTCGTGTTCCCACGGCAGCGGCTTTTTGTTGGAGACAGCGGGCGCGGAGAATCGCGATCGCTGTCTAGTGGAGATAAACTAGGGGTTTGTGAGGATTGTGCCGAAGGTTTTGTACCCGCTCTATGAGAAGCGTCTCGAGCGGGACGTTCGGCGTATCACGAAGGAGCTGCGCGGCGCCCGTTTGCCGAAGCATATCGCGGTGATGGCGGATGGTAATCGCCGGTGGGCCCGCGAGGCGGGTTTTTCTGATGTCAGCCATGGCCACCGGGTGGGGGCCCAAAAGATTGCTGAGATGGTGCGCTGGGCGGATGAGCTCGGTATCACCTTGGTGACGGTGTATTTGCTGAGCACGGAGAATCTGGCGCGTTCCTCTTCGGAGCTGGAGCAGCTCTTTGAGATTTTGGCGGATGTGGCGCGCGAGTTGTCGGATCCGGATATTAATTGCCGGGTGCGTTTGGTGGGGCACACGGATTTGTTGCCGGATTCGCTGTCTGCGGCGCTGGGGGAGGCCGAGTCGCACACGAGTGAGCACACGGGCGTGGTGGTCAATGTGGCGGTGGGCTATGGCGGCCGCCAGGAGATTGTGGATGCTGTTCAGGCGTTGATTCGCGATGAGCTCGCTGCCGGCACCCCTAGTGACCAGTTGGCGGAGGCAGTCACTGTGGATGCTATTTCTAAGCATCTTTATACCAAGGGGCAGCCGGATCCGGATTTGGTGATTCGTACCTCTGGCGAGCAGCGGCTGTCGGGCTTTTTGTTGTGGCAGGCGGCGTATTCGGAGATTTGGTTCACCGATACCTATTGGCCGGCTTTTCGCCGTATCGATTTCTTGCGGGCGTTGCGCGAGTATTCTTCGCGTTCGCGTCGTTTTGGGAAGTGAGTATGGCTGCGATCGTTTTTTCTTCCACTTATGGCTCCACTGAGCGCTATGCCCGCGAGCTTGCTGCTCGCGTTGCTGCCCCCTGCATGGCGCTTGCCGACGCCACCTCCCAGCCCCTCGAGCCCTCCGGCCCTGTGGTGGTCTTGTCGCCGAATTATGGCGGCCAGTTCCGTGGTGTGGAGTGGGCCCGTTCGCTGGCTCAGCAGGGGATTCCGACGGCGTTCGTGGCTGTGGGGATGACGCCACTGCCGCAGGCACGGGAGAAGGACCAGCTGCGCGGCGTCGTCAATTGCCCGGAGATTGCGCGTTTTTATTTGCCGGGGCGTTTGGCTTATTCGGAGCTGTCGCGGGTGCATCGGGCGACGATGTGGACGATGACGAAGCTGCTGCGCGCGAAGTCGTCGTTGAGTGTTGCTGAGCAGGCGATTGTCGATGGCTACGGCAAGGACATCTCCCGTATCGATTTCGCCGAGCTCGCCCCGATCGAGGCGTGGCTGCGCGCCGACTAACACCAGCAGAGAGCCACAGCTGCTACTGAACCATGTTCATACCGCGATCGCTGTCATAGTTTGCGCATTCGCACTCGCTGCACAGAGTGGTCGATATTTTTCCGCAGCACCAGCGACGCCCGCACCCTGGTGGGCAGGATGTTTTCCACGAGGTTGGGCAGGTTCACGGATTGCCAGATTTCGCGGGCGACGTCGCGGGCGGAGTCGTCGTCGAGGTTGGCGTAGTGGGAGAAGTGGGCGTTGGGTTGCTGGAAGGCGGAGTGCCGAAGTTTGAGGAAGCGCTCGATGTACCAGCTTTCGATGTGCTCGGTGGCGGCGTCGACGTAGACGGAGAAGTCGAAGAGGTCGCTGACCATGAGTGTGGGGGAGGTTTGGAGGACGTTGAGTCCTTCGAGGATGACGATGTCGGGGCGTTCAACGTCGATGGTTTCCCCGGGGATGCGGTCGTAGAGGGTGTGGGAGTAGACGGGCGCCTGGACGAGGGCTTTGCCGGCTTTGACATTGGTGACAAAGCGCAGCAGTGCGCGCCGGTCATAGGATTCGGGGAATCCTTTGCGGCTCATGAGGCCGCGGCGGTGGAGTTCGGCGCTGGGGTAGAGGAAGCCATCGGTGGTGACGAGGTCGACGCGGGGGTGGCTGTCCCAGCGGGAGAGGAGCACCTGCAGCAGGCGGGCGGTGGTGGATTTGCCGACGGCGACGGAGCCGGCAACGCCGATGATATAAGGCACCCGGGTGAAGGGGTCGTCGAGGAACTCGGCGGTGGCTTGGTGCAGGCGCTGTCGGGCGGCGACTTGCAGGTGGATGAGGCGGGAGAGCGGCAGATACACCTCGGCGACTTCGTCCAAGTCAATGGATTCGCCGATACCGCGCAGCTGAATGACTTCTTTTTCCGTCAACACCTGCGGCATGGATTTACGCAGCGTGCGCCATGAGTTGCGGTCGAAGTCGAGATAGGGGCTGGAATCGTTGGCGCGGACCATAGTCTCTATTGTGCCCTCTTGCTGGCGCGGCGAAAACATCAACCCCGCTGTCTAGGCGTGTGATCGGAGTAGGGTACTAGATGTATGTGGCTTTAGTCTCGCCCCGAGAGTTAGCTACGGTTAGAAGTACGCTCGCGGCACTACTGGCTTGTCGACGCCACCCCGCTGCCGCACGATCACCGTGATAGGGAAGGACCTTCATGAGCGAAAATACCCCGGACATCCGCTACCAGTCACTTGCTGAGCTCGATCCCGATGTTGCTGCCGCGATTGGCGGCGAGCTGGGTCGCCAGCGCGACACCTTGGAGATGATCGCCTCAGAGAATTTCGTGCCGCGCGCAGTGCTGCAGGCGCAGGGTTCGGTGCTGACGAATAAGTACGCTGAGGGCTACCCGGGGCGCCGTTACTATGGCGGCTGCGAGCACGTGGACATTATCGAGGACCTAGCGCGGGAGCGCGTGAAGACGCTGTTTGGTGCCGAGTTCGCCAATGTGCAGCCGCACTCGGGTGCGCAGGCGAATGCTGCGGTGCTCATGGCTTTGGCTAATCCAGGGGACAAAATCATGGGCCTGTCTCTGGCCCATGGTGGACACCTCACGCACGGGATGAAGTTGAACTTCTCCGGAAAGCTCTATGAGGTTGCCGCCTATGAGGTGGATCCGGAGACCTTCCGTGTGGATATGGATAAGGTCCGCGAGCAGGCCCTGGCCGAGCGCCCCGATGTGATCATCGGTGGCTGGTCCGCCTATCCGCGCCACCAGGACTTCCAGGCCTTCCGCGAGATCGCCGATGAGGTAGGCGCGAAGCTGTGGGTGGATATGGCGCACTTCGCCGGCCTGGTGGCCGCGGGGCTGCACCCCAGCCCGGTGCCGCACGCCGATGTGGTCTCCTCCACGGTGCACAAGACCTTGGGTGGGCCGCGTTCGGGTGTGATCCTGGCTAAGCAGGACTATGCGAAGAAGATCAACAGCGCTGTCTTCCCGGGCCAGCAGGGCGGGCCGCTGATGCACGCCATCGCCGCGAAGGCCGTGACCTTCAAGGTGGCCCAGACCGAGGAGTTCAAGGATCGCCAGGCCCGCACCATTGAGGGCGCGAAGATCCTGGCCGAGCGCCTGATGGGCGAGGACTGCGCCGCCGCCGGCGTGGACGTGCTTACCGGCGGCACCGATGTGCACCTAGTGCTGGTGGATCTGCGCAATTCCGAGCTCAATGGCCAGGAGGCCGAGGATCTGCTGCATGAGGTGGGCATTACCGTCAACCGCAATGCTGTGCCCTTCGATCCGCGCCCGCCGATGGTCACCTCGGGTCTGCGTATCGGCACCCCAGCATTGGCCACCCGCGGATTCGATGCTGCCGCCTTCACCGAGGTAGCCGATATCATCGGAAGCGCCCTGGCCGCCGGCAAGAACGCCGATGTGCAGGCGCTGCGCCAGCGCGTTGATGCCTTGGCCGCGAACTATCCGCTCTATGACGGTCTTGAGGACTGGAGGCTCGCCTAATAAACGCCGCAACCACCATCTCGCTCCACGCTGAGCTGAGATGGTGGTTGTGTGCTTGGGACTAGGAGTTCGTATTCTCTTGGAACTTCTCGCGCTCCTCGGCCAGCCACGAGGGCATGGTGGAAAGCAGTTCCTCGATCTCGGCGGTGGTCAGCGGCGCGTCCATGTCATGGCGTTTGAGCGCGGCGATGGTGATGCCGAGCTTCTCTGCTACCACTGGGCGCGGATGCGGGCCCGTCTCGCGCAGCTCGTCGAGCCACGCGGGCGGGGTGGTGCGCAGGGCCTTCAGCTCCGCGTGCGTGATCGCGGTGGTGCGGAACTCCTCTGGGCAGGCGGGAAAGTAGATTCCCAGCTTCTTGGCGGCAGTCTCCGGTTTCATTGCGGTGCCGGAGGGCTGGATCGGGGTGCGTGCAGATTCTTCGTTCACAGGGTTCACGGTAGCATTTATCGTCATGGAACTCGTGATCTCGTATGTGAAGGGCACCGCCCCCGGAAAATGGTTTGCCCGCATGCGGGAGCGCACCGATATCAGCTTCCGCTCCTTCGAATCTTATGATGCGCTCGCCGACGTCGCCTCCGGCGAGGCCACTGTGGCGCTGGCGCGGCTTGTCGACGCCACCCCGCCCGCCAGTCTCGACTCCTACCACGTGGTCATCCTCTACGAGGAGCAGCCCGGCATCGCCGTGCCGGTGGATTCCGAGCTCACCCTGCTCGATGAGATCGACGCCGCGGACATCGCCGAGGAGATCATCACCATCACCGCCCCTGATGAGCAGGGCGTGGTGGATGTCGCCGCAGTAAAACAGGCCCTCGATGTGGTCGGCGCGAATGTGGGCGTAGCCCGCGCCCCGCGGCCGCTGCTGCGTTCCTTCAACGTCAAGTCCTGTGCGCACCGCGACTTCCGTGGCGGAGATCCGACTAAGATCGCTGTCATATGGAAAAAGGAGGATGACTGCGAGGAGATCCAAGAGTTCATCGGCATCACCCGCGGCCGTACCCCGCGCAGTACCCGCCAGGATCCTGCTGCTGGGGAGCAGAAGAAGCGTTCGGCTCGGAAGAAAACACGTGCCAAGCAGCAGCGGCGTGGACAGCGGCCAAGGGCTGCTGCCAAAAGAAAGGGAGCACGGCGTGCGAGAAAGCGTCGATAAGCGCGAGAAAAGTGCAAGCTCACAGACATATTTTGCGGCGCAATTCCGCAATGAGAGAAGATAATGCGCATGGCACAGCGAGATTTCCGTATCCGGCCGATGACGAAGGCCGACTATCCGCAGGCCCGCGCGATTTATGAGCAGGGGCTAGACAGCGGTCACGCCTCCTTCGAGACCAGCGGTCCTACGTGGGAGGAATTCGCACAGAAGAAGCTGCTCAAAACCTGCTTCGTTGCGGTGGAAGAAGACGATGATGAGAAGGTGCTCGGCTGGGTGTCCGGGGCGCCGGCATCCTCGCGCTCGGTGTACTACGGCGTGGTGGAAAACTCGATCTACGTGGGCACGGACGCCGTGGGGCGCGGTATCGCCGGCGCGCTGATGGATAAGCTCATCGATGTGTGTAACAGCCTGCACTATTGGTCGCTGCACGCCTGGATTTTCCCCGAGAACGAAGGCTCCAAGCGGCTGCACGAGTCCCGCGGCTTCGAGCGTGTGGGCACTATGCACCACATGGGGCGCATGACCTATGGGGAGCTCAAGGGGCAGTGGCGCAACGTGGATCTCTACGAGCGGCTGCTGGATAAACCGGAGGATTATGATCCGGACAATCACACCCACGAAACCCTCGACCGCCTCGATCACGAAGACACCGACGCCTAATACGACGGCCATACCGCATACAGCCCACCGGCACACGCGTAGCGCATCCGGTGGGCTGTTTTTTATTGGCTCAATGTGTCGCAGCTAGCGCGAGCCGGCCCCAGGCTCAGGGGTGTTTTCGGACTTGTTGGCTGGCTCGGAGTGCTCGACGATGCGGGTACTCGATGGCGCTTGCGTCGCAACGGTGGGGACAGCCCCAGCATCGCTGTCAGCGTCTAGGGTCTCCCGCAGTTTCTCGTGCTTAATAAAGAGCAGAAGCAGCAAGGACAGCGCTGCCATCGGCATCACGTACATAAAGACCGGGGTGAGGGCGTCGTTGTAGCTGGAAATGAAGGCCTCGCGTACCGGCCCCGGCATGTCTCCGACGATCCCAGGGGTGATCGCATTGGTGTCCACACCCTCGTGCTGAGCGAGCGCAGTTTGCTGTTCGGACGACAATTGCCGGCTGGCCTCGGGGATTCGAGTGGCGAGGAGGGAAGAGAGATTGCCAACGAAGATCCCGCCGACGAGGGCGGAGCCCAAGGCGGAGCCGATCTGGCGGAAAAAGTTATTCACCGCGGTCGCCGTGCCCACCACGGCGGCGGGCAGCGTGTTTTGCACGATGAGCACCAGCACCTGCACGGAAAGCCCGAGGCCGAAGCCGAGCAGGAAGAGGTAGGTGGCGATGTGCCATACCGGGGTGCTGGGCTGCATGGAGTGGAAGAGCACCAGGGTGGCGAGCACGATTACCATGCCGAGGATGGGGTAGATGCGGTAGCGCCCGGTGCGGGTGATGCGCATGCCGGTCCAGACGCTGACGCTCAGCATGGATACCAGCATGGGGATCATCATGAAGCCGGCCTCGGTGGCGTTGAAGCCGTGCACCATCTGCATATAGGTAGGCAGGTAGCCGAGCACGCCGAACATTGTGATGCCCAGCACGAGGCCCACGGTGGTGGTGAGTGCGAAGTTGCGGTTGGTGAAGAACTCCAGCGGCACCAGCGGGTTGGTGGCGCGTCGCTCCACGGCGATCAGCGCAAGGGCGGAGACCACGAAAGCGATGATCAGTCCCACGATGATCGGATCGGACCACGCATAGCGTGAGCCTCCCCAGGTGGTGAAGAGGATCAGCGTGGTGGCAGCGCTGACCATGAACAGCGTGCCGAGATAGTCCCAGCGCAGCGTGGTCGAGCGTGCGGGGAGCCTGAGCACCACGGCGGCCACCACGATCGCGATGACGCCTAGGGGTAGATTCATCCAGAATGCCCAGCGCCAGCCGGGGCCTTCGGTGAACCAACCGCCGAGCAGCGGGCCCAGCACCGCGGAGAGACCAAATACGCCTCCCATGACGCCCATATACCGGCCACGTTCGCGGGGCGGTACCACATCGGCGATGATCGCTTGGGAGAGAATCATCAAGCCGCCGGCGCCAATGCCTTGCACCGCACGTCCGCTGATGAGCACAGCCATGCCGGTGGCCAGCCCGCCCATGACAGAGCCGAGGAGAAAGATCATGAGCGCTGCGATAAAGAGCTGCTTGCGGCCGATGAGATCGCCCAGCTTGCCGTAAATGGGCAGCATCACGGTTTCTGCGAGCAGATAGGCGGTGATCACCCACATCATGTGGTCCACCCCGCCGAGTTCGCCGACGATGGTGGGTAGGGCAGTAGCGAAGATCATCTGATCCAAGCTGGCGAGCAACATTGCCACCATGAGCGCGGACAGTACCCACCAGACGCGTTTTTGTTCCTCAGCAGACAGCGCGGAGGGGCGCGGCTGTTTCTTCGTTCTGCTCATGGCTAGGCGTACTCCTTCACGACGTGGGAGAGCTGCTCTAATGCGCGGGCGCATTCCTCACGCAGTACGGTGTAGTTTGCGTGCGGACGCCGCAGCCAGCGGTGATGCCCTAAATACAGGGAGGTGGATACCAAGGTGGTGGTGGCCTCTGCCTGTTCTTGTTCGCAACCTAGTACCTCGCGGGTGAGTTCGGTCAAAGATCCGAGGGCAGCCATCATTTGGGCGCTGCGCTGGGCGGCTAAATCGTGATTGCGGTGCATAATTTGTTTGCGGTGCCGCCTTAAAGCATCCTCATCCGCCCCCATGCCGTCGATGACGGTGCTGAGGTGCAGCTCGAGGAGATCGCCGAGCAGATTCCTATGGGGTGCGGCCAGAAACTTGGTCCGTTCCTCCGCTGACAGCGGCCGTGGTCCGGGGCCGATCACCGCTTGTTCCTTGGAGTCGCAGTAATTAAAGAAGGTGCGCTTCGAGATGCCTACCTGTGCACAAATCTCGTCCACCGTGACCGCATCAAAGCCGCGCGCGGCCACCAGCTGTGCCGCGCTGCAATAAATGGCCACCAGAGTTTCGCGGCGCTTCTTGTCTCTGAGGTTTTCGTGTGTCATGCCCGTCATTTAACTCCTAAAAATACACTCAGTGCAAACTTGCATCTCACGCATTTTTCTCGGCTTGCGGCAGAGCGGGAGCGTTTATCGACGCCAACCTCTAGCCCTCGCGCCTGATCGTTCGTCCTCATTGCATCGGACCTAGGGGGGGCGCACAAAAGGCGCGCCCGAAGGCGCGCCTGTGGGTGATGTGAGAAGGGAGTGTTTTAGGAGTCGCGATCCGTGTTGCACATATCGAGCACGTTCAGGCGACGGTCCAGCTCCTCTTCGGTGAGCTTCTCGCCATCGACGTAGCCGAGATCAATCACGGTCTGGCGAATGGTTTTGCCTTCCTTCAGTGCGGTCTTGGCTACCTTGGCGGCAGCCTCGTAGCCGATAGCGGAGTTCAGCGGAGTGACGATGGAGGGGGAGGACTCCGCGAGAGTTTGCATGCGCTCCTCGTTCGGCTCGATGCCATCTACCAGCTTCTCGGCGAAGACGCGGGAGGTATTGGCTAGGAGGCGGGCGGACTCGAGCACGTTGCGGGCCATCATCGGGATGAACACGTTGAGCTCGAAGGCACCCTGGGCGCCACCGAATGCCACAGCGGCGTCGTTGCCGATCACCTGGGCGGCGACCTGGGTGGCGGTCTCGCACAGCACCGGATTGACCTTGCCCGGCATGATGGACGAGCCCGGCTGCAGATCCGGCAGGTGGATCTCGCCAAGGCCGGTGAGCGGGCCGGAGCCCATCCAGCGGATATCGTTGGCGATCTTGTTCAACGACACGGCGATGGTGCGCATAGCGCCGGAGAACTCCACTAGGCCATCGCGGTTAGCCTGAGCCTCGAAGTGGTTGACGCACTCGCGCAGCTCCTCAACACCAGTGAGCTTGACCAGCTCGGCGGTGACCTTCTCGCCGAAGTCGGCCGGGGTGTTCAGGCCGGTGCCCACGGCGGTGCCACCAATCGGCAGCTCCCCCAGGCGGGGCAGGGTGGCCTCGACGCGCTCAATGCCGGCCGCGATCTGGCGGGCATAGCCGGAGAACTCCTGGCCCAAGGTGACCGGAACGGCATCCATCAGGTGGGTACGCCCGGACTTGACGACCTCTTCCCAGTCCTTGGCCTTCTTCTCCAGAGACTCCTGCAGCACCTTCAGGCCGGGGATGAGATCCTTCACGGCCGCCTCGGTGGAGGCCACGTGGGTGGCGGTGGGGAAGGTGTCATTGGAGGACTGGCCCATGTTCACGTGGTCATTGGGGTGCACCTCCACGCCATTGTTCTTGGCGATCGAGGCGATGACCTCGTTGGTGTTCATGTTCGACGACGTGCCGGAGCCAGTCTGGAAGACATCGATCGGGAACTCGGCGTCATGCTTGCCCTCGGCGATTTCCTTCGCGGCGGCGATAATGGCATCGGCCTGCTCGGCCGGAAGGTCGCCGGAGTCCTTGTTCACCTGGGCGCAGGCTGCCTTAAGCAGGCCCATGGCGCGGATCTGAGCGGACTCGAGACCGCGGCCGGAGATCGGGAAGTTCTGCACTGCGCGCTGAGTCTGGGCGCGCCAGAGAGCGTCGGCGGGAACCTTCACTTCGCCCATGGTGTCGTGTTCGATGCGGTACTCAGTCATAAAAACCACCTTAAAAGTTGGTGACAATGTGTCAGTCGTGCGAATTGCCCGGCACCTCAGCCACACGCAGACGCGGGGCAGGGGGTAGTGCAGGCACTGCTTTTAAGTATGACTGATTTTTCGGCCGCAGGTAGGTCTGTGGCCGCCAAGAATCCCCCGAGCTTATGTGAGCTTATTCACTGACATACGGGTCGGTATGCTTTCAATAGACAGATATGTCTGTTATCGTGTGGTCTATCCCCCGTGGTGCCGTCGCGGCATGCACGGGAGAAAAGCAGTACCTCATTCGCTGTGCGTTCACCGCACACCAGTTATAGACACAAGGGTTCGACCATGATCATCACTGGCCTTGCGCTCGGCATACTTCTTGGCGCAGTTCTGCAGCGCGGACGCTTCTGCGTTACCGGCTTCCTGCGAGACATTTACCTTCGGCGCACGTTCCGTCCTTTCGTAGCGCTGCTGGTTGTTATCAGCGTGCAAGCCCTCGGGGTGCAGCTTCTCACCAGAATGGGACTTATCCAGCCCGAGTTTGATCCCTTCGCGCCGGTGGCGGTGATCGTGGGCAGCCTCCTGTTCGGCATAGGCATTGTTCTCGCCGGCGGCTGCGCCTCCGGTACGTGGTACCGCGCTGGCGAAGGGCTGGTGGGATCATGGATTGCACTCATCGCCTACGCGTTATCCGCGGCAGCGATGAAAACAGGTGCCCTGAGTGGACTGAACGAATGGGGACGTAGCCTGCAAACTGAGCATGTGTCCATCGCCGAAGACTTCAACATTGCTACTTGGGTGTTGGCCCTTGGGCTCAGCGTTTTTACGGCCGTCCTTGTCTGGCACTACAGCTCGACCACTACGCGGCAACCGAACCGAGTCGTACCTACCGATACACCGCGATTGACGCGAGTGCTGTCTGCACCCATTCCGCTCTATCGCGCGGCCGTGCTGGTAGGTCTGATCGGGGTCATTGCGTGGCCTTTATCGGCTGCCGCTGGGCGCAACGATGGTCTGGGAATCACAAGCCCATCCAAAAACGTGGTGAATTATCTCGTCACTGGCGATAGCGCCTTCCTCGATTGGGGAGCACTGCTCGTGCTCGGCATTCTTCTCGGCTCGATTATCGCCGCGTCTCTTAGCGGCGAGTTCCGCGTGCGTGTACCGGATGGCCGCACCGCCGTGGCTTCCCTAGCTGGCGGTGTGCTCATGGGTGTTGGCGCCAGCTGGGCTGGGGGCTGCACTGTGGGCAATGGCATGGTGCAAACCAGCCTGTTCAGCTACCAAGGCTGGGTCGCGCTCCTTTTCACTACCCTCGGGGTATGGCTGGCAGCGAAGTTTTATCTCACTCCCTCCACGCAGCAGGCAACAGCCACCAGCGGAGATTCCCTCCCCGCTACCTCCGAGCGTCTCTCCACTCCGCTTGTCGACGCTGGGCACGGGCAGGTAGCCCTCGCTACCCGTCCCGCACCTCAGTTCACAGCGGTCGATGTGGGGCTTCGTGCCGCAACGTCCACCCGCACTGTCGAATCGATCGGCGAGGGGCACTACGCCCTCGATAGCCGCGGCGACGTGTGCCCCTTCCCGCTGCTCAAACTAAAAAACGCGGTTGCTGAGCTTCATACCGGCGACCAGATCACGATCACCTTCGATTGCACCCAAGCAACTGATGCCATTCCTGCGTGGGCTGCGGAGAACGGCCATAGCGTGCTCGACTTCGTACAACGTCGCGCCGCAGAGTGGGAGATCACCCTGCACGTAGGCGCGCCGAAGGCTTAGTCGGACTCGGGATCCGACATAGTGGGCAGGGCCGGGGTGTGCGGGTGGGCGAAAAAGAGATCCTGATCCGCCCACAACCCGGCGGTCTGACCTTGGGCCTGCGCTTGGGCGACGAAGGTCAGCGGCTGCGGCATCGTGCGCGCAAGCGCAGTATCGCCCGCAGCGAAGACAAGGGGATTGCTGGTGCGCTGCTGAGCGTCGACGAGAATGTAAGGGCCCTGGGTTTCTAACTCGAGGTCGGCGCTGAGATCCAGGCTGGCGCTGGTGGGGGCGTGGAAGAAGACGTGATCGAGATGATGCTCCTCCTGCGCAAGCTCGTCTGAGGAAGAGTCGAGAGCGTCCGTGTGCAGCACACAACCGCCGGTGTCGCCGGCCTGAAGGCGCTGTGCCTGGGCATGAAGCACCCGCACTCCCAGCGCCTCGAGAGCAGTGCGATGCTCCGCGGGTGGGAGCTCCTCGGTGATGAGGGTGACGCGATCGCTGAGACGTTGACGCAGATAGAGCGCTTGGTAGGAGGCGAGAAGCCCAGCCATGGGGGCATCCAGCTGCTGAATGTGCACCACTGCGATGGCGGAATCCTTGGCCTCGTAGCCGTGGCAGTAGGGGCAATGCAACACCTCGGTGCCCCACAGCTCGGCGGCGCCGGGCAGCAGATTGGGGTGGTCATGCTGACCGGTGCCAAGGATGAGACGCTGGGCGGTGATCGCGCGGCCATTGCTGAGGGTGACTTCCACGGCATCGACTTCCTCGCCGGAATCGTCGAGCGCGCGAAGAATGCGGGCGGAACGCACGTGGCCTTGCAGAGCAATCACAGTGTCGAGGGCAGCGACCGCGGCGCGCGCCTGTGCCGTGTAGTCGGTGGGGGCGATCCCGTTGTTGGCGGCGAGCATATTGATGGTGGGGGAGGGGGCGTTGCGGTAATCGCCGGAATCGATGTGGATGGTGAGTCGTTGTTGCCGGCCGAGCAGCAGCGCCGCAGTCATGCCCGCAGGCCCTCCTCCCACCACGATCACCTCGGCGTCAATAGCGGGCAGCTGGGTGGTGTCTGTCATCGTGTGTACCTCCATAGCGTGAGTGCAGTGTTCATCGTGGGTATGCGAGTCTCGTCCTCGCCTAGGTATGGATGGGGTTCATGCATCGTGATAGTTTGCAAGGATAGCGGCACGCCGGTGCCCACGGGCCCGACGCGAGACGCTCTCGCGCTGGGGAGCCTGCTCAGTTCCGCACTCTGTTCGAGTGGGGCTGTCGGCGGTGACCGTGTGATTGCTCGTTGTGTCGGCAACGAGGCGCCGAGCAGCAGGTGTGGTGCTGGATTCGGATGCCGAAGATGAATCGACGATCTTCGCTACGAGCGCATCGACTGTGGGATTGGTGAGTAGATCCACGACCGTGACATTCATGCCCTGTGCGTGCAACCGTTGCTGCGCGGCAACTAAGTCCAGCGAAGTGATGGATTGCTCGAAGAAGGGACGCTGTGGGTCAAGATCGTCGAGGCTTGCGGTGTCGCTGAGTGTGGAGTGAACAAGCTCCCGTACAGCCGCAGAGTCACGATGCCGCTGCGCACTAGTATGGCTGTGATTGAACTCTTGCTCGATGTGAGAGCGATTCAGCAACGAGAGGAACGTATCGAAGAGACCACTTAGAGCAGATGCGTCGACGACAGTGGAATCAAAATCCCAGTTAATGACGAGATCTCCCTGTTCTTCTGTACGGAACGCTTGAACATCGAGCAACATTCCAGGGGTTTGAGAGATGGCATAGACGGTCTCGCCGAGAGCGGTGAGCAGCTGCGAGGCGTCACCAGGGGCGCTGCCCAACGCACTCGAAACCGAAACGACAGGCAGAGCCACACCGGCGTTTCTGGCAGCGCGCAATTGGTCATTGCCATGGGCCATGCCGTGTGGCGCATTTATTCTCGCATCCATGCTCTCCCAATACTGCGTATGCAATGCCGCCTTCGCTGCCGCTTCGCCTTGGCTACACGGCACCGTCAGAACTGCGGTATGGGTGAGTTCTCCTGCTGGGCCATCAGGATCCGTGATAGCTGCAGGATTTGTCGTCACAATGAGACTGCAGTCCTCCTCGGGAGAAAGAGTCTGGGCGACACACCAGATGATGTACTGGGTCAAAGAGGCAGAGTGGTGCATCGCATCCTCCTCCAATGTGGAGGCCAGATGTGCCGGTACAACATGGCGTAGCCTTTGCCAACAGTGGCGACTTCCCGCTGGGTGGTGTGGGTCCGTTGGTTCGGAGGCGGCACCGACAGCGGTGAGTGGTAGGGCCGGTGATGGCGCAATGGGTGCTCCCCGTTCCGCGTGCCGAATGGGGGCACCAGCGGCTGGGAGGGGGACACGATCCCATTCCCGTGTGCACCCAGGATGAAGATACTCCTGCTCGATGACACGGGTGATGCGTAGGGCAGTGGGCGCATCGAAGAACAAGAGATCCACATCAACAATTACTCGCCACTGTCTGTGACCGGTGTGGATGGCAAGAATCTCGATCAAAGGCGCGTGCCTAGAGTCAAGAACCCGAGTCGCACGCTCCTCGCGAATGCCCGAGAGTCGGTGCCGCTGTTCGCTTTCGGAGAGATCGCTGAGGTCAAGGGTAGCGACGTCGATTCCAGCATCAGGGGTCCGGCGGGCCGTTGCATTGGCCGTTGCGTACAGCTTAAGGCAGTCGAAAATGTCCACCGTGCGTGTGCACGCCGCTTGGAGTCGTTGCGGTTCTAGCTCCGAACAGTGAATTTCCGTGTAGTAGTGCGCGGCTGTCTTGGCACCATAAAACGGTGTTTGACGGCCGATGAAATAAGCAAGTTGCATCTCGTTAAACGGCACATCACAGTTGTCAGCGTCATGAGCGTCTACACGCGCCGTACTGGGAGGAGCTGTTCTACCGATATCGTCGAGCGCAGCGTCGTCTACTTCGACCAACTCCGCCATCGTGCTCTGCGGCTCTGGGGCGCACGTAGTCCGATCAGATGTCTGCGGATTTTCCGCGTTCTTGAGACCAAGGAGTTGCTCTAGTTGGTCGACAGCAGAAACACATTCTTCGATGCGTGCTAAGGCATCGGCAATACGGTGCATACGTACTGACAGTGGTTCCGCCGTCTGGCCACGTTGCGCCCCTTCCTCCGTGTGTTCGCTGTTCGATGAAGGCGAGTAAAGGACGCTGCGCTCTGGGGGTGAGTCCACCGTTGATGGGTGTTGTAAGGGGCTGTCGGCCGAATGACAAGGGCGTGGTGCATCCTCTGGAGTCGTCGTATCAGTCTCAGAGGAAGTACTCCTGAGAGATTCTATGAGCGCTCCTGTCGTTTCAGCCTTGGTCAACGTCGTGAGTGAGGGGCGCGTTCCGGTGTGCTCCTCAATGAGCAGCGCTAGCTGGACGAGGCTGACGCTGTCGAAACCCAGAGCGAGTAAGGGCAGGTTCTTCCAGTGCTCGTGGTCAGTACGGGCGGAAATGAATGCATGCACTGCATCGTCGAAAGCTGGGCTTTCGCTCTGTTCTTCTGTCTCTTCCTCCGTACTGATAGGTCGTTGGGTGTGGTGGGCTGCGCTATCCACCGCAGTCGCCGTGCTGAGGTTGCTCTCTGCAGGGGCAGGCGATTCCTTTTCGCTCTGCGTGGACGCCTCTCCTGTGGAGGAGTGCTGAGTTGGCGCCGCATTTTTCTTCCGATCGGTGCTGAAGGGATCTGGTAGTGCGGAGAAATCAACCTTTCCATTGTCGGTCAACGGCAGGGCGTCTAGTGTGACGATGCGGTGCGGCACCATGTAGTTGGGCAGCGAGTCTTTGAGCTGCTGGTAATAGTCTGAGGCGGCTGAGTTGTCATGTTGCGCAACATAGGCGATCAGCCTTTGCCGATTGTCTGGTCCCCGAACCGCGGTGACGACAGCACCGCGAACATTAGGCATGCGTTGCAGTGCTGCTTCGACGTCGCCAAGTTCGATACGGAAACCATTAATTTTCACTTGGCGATCATTTCGACCTAAGAATTCGATGGTGGAATCACTCCGCCATTTACCGATATCGCCTGTGCGGTAGAAACGTCGTTGCAGCACGGGATGAATGATGAAGCGGTCATTCGTTTTTTCTTCATCCGCTAAGTAGCCGCGGGCCACTCCGTGTCCACCAATGTGAAGCTCTCCGGGTTGGTCCACCCGGCAGGGTAGGCCGTCTTCATCGAGCACCAAGAACTCTTGGCCACGGAGGGCACGGCCATAGGGAATACTCTTCCACGACTCGTGCACCGCTGTGATGGGATATGTGATGGACCAGATAGCCGCTTCGGTCGCGCCACCAAGGCTATGAATATAGGTAGAGGGGCTGAGAGACCACATACGTGTGGGCAGCGTGATGGGAAGCCAATCACCAGAGAGAAGTACATGCCGCAGGCTGCGAATCGACGGTGGCTGAGGGTTGGTTTCCAGTGCATCGATAACGAGCTCGAAGGTGGCGGGAGCGGAATTCCACACTGTGATTCCGTGCTTCTCGATGAGCGTGGCGAGGTAGGTGGGGTCGATGGCCTCGTGGGGATCCGGAAGGATCACGCATCCCCCGACACCGAGCATCCCAAACACGTCGTACACAGACAGATCGAAACTGAGCGACGACACCCCCAACACGCTGTCATCTGCGGTTATGTTGAATCGGTCATTAACGTCATCAATGGTTACGCGGGCGTGACGGTGCTCGATTGCGACACCTTTGGGCTCTCCTGTGGAACCCGAGGTAAAGATGATGTAGGCCAGATCGTCGGGGCTGGTGTGGCTCGGTGGTGGTGCTAAGGAGTGTTCTTCCTTTAGGGCAGTAGCGCAGCTGGTGTCCAGCGTCCCGT
The DNA here is from genome assembly GCF_008930785.1 of Corynebacterium sp. 51B. NCBI lineage: Bacteria > Bacillati > Actinomycetota > Actinomycetes > Mycobacteriales > Corynebacteriaceae > Corynebacterium > Corynebacterium sp. 51B. The sequence goes on along the minus strand of NZ_PQMK01000001.1, from coordinate 510,003 downwards.
CGTGGCGGAGCGCGACCTGACTCAGCGAATAGGTCTCTGCTAGGGCGCGGAGAGCTTCAGATTCATCGGACAGAGTGAGGATCGTCGATGGTGTCGCCCGCTTCACGACTGCCTCGATTCGAGCTGCTGGCCACGCGGGGTCAACGGGCACATAGGCCGCCCCGCTGGCGCATACAGCCAGCGCTGAGACTACTTGAGCGGCTGACTTTGGCATAGCGATGATGACACGGTCACCAGCATTGACCTGTGTGTCAAGGGTCGTGCGCAGTGCGGAGACGCGCTCTTCTAGCTCTCTATGCGTGACGATAGCGTTAGTGGTGATGACTGCGGGACGCTCTGGATAGCGCTTGGCGGCTCGCATCCAAGGAGTATGGAGCAGACCGTCGTCTTCGGGGACACCGGCATCTGCTGGGGCATCCATCTCGATGTGGAAAGGCATCCATCCTAGACTCGGTCGATGCCACGCATCGCTCGTGGCGAATTGGGACATTGCTCGGAGAGAAGAATCTGCGAAGCTCGTCCACATGTCCTCTGGCCATTCTCCGTCGCGCACATCCCATACGAGCACGAGGTCATCACCCGCGGTTAAGACCAGATGGTCGACCAAAACCTGCGGAGTTTGAGACAATCCGAGCTGCTTGTTCCCAAGCCACTCTTCGGCATCAGTTGTTCCTACGCCGAGAGTAGAGGTGAACACGATGGGATCGGTTGCGCTAAAAGGCGAAGCGTGTTCGTGCAGCTTCCGACGTTTGCGCTCGGCGCTGGCAGGGTAGGCGCGGTGATCAACGCACTCCCACAGGCGGTCGGTGATTTCTTTAATCGTGCACTCTGCAGGAACCGTGTAGTTCAAGGTAGGGACATCACAGATGGCATTGCTGCTGAAGTCGCCAATAACATCCGACTGTCCTAGAGGGCGGTCATAGACGGTGAGGTTAATGGAGAAATCCTTCTCGTTAACCCGGAATCTATCTAAGAGCACTGCATATACCGTCAAAAGCAACCCTGTGGGAGAGACGTGGTGACGTTCGCACTGCTCCACTATCCGCGCCCAAGTCTGCCCATCAATGCGGCGCTGGTACCGAGTAGTGGTGTCTGCGGCGTCCTGTGGGGCGACAGCCAAGGTAGGTGGGGGACAGAGTTCCTGCTTCTCCCACCATGCCTGGGCATCGTGCGACTCCGGCAGAGGAGAGTGCTGGCGAAATGTATCGTGAGTGTTCATCTCAGAAAACGGCGTATACACTGCCTCCTTCCAGCGTGTGAGTAGGGCGGTAAAAGACGCATAATCGAGAAGAACTGCATCTGTGCTGAGCAAAAGGTGCACGCTGTGGTCAGGCAAGAGGACTGCCGTGATCGCGAACATCGGCCAGCGCATGGGATCGAAGACAAGGTGCGAATGGCTCCGGCGCAGCATCGTCAAGCGCTCCTGCGCAGTGTGCAGGTCGACCGTGCGAAGGTCGATGCGTTCAACCCTAAAATCGCGGCAGTCGATCACCGCCTCTTGCAGGCGGCCCTCAGCTGTGACCGCGCTGCGCAAAGTGATTTCAGAAGCGAGCACTCTACGAAAAGCAACGTCAAGGACGTCAATTGCGAGTTCAGCTGGGGTGGTATCCGGAGCATCGTCTAAGAGATATCGGGCTGCGGGGCTTTGGGTGATGGCGTTGATATCGAGGATGTACTCGTTGAACCAATGAGATCCCACCCCACCAAGTTCAAACTCTTCGGAGCGCCCGACCCAATACGCAGTCTGGAGGGCGGTGAGTTTCATGCCTTCGGTACCGTCCTCGGGCTGAGGATGAGGCGAGGAATGCTCAGGCTTCCCCTGATTGCTGGAAATTGCTCCCATTTGGGGGTGGTAGCGGCGTGCGAGCTCGCCCAAGGTGAATGTGCCAAGAAGCTCGCTGAGTGGGATTTGTATCCCTAGGTCCTGGCGCACAGTTTGTTGCAATTTAAGGGCTTGAAACGATGTGATCCCGCATTCGCGCAGCGTGAGACGTTCAGGATTGGGCAGTGCACCAACGTTCTCAGTGAGGTTTTCGCTGTCGAGGGCGGCGATCAGAGACTGCAGCGCGTAATGGGAAGCGTTGCCAATTGAAGAATTCATAGTTAGATTATTACCTCAAAGATTGAAGGTTGCCTAGGCTTAGTAGCACAGCACTTCTGTTGAAGTGTGATGGAGGGAGAGAATCCACGATGAGCAGCTCTGGAGGGCGCTTGGACTATGGATTTTTTGTGCGCATCGTGGCCCCAATCCGTCGCCGTCTCCTGTGCGCTTCTGTCCTGCAGGCGCTGTCCTCGTTCAGCGCTGTGGCGGGAATGCTCTGCGCGGGGGCACTGGCTGGATGGCTGGTCACTGAAGTCGAAACTGTGTCCCTTCCGTGGCCGCTGTTGATAGGAGCCATCCTCGGTTTCCTCGGCCAAGCGATCTTTTTGGGCGCGGCGACCACGGTGAGCCACCTGGCCGATACTTTTCTCCAGCGTGAGCTGCGCGGGGATATTGCAGATTATCTGCAACGGCAGCCCATGGACGAGTTCGCTGAAAAGGACTCGGCGGCAGTGAAACGGATGCTGACAGATGATGTTGGGGCCCTACACAACGTCGTTGCGCATGCGCTTATCGACGCCGTCGCCTCGATTCTCACACCAGTATTCGCCCTGATCGCCCTGGCGGTTCTTTCTCCACAGGCTGGACTTATTGCCTGCGTTCCGGCTCTGATCGGGGCCGGCATTCAGCTTTATCACGGGCGCACCGCGATGGCGAAGATGGACGAGTATTTCGCACATGTTTCCGCCCTCGACAGTGCAAGTGTCGCCGCCGTGGAAGGTGTCGCTGTGTCGAAAGTCTTTTTCACCGTTGATGATGAGACGGCCTCTGCCGATCAATTCCGGAAGGCCGCGACGCGCTATAGCCGTTTCGTCCACGCATGGGCGATGGATGTGGGACGCAAAATGACGGCGGCGGAGATCCTCCTGAGCCCCGTGCCCGCTTTTGTAATGGCCATTGGAGTTGGGCTGCTGTTCGACGTCGGCACCGCGGCGATCGCCTATGCCGCCTTGCTCGCGCCGATGGTGGGAGCTCCCATCTTGCCGCTGGCCTATGCCGCACAACACATCAGCGCTGGGCTGGCCGCAGCGCAACGCTTAGATGCGGCGCTGGGACAACGCGCAACGGACAGCCCCCGCGATGAGACTCACGGCGCACACAGCCAGTGGCCTGAAGACTGGGAGTCCATCGAGCTGCGTGAGGTGAGTTGTTCGCGGCAGGGGCATCTCGTCCTCAACCGAGTAAGCGGGATCATCCATCGCGGGGAAAGCGTGGCCATAGTTGGACCTTCTGGAGGCGGAAAATCAACACTCGCGCAGGTCCTCGCGGGGCTGTATTCCCTCGATGAGGGCGACATCATCATCCATGCCCCCTCGGGAGCGGTGAGCATTACGCAACTACCGCTGGGAGCAATCGGTACGCATGTCGCCTTCGTAGGCCAACACCCAGGAATTCTGCAGGCGAGCATTGCAGACAACGTCACCATGGGGCGCGAAGCACTCAGCGCCGGCATCGATTCCTGTCTGCAGCAGGCGCAACTCGATGAGCGGGTCTACGCCCTGCCAGAGGGCACGGACACCATTCTTGGCCGGGAAGCCTCTTTTAGTGGCGGCGAACGCCAAAGGCTCACTCTCGCCCGCGCTCTCTACCAGCGAAAGCCCGTACTCATTCTCGACGAACCTACCGCTGCAGTTGATGTGCTCGGCGAGCGACGCATCGATCAGGGGTTGGAAGAACACCACCAACAAGGAGTCACCATTATCAGGATTGACCACCGACTCACCTTCGCCACACAGGCGCAACAGGTGTGGGTGATGGACCGCGGCAGCATTGTCGAACACGGTAGTCCGGCGGACTTACGCGCCCAGCGCGACTCGGTATTCAGCCAGCTTTGTGCAGGGATTGTAGGTCCGAGATGAGTACTCACAGCACACATTCGAATGCCGCAGGACGGTCCACATTTCGCGGACTGGTGCTCTCTCTTGACGCTCGTGATCGCCGCCGCGTCGGGATAGCGATCGGCGTGGTAGCCGCCGCCAGCCTGGTGGAGGTCGCGGCAATAGTCATGGCCACCGTGGCACTGACCGAGGACGCGCCGCTGTGGCCGGCGTTTCTGCTCGCTGCGGTGTGGGTGCTCATCTCCAGTCTGGGCGTCATGGCGAGTAGGGGCGCAGGATATTCCTTGGCCGAAGGACTCTTAGAGCGGGTGCGCTGCACTCTCATCTCGCTTCCTTATGGCTGGTTCCGCACGGACCGCAGGGGCGATCTCGCGACCCTGACCACGGGGGACGTGATGCAGGCCATGTCGATTCCAGCGCATCTTCTCCCGCGTCTCATTCCAGCGGTGATCGTGCCGTGTTCCTTGGCAGCGCTGCTGACATCGCGTGATCTCCTCCTTGGAGGGATCCTCTGGGTGCTCTTGCTTTTCTGTTGGGGCGCGGCAGTATGGGGGCGCGCTATGGTGGCCGCCAGCGACGGTCGCTTGCATGAAGCCCAAGAACTAGCCGCTAGCGCGGTGATCGAGTTTGCTCGCCTGCAACCGACTCTGCGCCTGGCTTCTGCCCAAAGCTTCGGCCGGCAGCGCATCGATACCGCACTCGATCGCGTTCGCGACGACACCGCACGCATGATCCGCTTGGTCCTGCCAGGCGTGACTGTATTCGCCTTCATGGTGCAGCTCACCATTGCGCTGAGCCTAGTGGTGGCCGTTGTGCACGGAGTACACAGTGGGCAGAGCGGTATAGCAATTGTGCTGAATATTCTGCTGCTGATGAGGTGTATCGAACCTCTACGCGGTGTCGCTGAACTCGCAGCAGCGCTGCGCATGGCCCGGAATGCAGTGCAGCGGCTGCTGGATTTCTTCGCTACCCCACAACTACAGCAGGACCCTGAGCGTGCTGCTCAGCCACCCAAGATCAACCCCGAGACGGGAAAGCCCGCAGCGTTCTCGCTGGAACACGCGAGCATGCACTACCCGAGCTCCACCTCTGGGGTCGATGACCTCACCCTGGACTTCGACGGACCTGGTCTGGTTGCGGTTGTCGGCGCGTCAGGATCCGGGAAAACCACCCTGCTGTCCCTGCTGGCACGCTTCGGGGATGTTGATTCCGGAACAGTGCACCTTATGGGGCGGGACGTGCGCGGGATGAGCATTGAGGATATTTCCGCCCACGTCAGCGTGGTTTTTCAAGACACCTACCTGCTCAATACCAGTATTCGTGACAACATTGCCCTTGCTCGACCCAGCGCTAGCGCTGCAGAGATCGAGCACGTCATGGACATGTGCGGGGTAGAGGATCTCGCGCGGCATCTTGAGGATGGCGTTGACACCGTCGTGGGCGAAGGCGGCGAGCGGCTCTCGGGTGGAGAAAGGCAGCGTGTGGCCATCGCCCGCGCTCTACTCAAACAAGCACCCGTGGTGTTGCTTGATGAGGTCACCTCCGCGCTCGATGCCTTCCAGCAGCGGATCATCATGCAGGCCATCGAGCAGCTGCGGCAAGATTCCACCGTTGTGATGGCGGCACACCGGTTGAGCACAGTCGTGTCAGCCGACTGCATCGTCGTCATGGATTCTGGACGCATCGTCGATGCCGGCACCTACAGCGAACTGCTGTCGCGCTGCTCCACATTCCAAGCGATGCACTCGTCTTCTGCGGAGCGGGGAGGGGATAGCCGGTCATGACCAGTATGGATCCAGTCTCCCCTGATCTCACAGCCGAGCGCGTCCACGCGTTAAAAGTGCACCATGTCTACCGAGAGCAGGCCGCATATGACTCGATATCTCGAGCGCTAAGGAATGTCGATCACGCTCACGTGCCCGCGCACCTCACACCGATTCTGCGCCGCTGGGAAAGCATTACCTCGAACCCCGACGCCCAGCAGAAACGATGGAGGGAATTGCTTGCTCAGGACGCCGGTGACGTGCCCCAGTCATGTTCGTGGACCGAAGTCCGCGTGCGTGGCGAGGAGCTACTTTCCGAAGCTGGGTGGGACGAGAGCACCATCGACAATCAAAAAAATCTTGACGCATTTTTCTCCACCTGTGATGCCGAACTCGAGTCACTCATTGTGGGAGAAAACACCGTGCGACAGATACTTTTCGACAACGATGCACTCAGTGCCGCGTCGGCTATGTATCAGAACAACCCGATCAGTAGTGCCATCAATACCAACGTGGCGACCCGGCTCGCTGCCCGCGCAGCGCGCTGCCCATCCAGGCTCGCCGTGGCAGAGATAGGCGCGGGTACAGGCGCACTCACTGACCCAGTTCTTGATGCTCTCCGGAACACACACGTCGACTACACCTTTAGCGATGTCTCGCGGTGGTTTTTGCATCGTGCAAAGCTGCGCTACGCAGGACGTCCCGGTATGAACTTCGGCATCGTCGATATCAATGATGCCCCTGGTGAGGCTTTGGATTCCCTCCATATAGGCTCGGGGTTCGATGTAATCGCCTGTGGAAACGTTGCCCATAACGCACTGAGGCCTGTGCAACTGCTCTCGGAGCTGTCCGCACAACTGCGGCCGAAAGGGAGCATGTATCTCATCGAGACAGGAACAGAACATCTTCCCCTGCAGATCTCGATGAGGTTTCTGATGGCGCCAGATCCGAATGGGCCGCGCCAAGAATTTCAGGATGCCCGCGGAAGCAGCGGACGCATTTTTCTCAACCGTGAGGAATGGGTAGAGGCAGCCACTGCAGCGGGTCTCACCGTTAAAAGCCGGTACCCAGAAAAGCACCACCCCCTGGAATGGCTGGACCAATTCAGCCTAGAGCTCATCAAGGAGGAATCAGTCTCGTGACTCGGGCTAACCCCGCTATCGCCGTCGTATCTATGACGTGCAGGTACCCCGGTGCCGACACCCCAGCGCAACTCCTTGGCCTCCAAGTAGACGGTGAATTCGGCTATCGTCGCCGCACACCGTCGCAGGACGCAGGTGCCTCCGCACTACATCGCCATCCGCATTTTGTTCCCGTCGTCGGCGATCTCAGCCACATGGACGCATTCGATGTTGAGGCACTCGGATTGAGTGAGAGCGCCGCGCAGTCCACTGACCCGCAAATGCTGCTGGCGATGGAATTGGTTGGTGAAGCGCTTGATCTTGCCGGTTTTACAGGGGAAGAAGAGTGGGGAGTTACCGGTGTTTTTTCTTCCTGCGCAGAATCGGTATATCTCCACGACAACCTTTCTGATGATTTCGATCCGAGGGGCGGCACGGATCCTGTCCGCAGCCTCGATCTGCACTCCCGCAACGTTGCGGATTATCTGCCTCTACGCATTGCGTACCGGTACAACCTCACTGGTCCAACGATGAGTATCGGCGCAACGTGTGCATCGTCTTTAGTGGCTGTTCATCAAGCCTTCAATAGCTTGCACGTGCATGAGTGTGATACCGCCATCGTCGTTGGCGTGAGCCTGAAAGACGTGGGGGCGCATCTGGGCGGCTATGTCGCTGTTCCTGATGGGCCATACTCGCCGTCTGGCTTTACCCACTCCTATGGCAGTGACGCCGATGGAACCGTGTTCACCCAAGGCGCGGGCGTTATCGTATTGCGGCGAACGACAGACGCGCTGCGTGCGAACCAGCCCGTGCTGGGAATGATCGCAGGCTCCGCTGTATCTAATGATGGTAGGTATGGCCGAGCCAGCTTTAGCGCCCCATCAGTAGAAGGGCACGTTGCCGCCATTGAAGAAGCTGTGGCAGTCTCCGGTCTTGAAACACAAGATATTGGGCTGTTGCACGGTCACGGCACAGCTACGGTGTTAGGCGACGACGTAGAGATTGCGGCCTTTTCCCAAGCATACGGGCAACGTCACGACGATGACCTCCCTCTATGTTCGATCAAAGCCCACATTGGTCACACTGATAGTGCAGCGGGCATCGCTAGCCTCATTGCTTCGATTCAGGCCGCGGCTACTGGTATTCAGCCGCCTGCGCACACCGCGAATTCGCCACACCCATCGCTTGCGCGCACACAGAACCTTAAGCTCCTTTCTGCCCCGCGTACGTGGGATGCAGCGCAACGGTGGGCAGGAGTAAGTGCACTGGGCATCGGGGGCGTGAATTGCCACGTTATCGCCGGATATGATGAACGCTGCACGCCGGTGCAAAACACTGAGGCGGAGCGGGACAGTGTTTCTCTGAAACCGCAGGACGATCCTCTATTTTTGCTCAGTTCGCATACCGAAGACAGCGTGCGAGACATGGCGCGACGTGTTGGAATCACTCTCGCTGCGCATCCTGATTGCGGCCATCAACTCGCTGGGATGCTGGCCGTGCATCGATTGCAGCGACGCTATCGGGCGGTCTATTCTCTTTCCCAGCTGCGTGCACGTGCATCCGATACACACGACGATGCCATCGCCGAGCCCACCGTTGTGGATAGTGGGAATAACCCCGCCCTACTGTGGGTATTCCCCGGTGCTGGTGTGCCACTACGGGGAGCTGCAGCGGGGCTGCATCGTGCCGAGCTAGGGCATGCCGGTGAGCAAGAATTCTGGACGCACCTGCATGACTTGTGCCAGCGCTTTCACGAAAAAACCGGCACAGATTGTCTCGCATTTTTGACCGAGGACGTTGCTGCCGAGCAGGCCCAGCATGAGCCTGTTGCGCCCCTTCTCCTCTTGTCTTCTCTCTACGCCTACAGCGTCTCGCTTGCCCGTGCCGCACAGGCGGAAGGGATCATGCCGGACGTGATGCTTGGTCATAGTGCCGGCGAGTATGCTGCGGCAACGATCGCAGGCACGCTCTCGGTTGATGACGCCGTCTCTCTGGTGTGCGCCCGTGCACAAGCGATGGAGAACGCACCAGAAGGAGAGATGCTCAGCGTGGGGCTGGGCGCGACAGCCCTAGAGGAACTCTGTCGTGACTCCGCCACCGACGCTTCTGTTCGTGCAGCGTTTCAGGCCTGCGATATCGCTGCAATCAATGCGCCCAATGCCGTGGTGCTGAGTGGGCCGCGTCGGGACATCGCTGTGCTTCGACACGCTGTGGAAGAAGCGGGCGCAACGACCCGAAATGTCGGTATTGCGGCAGCCAGCCATTCCCGGCTCATCGAAGGAGAACTGGCGGCGTTTCGCGAGGTAGCCACCACTGTCGGATCACCCACTGGGCAAGGAACCATGGTGAGCTGTCTCGACACGCAGGTCCACGGTGCTGGGGAGAAGATTGACCCCGAGTATTGGGTGCAGCATTTGCGCCAGCCGGTGCGTTTCGATGCGGCGGTGGACACAGCCATCGACGCACTCGAGCGCCAAGGATATGACGGTGTGCTCGCCTGCCATATCGGGCCCGGTTTGGGGCTTGCGAAAATGGTCGCCCAGAGGCCCATCTGCAAGGCGAGTTTCAGTCTTGCCCCAGCACAGCAGAACCCAGGTATTACTCCACACCAGCTGGTGCGCGGACATGTGTGGGCGGCCGGCCGCGACTCTGCAGCCTCCGAACTCGTCACAGACGAGGGCTTTGCTCCCCACTTAGTGGCAGAGATGGGGTTTTCTTATCGACGCACCCCGACGGTGAAACCTAGCCACAGCAGCACCCAGACCAGCCGCCGATCGCGCACGATTCAGGCCCAAATTCCTAAGTTCTGCTTGGTCGATACGCAGGAGGCTGGGGACACCGAACGCTCGTACGTGTTCGCTTATTGGCCCCCTGAGGCTCGCCACCAGGCTGCCACACTCGATCCGAGTGTGCAGTGGGTGGACTATGGCGCACAGGACCAAGCATCGTGGGCCGACCTCGATGGTGTGGTGTTCTTCCCAACGCTGCTGTCCACGCAGAACACTGCGCCCGCACTCGATCGGGTGCGATCGGAGCTAATGGCCTACGTTGAGCTGCACAATCTATGGAGCCAGCCGTTAGAGTCTCAGCAGGGTGGTCCAGCGCTGCTCGTTGTCGCTCACGCCAGCGCCGCAGTCACTTCCGCAGATAGCCCCGAAGCTCATCGCGCGGCCACGATAGCAACCGCTCGAGTATTTGCTCAGGAGCATGGCGGGATCGCTTGGGCCACCGTGGATCTCGAGGAACCGCTGGGAACCCAGGCACACCCACATCTTCTCGCGAGGATGCTCAACCGCAGCGCGGGCGGTGGATTCCACTATGCGCAGCGAGGTGGTGTGCTGCTCCAACGAAGCTGGGTTAGTGCCGAAGATAATCCAGAGTTGGATGCTGTGCTGCACAAGGACACACACACCGACGGCGCTGCAGCGTCGGCCCCGGCGCTGCAGGTCTTAGTGCTTGGTGGCACTGGCCGTGTTGGAAGCAACGTGTGTCTGCACCTACTCGGCCACGGCCACGAGGTAACGGTGTGCTCGCGTACGGCGCCGACGGCACAGGGGCATCAAGCTCGGCTGGCCGCGGCGATCGCTGCCGGGGAGTTGCGGTGGGAAGCCGCAGATGTCACCGATGAAGCCAGGGTGCAGGAGATATTGGCCCACGAAGATTATGACGTGTGCATTTTCGCTCCGGCGGAGATTGATCTGCTCACCTTTGAAGAGATGGATGAGGACGGGCTCAGCCGCGTCATGTCGGCCAAGGTTACAGGTCTGGAGTGTCTGGCCACAGCCATTCAAGACAGCGGCAGCAGCCCACGTGTCCTCGTGATGTCCTCTGCAGCAGTAACTATCGGTGGTTTCGGGCTAGGTGGATATGTTGCTGCCAGTGCCTTCATTGATACCTGTGCTACCGCCCGAGGATGGACGGTGATCGACTTCGATCGTTTCCGACTGGGAAGTGAAGAGGAAAACACCGCTGCCTCGGAAGTCTCTTTGCGTCACGCTATCGACATCGATGATGCTTTGAATGTCATTGACAGGGTTGTGCGGGAAGAAAGTACGTCTGACACCGGATTACACTTCGCGCTATCTGCTGGTGAGCTCAACGCTCGTTCCCGCACGTTGGTCACGCGTCGATCGACCACGCCAGCGTGCATGGAGCAGCAAGAAGAAGCTGCACTATGGACAACTCAGCAACGCGCAGTAGCAGAAGTGTGGGCGGAGGTTCTAGGTGCACGTGACCTCAATCTTGACACCGATTTCTTCGCCGCGGGCGGGCACTCGCTCCTCGCGACCCGAGTGCTCTCGTTGTTGCAACAGCGGCACGGCATACACGCCCGGCTGCGCGATCTTCTCGATTATCCAACGGTACGGACCTTTGCAGACCACCTCGACCACGGGGAACATAGCGTCGATAAGCGCGACGCTCATGCTCCGGAACCGGCCTCCACGGAAGCTGTGGCTTCCACCCTCGGCACTGCTCACGAACCATTTCCCTTGACCCGTATTCAGCACGCCTACTGGGTGGGCCGAGGCGATGGCTATGAACTTGGTGGGGTGGCGTGTCAGTTCTACCTCGAGTACCGTGCGCAGGAGCTCGATATCGCTCGGTATCAGGCGGCATGGGATGCCACAGTGGCACACCATCCCATGCTGCGCGCTGTCATCGTGGAAAGCGGAGAGCAGTGCATTCGTGATCGCCGAGCCCCCACGATCGACGTGCATGATGCACGAGCCGCCTCGGCTGAGACACAGCGCAGGCTCGTGGAACGTACCCGAGAGCGCGTCTCGCGCCGGGTGTCTGATCCCGCCGTGGATTTCCCAGTGTTGGTGGAAATTGTGCGCACCGATGCCGGCGATCATGTAATGATCGCGGTCGATGTGCTCATGGTTGATTCCGCATCATGGCTCATCGTCGACTCCTGTGTGCAGCACTACTACGAGCACCCCGAGGTAGCTCTGCAGCCGCTGCCTTTGACATTTGAGGACATTCAGCGTTTCCACGCCAGCCAACCGACGGAGACCGCACAGCGTCGGCGAGCCCGCGACTATTGGGACTCTCAGCTCGACGGATTCCCTGACGCACCTGCTATTGCGCGCCATCCCGCTCATGGTGCGCCTCGCTTCACACGATTGAGCGGCCGTGTCCAGGGCCAAGCCCTGGCAGAACTGCGTCAGCGTGCTCAGCAAGCGGGAGTGTCGCTCACCAGCCTGCTACTCAGCGCTTATACCCACGTGCTTCACGATTATGCAGAGCAAGAAGATATTGCTGTCTCGGTGACCCATTTTGATCGCCGGAGTGCGCTTCCTGCCGAATGGGCAGAGCAGGTCGACTCGGTGGTTGGGGAATTCTCCTCCATGCTGCTCCTGCGCAGTCACGCTGATGCTGGAGAAGCGTTGCAGGACGATCGACTGAGAGCGACCAACCGAGAACTTTTTGATGCCTTGGATCATCGCGCGATGTCCGGAGTGGAAGTGCTTCATGCGCTGTCTCGTGCGCGCGGACACGTCGTCAGCGTTCCGGTGGTATTCACCAGCATGGTCGACTTCGAACAAGACCATGACCACAGTTGGCTGGGCGAGTATGTCACCGGTATCTCCCAAACTCCGCAGGTGTGGCTGGATCACCAGGCATTCTTCCATCGCGGTGAGCTTGTACTGCAATGGGATGTTGCTGATGTCGTGGATATCGATGAAGCAGAAATCTTCTTCGAGAAGTATCTTCGGATCCTCGGCGGCACCACCGACATCACAGCGCAGCAAGCTCAGGACGGCCAGCAGCACAATCAGGACCGGCTGGAATCCTCCTCGTCCAAGGACACCGCGGCGGATGAGCAGGCATCCTCGGTTGCGGAGGAGGAACAGCTCAGCGGCGATGCCACTGACCTTGTAGAGGTCGTGCGTCAGGCTTGGGCCGATCTTGTCGGCGTGCCGGCTGGGTCCATTCAACGAGACTCCACCCTCCTGGATATCGGGGGAGACTCACTCTTGGCCGTTCGTATCGCGAACACCCTGAAATCCCAGTTGGGGTGCACCCTTCCGGCGCCACTGATGAGGGCGGATGTCACCGTCAGCGAGGTAGTGGACAAGCTCGCACAGCTGCTCGCACCGTCCCCAGCAGAGAACCCAGAGGGCCAAGCCAGCATCGAGCTCAAGCGTGCCGATCCTCAGCAGCGTTTCCCGCTGATGTCTCTCCAACAGGCATATTTTGTGGGCCAGACGCAGGCGCTCGACGTGTCGTATCCGACCGCGCACGTCTATACCGACGTTCCGCTGTGGAATATGCAGATCACCGACCCCGCGGAGGTGACGAGAATCCTGCGTTCTGCCTGCCGCCGTGTGGCTGTGGCGCACCCAATGCTGCGTGTGAGCATTGATGAAGACTCACTCCAATATTTCCGGCCAACGTCGGCAGACGTTATCGATTCATGCGTGGAGGTGCGTGTTGTCGATATGCGTGGGCTGACTGCGCCGGAAGAACTCGAGGCAGCCCTGCAGCAGCACCGCCACACTATGACTCACCAAGGACCGAATCCAGTAAACGGTGGAGCTACCGCGATAGTCGGGGCACTACTTCTGCCTGGCGGTCATGGTCGTTTCTTCGTCTCCTCCAGCCTCCTCGTTCTCGATGGCTGGTCTGCGTCACTATTTGACCGTGCACTCCTGAAGGCACTGTGTAGTGAAGAGCCGCTACCTGAACTCGACATTACTTTCGCGGATTACGCGCTTTCTGTGCAGGAGTATGAACAAGATGCCGTGGATACGGACCGGCAATGGTGGAGCGAACGGCTTCCCACTCTTCCTGCGCCTCCAGTGCTTAACCCCGCAGATGGTTCTGCCACTGTGGCTAACAGCGCTGGTTCGATGCTCATGCTAGAACGCAGGATTTCTGCAGAGACGTGGTCACGCATCTGCCAACGGGCACGTAAAGAAGGTGTTACTGCTACCACGGCAGCAATGACGGCTTTCGCGCTTGCTTTAGCAGAGCGTACTCACCGTGGCGCGATGCTACTCAATACGCTGCAGCACAATCGACACGGCATACACCCAGATGTGATGGACCTGATGGGACCCTTCTCGCGCACAGCTTTAGTGTCCCTCGAACTTGGGAGGAATGATTCCTCTGGCGCGCAGCCGACGATACGAGAAGTGGCACGGTCAATTGCTGCTCAATCTGGTGAGTGCTTGTCCCACAACCTCATAAGCGCAGTGGACATCAGCCGAATGCTGTTGAAGAACATGGGCCGAGCGCGATCTGTGGCGCCGATTGTATTCCAGTCCACACTCGGAATGGACGCAGCGTTGGGCGGTGACTTGAGTACCAATGCTGGCCCTTTGGGAACGATAGATATCTCGGAGTACTTCCAGCAGGTTCGCACGCCTCAGGTGGAGCTTGAACTGCGTTGTTTCGAGCTCTACGGGGAATGTGTGTTGTCCATGGCCGCTCTCCCGGAGCGGTTTGGGGATGCGCCATCGTTGATTCTCGATCGAGTACATGAGCTCTTATTGGAACTGGGCAGTGAATCCGCATGGCACAAAACTGTCGAGATCCCTCAAGAGCGCATGGCTCTGAGCGATTATCTCACGGCAGGGGAGAATGAGAATTCTCATAACTCACCGCAGAAACACGTGCGTGAGATTCCCGCTGAGCTAGAGAAGTGCATTGAAAAGCTGTGGAACGAGCTCGTTCCTATTGCAAGCGAAGAACACTTCTTTAGGGCCGGAGGCGATTCCTTGCTGGCCGTGCAACTTATACAAAGGTTGTGTTCCACAGCGCTGGAGTGCGTGGACAGCCACCAGCTATCAATGGCAGAAGTGGCCCCAGAGTTTTTTGCGCACCCCACTCGGGAAGGACTGGCGCAGGCGTATATATCTGCTGCTGAGCAGGGGGAAGAAGGAACCTCCGACGGCGATGAAAGCGCCGCAGATTCGCACTACGTGTCTGCAGAGCCGGCTCGGGTAAAAGAGATTGATATTGCGAGTGTGGTTCGAGACTGTTGCCTGCATCTCACCCGAGGCGAGGGAAGGCCAATATTTTTCATTCACCCCTCTGGAGGCGACGCATTGTGCTATCTAGAATTAGCGAGGCGCCTAGAGACGGATCGTCCATGCGTGGCGATTATGGATCCGCAGATTGCTGGACACGACGTTCTCGGCGCGAGTATCGCCGAGATGGTTGAGCTTTACTATAGTTTGATCAAAGAAATATCACCGGATGGCCCCTACACGATTGGCGGTTGGTCAATGGGAGGAACATTGGCTCACGAAATCGCGTGTGCTCTTCGCAAGCAAGGGGATTCGGTTGATCTTGTGTGGATGGTGGATTCTAATTCTCCAGAAAGAATTATCGATATTCTCAATCAAGGCGAAGCGCTGTCACTGAGCGAAAAAGAGCGCCAAGAGTGTAGCGACAATCGCATGATGTTGCGGCAGCTGCGTTCTATCGAAGCCTATCTTGGCCTCGACGGTGATAGCGGCCCCGACTCCGATGTAGACACGTTGTGCGACAAACTCGAAGCGCACGGTGTAGACGTGTCTCCGAAGGCGCTACAAGTGCGAAACGACATATTTTCTCGTCATATTCATGCGCTTTATGATCATCATGCGCACCTGCTGGACCAAGAAGTAGCTGTTCTTCTGGTGCGGGCGGATCAGCGCTCCCCCCGAAACAGCGGGGAAGGTATGGGCGTCGACGACTGCACGGACGAGCACCTCGGGTGGGATTCTTGGATCGATGGCCCCTTCGAGGTACGTGGCGTGTCAGCACACCACTATTCGATTCTTCGGCAACCACAGGTAGCCCGGGTGGCCACGCTGCTCTCGCAAGCAGTGCGCACCCACGCCACGGGAACTCACACCACGGAACGCTCGCGGTGCTCGCGCGCCGCCGCAGCTGCAGAAGGCGATAAGCCTCCCTGATGGGGTGCTGATCGTGCCTAGCACATTCCATCCCTCTCATCACCCATCCTTTCGCCCGAGCGCGAAAGCCCACTCTCATAGGAGACTGACATGGCATTGAACCGCCGCCGATTCCTCTCTGTCACCGGATTAAGCATCGCCGGTGCCGTACTCGCAGCCTGTGGCTCTAATAACAGCGACAGCAGCAGTGCACAGTCCTCGTCCTCCGGTGTCGCCGATTCCGCGGACGCGACCCTGACCTTCGCCTCCGTTGCTGCAGGCAGCCAAGCCTCCAACGACCCCCATGGCTCGCTGTTCTCCGAGTCCGATTGGTTCCGCCTCAGCTGCGTGTACGATCAGCTGCTCCTCAGCGATGACGGAAACCTCGTGCCGCGCCTTGCAACGAAGTGGACCCCGAACGAGGACTCCACCCGCTGGGTATTTGAGCTTCGCGAGGACGCCCAGTTCGCGGACGGCTCCCCGCTCACCGCGAAAGACGTGTTCTACAGTCTGAACCGTATCGACGAGATGAAGGAACAAAACGGTGTGCGCTTGGGCACCGTGGATATTCAGGCCTCGAGCATTGTCGATGATTACACCATCGAGCTGGCGACCTCCGTGCCGGATGCGGAGCTGCCGCGCATGCTGGCTGGTTTCATCCTCGTGGTCAAGGACGGAACGACCGAATTCGATTCGCCGATCGCTTCCGGCCCATTCGTGCAAGATGCGCTGGAAGGCACCAATGCCGTCCTGAGCCCCAATGAGCACTGGTGGGGTAGCGATGCTCGGGCACAACGAGTGGAGATCAACGGCTTCAGCGATCCGCAGGCGATGGCAAACGCCGTATCCACCGGCGCAGTCATGGTTGCCTCCTCGCTCGCCCCAGCAGCCGCGAAGTCTCTCGAGCAGCAGTCCGGCTACACCATCCGGCAGCGCCCCGGCTACGAGACCTATCCGCTGCTGCTCCGCGTTGATACTGCCCCCTTCGACAAGAAGGAAGTTCGAGACGCCATCAAGCTCGCGCTGGACCGGGAGAAGCTCGTTGAGCAGGTCTTCCTAGGCTATGGATCTGTGGGCTATGACATGATCAAGCAGAACGATCCCTCGGTGCCGAAGGATGTCACCCCCATCAAGCGCGATGTGGAGAAGGCCAAGAAGCTGCTGGCCGAGGCGGGACACCCGGATGGCCTGGATCTGACGCTGCACAGCACCCAGTCCTACCCCGGGATGATGACCACCGCTACTGTTGCCGCAGCGCAACTGGAAGAGGCGGGCATTCGCGTCACGATCGAAGAGCACGCCCCTGACACCTATTGGTCCACCGCCTACACCGTGGAGCCCTTCACTGTGGGCATGTACACCAACACTCCTTTTGCGGTGACCGTGCGCCAGACGGTGCTCTCCTCCGCTGCTTTCTCCGAGACGGGCTTTAAGGACCCAGAGTTCGACAAGGACTTCGCTGACGCTATGAGCATCCAGGACGACAAGGAGCGTAACGAGGCCCTCGGCAAGCTGCACCACCGTATGGCAGAAGAAGGCGGCTGGGTCGTGTGGGGCTTCGGTAGCGGCTTGGACTGCATGGCAGATGGAGTCAGCGGCTGGCGGGATGGCTCCGCCCGCTACACCCTCGATGGGGTCGAAACCGCCTAATTCCGCACGACGCTAATCAGCTAGTCAGCTAAACAGGAGCCGCGATGAAAAAAGCCCCACACACCGCCGATAGCAGGGCGCCGAAAAGTGCAGCGGTGATGAGCCGTGTGCTGAGCGATGTTGGCTCTGCATTTGTGACCTTGCTGGTCGTTGTGAGCATCGTGTTCTTGATTACTGCGTGGCTTCCTGGAGACTTCGCCTCCCAGCTCGCTGGGGCGAACCAGGATGCCGCCGAGCGCCTGCGCACCCACTATGACCTCGACAAGCCGTTGGTGTACCGGCTGGCTAGCTGGTGGTGGAGCGCCCTGCAGCTCGATTTGGGAACGAGTTGGATCGGGGGCACCGATGTGTTCAGTACTGTCACCCATCGATTGGGTGCCTCATCTGCTGTCGTGTTGCCCGCGTGGATCTTGGCGATGACCTTCGGTATCGGTGGGGCACTGATTCAGGCCGTGCTGCGCGGTCGCCCGAGCGCTTTTGTGCTCAGCGCATTCGTCGCGGCCTGCGCTGCGATCCCAGAGGCCATTGTGGTGGTGCTGCTCGTCCTGCTTTTCGCGGTGAAGTGGCGGCTACTACCGGCTGTGACCATGATCCCTCTCGGGGAATCACCGTGGGGATCGCCCGAGCAGCTCGTGCTCCCGGTGCTCGGGCTGGCCATCCCCGTTGCTGCCTGGGTGGCGCGGATCCTGCGCGGCCCCGCAGAGGAGCTGCTCGCTTTGCCCCTGTATGTCTCGGCCCAACGACGCGGCATGCCGTTGCTGCAGCGGCTCTGGCGTTGCGTGGCAATCCGGATGGCACCCGTGGTGCTCCACACTGCGGCGATTAGTGCCGTCGGCCTGCTGGGAGCTGGTGTGGTGGTGGAAGCGCTACTGAATTATCCCGGTGTGGGCGGGCTGCTCGCCAGCGCCCTCGGGGCACGCGACATGCCGGTGGTGCAGGGAATTGCCCTGGTGCTGTCATGCATCGCAGTCGTGGTCTACACCAGCGCTGATGTGCTCAGCGTTGCCCTCGAGAGGCGGGTGAAGCGATGAGCGGGAAAAGAATGCGGCAGCAGCCACGCACCAGCGTGGCCGGCGCCGAGTCCCGCCGCAGCAGGCGGTGGCCAGGAACCCAGATTGCAGCTGTAGTAGTCAGCCTGCTGATGGCGCTGGTGTGCGCGCTGGTGCTCTACGGTCCAGTGCGGGCCGGCGATACGGTGCACCCAGTGTCGTTTCCCTATGACCAAGAGGTGGGACTGCTGGGGGCCGACGCCTTGGGCCGTGACGTGGGACAGCGATTGATGGCAGGCGGTGCTCGGCTTTTGGTGGCGCTGCCGATTGGTGCTGTGACCACCCTCTTCATCACTGTGCTGTCCCTTCTCGCCGTGCAACGCCCGCGGTGGAGAAAGGTGGCCAACCGTCTGTCCACATCCCTGTTAGCGATCCCGGCAATGGTGGTGGTGCTTGCGGCGGCGAGTATCTTTCCGGCGTGGATCGCGGTGTCAGCGGCCATGTTGTTGCTCGGAGTACCGCAGGGTATGCGCCAGCTCAGCGCGGCGGCGGCGCCGCTAACGACCGCGGGCTTTATCGAATCTGCTCGGGTGCGCGGCGAAAGCACCGTCGCTATCGCTCTCCGGGAGATGGTGCCGGCGTTATTTCCGCTCATCATCGCCGATGCCGCAGTGCGGTGTCTGGCCGCGATGCAGTTGATGGTGAGCGTTCATATCCTCGGGCTGGGGCCCACGGCCCCCACGGCGGATTGGGCGCTCATGATCCGAGAGAATCTCTCCGGGGTCATGCTGAATCCAGCGGCGGTTATTGCCCCGACCTGCGCTATCGTTGCGCTGCTACTCGTCGTCGTCTTGTTTTTCGATGTGCTGGTCAATGCCGTCCAGCCGCCAACTCCGCGCTCCGCGTATACCCCGCAGCGTCGCGGAACCAACACTACGGCCGGCGCGGCGCCAGAACACGGGCCTGCGGCAGCACACCAGACCGCGCCCGCTGCGCGCATCGCGGTGGAGCAGCTGCGCATGGCGTATCCGGATTCCACGCCCATCGAGGTGCAGTCCCTGCGCGTCCAACCGGGCGAGATCCTGGGGATCAGCGGTGCTTCTGGCAGTGGAAAATCCACGCTGCTCTCGCTGCTCGCCGCCTGTCCCGCACCCGCCCTGCAGGTTACGGGCCAGGTGTGGCTGGGCGGTAGGCGCTTTCCCACTGATACGCACGCAAGCGAGCACAGCGATAGGTGGTGGCGACGCTGGCGCCGCGAGCATTGCGGCCTCGTCGAGCAAGACGCGGCCACCACCGTGGATACGGCTCGTTCCCAATGGTCGATTATTCGAGACGGCCGGCCCCGGCGCGCGATCGATAGGGAAGCGGTGCATGCGGTTGCCCAGAGCGTGCGCCTCGATCCGGAGAAGTTTGACTCCTTGGCGCGCATGTCCGGCGGGCAGTGCACTCGCTTGGCATTAGTGCGTGCCCTGGCCCATGCGCCAGAGATTCTCGTCTTGGACGAGCCCACTACTGGTCTTGACGCCGCCGCCGTCGATGCGGTGGCGCGCGTGCTCGAGGATGCGGCAGCCCGCGGGGTCGCCATTGTTCTCAGCAGCCACGACCCCGACTTTCTGCGGCGAGTGTGCGATCAGGTTGTGGTGGTGGAAGAACAGGACACACGCACCATCATCAGGCCCTCAACCGTGGCTGAACTGCCCTGCGGAGACACAGCAGAGCGGCAACCGCCACATGCGGGCAGCGGTTCCGCTGAGGTGTCGCTGCGCCGGGAGGCGGGGCAGGGCACTGTGTTTCAGGATCATGGTGGCCTGAGCGTGCAGGGCATGGAGGTGTACTCGGCGAAGGGGGAGCTGCTTCTCCACGACGTTCACTTCCGCGTGCCCGCCGGCAGCTTCACCGTGCTGAGCGGCCCGAGCGGCTGCGGGAAAACCACGCTCATCCGCTATATCTTGGGGCTTCTCGGGCCCGGCCCGATTCGCGCGGAGTGCGCCTACGCCGCCCAAGACGCCGCCCAGGCGCTGCATCCTATGTTTAGCCTGCGGCATCAGATTCGGCGCGCCGCGGTCTGCGGCGGGCACCCGCACCCGCAGGCATATGTGGACGAGCTGCTTGCCTCGGTGCGGCTGAGCGCGGTGGCGGATCACAAGCCAGCCGCATGCTCGGGCGGGCAGCGCCAGCGCGCCAGCATTGCCCGTGCTCTCGCCGCCGGCCGGCCCATTCTGGTGGTCGATGAGCCCACCACCGGCCTCGATGCACAGCACGCCACGGAAGTCGTGGATCTGCTCGACCAGCTGGCGCAGCAGGGAACAACGGTGCTGGCCATCACCCACGACCCCACTGTGCTGCACCGCGCCGACCACGTGATCGACGTCAGCCGCTGGAGCGTGGATTCCTAGACGCTGCAGATACACCCCGCGCAGCACGCTAGGACAGAGAAAAGCGTCGATAAGCGCGATGCTTATCGACGCCATCTCGGGGCGATTAAATCCCGCCGCGGGGAGTGTCCGTGTGATCCTTCGCTACCTCGCCCTCAGCGTAGAGCGGCATGTCCGCATCGGCCCGGTAGAAGGGTGCGTTATTGGGCGCCAGCGGCTCGCGGCCAGCGATGAGATCGGAGGCCTTCTCCGCAATCATGATGGTCGGCGCGTAGATATTGCCGTTGGTGATACCGGGCATCACCGAGGCGTCCACCACATACAGCCCCTCGGTGCCGTGGACCTGCATGGTCTCCGGATCGACTACCGCCATCTCATCAGAGGCGGGCCCCAGCTTCGCGGTGCAGGAGGGGTGAAGCGCTGTCTCGCCGTCGTTGCGCACCCACTCCAAGATCTCCTCGTCGCTTTGGACGGAGGGGCCGGGGGAAATCTCGCCGTCGGTGTACTCGCGCATGGCCTCGGTGTCCAAGAGCTCGCGGGCCACGCGGATCGCCTCCACCCACTCGCGCTTATCTTGGTCCGTGCTCAGGTAGTTGAACAGCATGCTGGGCTTGGCGTGCGGGTCATCGCTGGTGATGCGCACGTGGCCGCGGGCATCGGAATACATCGGGCCGACGTGGAACTGGAAGCCATGGGCGGCGCCGGAGGTGGTGCCGTCGTAGCGGATCGCCGCCGGGAGGAAGTGGAACATCAAGTTGGGATACTTTTCCTCCTCATTCGAGCGCGCGAAGCCACCCGCCTCAAAGTGGGAGGAGGAGACCGGGCCCTTCTTGGACACCAGCCACTGCGCCCCAATGAAGGGGCGCTTCCACATCTTCAGAGCCGGCATGATCGACACCGGCTTGGTCACGTTGTACTGCACATAGACCTCGAGGTGATCCTGCAGATTCTCGCCCACACCAGGCAGCGGGGCCACCACGTCGATACCGTGCTCCTGGAGCAGCTCCGCCGGGCCCACACCCGAGAGCTGCAGCAGCTGCGGGGTGTTGATCGCACCGCCACACAGAATCACCTTGTCGGCGTACACGCGGCGGGTATGGCCCTTCCACTCATATTCCACGCCCACGGCCATGGTGCCCTCGAATAGGACACGGCGGGTGAAGGCGCGGGTGCGCAGCTCGAGATTGTCTCGGTCGAGTGCGGGGTGCAGATAGGCGCGAGCCGCGGATTGACGAGTGCCGCCAACGATATTGCGGTCGAAGGGAGCGAAGCCCTCCTGGCGGTAGCCGTTGACGTCATTGGTCAGCTTATAGCCGGCTTCCTGCACAGAGCGGAAAAAAGCCTGGAACAGCGGGGTCTGGGCGGGGCCGCGGGTGAGCTTCAGCGGGCCATTGTGGCCGCGGCGGGGATCATCCTCATCCGCCGCGAGGGCAGTCTCCATGCGGTTGAAATAGGGCAGGCAGTGGGCATAATCCCAGTCCTGCATCCCCGCAGAATCCGCCCACTTTTCATAATCCATGGGGTTGCCGCGCTGAAAAATCATGCCGTTGATGGAGCTCGATCCACCCACCACCTTGCCGCGGGCGTGGTAGATGCGGCGGTTGTTCATCTCCGGCTCGGGGTCGGACTCGTACTGCCAGTCATAGTGCTTGTTCCCGATGGGGAAGGAAAAAGCAGCAGGCATATGCACGTAGAGATCCCACAGCGAATCCATGCGGCCGGCCTCGAGCACCAGCACATCAGTATCGGCGTCCTCGCTGAGGCGGGCAGCAACCACGGAACCGGCGGAACCACCGCCCACCACAATCACATCGCGTCGCTTCTCCTGCACGAATTCCACAGTGTCCTCGGCGAGCCCGAGACGCTTTTTCACACCGTTCTTCAGGCTGTCGCTAAAACCCAAGATGAACAATCCTCCTCTTGACAGAAGTCTGACAAATGATCACAACCTACCGAACTAATGCTAATGACTTTCGTGTCCCGCTGGCTACCACACAGTGTTCCATAGCACGTCAGTGGCGGCCTACAGTGCCCTACGCTGGAGTAATGAGTGTCGGATTCGGCAGGCAGGAGGGGCGAGGGAATACCTCGATGAGGGGGCTTAGTCGGTTGTTTTTTGGGGAAGTTTAATGCACCCTCGAAAGCACGTGGAAGGTTTTTTCATGTCTAACTCCCTTTCATAAGTACGTGTGTGGACAAACATATTTTTAAGGAAGTGAGAGCGTGAGCCTAGAGTCCAGATCAACAAATAGAAAAGAAAGAAGTGACGAGCGCCAAGCCGAGGATTCGTCTGGCGTGGCAGCCGCAGAGGAGCGCAGCACCAGCGACGGCATCGCGAAGAAGCCAAAGGTGAACATGCCGGTCTTCGCCATCTCTGTGCTGGGCGTATTCGCCATGGTGCTGTGGGCTGCTCTCGCGCCGGAGTCCGCCGAGTCCGCGCTGGGATCGATCACCGCCTGGATCTCGGTGAATCTCGGCTGGTTCTATATTCTCACCGCCACCGCGGCGGTGGTGTTTGTTCTGGTGATCGCACTCGCCCGCACCGGCACGGTGCGGCTCGGCCCGGATCACTCTCGCCCGCAATTTGGTCTCTTTTCTTGGTCCTCGATGCTCTTTGCCGCCGGCATCGGCGTGGACCTCATCTTCTTCGCTGTCGCCGAGCCAGTGACCATGTATTACAACCCGCCGGTAGGAGATGCGGAAACTCGGAAGGCCGCGGAGGACGCAGTGGTGTTTGCGCTCTTCCACTACGGCATTAGTGGCTGGGCCCTCTATGCGCTCATGGGCATGGCCTTTGGCTATTTTGCCTATCGCTTGAACATGCCGCTGGCCTTGCGCAGCGCGCTCTATCCGCTCATCGGGCGCCGCATACATGGCCCTATCGGCGACTCGGTCGACATTGCCGCCACCCTCGGAACGGTATTCGGCATCGCGGCCTCCCTCGGCATCGGCGTGGTACAGCTGAACTACGGCTTGAAGATGGTCTTTGGCATCGAGGAAGGGCCCACCGCGCAGATCATCTTGGTCACGATCGCCGTGGCGGTCGCCACCGTCTCCGCCGTATCAGGTGTGGATCGCGGCATTAAGCGGCTCAGCGAATTGAACGTGGTCATCGCACTGGTGCTCATGTTTTTCGTGGTGTTCACGGGGCGCACCGCCTTCCTCTTCGACTCACTCGTGATGAACGTGGGGGACTACGCCGCCAACTTCGTGGACTGGACACTCGATACCTACGCTTTCTCGGAAACCCCGCAGGCCACACGCGACTGGCTAGCCTCCTGGACTCTCTTCTTCTGGGCATGGTGGGTGGCCTGGGCGCCCTTTGTGGGGCTCTTCCTTGCCCGCATCTCCCGCGGCCGCACTATCCGCCAATTCGTCTTCGGCACGCTGACCATCCCCTTCCTCTTCATCGTGATGTGGATGAGCTTCTTCGGTAACTCCGCCTTGGAGCGCATCATCGGTGGAGACGATGAGTTCGGCGCCGTGGCCATGGCGGAACCCCAGCGCGGGTTCTATGACCTCATCCAGTCCTATCCCGCCGGCATGATCCTGGTGGTGCTGGTGACCGCTGTGGGGCTGCTGCTCTACATCACCTCGGCGGACTCGGGGGCGCTGGTGTTGTCCAACTTCACCTCGAAGATCGAAAATAGCCGCCAGGACGGACCCAGCTGGTCGCGCATCGTGTGGTCGGCGATCGTCGGTGTGCTCACCCTCGTGCTGCTGGCCATCGATGGGGTGGTGACGGTGCAATCAGCCACCATCGTGATGGGCCTGCCGTTTACCGTGGTGATCTATTTGATCATGTACAGCCTGTGGAAGTCCTTGCGCATCGAGGCCTATAAATCTGAGGCGCGCATGGTGGCCATCCACTCCGCGATGTCGGGTCGCCTGCGTAGCCGTGGCGGCTGGCAGGGCCGCCTGGAGCGGGCGATCAACTGGCCCTCGGCTGAGGATGCACAAAGCTACATGGTGGATGTGGCGAAGCCGGCCATGGAGAAGGTGACACAAGAAATCCGTCATCTCGGTTTCGCTAGCCTGCTGCTGTACTCCGAGGTGCCCGATTCCGAGGTCAGCCAGCTGGACCTCACCGTCAGCTTCGGCGAAGAGAAGGACTTCCGCTTCCAGATCTACCCAGTGGTTGGCGAGGTTCCCTCCTATGCCGGCAAGGCCACCGCGGACTCTGAGTGCTACTACCGGCTCGAGGTGCACGACCTCCAGGGATCCTTGGGCTATGACGTCTACGGCTATAGCGAGGAGCAGCTTCTTAATAGCGTGCTCGATCTCTTCGAACGTCACCTGGAGTTCCTGCACATGCAGGAAGGAAACCGCGGCAATACCGATGTCTCCGATGGGGCCGCCCCTGCCCGCGTGTGGGAAGAGAACTAGCCACGAGCCTGCTCCGATGGGCGGGCGCATCACAGTGGCCGATAGTCCGCGTCCCTACGCCACCGGAACAAGATAGGTAGCGTGGACTGTTGGCATAAACCATCCTGAAATATTCCCCGATGAAAAAGGAGTGTGTTCGACGTGGCCACAACCCCGTCCGAGCCCGTATTCGACCCCACCAGCTGCCCTCTTCTAGAGGGAGTGCACGGGGCTGAAGGACCCGCCTCGTTGTTTATTGGCGGCAGCTGGCAACCAGCAGCGTCCGGCGAGACCCGCACGATCAGCTGCCCCGCAGACGGCAGCGTCGTAGGAGAGGTCTCCGAAGCCGCCGATGCGGATACGGAGCGGGCTATTGCTGCCGCGCGCGAGAGCTTCGACGCCCAGGTGTGGAGTCAGGTTCCCGCAGTGGAGCGCGGCGCCCTGCTGCTGCGCGTTGCTGCCGCAATCCGCGCGAATAAGGACACCTTCGCCTGCGCCGAAGCCGCCGATACCGGCAAGCGCGTCGTGGAGGCCGAGGCCGATATGGATGACATCATCTCCAGCTTCGAGTATTTCGGCACCTTGGCGCAGCATGATGCGGGTCGGGTTGTGGACCCGGGCGATGAGAATGTGCGCTCGCGCGTCGATGTCGAGCCCATTGGTGTCTGCGGCCTGATCACTCCCTGGAACTACCCATTGCTGCAGGTGGCGTGGAAGGTGGCCCCGGCGCTGGCAGCCGGCAATAGCTTCGTGCTCAAACCCGCCGAGCTCACCCCGCACACCGCGATGCTGCTTATGGCAGTGCTGCGGGAGGCCGGGCTTCCCGATGGGGTGGCCAACTTGGTCACCGGCGCCGGTGCGGCCTGCGGCAACCCGCTATCGCAGAGCCCCGATGTCGATATGGTCTCCTTTACCGGCGGGCTGCAGACCGGCAAGCTCATCGCCCGCAACGCCGCAGAGACGATTAAGAACATCGCGCTCGAGCTGGGTGGTAAGAACCCGAATGTGATCTTCGCGGATGCGGACTTTGACGCCGCCGTGGATAACGCGCTCAATGGCGCCTTCGTCCATTCCGGTCAGGTGTGCTCCGCAGGTGCCCGCATTATCGTGGAGGAATCCATCGCCGAGCGCTTCACCGAGGCTTTGGTGCAGCGCGCCAGCGCCATCAAGCTCGGTGGCCCGCGGGATGAGGCCGCCGAAACTGGGGCGCTGATTTCGGAGGAGCATCTGAATAAGGTCTCCGCCTATGTGGACCGCGCCAAGGAACAGGGCGCCACTATCGCCTGCGGTGGCCGTCGCGCCACCGCGGAGGATTCCTCCGCAGGCAATGGCACTGGTGCCACCGACCTTGCCGCGGGCTATTTCTACCTGCCCACCATCATCACCGGCTGCGATCAGAACATGGACTGCGTACACGATGAGGGCTTCGGCCCCGTGGCCACCATCGAGACGTTCACCACGGAAGATGAGGCTATTCGCATCGCCAATGACACCACCTATGGCTTGGCGGGTGCGGTGTGGACCAGCAACGCCGGTCGCGCCGAGCGGGTAGCCCGCGGCATGCGCCACGGCACCATCTGGATCAATGACTTCCACCCGTATCTGCCGCAGGCAGAATGGGGCGGGATGAAACAGTCCGGCATCGGCCGCGAGCTGGGGCCGACCGGCTTGGAGGAGTACCAGGAAAAGAAGCACGTGTATCACAACATTGCTCCCGCAGTGACTGGCTGGTTCGCCGAGTAGTGTCCAGCCAGCAGCCGACTAGCGCTCGGTAGCGCCGGCGCAGCCCGCATACAAAACACCACCCTTCTGGCGGTACCGGATGATCATCCGAGTTTCCCGCCAGAGGGGTGGTGTCTGTTTACCCCAGTCGTCCGCAAAGGGCAGCAGTGGGGGTGGGTGTTAGTCCAGCTTGGTGTAGTCCACCACGGAGTACTCCTGCAACTTGGCAAGCTGGTGGGTGGATTCAATGAAGCGGATGGTGCCGGACTTCGAGCGCATCACCAGCGAACGGGTGGTGGCGCCGTTGCGGCGGTAGCTCACGCCACGCAGCATGTCACCGTTGGTCACACCGGTGGCCACGAAGAAGCAGTTGTCCGAGGACACCAGATCGTCGGTGGTGAGCACGGTATCGAGTTCCAGGCCGGCGTCCTTGGCCTTTTGTACCTCGGCGTCATCGGTGGGGGCCAGGATGCCTTGGATTTCGCCGCCCATGCACTTCATGGCGCAGGCGGTGATGATGCCCTCGGGGGTGCCGCCGGTGCCCATCATGATGTCCACGGAGTTGGTGTCCTGGGCGGCGGCCACGGCGCCGGCCACATCGCCGTCGCGGATGAGGCGCACCTTGGCGCCTGCCTCGCGGATATCCTGGATCAGATTGTTGTGGCGGGGGCGGTCCAGCACCACCACGGTGACGTTGGTGGGATCAATGCCCTTGGCCTTGGCTACGGCGTGGATGTTGTGCTTGACCGGCGCCTCGATGTCAATGGTGCCGGCGGCTTCGGGGCCCACGGCGATCTTGCGCATGTAGAACACTGCGGAGGGATCGTACATGGTGCCGCGCTCGGCGGCGGCGAGAACAGCGATGGCGTTCGGGCGGCCCTCGGCCATCAAGGTGGTGCCGTCCACCGGGTCGACGGCGATATCCACCTCAGGGCCCTCACCGGTGCCCACCTTTTCGCCGTTGAACAACATGGGGGCTTCATCCTTTTCGCCCTCACCGATGATCACGACACCACGCATCTGCACGGAGTTGATGAGCTTGCGCATGGCGTCCACAGCGGCGCCGTCGCCCTTCTTCTTCTGGCCGCGACCAACCCAGCGGCCGGAGGCAAGCGCGGCCGCCTCAGTCACGCGAACAAGCTCCAACGCCAGGTTCCGATCGGGGATCTCCAAAGAATGGTTAGACATAGGTGTAAAGCCTCCTGCAGGCAAGTAGCGCTTCGCTCACATCATCATGTGAGAGCCGGTTAGGTGAGCGTGGGTGGCGGTGGCGCATAACCACCGTGTGGGAATGAGAACCCAGCTGCACAACCCACACTGTCTATTGTTGCACTCTTGTGCAGCGCGTGCGGCGATTTATGCACCCGAAATGGGGCTCTGTGGCGGCTGTCATGCCCAAGCGGGCATTCGCTGGCCGGAGCAATTGGGAGTGGCCGCTACGTCTCTGCCATACTTGAGCCCGTGGCGAGCGAAAAACCCAAATTGTTCCAAGATAGCCGAGATATCGGCATGACCCTTCTGGTGATCATCGGCATCGCGGCAGCATCGGTGGCGTTTACCGGTTTGTGCACCTTCAATACCGGCGCCCCGGAAAACGGCCCGGTGCAGGAAGTCGATGCCTCTACCGTGCTGCACATGGAGGCGCGGGCCGTGGACTTTGAGCTGCGTCAGCCCGCTGACCCCGAGGGCTGGATCACAAATTCGGCGCGCCGCGGCAGCGTCAATGGCCAGCCCGCGGTGATTCAAGGATGGGTGACCACAGGCGGCGCCTATCTTCAGCTGATGCAGAGCGATCAGCCCTTGGAGGATGTGCTGCGGGCCAATGATTCGGGCCTCAAAACCAAAGGCGAGCCGGTGAGCGTGGCCGGCATGGATTTCACCACCTATATCAAGGAGGATCGCCACAGCCGTGACCTCTGGGGAGCGGATCTCGGCGATGTCCGCATTGTCTTAGCCGGTAGCGCCGAAGCCGAGGATTTTGCCACGCTCGCTGAAGCCTATGCGGCGGCAACACCAATTGAGGTCAGCGTCGATAAGCCTTAATGCGCGAGCGCTACTCGGAGAGCGCATCCTCTACTTTTTTGCGGGCCCCCGCCAGCTGCTGTTCACAGCGCTTGGCGAGGGCCTCGCCGCGTTCCCAGTACTTCAGTGACTCGTCGAGCGACATCTGCCCGAGCTCCAGAATGCGCACGATCTCAATGAGCTCATCGCGCGCGGCCTCGTAGTTCAACTCCTCGATGGGAGTGAAGCTGTCATTATTCGGGGTGCCGTGGCCATAGGTGTTGGGGTTGGACATGGAAATCTCCTTGGAATTTTTAGTCTTTGGGGAAGGTCTGCATGGACACTGCGGCGATGGAACCATCGGCCACTCTGATGCGCATATTGGTGGCCGGGCCGGCCTGCTCGATGGAGGTGACCACCTCCGGATCGGAGCCATCCCGAGGCAGCGCCTGCACCACCGCATAGCCACGGGCTAAAGTGGCGGCCGGTCCCAGCGCCGTCACCTGGGCGCGTAGGCTGGCGGTCTGGGTTTCGGCGCGAGAAAGACTGTGCTCTATGGTGCGGCGAATCCGCTCGCGCGCCTGTGTGATCTGCTCCTCGCGCTGGGTGATCGGCAGATAAGGATCGGCGAGCACCGGACGGCTGCGCAGCGCCTGCAGCGCCTCCTCCTGGCGGGCCACCCACCCCCGCAGCGCCTGGGCCAAACGGCTGCTGGCCTCGGCCAAGAGCTGCCGCTCGGCGACCACATCGGGCACCACGCGCTTGGCGGCATCGGTGGGCGTTGCGGCGCGCAGATCGGCCACATTATCCAGAATGGGGGTGTCCGGCTCGTGTCCGATCGCAGAGACCACAGGGGTGCGGGCCGCGGCGACGGCGCGCTGCAGCGACTCCTCAGAAAAGGGCAGAAGATCCTCCACCGAGCCGCCGCCCCGGGCAATGATGATCACGTCCACGCTCTCGTCCTCGTCGAGGGTGCGGAGCGCGTCGATAATCTCCGGTACCGCGCGCGAGCCCTGAACGGCGGTATTGATCACCCGATAATCCACCTCGGGCCAGCGGTCCTTCGACACCGCCAACACATCGCGTTCGGCGGCCGAGCCGCGGCCAGTAATCAGCCCAATCCGGTTGGGCAAAAAGGGCAGCGCCTGCTTGCGTTCTGGGGCAAAAAGCCCCTCGCGCTGCAGCGTCTCCCGCAGCTGGGCGATGCGCGCCAGCAGCTCGCCGATACCGACGTGGCGGATCTCCGTCACCCACAGGGAAAAGGAGCCGCGCCCCTCATAAAACGCGGGTCGGGCATAACACACCACCCGGTCGCCGGTGGTCAGCGGCGGTTCATGGTTGAGCACCATCTGCGTGGGAACAGTGAGCTGCACCGAGGTTTCTTTCTCCACATCACGCAGCGTGAGATAGGACAGCTTCCAACTCGGCTTCGTACTAATTTGTGCGAGCTCGCCTTCCACCCACACGTGCCCCAGCCGCTGAATCCAGCCCTTGACCTTGGAGTTCAACAGACTGACGGACCAGGGACTCTCTGCCGAGCTTGCCGCTTGTTGATTCATAGTCTTCTTTGCCTATGCGCTTATCGACGTCGCCTCCCCGCACATTCACCGCACGGGCGGCGCCCTGAGCGTCGATGATGCGGCGAGGAAAAGAACAAACATTCAGTCTAGCGGGCTAGGCATGGCTGTGTGGTGTGCATGCACGTAAGGCAAGTACTGTTGAGCGCATGAGTTCACCTGCTACCTCAACTGCGACGAACCCCCACGCCGCTGGCGTGAAGAAAATTCTGCTGGCCTCGCCGCGCGGCTATTGCGCGGGCGTGGACCGGGCAGTCGAAACCGTTGAGCGTGCGCTGGAGAAATACGGCGCTCCGGTGTACGTGCGCAAAGAAATCGTGCACAACAAATACGTGGTCGAAACCCTAGCTAAGGCGGGGGCGATCTTCGTCGACGACACCGACGAGGTTCCGCCCAACGCCCACCTCGTTTTTTCCGCCCACGGCGTGTCCCCGGCGGTGCACGCGGCTGCCGCGGAGCGCAACCACGACACCATCGACGCCACCTGCCCCTTGGTGACGAAGGTGCACAACGAAGTCAAGCGCTTCGCCAAGTCTGGCTATCACATCATCCTCATTGGCCACGAAGGCCACGAGGAGGTGGAGGGCACCGCGGGCGAAGCCCCGGATGTGGTGCACCTTGTGGATGGGCTCGAAGGAATCGAGGCCCTGCCCGAGTTTCTGCACGAGGAAAAACTCATCTGGTTATCGCAGACCACCTTGTCGGTGGATGAAACCATGGAAATCGTCGACAAGCTCCATGAGGTCTACGACAATCTCGAGAACCCGCCGAGCGATGACATCTGTTATGCCACCCAGAACCGTCAGGTGGCGGTGAAGAAGGTGGCGGAACAAGCAGAGCTGATCATCGTGGTGGGCTCGCAAAACTCCTCCAACTCCAAGCGCCTGGTGGAGGTCGCCCTCGATGCCGGTGCCGCCAACTCCTATCTGGTGGACTACGCCAACCAAATTGATCCCGCGTGGCTAGAGGGCGTGAGCACGGTGGGCATTACCTCCGGTGCCTCCGTGCCGGAAATCCTGGTTCAAGAGGTGGTGGAGTACCTCGAGGGATACGGGTTTGGCGATGCCGAGGAAGTAACCACCGCGCAGGAGAAGATCGTCTTTTCGCTGCCGCGAGTGCTGCGTCCCAGCGACCGCACCAGGAAGCGCTAAGGCACGACGAGATAGCGGCCAGCGCGGCCCCGACGGAGGTGTCGGGACCGCGCTGTTCTTGTACTGAGTTTCTACTCGGCTTGGGCAGGGCGCAGGTGAGGCTGCCGTTTTAGTTCTGCGGGGCCTGCCAGGAGACGGCCACGCCGGAGCGTTTAGCGCTCGCGGCGGGGAGGTGTACGAAAACCGTAGGAGTCAGGATCGTCAGGACGCACAGTGAAAGGCTCACGACGGGGCTTGCGGGAGCCTCGGTAGCTCCGCTGCTTATCTTTTGCACCACGCTGCTCTGAACGATAGCCCTCTGTGTGGATGCGCGGGGGCATGTCATCGCTTCGGGTCGTGCTGAAGTCGCGGGATGCGCGTGGCTCGTGCATGCCCCGGTAACTCGGGCGCTCGGTCAAGCGGCCGCGATCCTCGCGCTTGAGACTACGGAAACGGTTTTCGTGTTCGGGGCGTCGGATGCGGTGAGTGCGATGCTGCTGTACATCTCCACGACGCGGGTGTGCACCATCGCTTGACGTATGAGAGCGAGGGATACGCGGGAAGCGGATCTCCTCATAGTCGCGGGTGCGGCTCGACGTCTCGGGATCGTGGAGTGCGCCGTGCTCGAGGGGGCTAGGGTGTTTCCTCACGGCATCGTGTGCCCGGTGCGTTTCGTGGTGCTCGCTGGCCGGTTGGCGGTCAGGCGGCGTAGCACGCTTCTTCGAGCGCTTGTGATCGGCGCGGTTGCGCTCTAATAAATCTTCGACGGTGACCTCGGAATTGCGTGACTCGCCACGATAACGACGGGAGCGGTTGGCCGCCTCCCTAGCGCGGGTTGTGGTGCTGAGATTGCGGCGATCCGAATCGATGGCACGTTTGCGCTGTGTGCTGAGCTTTCGCTCGAGTTTCACGTTGGTGCGGCGATGATGCAGATAACGCAGAACCGCGATCGCTACAGCGCTGAGGGTGGCCACGATGAGAGTGGGGAAGAACTGCGCGAGCGGATAGATCAGAGTCAAAAGCTCTGTCTTAGATAATCGTCCATCGCCGCCGCTGAGGGAATTGGACTTGCCCAGCAGGAACGCCGCGCACGGGGTGGCGATACCGAAGATCACAGGAATCTGCGCCACGGTGAGGGTCAGGCCGCGGGGTTCCACCCAGAGCACCGTCGCGAGGGCACCCACGGCGAAGGCCATGAGGTATAAGGCGCCCAAGGACTGCTGATTGAGACTGATCACAAGCCCAGTGAAAAGGGACGCGAGCAAGATCGAGGTGGAGGACCACGTGGGCAAACCCGAAAAACCACCGCCCGGTGAAGAATGGCGGTGAGCTGAGGGATTATGTCGTGGCTGGGTTGGCACGAACCGATATCTTACCTATTCACCATGTGTTAATCCACGAGGAACGCCGCCGCGGCGGTGTTCTCAGGCTTCTCAGAATACGGCGATCTAGTCTGTCAACCCCTCGTGCCGAGAGCGCATCCCCTGCGCATGAGGATAATCTGGCTGAGCTGCGTGCCGCGGCCGGGCGGGGGAGGTGCGGATCTCAGCGGGGGCAGTGATCGGCCGTGCACTGCCACCAACCGAGGATGTTTCTTTTAGCTTCCTCGCGCTCACCAATACCCGCGAGTCGAGGGAGGCCATGGCCGCGTTATAGGTGTCTACTGATTTCTCGAGGCTGGCGCCCATGCGGGTGAAATGCTCGGTCATTGTGCCGAGGCGGCGGTAGAGCTCATCGCCGAGCTGCTGAATAGCGGCGGCCTGCTCAGAGACCTCATAGTGCTGCCAGCCCAGCGCCACAGTGCGCAGCAACGCCATCAATGTCGACGGAGTAGCGAGCACGATATCGCGGGAAAAGGCGTATTCCAGCAGCTCCGGATCGGCGCCGAGGGCGGCGTCGAGGAAAGGATCGGCGGGAACAAAAAGCACGACGAATTCGGGAGTGGGCTGAAACGCTGACTGGTAGTCCTTGCTGGACAGGGCAGTGACGTGGCTGCGCAGCAGATGCGCGTGCCGCCGGAGATAGCCGGCGTGTTCTTCCGGATCGGTGGTCTCAAGCGCATCCAAATACGCGCTATAGGGGGCCTTGGCATCCACCACGATGTGCCGCCCACCGGAGAGGTGGATGAGCATATCTGGTCGGACGCGGCTGCCGTGTGCGCTCACGGTGGTTTGGGTATCGAAGTCCACATGCTTCACCATGCCGGCAAGTTCCACCACCCGCTCGAGTTGTACCTCGCCCCAGCGGCCCCGCACCGTGGGATTTTGGAGTGCCGTGACGAGTTTGGAGGTGTGATCGGAGAGCCGCGCCGAGGTGCGCAACATGGTGTGGAGGTGGCCGCTGAACTCGGCATGGGCCTGGGTTTGCCGGCGCTCCATCTGATTGAGGTGCTCGTTGAGCGCAGACATGGTGGCCTGCAGCGGCGCCAGATGAGACTCCAGGGCTGGGGCAGGGGAGTGTGCCGGCTGGTCCGGTGCTTCGAGTGCTTGGGGATCCGTCGGGTGTGCCTGCCCGCCCGCGCCCCGATCAATGTTGCCGCGGGCTATCCAGCCGAGCACCAGGCCGACCACGAGCGCAACGAGGGCAAGAAAGATCGCGGCAAAGCTAGTCATGGCTCCCCACTCTAAAGGCAGGGCCGGACACTGGTGCTATTTTTTCGAGCGATTGTCGAACAAATTGGCGATAAAGTTCGGGGTGTCGCGGTGCGAGCGCTTCGCGGCGGCGTCGGTGTCGGCGTTGTCGCTATCATCATCGCTGCCGTGATCGCTGCTGAAGCGCAGTGGGAGGGGCAGGCGGGTGCGTCGCTCGCGGGCTTCTTTCTCGGTGTGCTTGCCGGAGATAGAGCCCTGCTGGGTGATGAAGGAAATATCCTCGGCCCGCTTCTCACCGGAGCGAAGCGAGACTACATCCGAAATATAACGCAAAATAACGGCCACGGTTGCCGCGAAGGGCACGGCGAGGAAGGCGCCGATGATGCTGAACAGGCTCCCGCCAATGGTCACGGATACCAGCACGATCACCGGGTGCAGGTTCATCGCCTTGGACTGCAGCATCGGCTGCAACACATTTCCCTCAAGCTGCTGCACTGCCAGCACAATGATGAGGATGATGATGGCTTGCTTGATGCCGAGTGAGACCAGCGCCACCACCACGGCGAGCGCCCCGGCGACAAAAGCACCCACGATGGGAATAAAGCCGGCAAGAAAGGTCAGCACGGCAAGGGCTAGCGCTAGCGGAACGCCCACCACGATCAGCCCGAGGCCGATGAAGAAGGCGTCGATGAAGGACACTATCGCCTGCACTCGGATATAGCCGGAGAGCGTGACCCAGATCCGGGAGAGCAGCTCTGTAAGATGCCAGCCCACGCGTCGGCCGGTGAAGCTACGCATCCAAGGCAGGAAGCGCTCGCCGTCTTTGAGAAAGAAAAAGGTGAGCACCAACACCACGACGAGTGTGAGCATGACGGATGCGGCCGCGCCCAGTCCGGCAAAGAGTTCGCCGGCAATCTTTCCCGATTGATCCTGCAGCCATTTGGTTCCGGACTGAAATGCCTCGGTAAGGTCCTTTTCTTGCAGATTGAGCGGCGGCCCTTGCAGCCAGAGCTGGAAGCGCTGCACCGCCTCCAAGGTTTGGAGATACAGCGTTTGGGACTGCCGAATCATCGATGGCGCAATCAAGGAGACAATCGCGGCGAGCAGCGCCACCGCCGCTAATAGCACGAAAATTGCGGCCAGCCCGGCGGGCACTCCGAGCTTGCGGAGCCGTTTCGTGGGCCCCACCAGCACCGAGGAGACGAGCAGGGCGAGGATGAGCGGAAGCAGGCCCTTCCAGAACTGCGTGGCCAGCCAGCCCGCCCCGAGTGCGGTGGCGAAGATGACGAGGATGCGCACGCACCACCATGCGAACTCCTTAATCAGATCCGAGATCACCACAGAGCGATCGATGGGATCGGATTCCAGTGCTTCGAAGGTGCTGGACGCCTCATCGTTCAGGCTCGTGGTATCAGCCGCGCGGTCCTGTTCTGGGCGGGCGGAGTCGCTGCCGTCATTAGTGGAAGTGCTCACATCATGTATCTTGCCCAAAAAAGCTCTCGTGCGAAACTGTGACCTTTCAACCAGTGCAGAGCATGCTTATCGACGCACACCTCACCAAGACCCAGCCTCGCGGCTGTTAGGATTAGGCCTCGTGAGCCTTACACTTGGAATCGTCGGCCTGCCCAATGTGGGCAAGTCCACGCTGTTTAATGCCCTGACCCGCAACGACGTGCTAGCCGCGAACTATCCCTTCGCCACCATCGAGCCCAATGTGGGTTTGGTGGAGCTTCCCGATTCACGCCTGAACACCCTCGCGGAGATTTTTCACTCCGAGCGCATTCTCCCCGCCACGGTGTCCTTCGTGGACATCGCCGGCATCGTGAAAGGCGCTTCTGAGGGCGAGGGGCTCGGCAATAAGTTCCTCGCGAACATCCGCGAGGCCGACGCCATCTGCCAGGTCGTGCGCGCTTTCTCCGATGAGAACGTGATCCACGTGGATGGTGCAGTGGACCCGCGCTCGGATATCTCCGTCATTGAGACCGAGCTGATCTTGGCAGATCTGCAGACCATTGAAAAGGCCCTGCCGCGTCTGGAGAAGGAAGCCAAGAAGGATAAGGACAAGGCCCCGATGGTGGCCGAGGTGAAGAAGGCACAGGAGATCCTCGAGGATGACCGCACGCTCTTCGCCGCATCCGTCTCTGGGGATGTGGACCTCTCTCTTCTCCGCGAGCTGCACTTTTTGACCTCTAAGCCCTTCCTGTACGTGTTCAACGCCGACGAAGACGTGCTCAGCGATGACACCCGCAAGCAGGAGTTGCGCGAGCTCGTCGCCCCCGCCGACTGCGTCTTCCTCGACGCTAAGACCGAGGCGGAGCTTCTCGAACTCGATGAGGAAGAAGCAGCCGAGTTGCTCGAAAGCGTCGGCCAAGATGAGCCGGGCCTGGCCTCTCTGGCTCGCGCCGGCTTCGAGACCCTTGGTTTGCAGACCTATCTCACTGCCGGCCCGAAGGAAGCCCGCGCCTGGACCATCCACAAGGGCGATACCGCGCCCCAGGCCGCCGGCGTGATCCACACCGACTTCGAGAAGGGCTTTATTAAGGCTGAAGTCGTCTCCTTCGAGGACCTCGCTGCTGCTGGATCGATGGCAGAAGCCCGCGCTCACGGCAAGGTGCGCCAAGAGGGCAAGGACTACGTCATGACTGACGGTGACGTGGTGGAGTTCAAGTTCAACGTGTAGCGTCTGTCGACCTGGACAGGCCGCGAGCAGAACTCGTTAATTAATGACGAGACTGGCTGTAGCTCCCGTTCGACGGCTTCCTGAACC
This sequence comes from Corynebacterium sp. 51B, assembly GCF_008930785.1. Classification (NCBI taxonomy): domain Bacteria; kingdom Bacillati; phylum Actinomycetota; class Actinomycetes; order Mycobacteriales; family Corynebacteriaceae; genus Corynebacterium; species Corynebacterium sp. 51B. The sequence continues at coordinate 473,122 of NZ_PQMK01000001.1, read as the reverse complement.
AGTGGCGGGTTGGCAAGAGGGTCATCGATGCGTAACCTTCGCATCGACGTCGAACGGCTAGGAACCTGTGTATCTTGGTGGTCATGAAGAACATGCCATGGCGACAAGCGATCTTGCAGGTGCTTTCGGAGGCGCAAAAGCCACTCCACTACTCCGAGATCGCGCAGCTGATCTTGGACAAGGGCCTCCGGCAGCAGGTTGGTGCGACCCCGGCCGCGACGGTGTCAGCCAGGCTCTCGATGCAAATGCAGAACGAAGTTATTCGCGTGGACCGAGGCTATTACAGTTTGGCAACCTTGAGCGACAAGACAGGGGAGGCCGAGCTGGGTGTACACTCGGACACCGCTAAGGTGGTCCCGACAACTGCGTCGTCGACGGAAGACGAAGAAAACGGCTTCCTGAACGCGTTCGGGATGTTCTGGCGGCGGGACGAGGTTGACTGGGAACAGCGTGGACAGGCCCTCTTTGGGAGGCAGCTGAAGGCTTCAGAGTCGATCAACTTCTCAGAACAAATCGGCGTCTACATCCTCTACTCAGGTGACCGAGTGATCTACGTAGGCCGCGTCACTGAGCCACGCCTCGGCGCTCGTCTGTGGGATCACACGCGGGATCGCTTGGCTGGTCGGTGGGATCGTTTTTCTTGGTTCGGTGTCCGTGCCGTGGCCGAAGATGGGACCCTCGGTTCGGTCCCCAAAGGGGGACTTCGCCACCGACATGCTTGTCGCCACCATGGAGGCACTGCTGATCGAGGGGCTGGAGCCACCACAGAACCGGCGGCGTGGCGATGGCTTCAACGCCATCGAGTTCATCCAAACCACGGACCAGGAGGTGAAGGACCGTCGAGCGAAAGAGTACGTCTTGAAGCTCCTGAGTTATGGGAAAGATTAGCCCCCCCTTTTTTTGATTGCTGCTCGCCCGCGGGATGTGCACCCGCCGACTGACAGGGAGATACAATCCGCTATGTCAGCCTCGGCTAGTTGGGGTATCAGACCAAATCTCTCCGAGAGCGTCAGACCCACCTGACACAATGGAGGCATGACGAAACTGGACTCGGCGTGGGCGATCAGGGAGATCGACGCATTCTTGCAAGTTACAGCACAGGTAGTCCCCGACACGGGCCCAGGCATCGTCTACTTCGGAACCGTTATGAACGGATCGCGGACCGAGGCAGCGGCACGTGCCCACGTCGTGGAAAAGATCCTTGACAGGGCGCTCCCCGGCTGGAGTAAAGGACACCCAGTCGAAGACAAGGAGTACAACTGGCTCCGGGGCCAAGCCTCCCGAGCCAAGGCAGCGCTTGAACGGCAGTCTGAGCTCGCTGAGAAGCTCGGAGAAAACGCGCCAAATATGGACGCGGCAAATCTGCATCGGTGGGCGTGGGAGAACGGCAAGAGCTACTGGAACCACGGGCACTACCATCAAGCCGTGATGCAGGCGGCCATCCGCGTCAATGCAGTGACCCAGGCGAAATTGAGCCGGTTGGACGTGTCTGAGACAGCATTGTTCAACGAGGCGTTCTCACTCAGCGATCCGAAGCGTGGTGCGCCGCGCCTCCGGCTTATGGAAGACGATGGCAGCAAGACGTTTCAAAACCTGCATCGGGGCGCCCGCGCCTTTGCAGAGGACCTGTACGCTGCTATACGCAACCCTGGGATGCATGTTCCACACGACGGTGGCGAGGAGCAAGGCGCATTGGAGCAGCTCGCGGCATTCATCCTTCTGACCCGGTGGGTTGATCAGGCTACCGTCATGGAGGCGTGACAACCTCGGTTGACGGGATGGCAGTCCGCTTGGAGCGAAGAGTGTGGGGAGCACGCGTTTCCGTTACGGTGGCGCCGAGTGCACAATTGCCAAGGCCGTCGAGGACGCCACCCCTGAGCTCAAAGACGTCTTGCCGCGCGGCTACCAAAAGCGGGAACGCTCGACCTTGATCGAGCTGCTGCGGCTTTTCGCTCCGCTTCCCACCCAACTTGAAGGTGACGCGTTCGGTTTCATCTACGAAGACTTCCTCTCCGACTTCGCGGCCCAAGAAGGCAAGGGCGGCGGAGAGTACTTCACGCCGTACTCCATCGTCCGCCTCATCGTCGAGATCTTGCAGCCGTTCCAGGGGCGTGTCTTCGAAGCTTTCACCCCAGTTTGGATACAAAATGGCGGTACAGTCGTATTGGCTGCGTGAGTGGTTCAAAACCGGAGTCAGTGGTTCAACTCAAGTACAAGACATAATCGATGAAGGGACACTTGGTGGCAGGAGAAACAAGAAGGCTTGAGGCTGCGGAGATCAGCGTCGGGAGGCTGCTGACCAGCGGCGACTTCGAGTTCGTCATTCCGGAGTATCAGCGTCCGTATGCGTGAGGTGCTGAGGAATCGCTCCAGCTGCTGTCGGATCTGCTCGGCGCGCTGGAGCGGGACACCGATGAGCCGTATTTCCTCGGGTCGATTGTTCTCGTGAAGTCTCCGAACGAAGCTCGATCCGAGGTCATCGACGGACAGCAGCGCATCACGACATTGACGTTGTTGCTGTCGCTGCTTCGAGACCTCGTCGCCAACGATGACATGCGCCGTTCCATTCACAATTTGATCGAAAAGCCTGCGGTGGAGTGGGATAACCAGCCCGCACGGCCACGTTTGAAGCTTCGTCCGCGCGACAACCAGTTCTTCTACGACTACGTGCAGACCTTGGGCAACACCGCAAAGCTCCTTGAGCTCAGCGACAACATTCCCGAGACTGACTCTCAACGGGGTCTACGAGACAACGCGAAGACACTTCACGGCGAGTTGGTGCAGCTCAGTACAGAGCAGTTGAAGGACTTGTTCCGACTCATCGCTGGACGGGCTTTCTTGGTCACGGTCTCGACGCCAGATTTGAACAGTGCCTACCGGATCTTCTCAGTGATGAATGCTCGGGGTTTGCCGCTTTCTCCGCAGGACATTTTCAAGTCCCAGGTGATTGGTGCGATCGACGAGCATGAAAAGCAGCACTATGCGGATCGTTGGGAGCACTTGGAGGAAAGCCTAGGTCGGGACGAGTTCGGTGATCTCTTCCTGTATATCCGAGCAATCAAGGCTCGCACCCGTGGCGTGAAGAGCCTCCTGCAAGAGTTCCCAGAGCAGGTTCTCAATACTTACCTGCCAGACAGCGGAAGCGGCTTCATTCGGGAAGTGCTCGAACCCTATGCTCGCGCTGACATTCGCTTGCTAGCGCAGAATTTTCAGGGCGAGGACCCGCACTGGGAGCAGGTGAACCGCTGGCTCAAACGACTCGATCAGCTCGACAACGATGACTGGCGTCCACCGGCATTGTGGGCTCTGACCGAGCATGGTGAGAACCCAAAGTTTCTCGTCTATTTCTTCACCAAGTTGGAGCGCTTGGCAGCGAGCATGTTGGTTCGCCGGGTCTACGCGACGCCTCGCCAGTTGCGATACATGGAGCTTCTCAAGCAGCTTGCTGATGGCTTGGAACTCGAGGCTCCGGCCTTCGAACTGACCGAGAGCGAACGAGCCGAGACACGAGACCGCCTTGACGGGCAGATCTACCTCGCTACTCGTGTGCGTCGCTACGTGCTGCTACGACTAGATTCGCTCCTGGCTAAGGACCCGGGCGCGTCCTATGACCATCGCATCATCACCGTTGAGCACGTTCTGCCGCAAAGCCCGGCTCAAGACAGCCAGTGGGTGCGTGACTTCACTGAGGAGGAAGCCGTCACGTGGACTCACAGGCTGGGTAACCTGGTGCTGTTGAATCGACGTGCGAACTCTCGGGCGCAGAACTTCGACTTCGACGTGAAGAAGGACAAGTACTTCACGTCAGGCAAGGGAGTGGCAGTGTTTGCGCTAACGACCCAGGTGCTGGCTGAGCCGGTATGGACTCCCGACGTCGTTAAGCGCCGCCAAGAGGAGCTGGTGGGGATGCTGGTCAAGGAGTGGCAACTCTAGCCGGGCGCTACTTGCCGATCGGCTGTGCTTGCTTCGCGCCATCCCTGAATGTGAACGTGATGGTTCCGTCGGTGGCAATGTCGGCGTGGTCGACGGGGGTGCCATAGGTATGGGGTGACCTCGATGCTGGCCGGGTCGAGGGTGGCGAGTTGTTCCTTGCAGTAGCGGTAGGCGGCTTGCCGGCTTTCTAGGTTGCTGATCAGGGTAAGGAGTTTGTCGTAGCCGGCGAGTAGCCGGGCATGGTCGCTGTTGAGTTTGTCGAAGCGGCGCTGGTATTCAGTCTGATCTTGGGCGACGCGGGCGTTACGGGCGATCAGATCGTCGATCGCCTTGGCGGCGGCACCAACTTGAGCGAAGACTTGATCGGCTTCGATGTGCAGATCGGTGGTGTCGAGCTCGGCGGCCACGGCCTTGTCGATCACCTCATCTACCTAGTCGCGGCTGACGAGCAGGGTGTGGACGGCGTCGAGGAACGCGGCGGTGATCTGCTCGGCACTGACGTGCGGAGTGTTGCATGGGGTGTGGCTGGCGTATTTCTGGTTGCACCGCCAGATATGTTTCTCGTATTTGGAGCCGACATGCTAGGTTTTCGACCCGTACTAGGCTCCGCACTGGGCGCATCTGATTTTGCGCTGCCTGGAGGTGGAGCGCCGCCCGGTGGTGGGGGCAGCGAGTTCTGCTTGGACGAAGTCCCACACGGCAGGCGGGATGATCGGCTCATGGTTACCGGTGACGTAGTACTGGCGCACTTCGCCTTCGTTCTTGACCTGCTTCTTGGTGAGGGAGTCGGTGATGTAGGACTTTTGTAGCAGAGCGTCGCCTTTGTATTTCTCGTTGCTGAGGTGGCCCTGCCGTAGCGATACGCCCAGACCAAAGCTGGCATGCAGCCACTGAGCTGGCATCACCGCCCGGCGGTGCTGTTCCACCCTGTGGCTATCGGCTGCGCACGTACGTGCCTGCTACTCACCCCACACGATCCACACCCACCCCTGTGCGTGAGAGACGCCGCCCGTGTGAACCGCAACCACGATCGCCGAGGAACTCCAGCACACCTCAGCCGCACCTGCCCGCTCCCATGCCGCTCTACTTTTCCGGCGCTAGCTTCTCGATCACCCGTAAGGCGTGGGGGAGGGCGGCGTCGACGCTGGCGGCCATGGCCTCGAAAGCAGCGAGGGGCTGGCCTATGGGGTCGCTGATGTTGAAGGATCCAGCCGTGGCGTTCTGGGCTACTCGTTTTGTCTCGGGCTGGCCCATGATGGGGGTTCCGGGGCGGATCTCCTCTGGGTTGAGGCTTGCGAGGTGCTTCAAGGTAATGCAGGACCGCCACGCCGCCGGCGCGGTGCGTGCGATGGCGGGAATGTGGTCCTCAGCTGCGGCGATAATCAGGTCATAATCTCGGGCGATGGCCGCCGTGAGATACCGCGAGCTTCCCTGGCTGGCGTCTATTCCCTGCTTCTCAAGCAGGCTTAAGGTATGCGGATGATAGGGGGTACCATTAGTTGCTTGGGTGCCCGCACTATCTACTTGTACCTCGAGCCCGGCGGCTGCAGCCGCGTGGGCGAGGCGATACTCGATATACGGGGAACGGCAGATATTGCCGGTGCACACTGTCAGAATCTTGAGAGTCATAGGCCTATTAGAACACGGCTTTTCAATGCGGTCAGTAGTAGTGGAGGTATGCAGACGTGGCGACTAGCGAGGCGACGCAGTGAAAGTTTCTAAGCTCCGCCAGCTCATCGCGATGGGGCTCGGGCTCGGCCCCGGGTTGCTTCTTCCTTTTATCTTGGCGCTGCGCCTCGACGCCGCGGACTCGGACCGCGTCATCGTGCTGCTTACCGTGAGTATCTTGGGCACGGCTATCGTCACCCAAGCCGCGGAAGCCTATGCCGTCGCGGAGCTGTCCCGCTCCCTCAGCGCGGGGGCGACCGTGCGTGCTGCGGTGCTGCGCTGTGTGCGGGCGCTGGCGGTGCCCGCCGGAGTCGGTGTGACAGTGGTGGCGGCGGTGACGTTTATCGCCTTCCTCTTCACCGGCGGCTTGCCCGCTGACCAGGGCGTGTGGCTGTTGGTGGTGGCGGTTGCGGTGCTGGTGGCGTGTTTCGCCAGCCCGCTGTCGGCGTGTTTGATCTTGGAAGACCGCAGCTATATTCCCCTCAGCACGCAGGGCTTGCGCTATCTCGTGCTCATCGTGGCGGTGCTGGTGCTGCCCTTTGAGGGCGGAGAATTGGTGGTGTTCTTCCTGCTCGGGGAGATCCTGCGCGTCGTGGTCCTCGCCCTAGCGCAACGACGCTTCCTCGCTGATGAACCCATCGATAGTGCCACGGCCGCCGGGCTCGATACCACCGATTCTGCCCCGCAAGCCACAGGCGGCGCGCTGTCGCTGTATCAGCAATTCGGCTCCAATGGCATCACTCAAGCATCAGTGCTGATCGAGCGCTCGGTGATCTCCTCTGTCGGCCAGGGCGCTATCACCTTCTATGAGCTTGCGGACAAGATCGCCTACATCATCATCCAGGCAGCCTATGCGCTGGGGATTCTGCCGCGCATGAAGCGGTGGGCGGATGCCGCTGGGCAGTCGGATTATCGCGAGGCCTATGCGCGTTTCGCCCGCGATGTTCGACGCCTTCTCGCCGCCGTCGCAGCCATTGCCTTGCCGGGAGCGGGCGTGGCCCTCGTGGTGGCCATGAGTGGTATTGGCCCAGAGGCCGTGGGCTCGGTCGCCGCCTATTCTTCCGTGCTGCTGGTAGCCACGCTGCCGATCGTGTACGTCTTTGCTGCCATGCGCCTGCTGGTGATGCTTAACGGGCAGCGCTACTTTGTGCCCGCTTCGCTGGTCTCCATCACTGTGATGGTGGTGGTGGGCCTCGGGCTGTTTAGCGTCATCGGCGTGGTGGGTGTGCTCATTGGTCGGCTTCTCAGCCGTGTCACCACCGCCGTGCTGTACTGGCGGGCAATCCACAAGCTCTCCGACGCGGAAAGCTAGCAGCCGAAGCACCGCAAAGGTGCCCGCTAGCGACGTACCTACTTACGGCGCAGCCGAGAAATCAGGGTGCGCGTACCCATCAATACTGTGCGTAGCCGCAGCTGCATGCTCAGCGGTAGCGGCGCCAGAATGCGGGCCAGCCGCGACTGCGCGCCCTGAGCATCATAGGCCTTCACGCTGGGGCCTACGGCTGCGAGAAAGTGGCGCCATGAGTTCTTCTCGCGGGCCTCTCGGAAGCTAGAAATGGAGAGCTCGCTCAGTGCGCGGCGGCGGCGGATGAGGGCGACGCGCTTGTCATCAGCGTCCTCATAGCTGGGCTCTACTCGCTTGTGGGGCACGGGAAGCCCTGCCGCTATATCGTCGGCGAGCCGCACCTTCACGCCGATGCGGCGGTGGCGCACATTTCCGGACTGGGTTTTGAGAGTATCCTCCTCAGAGAGCTCCTCTAGGAACACCTCGTCGGCCTGTTCGGCGCGCAGGAGCAGCTCGTGTAGCTCAGGGTTGCGCACCACCACCACATTGTGGCCCAACGGGTCCGAGGCGTAGCGGGGCAGCCAGGCGTCGCCGAAGGCGATATCGGCGGTCTCGGCGAAAATATCATCGCAGACATTGCAGGCCTTGGGCTGGAAGAAGCCATGGCCCCAGTTGGTGCCGAGCATTTCGAAGGTCTTTTTGGTGCGGGTGCGGCCGGCGCGATCGGTGGCCGAGGTGGCATAGCGATTGGCTGGGCCGACGCGATCTTTTACCCGGAAATCCACTGCCCGAAGATTCGCCGGCTCGATGCCAAGCTGCCAGCCCAGCGACTCGGCAAAGCCGGTGGTCTTCATATGCCCGCACACCAAACCGATGGTGTAGGGCACAAGCTCACTCAGTTCCGGATCGCGCTGCTGGAGCAGCCGCAAGGCGCGCACGTGGCAGGGAATACCAATGAACACATAGCGGCCGCCGGCGCGCTGGGCGCTGGCGAGCGCCTGGGAAAACTCCACTGGATAGTACACAGATTTGCGGTGGGCCCGCAGCTCCTCCAAGGTGGTGGAGATCCCGAAGGCAAAGAGCGGCTGATCGGCCTCTTCTGAGGAGGTGCGCTTGACGTGGATGATGCCATCGACAGCGCCGGACGAAAGCAGCGCGCCGGCAACAAAAGACACCAGCCCGCCGGAGGAGGAACCGAGGCGATAATCATCGCTTAGGACCCGGCCGGCGTAGAGGGCGCGGTGATAGCCGATCGCGGTGGTGTAGCTGCAGTGCTCCGCATAGCGCGGGGCGGCGAGATCGTCTTCGGTGGGGGAGTCATCGCTGAAGGGGCATACCCCGGATACAGCCTCGGCGTGCTCGGAGAGATCGCCAGCCCGATACTGCCCATCGCGAGACAGCGTGATGGGGATGCTGCCCTCGGTGGCGATCGAGCAGCCGCCGCACCCGATGCAGAAGTCGCGCTGGGTGACATCGCGGATGCTAAAAGCTGTGCGGGGCGTAGACATAGATTTAGCTATTCTTTCGGGCTGACTGGACAAGGGCACGGGCGATAACAACGAGGAAGAGTGGGCCCACCACCAGGTAGCGCTTCGCTAGGCGGCGCGGCTCTTGGGAGAGGCGATAGGCCCACTCGAGGCCGAGTTTTTGGAGCAGCTCTGGGGCGCGTTGGGTGGTGCCTGCGACGAAGTCCACGGCTGCGCCCGCGCCAACATACCAGCCGGCGGGCAGCTGCTCGATATTGGCTAGCACCCAGCGCTCCTGCTTCGGGCTGCCCAAGCACACGAAAGACACATCCGGTTGAAGTTCGCGCAGCGTGGCGATGGTGGCCGGGTCGGCGGCGAGATCCTCGCTAAAAGGAATAGAGACGCCATGGATCGACGCTCCTGGGTTATCTGCACGAAGCTGGCGCACTGCGGCCTCGCGGATATCATCACGTCCCCCGAGTACGGCGATGGTGCGATCCTGGGTGGCGGCCGCCGCGGCCACCGCGGGCAGAAGGTCCGCGCCGGTGACGCGGTGTACATCCTGGGCCTTGAGGAGGCGGAAAAGAGCGAGCAGCGGGGCACCATCGACAAAGAGCGCATCGGCGGAGCCAAACTCCTCGCGCCAGTGCTCATCGGTGATCAGGCGGTTGAGCTGATCCACGTTGGGAGTGATCGCCAGCAGGGGATGAGAGGGGCGGGTGGCGTCGAGAAGCATCGTGGTGGCCGCGGCCAGATCGCCGCGAAACACAGCGATGCCGTTGATGCTGGGGGAATGCTCGGAGCGCTTATCGACGGCAACGCGCGGAATACGCTCCCAAAGGCGGCGGAGGATGGTCATGCGGGATCTCCGTTCTGCATAGTGGATGCGCCCCGGGGGAGGGCGGGATCAGAGTGGGCCGACAGATAGGCGGCGAAGGCGAGTGTCGGAACGGTCACGATAGAACCGAAGGTGGCCTCGGAAAAGAGCGCGGCGGCAAACCACGCGGCGAGTACTGCAACACCGGTGGTATCCAGCCGTGGCAGGACGAGGTAGATCGCGTAGGCTAGGAGCAGTAGGCCGATGATGCCCATCTGGAATACTAAGGTGCCGATGGCGCTTTCGCCGCCGGATTCCAGCCACAAGTGGCGGGGGATCTCGGGATTGTAGAGGCGGTAGAAGTTACCGCCGCTGCCCACACCGAAACCGAGGGGATTATCGGCGATCGAGTACAGCCCGCTGAGCAGCCCGGCGATGTGAATACTGGAGGATTCACCGCCGGAGGTGCCCACCGGGTTCGTCCACACATTCACGATGTAGGAGGGGCCTTTGACCATGGTGGTGTAGGCGAAGGTGAGAACCGTGCCAATAGCCACCGAGGCCCAAAAAGCCCAGTGCCGGTGGTTGCGCCACCAGAGCAGCAACACATAGGCGATAATGCCGGTAGCGACCACCAGAATGGAGTTCTTGGTGGCGGCCAGAGAAATGGTGATGATCAAAAACACCGCGGAGGTTCCCAGCGCACCAAGGGCCATCCCGTTCGGGTGTTCGCATACAAACAGTTGCCGGATGATTTCGATCAGCGCGAAGATCAAGACGAAGCTGGCCACATAGCCGGCGTTGATGGGTTCCACGAGGAAGCCGCCGACGCGAGTGGCGGTGCGGCCGAAGACGATAGTTTGCTCCGATAGCGCGTTGAGTCCCGCGATGTGCTCCACATTGAGCAGCGCCTTCCACTGGCGCGAACCGACGGCATACTCCAGCAGTGATCCGAGCACCAGCACCACCGAGAGGGTGGAGACCATGACATATAGTTGCACGCGCGGCAGCGCGCGAGCCGCAGGGGTATAGGCGGCCAAGGCGAGCATGAGGAGAACAGGCCCGAGGAAGTTGCGGGCATTGGCAGCGAAGCTGGCGTCGAGGCCAGCGTTGTGGCCGATGGTGTATAGCCCGAACACCACAGCGGTGAGGAAAAGCGGAATCGTGGAGCGCTGGAGGTAGACGGCCTTGAGTAGCAGCACCCCGGCCAAGATGAAGGCAATGATCGTCTTGGTTTCGCTGATCACGACGGTGATATTGCCGGAGCCGTCGTGCAGCACTCCCAGAATGGCGTTTTGAAATACCGCGGCCAAAATGGCCACCAGCAGCGCCGTCACTGGCGAGAGCAGCGAGAGAATCAGCGCGGTAATGCTGACGAAGAGCAAAGACATTACCGCAGACTCGATGATGGTTCCGTTAGCAAACAGCAGCATCGGTACCCCGTAGAGCACCAGAACGAGCGCGAGGGAGCCACCAAAGCGCAGCAGCTCCTGCGCCACCACGCTGGTGATGTTCTTCTCCTCGCGGTTCACGAGTACGGAGGTGTGCTGGGCCACGGTCTATAGCCCCCTAAAATTCTCAGCCGCCCGCTCTCGTAGCTGCGGCACCGTGGTGCGCAGGGTGTCCTGGACAGCCGCGGGGTCGCTGGCGATGCGCTCTAGGGCGGCGCAGATGGCTCCGCCCATGCCCGGGCGCGGCTCCACCAGCAGCCACGGCAGCTGGAGATCGGAGACCAAGCCCTCCACCTTGCCCTGGGTGCCGAGCACCACTGCGGGAGTGAGGTTGGAGAAGCTGAGAATCGAGAGGTGCATGCGGCCGGTGACCACGCTCTCCGCGCTGGCTGCCCACTGGGCCACCTCGGCGGGGGAGAGAAGATCGGGCAGGAAGCGATAGGGGATCTGCTCGGAATCGAGGGCCGCGGTGACCTCGCGAATAGCCTGCCGGTCATCGCCGCCGCGATTGGCCACGTGCGGGATGAAGACGAGCTCACGGCCGTGGCTCGATAGGTAGCGGCAAACCTGCAGATAATCCTGCACCTGATCCATGCGATGAGAAATCAGGCCCGAGACATTAATGAGCGTATAGGGCTGGGTGGGGGCTGCAGCCGCCGGCGCCGTGGCTGTGGGCAGGCTAAAGACCACATCGGCTACATGTTCGCAGTCGCCGATCGCTTGAGTATCGGCGCGGAAGCGCTGATAGGAGATGCTGTCGCGGCAGCAGGCCTGTACGCCGGCTGCGAGCGCGGCGCGGGCGATGGAGCTAACCTGCTCGTCTACCGCAGTGCCCCAACTAAAGCCGAGAATGCGGGTGTCATAGCCCGCCTCGGCGGCGGCGCGGGCCAGCGACCATGTTTTATACGCCACGCCGCGCTGGTAGCCGCCATCGATGATGTCGGCGCCGATAATGCAGAGGTGGTTCGCCTGGGCGATGTGCTCGGCGAGAGTCTCCACCGCGGCGGCGCGGGCGCGGCCATGGCCATAGAATGCATCGGCGGCGTGGACGACGGTGACGTCCTCGCGCTCGATGGTGTAGGTTGCCTCCGGCTTGGCCACCACAGTCACCGGGCCAGGCACTGTCTGCAAGGCGGCGGTGAGCATGGCCTGGTCGCCGATATTGGCCACGCCCGTCGAGGCGATGAGCACGGTACCGCGCCGCTGCTGAGACCGCTCCGCCGGGTGGGCGGAGAAGACGCGCTGATCGCTGGTGCTATAGCCGGCCAGGGCACGGTCGTGATCGCGCAGGTTCAGCGCCGTGACCCGGCCGCAGCGAAGCAGCTGGAATACGGGCTGGGGAAGCACACTAATGATGCGGTCTTTGGTGGATGCCACAGGCCTAGCTTTCCTTCTTCATGGTGGCCGAGTCGGAATTGGTGGGCTTAATCGCTTCGGAGGCGATGGTCTCGAAAGGTGTGTTGGTGATCGCTGCGTCCTTGTTGTGCACGTCCATACGATCGTAGTAATGGTTGTAGTCTGACTTTCGTCTCGTCTCCGAGGTGCGACAGAGCACTACACCAAGCAACCGCGCGCTTACCTTCTCTAGCGCATCTAAAGAAGACCTGAGGTTATCGCGGGTAGTGCTATGCCAGCGTGCGATCATTACAGTGCCATCCACGATGTGAGCCAGAAGGGCAGCGTCTGCCACTGGCAGCACGGGCGTGGAATCCACAATGACATAGTCGTGACTTTCCTTGAGCTTCTGCAGCAACACGGTCATAGCATTAGAGCCGAGTATCCCAGCTGGGTTTGGCGGGATTGGTCCTGAAGCGAGGAGAGCCACCCCGGAGGCGTCGTCGATAAGTGCATCCTCGAGGTCCATCTCGCGGCGCAGGACATTAGTCAAACCGACAGAGGCATCGATGCCCATGTACTCGGCGAGGCGTGGCCGGCGTAGGTCGCCCTCGATGAGGCATACCTTATTGCCCTGTTCGGCCAGCGATGCGGCTAGGTTCAGGGCGACGATGGACTTTCCGGAGTTGGCGATCGCACTGGTTATTTGGATGACGCCTGGATTATCGTCAATGCCGCAAAACTGCAGATTGGTGCGCAGGGTACGGAAGGACTCGGCGGTGCGAGAGAATCCGCCACTGAAATCAACCCGCTTGTTCTCGCTAATACTCCTGTCCTCTGGGATAGTGCCCAATTGAGGCAGGGTCGTTATTTCTGCGATGTCTTCACTGCTGTGCAGGCGACGATCGGTCATGTGCACGATCAAGGAAATGAGTAAACCGAGTGCGAGCCCTAGAAACGCTCCTGCCAAGCCGAAGGCCACCGGACTCGGGTTGCTCGGCTCATTCGGTAAGGATGGCGGTGCTACAACGTTCGCATCGATGGTGGGCAAGGTTCGGCCCTCTGGAGTGGAGGTTTTCTTCACCATGTCGGTGAATACCTCGACGGTGGCATCAGCAATGTCCTTCGAAAGCTGCGCTTGATTTGTGGTGGCAGAAATTTCCAGTAACACCGAGTTAGCATTGGCGCTGGCAGAAACCGCATCAACTATCTGTTGACGGGATGCTGGTGTCGCCATATGATCAGCCACTTTGTCGATAACAGCGGCGTTGGTGACCAATTCTGCATAGGATTTCACCATTTGCTGCGAGGTTAAGTTAGCTTGGTAGGGATTGGAGGCCTCGCCGGTAGCTTGGTTCACCGAGATATACACCGTGGCTTGGGAGACATATCGATCTTCCCGCACATAGGAGACTCCAAGACCGGCGGGGATACCGAGGATCATAACCAGCAATATGATCCACCAATGACGAGAAAAGTAACTTTTGAATGAAGTGAAGAACATGAACGGCGTCCTTGGCAGATGCGGTGGTAGTGGATGAGAAAATGTGGTGTGTCCTGACTATGCAGGGCGCTTCTCTGTATAGGCGGCTAGTAAGCGCCGTCGCGTGAGAGCACAGCATGAGCAGTGCTCCACAAAATGTGGATGTCTGTCAACAACGACCAGTTTTCCACATAAGACAGATCTAGGCGCACCGACTGCTCCCAGGTTAGATTGGAGCGGCCCGAGACTTGCCACAGTCCGGTCATACCGGGACGTACGAGCATACGGCGAGCGACGAAGGGATCGTATTGCATGACTTCCTCGCGTAGCGGTGGACGGGGCCCTACTAGGCTCATGCTGCCGCCGAGAACGTTGAAAAGCTGGGGCAGCTCGTCCAAACTGAAACGGCGCAGAAACTTGCCAAAGCGGGTGACGCGGGGATCGTCTTTTATCTTGAAAAGTACCCCGTCCTTGCATTCATTCTGCATCCGCAGGTGCTCTTTCATCTTATCGGCGTCGATTACCATGGAGCGGAACTTGACCATGCCGAAAGGCTGGTTATTGAGGCCCAGCCTTTCGGCCACGTAAAATACAGGGCCACGGCTAGTGAGTTTCACGCCGAGAGCACAGATCAGCAGCACTGGGGAAAACAGCAGAATGAGCAGGCAGGCGCCGATTTTGTCCAACAGTAGCTTTCCAAGCCTACTAGCACCACGATAGCGGGGCTTATCGACGTGAATAAGTGGGATTCCCGCTACGGGGCGTACCAGTATGCGGGGGCCTGCCACATCGATGATGCCGGGCGCCACTAGAATGTCCACGTTGAGCTCTTCCAAGTCCCAACTGAGTTCCCGCATGCCTTGCAAGCCGATGGTGTAGGCACCGGTTATTGCCACGGTGTCAGCGCCGGTGCGTTGGACGAGATGTTTGATATCGCGCCAACTAGACACCACTGGGGTTGAAGAGTGCACTCCCGGTAGTAGCTGGAGTTCCTCTGAAGATTCGGTACTGCAAAGACCTACAATTCGCCAAGGGGTCGATTGGTGGCTGACGACGGTGCTCAGTACTTCGCCTAGAGAGGACTCGCCTACGGCAATTACGCGCCGCTCGCAGCGTCCGTTTTTGTAGTTGCGCCTCATCTGGCTCCGCCATAGCCAACGGCTGAGCAGCAGTAGCGCGAGCCCTAAGGATAGAGCCACGAAGAGATAGCCGCGCGAAAGGTCGGTCTCAGTCAGTACACTCGCGATCGACACAAGACTAAAAATGATGAAAGTAGAGTGAAATACTCTGGTGTAAGTTTCTGCTCCGTCGGCGATCGAGCGTTCGTCGGCGGTCTGGATGACGCGCAAGATGATGATCCAACCGATAACTATCAAGGGGGTGATAACCAGATAAGGAATCTGTCGAGAGCCGGCCCTTGCGTAAGAGTGATGGTTTCCAAATCGCGCCAAATTTGCACAGAAAACAGCTAGAGCGACACACAGTACATCCGTGACTAGAACTCGTTGGCGCAGGTTACGTTGAACCTGCCGAGTGCTCAGCTTGGCAGGTGGAGGGCTTTCTATAGGTGAGGGCTTCCGGCTTTTCGGTGTAGCCCGTGTCTCATCAGTCATATGATAGGCCACCAAACGTTTTGAACGTCTAAGTTTGGCTACGATAATTGCATCGAATGCCCGCGCTGGCATATCAAGGCATGTGGTCGAAGCGGTAAATGCAGCCTTCCTATCATGTGTAATGTCACAATTTGGCCCCCTAGGGGGAGTGATAGGTTCTTGGCTGTAAAATATGAGGTTTCATTTAAAAATCTGATCTACCCTAAATTGGGGGTGAGTGGGTAGTTGATCAACCAAGAAGTACCAATTTTCGGTGGTAGCAGGGCGTCCATGCGCCGGATGGCTCGACGCGCACTCATCTCCCTATCGGCGATGCTTGTACTCCTAATATTCGGTTCTCTTGTGTCCCTAGGAACTGTCTATTGGACGTTCTCGGCCTACCGCACCGCGAACTTGGATGATGCCGCTCTCAACGCAAATACACCACCCAGCCACAATGGCATCTACCTAGTGATGGTGCGGGATACGCGCGCCGGCGGTAACGCTGAATTGCTGAACTCTCGCTCCGAACGCCCTAGTGATGTGGGCCGTACCGATGTTATGGTGCTGGCGCGGTTGAAGTCGGGCACCCCGATTGAGATGGTCTCGATCCCGCGCGACACCTTGGTGGATATTCCGGCATGTGAGCGCTCGGACGGCAGTAGCACCGAGCCGCAGCACACTAAGATCAACGCCGCCTATGCCTTCGGCGCCTCGAGCGATAGCGCCGCTCAAGCCTCCCCCTATGGAATCGCCTGCGCCGAGAAAACAGTGCACGATCTCTCCGGGATCAGTGTGGAAGGCTCGATAGTGCTGGATTCGAAGGCTATTGAGACGGCCATCGACCGCCTCGGAGGGGTGGAGCTCTGCGCCTCGGCGGCACACGCCGCCGCCATTGCGGGGCTTGAAGAGGGCTGCCATACCGTCGACGGCACCACGGCCTTTGCCTTTTCCCAAGCGCGGTATGGCATCGACAATGAGTCGGATATCGCCCGCATTGATCGCCAGCACATGCTCATCGAGGCCTTTGCCGCGCGCCTGTCAGAAAAGCGCGTGCCGTGGGATGTCCCAGAGTTGATGGATATCGTCCACGACTTGGGGCCGCACATCACTACCTCGGAGGGGTTGATCTCGATGAACAACGCCACCAAGGCACTCTCGGCCACCCGTAATGGCTCGGTGCAGGCAGACACCATGCCCTTTGTTCCTGCTCCAGACGGGATCAACGTCGAGCCCGCGCCCGAGGCCGAGCAGACTTGGGTGCGGCTGCGCGGCGAGCAGGAGAGCGGGCAATAAAGCGTCGATAAGCGCCTAGCTACGCCGCCTTTTCCTCGTATTAGGGCAGGGAGGGGGTATAGCGCAGCGGGTTGGGGCGCAGCTCCACCTCCGTGGCAATGCGCAGGTTGGAGGCCACCGTTTCCTTCTCACGCAGCTCGTAGAGCCGTGAAACCACCCGATCGCGCACCGTGTAGGGCGACATAGTGTTCAGGTAAATCTTGGTGCCGCCCTCAAAACCGGCAAGTGTAGAGACGCGCCACTTAATCATCACCCGCCATGGCATCGGCAGATCCAGGTTGATGGGCTTGTGGTGCCACTCCTCATTGCATGGAACTTCGGCGCCGGTGGCGGCGTGGCAGGCGTGGATGAGGTCGCTCATGGCATCGCGCTCATCATCAGCGTGATTCCACGGCTCGGAGCGCGCCGACTTAGAGAAGATCTCGAGAGTGGGGTAGCGGTGCCCAAATCCTGCAAAGCACACGGCGTGGTCATTCTCGGCGATCACGAGATTATGGCGGTGGGCATAATCCACAGCCCACTCGTTATACATATTGGGATTCGCGCGCAGCCGTGAGATCTCGCCCTCTGCCTGCACCCCGCGATCATCGATGGCCACCAGCTGCTTGTGGAGGTGATCGAAGGAGGCGCCGGCAGGTTTCAACCAGTTTTGGAAGACTGCCACATAGGGGGCATAGCGGTTGTGGCGATAGAGATCCTGCATGGAATCCACGGTGAAACGGATGAAGGCGCGATGCTCATCCACGCTGAGCGTGCCCGATGAGGCCAATCCCGAGGTGTCGGTGGCGTCGTCTCGAAAATGGCGCCGTCCGATAATTACGTCATGGCCGCCGGCGAAATAGCCCGGTGCCTTGGCGAGCAAGTCCTCCTCGGTGGTGGCCATCACTTGGGCCTCGGGGATACCAGAGGCGCGCATACGGGTCCGCACAATATTGAGCACATGCTCGCGTCCCGCGGGATCCGCGATATAGGTGTGCATGCGCTGCGAGGTCTCCTCATCGATGGTCAGGTCATAATTGGCCTGCCAATAATCAAAGGACAGGATTTCGAAGAGGTTCGGCACCCGGCGGAAGGCATAATTCTCATCCAACTCGCTCGGCAGCAGCCCGCGCTTGATCTCCCAGCCGAGATCGGTGCGCACGATGCGTGATTTCTCCGGCGGAGTCTCGAGCAGGCGGGCCGCGCCAAAGGCGCAGGAGGTATCCCGGTCCTCGTCCCGTAGGGGCGTGGTCTCCACCTTCGGCACGGCGAGTGGGCGATTGCCGCGGCCGGGCACCGTCCACACCTCCGTACCGGAGAACGGGTTAATCTGCTTGATTGTGCCGTCCGCCATCGTTTGCAAGGGGGCGGGTCGAGAATACATGGGAGAACTCATGGACTCTAGCGTATTAGCTGCACCCTCGACTAGCATGCAAGCATGGCACAGGTCATCTTCGATTGTCTCGTTCCCACCGCAGAGATTCCCGAGCTCAAGCAGCGCTGTGAACTGCTACTTTCTCGCCTCATCGAGTACAACAAAGTAGGAGAAGCCCAGCTCCGCGCCGTCGAGCAGAACCCAGCCCTTCTCGAGGGGGTGGAAAAGGCGTTGCGCGACACCTACGCCGAACAGCACGAGGGGCGAGAGCTCGCTAATGCTGAGGTGATTCGGCTGCTCATGCATATTGAGCGCCCCGCCCACTCTCTCAACGGGCTGGTCATGGTTCTCTCCCGGCTCTTCACTCCCGCCGCCACGCTGCCGCGCGATCCCGCTGCTCTCGAAAACGAGATGGCTTTCGAGCTTCCGGCCCGCTATCCCTGGACCGTGCAGGTACAGCCCTAGCCATCGTTACTGTTCTGGTCTGTCATCTGTTCGCTCGCTAGCGATACCACTGCCAGCACGTGTGAGGGGCGCTACACTGTGCTTCTGTGGCTAAAACAAGTGCGTACCTCGACCACGGTAGTGAGACTGCGGTAGTGAAGCTGCGGTAGTGAGGCCACAACCGACATCCCGAGCACCCCGCGAACAAGGATATTTCATGGCGCCCCAGAACTCTTGGAATGGCCGCGAGGACGCATATCGTCCCCAGAACGCAGCAGAGGACACTCAGTTTTTACCCCGCCCCGGCCAGCCTGGGCCGCAGGGTACGAGCAACCAGGCCTATGACGGCCAGTGGGATACACCCGCTCCCGCCGGCGGGCCAGGTGGCCCCGGTGGCCCCGGTGGGCCGACCGGTCCCCAGGGGCCGGGTAGGGCTGGCGGGGCGTCCGGCGGCCGATTTGCCTTCGGCCCCTTTTTCATCGGACTCGCCATCGGTCTCGTGGTGGCACTCGTCGTTGGTATCGCCGCGTGGATGTTGTCCGGCAGCGAGAAACGCGCCCTTGCCGCAGAGGTCGACGGCATCCAAGAGACACTCACCGCCTATGACTCGGCAAGCACCTTCGTGGAAGCCAATGAGTACATGTGCGAGGAGCACAAGGGCAACCCTGATCACCTCGCTCTGCTCGATAAGCTGGCGGGGGACACTGGGGCGGAGCCGGGCATGGAGGCGGTGACCGTGGAAAAACTGCATTTTGTGGGTAACGATCGCCAGCGCATCCGCTTTGAGGACAGTAAATACCCCACCCGGCTGAAAAAGGAGGATGGGGCCTGGCTCGTGTGCGATCCTTATGTGAATATGCGGCAGCTGAGCGAGGCCTATGAAGACGGAGTGGACTCTCTCGTGGGATCACTCTTTGGTGACGGCGGCCTCGACCTCTTTGGCGACCTTGGCGGCCTCGAGACCCTTGAAGGGCTCAATGACATCACCGGGGAGAGCATCGAGGACTGGGAGCAGCAATACCAGGACCTGATGGGCCAGCTGGGGCTCTAAGCTCAACGCCGCCGCGGTTAGCCCCGAGCGCAGTCTGCGGCGAGCTGCCTGCCGGCGGCGCGCAATTGCTCGGCCACATCCATCCCAGGGGCGAGTTCCTGCACCATCGCTGGGCGCTGCTGTGCCTCATAGCGCCCGCACACCACTACGGCGGTGGTATCAGCTGCCGCAGCCAACTCGCTGATATGGCCTACCACCTTGCCGCCGAAGGAAGTATCGTCCACTCGGCCCTCGCCCGTGACCACCACATCCGCGGCAGCAATCTTGTCAGCAAGGGCGTGGTGGGCGGCCACAAATTCCGCGCCGGGCACGAGCTGAATGTGCTCGTTTGTGCCGTGGATGAGCCCCGATAGCCAGCTCAAGCCCACTGGGAGTGCTCCCGCCGCGCCATAGCCGGCGGTGGTGGGGTCCACGTCGCAGACCGAGCACAGCTGCGCAATACCGCCGTCCAGAATTTCAATGTCTGCGGCGCTGGCACCCTTTTGCGGCCCAAATACTGCCGCCGCCCCCTGTGTTCCGGTGGCGGGGTTCGTCACATCCGCTAGCAGTACCCAGTCCACGGCGGCGGCCTTCACGTTCAGCTGCGCGGTATCGATGAAATCGAGGTTGCGCAGCTCCCCGCCGCCCTGGCGCAGCATATAGCCGCGGTGATCCATGGGCACCGCCCCGAGGGCGACGAGAATGCCGGTGCCACCATCGACGGTGGCAGTGCCGCCCAAGCCGAGCACGATGCGTTGCGCGCCGCGCTCCACCGCATCGGCGATGAGCACGCCGGTGCCATAGGTATCCGAGCTCAGCGGGCTGTGTCCCTCGCCGACCTGGGGCAGGCCAGAGGCGGCGGCCACGTCAATCACCGCGGTGGCTGGGCTGGAGTCCTGGGCCGGAATGAAGGTATAAGTGGCGTCGATAAGCCTGCCATCGGCGGAGGTTGTGGGCAGAGTGATCGGGGTTCCGGCAAAGAGGCTGGATGTTCCCTCGCCGCCATCGGCCATGGGGGCGGCGATGACCTCGGCGGCCGGAAGCACCTCGTGAATGCCCGCGCGAAGATGAGCGCAGGCCTGCTGTGCTGTGGCAGTGCCTTTAAAAGAATCGGGGGCCAGAAGAAACGTCGTCGGGCGATCAGTCATAGCTTCACAGTGTATTAGGCAAGCCACTCTCCACGGTTACGCTATCTGCGCTCTCTGTGGTGCGCTGGCCCGTTATGCTCACTAGGAAGTGAGTGAACGGCGCTGCGCGGCGACGATGCGCCGCGAGAGCGGTGAAATCTCGACCTTGTTTAAGGAGCAATGCTGATGGATACACGATGGCGCATTCGGCGCGCAGCGACGATGGGTCGCAGCACGAGGGCAGTCGCTGCGATTCTGGCTGTCATGGCACTATCCACGGCTGTTCTTAGACCCGCGGCGGGCGCAACACCTACCGCGAGCGCGACTCCCGCGGTGGCAGCCCCAGGTGTGGATGGCCCCCGCGTGGCGCGGCCCTCTCTTGCGAAACGGGTGCTGCTCGACTCCGAGGTTCGCCCCTTGCAGCCGCAGGGGACTAATGATCCTTCCTGTCGCGCCACCGCAGAGCGGCAGGAGGCCGTGATCCTGGTGCATGGCACGGATTCCACCTTCTATGGCGACTACGCGGAATTAGGGCCACGGCTCGTGGACGCCGGCTGGTGTGTATTTGGACTGGACTATGGCATGGGGCCGGACCCGGATCGGGGCTTCGGCTATCGCCCGCTCGAAGAATCGGCGGCACAGGTGGATGAGCTGGTACGCGCGGCGCTAGCCACCTCTGGGGCGACGGGCGTGCACATCATTGGTTTTTCCCAAGGCGCCTCGGTGGCTCGCATGTGGGTGAACTCTATCGATCGGGGTGAGCTCACCCGCAGCTGGATTGGAATCGCCTCGCCGACGCGCGGCGGTGGTCCGGCTCATCTCGGCACCGTGGTGGATCATCTCCACGAGCAGGCGGCGGGGGAGTCGAGCGCAGCACTCAGCCGCGGCCTCGATCGCGTGCTGCAGCCGAGCCTGCAGCAGCTACTGCGCAACTCCCAGGCGATCAAGGAGCAGAACACCCCAGAAGAAACTGTGCCCGGGCCGCGCTATACCACTATTTCCACGCGGGTGGACGAAATGATCTGGGATGTAGACGTGCAAAAGATTTACGGCCCGAACACGCAGAATCTGGTGCTGCAGGAGGTGTGCCCGCAGAATCTCGGTGGGCATATGTACTCTCCCTACAACCCGACTGTGCTCAGCGCGGTGTTAAACCTATTGGACAATTGGCAAAGCGGGGGTGAATGGGGGGAGATTGACTGCCGCCCGGTCCCTCTCGGCTTCGATGTGTCGGAGCTAATTGTGGTGGACAACCTGCGGAAACTGAGGGGTGATACGGCAAACCCTGAAGGTGTGACATACGTAACACATGGCTAAGTTGCGCATACTCCCCCTGAGCAAGAGACTGGATATCGGTAAGACGATAGAAATTCATCCCTCGAGTTCACGAGGGATATGGGAATTGGAGAATTATGACGATTACCGCCACTAAGAACGATGATGTGCAGTCTGTTGACGCACAGATCTCGGAGTACTACAACCGCTTGTGCCAGCGTAACGCTGGCGAGCCCGAGTTCCACCAGGCGGTGCTCGAGGTTCTGGAATCCCTCAAGATCGTCCTCGACAACGATCCGCACTATGCGGACTACGGCCTGATCCAGCGCCTCTGTGAGCCGGAGCGTCAGCTGATCTTCCGCGTGCCGTGGGTTGATGATCAGGGCGAGGTTCAGGTCAACCGTGGTTTCCGCGTGCAGTTTAACTCTGCACTCGGCCCCTACAAGGGCGGCCTGCGCTTCCACCCCTCCGTGAACCTGGGCATCATCAAGTTCCTCGGTTTCGAGCAGATCTTCAAGAACTCCCTCACCGGCCTGCCCATCGGCGGCGGCAAGGGTGGTTCCGACTTCGACCCCAAGGGCAAGTCCGACGCCGAGATCATGCGCTTCTGTCAGTCCTTCATGACTGAGCTGCACCGCCACATCGGCGAGTACCGCGACGTCCCCGCCGGTGACATCGGAGTGGGTGGCCGCGAGATCGGCTACCTCTTCGGTCAGTACCGTCGTCTGGCTAACCAGCACGAGTCCGGTGTCCTTACCGGCAAGGGTCTCGAGTGGGGCGGCTCCCTGGTGCGTACCGAGGCCACCGGTTATGGCCTGGTGTACTTCACCAAGGAAATGATGGCTGCCGACGGGGAGTCCCTCAATGGCGCCAAGGTGATCGTCTCCGGTTCCGGCAACGTGGCTATCTACGCCATCGAGAAGGCTCAGGAATTCGGCGCTGTGGTGATCGGCTGCTCCGATTCCCAGGGTTGGATCCACACCCCGAACGGCATCGACGTGGCCAAGCTGAAGGAGATCAAGGAGGTCCGCCGCGACCGTATCTCCGCCTACGCCGACGAGGTTGAGGGTGCTACCTACCACTCCGACGGCTCTATCTGGGATCTCGAGTGCGATGTGGCCCTGCCCTGCGCTACCCAGAACGAGCTCAACGGTGAGCACGCCCAGAAGCTTATCGACAACGGCTGTAAGTACGTTGCTGAGGGCGCCAACATGCCGTCCACCCCGGAGGCTGTTGAGGTCTTCCGCGAGAGGAAGATCGCCTTCGGCCCCGGTAAGGCCGCCAACGCCGGTGGTGTTGCTACCTCCGCACTGGAGATGCAGCAGAACGCTTCCCGCGATTCCTGGTCCTTCGAGTACACCGACGAGCGTCTCCACGTGATCATGCGCAATATCTTCCGCGCATGTAAGCGTACCGCCGAGGAGTACGGCCACGACGGTGACTACGTCATCGGCGCTAACATCGCCGGCTTCAAGAAGGTTGCCGACGCCATGCTGGCGCAGGGCGTTATCTAACACCCTCCCCGCGGGATGCTATCCCGCTACTGACACACCCTGTCCTCCGGCCCTTGTGGCCGCGGGCAGGGTGTCTCTTGTTGCAGGGTTAAGAAAGCGTAGCGCCGTTTTCTTCGCCTGCATACGCCCATGTCACTCCACCCCGAGGTGGCTGCGTCACGGTAGAGTAAGGGCCATGTATCGCGTCTTTGAAACCCTTGATGAAATGGTCCAAACCGTAGAGCAGGCCTATGGCGTGCCTATGACCCCCAATTGCATGGTGCCGCGCAATGACATGCTCATGCTGCTTGATGAGCTACGCAATGCCCTGCCGGTAGAAATTGATGATGCGCAGGACGTATTGGATAAGCGTGACGAGATTGTGCACGAGGCCACTACCAAGGCCGATGCCATCGTCGGCGAGGCGCAGGCCGACGCCAACGAGATTATGGATACCGCTAACCGCGACTCCGAGGCCATGGTCAATAACGCCCAGGATCGGGCCCACCGTCTCGTAGCCGAGGCAGAAGATGAGGCCCGACGGGTAACCGATGATGCTCACCGCGAGGCGGAGGATCGTATCGATCGCGCTGAGGCGGAGGCAGAGCGCCTCGTGGCCCAGGGTAATGACTCCTATGATCGCTCCGTGTCCGAGGGCCTGGCGGAGCAGCAGCGCTTGGTCTCCGAGTCCGAGGTGGTGCGCCGCGCCAACGAGGAGGCACACCGCGTGGTGGATGCCGCCCATGCCGATTCCAACCGACTGCGCGCCGAGTGCGATGACTATGTGGATGCCAAGCTGGCCGAGTTCGAGGACAGCCTCAACGCCACCCTGCGTGTGGTCTCCCGTGACCGCACCGCTTTGCGACGCGGCGCCGGCGCCGTAGGAAGCGGCCGCTCGAGCGATAACCAGCGTTACGACTACGGCGAGGAGCTCTAGTCCGCAGCCGCCGCTGACTCCCGCGCTTTCGCCCGCGCGGGGCAAGCAACGTAGTCTAGAGTGCATGACATCACCACTGACATTCGATGTAGCACATCTGCTTTCGCCCTCGGCGAATACGGACTATCAATCCACTACCGGCCTCGCGCCTGAGCGCATTGGGCTGGAATTGATTGCTATTGACCAGGGCTCGGAGCTGGCCGTTGACGCCACCCTGGCCCCGCTTGGTGATGCCATCATGGTTGATGCCACCGTGCACGCCACCTTGAGTGGGCAGTGTGCCCGGTGCCTCGAGCCGCTGAGCGTGGAGCAGGACTTCCGTATTTCGCGGGTCTATTCCGAATCCGCCGACTTTATTGATGATGACGCCGCCGGTGACGAGGATGCTGCCGATGAGTTGGAGGATTCTCTCGGCCACATTGATTCCGGCCGCATCGACTTATTGGAGGCCCTGACCACTACGGTGGGCCTCGAGTTACCCTTCAGCCCCACCTGCGAGGACTATGGCGACGAGTGCGATTATGATCTCGTGCCTGCCCCTGATGGGGTTTCGGGCGAAGAAGAGGAAGACCGCATTGATCCGCGGTGGGCAGGATTGGAGAAGTTTCAGTGAGTCGTCGTAAACAGCGTATTCCCCGCGAAAAGGCATGGGAGCAGCGTTTTCACGAGGTCGATCATGCCCCGCTGCTGCAGGCGCTCGGTGTGGAACTCTCCGATGACAGCCTGAAGCTCGCGCTGACACACCGTTCTTTTGCCAATGAGCACGAGCATTTGCCCAATAATGAGCGGCTCGAGTTTCTTGGCGACGCCGTTCTCGGGCTGTCCGTCGCCACTCGGCTCTATCACAACTATCCGCACAGCCCCGAGTCCGATATCTCGAAGATGCGGGCCTCTATTGTCTCCCGCTATGGCCTGGCGGATATCGCCCGCGAGATCAATCTCGGCCCCCATATTTTATTGGGCAAGGGCGAGCTGATGACCGATGGCGCGAATAAGGATTCCATCCTGGCCGACACCACCGAGGCGCTGCTGGGTGCTATCTATATCGAGCATGGTTTCGCCGTGGCCGAGCAGGTGGTGCTTACCCTCTTCGGGCGCAAGATCGAAACCGCTCGCAGCACGGGGCTGCACGTGGACTATAAAACGGCGCTCCAAGAACGCGCCGCCGAGAATAAGCGGGACGCACCGCTGTATCACTGCACCGCTGTCGGCCCTGATCACCAGCGCCACTTCACCGCCTATGCCGTGATCGAGGGCCGCCTCGTGGGTAGGGGAGAAGGCCCCAATAAGAAATCTGCCGAGCAGCAGGCCGCCCGCGAAGCGGTGCCCGCCCTCGAGCACGACTGGGACACCCTGCCGCTTTTCGACGCCGCCAGCGTGGACTAGTACCCCGATGCCGGAACTACCCGAGGTAGAGGTGGTGCGCAGCGGCCTGGCGCCACGATTGCAACAGCGCCGCATCGCAGCGGCCCGCATCCTGCATCCGCGGGCTATCCGCCACAATGAGGACTCGCTGGAGGCGTTCGCCGCCCGGCTGTGTGGCCGCCGGATCGAGGCGGTCTCTCGGCGCGGAAAGTTTATGTGGCTGCGTCTCGACGGCGAGGAAGCAGTAGTAGTGCACCTCGGCATGTCAGGGCAGATGTTGCTCAGCACGGATCCTCATGCCCATGACGCCCATCCGCACCTCCGGGCCGCCCTGCAGCTGGAGGACGGGCCTGCCGTGTGGTTTGTGGATCAGCGCACCTTTGGCTACTGGCGCCTAGATGAGCTGGTGCCTCTGGGCGAGCAGGGGCAGCGCATACCGGCGTCGATAAGCCATATCGCTCGCGATCTGCTCGATCCTGAGGTGTCGCTGCCGCAGGTGGCGGCGGCGCTGAAGCAGCGGGCGCGCCCGATTAAGGCGCTGCTTCTGGAACAAACCATCGTCTCCGGTGTTGGCAATATTTATGCTGATGAGATGCTGTGGGCAGCAGGAATTGCGCCGACGCGATCTGCCCAGCGCATCAGCCTACAGCGGCTGCGGACGCTGCTGGAGGCCGGGCAGCAGGTAATGCGGCGGGCCCTTGCTCAAGGCGGCACCAGTTTCGATGATCTCTATGTGAACGTCAATGGTGCGTCCGGCTATTTCGCGCGATCGCTCAACGCCTATGGGCAGGAAAGGCTCCCCTGTGCGCGCTGTGGCACTGAGATAAGAAGAATCACAGTGGTGGGTCGCTCCACCTATTTTTGTGGCCGCTGCCAGCACTAACCGCTTGCGTGACTAGCATTACGGTAGGAAGAATTCGTGTCCGGCGGTATATTTTTCCTCATGGAATCTTTCACCGCTGCGATTGACTCATTTAATGAGTACTTCTGGTACCTAGTCATCGCCCTTTTGGTCATTGCTGGCGTGTACTTCGGTGTGCGCACCGTGCTCGTCCAGCTCCGGTTCGTGCCGGAGATGTTCAAGTCCATCACGGAAAAGCCCTCCGATATCTCGGAAGGCAAGCAGGGCGTCTCCGCCTTTAAGGCCTTCACCATCTCCGCAGCCTCGCGCGTGGGCACCGGTAACGTTGTCGGTGTGGCCATCGCTATCGCCACCGGTGGACCGGGTGCGGTGTTCTGGATGTGGCTATTTGCGCTGCTCGGCGGCGCCACCGCCTTCGTGGAGTCCACCTTGGCGCAGGTATATAAGGTGCGCGATGAGGATTCCTACCGCGGCGGACCGGCCTACTACATCACGAAGGCCTTCAACGCACGCTGGCTGGCGCTGATCTATGTCATCGCCATCGTCACCACCTATGGTTTCGTATTCAATGCGGTGCAGTCCAACTCCATCGCCGCGGCCGTCACCCTGTCCTTCGATATGGACACCATGACCGCCAAGATGATCATCGGCGCCCTCATGGCGGCGGCGACCTACGTGGTGATCTTCGGCGGTATTCGCCGCATCGGTGGCTTCACCCAGGTGGTTGTCCCGGTGATCGCCGTGGCCTATATCGTCATGGGCTTCATCGTGGTGGCGCTGAATATCACCGAGGTGCCCCGCATGCTGGAAAATATCGTGCTCAACGCCTTCGGTATCCGCGAGTTCGCTGGGGCCACCCTCGGTGCAGTCATCATGAGAGGTGTGCAGCGTGGCCTGTTCTCCAACGAGGCCGGTATGGGTTCGGTGCCCAATGCCGCTGCGACCGCGAGTGTCTCTCACCCCGCCAAGCAGGGCCTAATCCAGACCTTGGGTGTGTACTTCGACACTCTCGTGGTGTGCACCATCACCGCATTCATCATCCTGCTCTCCCGCGGCGACTACGCAGCCAGCGATGGCGGTATCGAGCTCACCCAAACCGCACTGGCCTCCACCGTGGGCACGTGGGGCATTCACTTCCTCACCGTGGTGATTATCTTCCTGGCCTTCTCCTCGGTGATCGGTAACTACTACTATGGCCAGTCCAATATTGAATTCCTCACCAAGTCCCCGAAGGCCCTCACCATCTACCGCGTTGTGGTGGGCCTGTGCGTCTTCGGTGGCGCGCTGGGCACCGTGCCGCTGGTGTGGTCGCTGGCCGATGTGTTCTCCGGTTTAATGGCCACGATCAACCTGGTGGTCATCATCCCGCTCGGCGGCGTGGCTGTGGCCGTGCTGAAGAACTTCTCCGAGCAGCGGGCCAAGGGCCAGAACCCCGTCTTCCACCGCGACGATGTGCCCGGCCTGCGCGGCTGGGACGGCATGGAATGCTGGGACGGCTCCGATCCGCTGACCCACCGCGAAGAAAAGGCAAAGGATTTCTAATCGATGTGCCCGTCGCAGGATCACTCCTCAGCAGCAGCGGCCGGCAGCGAGCCTGACGCCTCCCGCGCCGAAGATGCCGCCGGCACGCGGGTGACGGCGTGGGTGCACGGCCACGTCCAAGGCGTCGGTTTTCGCTGGTGGACCCTGCAAAACGCGAAAGAGCTCGGGCTCGCTGGATATGCGAAAAACCTCGTGGACGGCCGGGTCTGCGTGGTGGCCGAAGGCACGGAGACGGCCGTAGCAGAGCTGGTGCAGCGACTGAGTGAGCAGCCCAGTAAGCATCACCGGCCCGGCTCGGTGGAGACGGTGATCCCGCACTACACCGACCCGCGCGGGGCGAGCGGTTTTCACACCCGCTAAAATCTGTGCGGTGATCATCGCACGCTGGCCCTTCCGCGTGCTGCCTATCGGGGCAGGTCGTGGATGGGCAGCCCAGCGCCGCTGCCTAGTGAGGAGCGCGAGCTGGGGCCATGCCGGGAGGAATTCAAGGTGTATTTGAAGTCGCTGACTATGAAGGGCTTTAAGTCCTTCGCCAGCGCCACCACCATGAAGTTCGAGCCCGGCATTTGTGCTGTCGTGGGGCCCAATGGCTCCGGCAAATCCAATGTGGTGGATGCGCTGGCCTGGGTGATGGGGGAGCAGGGCGCGAAAAGCCTGCGCGGCGGCAAGATGGACGATGTCATTTTCGCCGGCGCCGGCGGGCGCAAGCCCCTCGGGCGCGCCGAGGTGACGCTGACAATCGATAACTCCGATGGTGCCCTCGACATCGACTACTCGGAGGTCTCTATTACCCGCCGCATGTTCCGCGATGGCGCCTCCGAATACGAGATCAACGGCTCGCGCGCCCGGTTGATGGATATTCAAGAGCTGCTCAGTGATTCCGGCATCGGCAAAGAGATGCACATTATCGTCGGCCAGGGAAAACTGGCCGAGATTCTCGAATCCCGCCCGGAGGAGCGCCGCTCCTATATCGAAGAGGCCGCCGGGGTGCTCAAGCATCGCCGCCGCAAGGAAAAGGCGCAGCGCAAGCTGGTTGGGATGCAGTCCAACCTGGATCGCCTGCGCGACCTCACCGAGGAGCTGGGCAAGCAGCTCAGCCCGCTGGCACGTCAGGCCGAGGCGGCGCAGAAGGCCGCCACGGTGCAGGCGACGGTGCGGCACAACCGGCTGCAGCTGGCCGGCGATACCATCACCCGCCTGGACGCCGCCTGCGCCGATGCGGAAGTACACCATCGCCGCGCTATCGATAGCCACGCCCAGGCACGTGCAGATCTGGAGCAGGTGCAGGCCGCGGCTGCTGAATGGGACGCCGCGGTAGACGAGGTGACCCCGCAGCTCGAGCAGGCCCAGAACCTGTGGTTCGAGCTGTCCTCCCTAGCCGAGCGGGTGGACGCCACCTTACGCATCGCCCGGGAGCGCACCAGCCGTGCCGCCGAGGAGGCCTATCAGGGCCCGGATGCCGCCCAGATACGCGAGAAAGCCGAGCTGGCCGAGGAAGAAGCCTATGAGCTCTCCGAAGACAAAGAGATGGCGGCCGCCCAACTCGAGGAGATTTCCGGCGAGCTGGCCACGGCACGGGAGAACTACGAGCGCGCCGAACGCGAGCACCGCACCCGCATCGCCGCCATCGCCGATCATCAGGCCGGGGTAGCGCGTCTGGTTGAGCGCGTCGATAGCGCGCAGAAAGCCATCGCCGCCGCCGAGCGGCGCGTGGAGGAACGCGAACAACAGGTGCGCCAGGCTGCCAGCTCCCTCGACGAGCTGAACAAGGAGCTCGCGCAGGCGAAGAAGGCCCTGCAGCACACCACGTTGCAACGCGCCCCCTTGGCGGAGGACTCCCGCCAGGCGCAGGCCGAGGCCCACGCCGCCGAGCAGCGACTCGAGGAGGTCAGCGCCGAGCACCGCGAACTCGACGTGGCCATCTCCCGGCTGGAATCGAAGGTGGAGGTATTAAGCCAGCAGCGTCCCCGCGCCGCCCTGGCCGCGGATATCGCCGCAGACTATAGCCAGCTCGCCGAACACGTGCGGGTCGATACCGCCCTCGCCCCAGCCTTGGCGGCGGCACTGGGCTGCCACGCCGAGGCGCTTGTGGGCGAGCTACCCGATGCCGAGCTGCGGGCCCGGCTTGCCGCCGAGAACACCACCGCCACGGCCTTTATCGCCAGCGGCGAGGCCGATCCTTGGCGCCTTGATGCCGATATTGGCGCGCATCGCTGGCTCTTGGATGAGGTGGAACTATCCCCCGCGGTGTCCTCGGCGCTGACGCGGATGCTGGTGGATGTGGTGATCGTGCCCGATATTGCCGCTGGGCGGGAGCTAGTGGAAGCCGATCCGCGGCTGCGCGCCGTCACCCCTGCTGGGGCGGTGCAGGGGCATGGCTGGCTCATCACCGATAGCGGCAGCAGCGATGCGGAGGCTGTGGGCTCCACCAGCGTGGAGATCGCCCAGCAGATCAGCGATACCGAGGCCACCTTGTCCACTCTGCTGCGCCGTCGCGAGGATATGGCCGGTACCCTCAGCGGCACCAAGAAGGCCGCCGAGGACGCCCGCGTGAATGTGGCCGCCACCACCGCCGCGCTGCGCGAGTTCGACGCGGTGGATAAAACCAAGGCCGCCGAGGTCGATCGGCTGATCAAGGCCACCGATAATAAGGAGCGGGAACACACCTCTCTCTATGAGCGGCTCGATAGGGCCAGCAAGGAGCTGGAGCAGGCGCGCGAGGATTATCGCACCGTCTCCGAGCTGTTGGCTTCGGCCGAGGATGAGGACAGTCCCGCCGAGGTCTCCAGCGCCGAGAAAGACAACCTGGCCGCGCATGTGGAGCAGCTGCGCTCCATGGACACCGAGGCGCGGCTGCGGCTGGGCCAGCTCGAGCAGCGCGAAAACGCAGCCCTCGGCCGGGCCGCGGCACTGAAGTCGCAGGCGATGCAGGCCGAGCAGCAGCGCGCCCGGCATGAGGCACGGCTGGAAAAGCGCAAGCAGGAGACGCGTCTGGCCGCCGTGGTGGCGGAGCTAAGTGAGCGGATGCGCAGCAGGGTGGCGGCGGCACGGGAAGCCGTGTCCACCCAGCGCCACGAGCTGGAGCAGCGCAAGGCCTCGGTAGTCAGCAGCGCTCGCCGGGCGCGCGAGGAGCTGTCCGCGGCGACCCACAAAGCCTCGCGCCTCGGTGATGCCCGCCACGAGGTGGAGATGGCGCTGTCCACAACTCGGGTGCGGCTGGAGGAAAGCGTCGTCAAGCTCAGCGAGCAGACTGGGGTGGATGCTGCTACGCTGCGCAGCGAGCACGCCCCCGGCCCGGGCTTTGATCGCGCTGCCACCACCCGCGAGTTGAAGCAGGCAGAAAAGCAGCTGGCCGCCCTGGGCAAGGTCAATCCCTTGGCCCTCGAGGAGTACAAGGCGCTGGAGGAGCGCTATGACTATCTCAGCTCCCAGCTGGCCGATGTGGAGCAGGCCCGGGCGGATCTGGAGGATGTGATCGAGTCGGTGGACGATCAGATCCTCACCCTCTTCACCGAGGCATGGCGGGATGTGGAGCAAGAATTCCCCACGGTCTTCGCCACGCTCTTTCCCGGAGGAGAAGGGCGGCTGCTGCTCACGGACCCCTCCGACATGCTCGGTACCGGCATCGACGTGGAAGCCCGCCCGCCGGGCAAGCGCGTGAAACGACTCTCGCTGCTCTCCGGTGGCGAGAAATCGCTGACTGCGGTGGCACTGCTCGTCGCGATCTTCAAGGCCCGGCCCTCGCCGTTTTATGTCATGGACGAGGTCGAGGCGGCGCTTGACGACGTCAACCTGCGGCGCCTCATCGCGCTGTTTGAGGATCTCCGCGAAACCTCGCAGCTGATCGTGATCACCCACCAAAAACCCACCATGGACATCGCCAACGTGCTTTACGGAGTGACCATGCGCGGCGATGGCGTCACCCAGGTGCTCTCGCAGCGCATGAGCCCGCACAGCGAGCCCCGCAGCGTCGATCCGGCCGTGGGCGAGCCCACAACCTAGCGCCTCGGGGCGTGCCCGCACCGGCAATCGGGAGTCGTGGTGAACTGGCGCGGCACGTGGACTACGCTAAGACTCTTAGCGCAGGCATGCCACGCGCTGCGTCGAGTACCGCACAGTATGTGATCAAGCAGTAGAAGGGGACCACACCAACTTATGAGCACCGGCGCCGGTAGTAGAACCAACACAGCCGCCGATTCCTCCTCCACGGAATTTCTACTCGGGTGGGCCTTCCGCACCGAGCTGGAACTCAAGCAGGAGTTCGAACACACCCCCACCTTTCCCCTCCGGGCGCTGAGCTCGGATGCACTTGAGCGCATCGAGCGCTTCTATGGGGCGTTTCTATCGCGGCAGCTCGCCGATGGCGCCCAGCTGGAGGAGCTTATGGTCTCCTCGCCGAACCTCGCGCTGGCCACCCTGCTCAACCGCGCCTCCACGATGATTGACGCCGAGAGCTTTTTCATCGAATACCTCTCCGGCATGGCGCTGCCCACCACCGAGGACATGGTGGCCGCCGCCGATAGTGCGGCACGCCGGGTGATCGCAGCCACCGAGACCACCGTTCCCGAGGGCATGGCGGAGTCTCCGGTGCTGGTGCTTGCCGCCCACATCGGCGTGACTGCCGCCGAGATCCCCGGGCTGCTCGAGCTACTCGACGCCCAGAATGGCGAGGTAGACGTGGCCTTCTTGGCGGAGGCAGAGGAGCTTCCCGTCACGGCCGCGGTGGCCCAGGCCGCCCCAGAGCTGCTGGCGGAGGTGCTGCACTCGGTGGAGACCTTCCGCCAATTCACCGCCTCTCAAGGCGCGACGTGGCGGGTGCGTAGTGATGAGTGGCCGAGCCCGGCTATGGTGCAGCCAGTGGCGGAGCATGTAATTGCCGAGCTGCGCGAACGGCCGGTGGGCACCGAGGATCGCCAGCACGCCGTGGGCGTGGGTACCCGCGAGCTGCGCCCCCGCATCATGTGGAACGCCGCCCGCCGGAAGGTGTGCTTGCGCCTGCCGGAGCAAAAGGTGGTGAACCAGCCGAATGAGGAGATTCAATGGCGGGTGTCTATCGACGGCACCACCACTGTCTATCGCACCGGCCGCCCCTGGGGCGAGCAGCGCCCCTACTCTCAGGCGCTCGATATCGCAGTGGAGCACCAGACCCGCGAGATCGCCATCCACGATGTCACCACCGAGCTGAACTGGGTGGTGCCGGTGATCGACTCGGAGGATCCCGCCCTGATCTTCACCCCCAAGGGCGCGAATGTCACCGACAAGGCCTCCTTGCACTATCCCGAGCTGTGCGTGGTGTGCCCGAATGACGCCCAGGTGGTGGACGTGGTCACCGGCCGCGACCTGCCGATCATCGACACGGTAGCTGTTGAGGGCTGGGATAAGTGGCAGTGCGTGCGCGTGGATACCTCCGATGCGGCGAGCCTGAAGATCGACCGCGATGGCGCCGGCGAGCAGAATGTGCGCTGCGTGGATGCCCGCCAGCGCGTGATCTTCCGCGATCCCTCCCCGGCCGCCGCCTGCGTGCGCACCACCAGCGGCCTGCCGGTGCATTCCGAGTCGCTGCTTGCTGAGTTCCCGCCCACGGTATCGGGCCAGGCAGAAACGTGGTATCTGACCATCTCGGCCTTCGCCGGCATCGGCGAGGAAGGCATGGAGGTGGCCCCAGCCGAGCCGCTGGAGGTGCCCGCAGAGGGCGGCGTCTTCGATATCTTTGATCCTGCCGCGTGGGACTCACCGTGGGTGGGGGAGTACCTCATCCGTTTGCGCGGTCCCCGCAATGAGTCCTTCCGTCACGAGTGCGCCCTGGTGGAGGGGCTGCACACCCAGAGCGAGGTAGCCGGTGGGTCCCTGACCTTCCGTATCCCCGCCCAGGGTGGACTCTCCCCGGCGACGCTGCGCATTAGCCACGGCGAGAAACCTTTTGCTGTGGTGCCCTCCCGCGTGGAGGTGGCAGCCGATGCCGCGGGCGTGGATTTCGCCATCACCACCGAGGAAGGCGATCAGCTGCCGCTGCGCTATACCCCGCCGCGGCTGCTCTTTGAGCTGCCGCTGCAGACCCAACCGGCCTCGTGGCGCACCACCCGCGCCCGCGTCCAACCCACCGAGTTCGATCCGCAGGGCATGGTGCGCCTGCGCGTGCCCGCCGGCGGCGGAGTGAGCCAGCCGAGTATTTCCGTGCGGAATAACCACGGCACCCCCTTGCGCACCGCGAAGATGACGCGCCTCGATGACTACACCTTCGCCGCGGATATGTCGCGGCTTGTGGGCTCGATGAACGCCATGCCAGCCGGCCGCATGGACCTGGAGTGGGTAGATAAGGCCGTGAATCGGAAGGTCTCCGTCGGCCTCGCCGATATCAACCCTGCTCCCTTGACCTCTGGGGTTGAGCTTGTCGACGATACCCTGCACTGCAGCGATCTGCCGAGCGATCACCGCGTGGGCGCCTGGATCTGGCCATTGACCGCCCCCTGGGCGCTGGCGAGCACGATCGACGAGATCAGCGCCCAGACCCCGCTGCCAGAGGCATATCGGGGCGCTGGCGATCTAGCCATTCAGCTCTTTTCCTCTGATCCCTATAGCGTGCAGCGTCCCGCGCGCACGCCCGCAGAAACGGCATCGACCATCGCCCAAGAGGGCTACTATCGCAGCGGCTCGGCGGGCTTTACCGAGTTCTCCGCGTTTCTCGCCGGCGAGTCCGACTCCGCTCCCGACGATCCCGCGATTATGCCGATGCTCTGGGACTTCCTTGCCTCCGAGGATAGGGCCGATACCCCGATGCGGCGTGCCATCACCGCCGTGGTGCGTACCCATCCGCAGCAGGCCCTGTCAGGGCTGGCCTCCTCGCTGGTGCCCAGCGAGTTGCAGCCCGGCTGCGTAGTCTCCTCCGGGCTGGTGGCCACCCCGATGTCCGGCACCCATGAGGGGGCCGAGGCCACCGTGGACGCCACGGAGATTCACCGCAATGCGTGGATTGGTGTGCTCAGCACCCTGGCTGGGCTGCCGGAGCTGGCCGCAGCCCTCGAGGAAGAGACCATAAGCCCCGAGACTCGACAGCGGCTGCGGGCCGTGATGAAGCAGCTGGAGGACGCCGCCGGTAAGCGCTTGGTGGAGACGCTGAGCACCGGCCGCGACGCCACCTTGGACACCGCCTGCATTGATCGTTCGACTGTGCAGATCGCGCACATGGATCCGGCGCAGCAGGAGATGCTGCTGGAGATGTTCTTCTCCCAGGCAGAGATCGTGCCGGGGCCGATGATGGCGGATTCCACGCGATTGATGGCGGTATTTGAAACCTTCAAGCACCGCGAGCAGCTCTCTGAGATCTTGGTGCGGCACAAGCTGATCAAGCCGGCCTTGACGCTGATGCGCGGTATCAAGGGCGCGCAGCGCCGGCTCTATAACTCGGCGCGTATCCGCTTCGACAAGTTGGATGGCGTGGATACCGATAACCCGCAGGATCTATGGGCGCTGGCACCGGTGGTGTCGATGATTTTCGCTCTCGCGGCGCGCATGCACGCCCACGACATGCTGGGCAAGTCCAAGCTATTGGATGAGGTGGGCCCGGGCTGGGCCGAGATGGCCACCGTGGTGCCGGATCTGGTGACCGGCGACGTGGTCTCGAGCGAGGCAATGGTACTGGCGGAAAAGTATCCATCGCTGGCGAGCTAGAGATACTAACGTGGACGGGGATATCCCAATAAAGACCCACTAGTGAGGATTGACGCTATGGATACCACTTATATTATTGCGGCGGTTGTTGTTGTTCTGCTGCTGCTGATCGCGCTCATTGTGATCGGTTTGAAGCGCAAGCAGGCCAAGACTGTCTCTTTCGAGAAGGACGAAGAGGAGACCAAGGAGCTCACCCGCGAGGAGAAATCCGGTAACTATCAGGCGCAGGGCGGCTTTAACTTCGCCCCCGCCGCCGGTAGCGGTTCTACCCCGAAGAAGAAGGAGCCCGAGCTTCGCGACGGCCAGCGCCTCGACGGCCCGCAACCCTCCACGACCCCGCAGGACACCCCGCAGCCCGAGCCCACCGCAGTGGAGAAGCCGGCACCGGAGCCTGTAGCGGAGCCTAGCGAGCCCACCGCAGCGGAGGAGCAGATCAGTTCCGTCGAGGACGCCGAGATCGATCGGGTGGAGGCCGAAAAGGCCACCGAGCAGCCTGCGCCAGCCCCGGTCGAGGACGCCCCGGTCGAGGAGGATCAGGCCCGCAGCGTCAGTGACGGGCCGGCGCCGCTAACCCAGTCCGCGTCGTCCAAGAGCTATGAGCAGCCGGTCGTTTCTGAGGGCAAGACTGCTGCCGAGGACGATGCTGAGCAGCGAGAGGGCGTCGATAAGCCTGCTGCGGCGGCGGAGGAGTCCGATACCGCCGTGGTGGAGCCCGAGCCGGCCGAGGTCGAGCGCGAGGATATCGCACCCGCCGAGGGGCGTTTGGGCAAGCTCCGTGGACGCTTGTCGCGTTCGCAGAATGTGATCGGCCAGTCTGTGCTGGGTATTCTCTCCGCCGGCGATCTGGATGAGGATGCTTGGGAGGAGATCGAGGACACGCTGATCATGGCGGATCTCGGCTCCACGGCGACGATGAAGATCGTGGATGATCTGCGTGAGAAGATCGCCGCCCGCGGTGTGTCCAGCGAGCAGGAGGCGCGGGCCATGCTGCGCGAGACCCTCATTGAGGCCTGCCAGCCGGAGCTCGATCGCTCCATCCGCGCCATCCCCAATGAGGGCAAGCCAGCCGTGGTTCTGGTGGTGGGTGTCAATGGCACCGGTAAAACCACTACCACCGGTAAGCTGGCGCGCGTGCTGGTGTCTATGGGCCACAACGTGGTGCTGGGCGCCGCCGATACCTTCCGTGCGGCCGCCGCCGACCAGCTGGATACCTGGGGTACTCGGGTGGGTGCGACCACCGTGCGCGGCAAGGAAGGCGCCGATCCGGCATCGGTGGCCTTCGACGCCGTGGCACAGGGCATCGAGCAGCACGCCGATGTGGTGCTCATCGATACCGCCGGGCGTTTGCACACCTCGCAGGGTCTGATGGATCAGCTGGGCAAGGTCAAGCGCGTCGTAGAGAAGAAGGCCGAGGTGGACGAGGTGCTGCTGGTGCTGGATGCCACCGTGGGCCAGAACGGGCTGATTCAGGCGCGCACCTTCCGTGATGTTGTGGATATCTCCGGTGTGGTGCTCACCAAGCTCGACGGCACCGCCAAGGGCGGTATCGTGTTCCAAGTTCAGGAAGAGCTGGGTGTGCCGGTGAAGCTCGTCGGCTTGGGCGAGGGAGCAGACGATCTTGCGCCCTTCGAGCCGGAGAGTTTCGTCGACGCACTCTTGGGCTAGAGCTACCCCCGCGACCGCATGATTACCGCCTCCTATCTGTGCAGATAGGGGCGGTTTTCCTATGAAGGGGTGCCGCTTTCTATAGGGCAATAGAATTTATTTTTCTATTGGGCTATAGTTATTTTTGTTGGTGATAGATACCCGACGATAACGAGACACAGCAGCAAGAAAGGAAGAAAGCATGGAGGGAAACGCAAGCTGGATGCTCATGTCCGCTTCCTTGGTGTTGCTCATGACTCCTGCACTCAGCATGTTCTACGGCGGAATGTCCCGCCAGAAGTCCGTACTGAACACGATGATGATGTCCTTTGGGGCGATGGGGGTCGTCATCCCCATCTTCATTCTTTATGGATGGTCCATGTCCTATGGTGGCAAGGACCTCGCCGGCATTGTGGCCGATCCCTTCACGGACTTCGGCCTGCGCAATGTGATGACCGATGGCGCCGGCGAGTACGTGATGAGTGAAGCCGGGTATCCGGCGATTATCGACGTCGCCTTCCAGGTGACTTTCGCCGTTATCTCCGTGGCGCTCATCAGCGGTGCTATCGCTGAGCGCGTGAAGTTCTCCTCCTGGCTGGTATTCGCCGGCCTGTGGGTCACTTTTGCCTATTTCCCGCTGGCGCACATGGTGTGGGGCGGCGGATTGCTCTCCGAATCCTCCCACTCCATTGCGGGTTGGATGTTCGGCACCGAGGGCGAGGACGCCCTCATCGGGCCGGTAGACTTCGCCGGCGGCACCGTCGTGCATATTGCCGCAGGCACCGCAGCGCTGGTGCTGGCCGTAGTCTGCGGACGCCGTAGGGGCTTCCCGCGCCACGTGCACCGCCCGCACAACCTGCCCATGGTGATGGTCGGCTCTGGCCTGCTCTGGTTCGGCTGGTGCGGCTTTAACGCCGGCTCCGCCTTTGCCGCCGATGGGCTGGCCGGTCTGGCATGGATGAATACCGCCGCCGCAGCCGCCGCCGGCATTATGGGCTGGCTGGTGGTGGAGCGTATCCGCGATCACCACATGACCTCCCTCGGTGCGGCCTCGGGCGTGGTGGCAGGCCTGGTGGCGATCACCCCGGCCGCCGGTGCTCTCGACCCCGTCGGCTCCCTCGCACTCGGCGCCGTTGGCGGTGGACTCGCGGCCTGGGCAGTGAGCTGGAAGTACCGCTTCGGCCTCGATGACACCCTCGATGTGGTGGGTGTGCACCTAGTCGCTGGCCTGTGGGGCACCATCGGCCTGGCGCTACTGGATACCAATATCGGTATCTTCTACGGCGGTGGTGGCGATGGCTTCAAACTGCTGGTGGTGCAGTTCGCAGTGGCACTCGCGGCGATGATTGTCTCCGCCGCGGTCACCGTGGTCATGGCCCTGATTATCCGCAGCACCATGGGCTGGCGCATCGAAGAAACCGATGAGGAAAGCGGAATCGACTACCGCATCCACGGCGAGACCGCCTACGAGACCTCCTCGATGCGCTTCTAGCGCAGTCCCGGCAGGTGGCACCGGAGTCCATCGCGGATCCGGTGCCGCCGACGCAGACTATGAGAAATAACTACACTCTGTAGGCACAACCTATTTACGCGGCCCTAGTGCCGCGTGCACGGCGAAGGCGCGGAGCGCATCGACCTCATGCGAGGCCCATCGATGACAGCTCGGCGCGGACACCGATACCGCTATCTCCAAGGAGTGACTGTCCCATGAAGCTTGTTACCGCCATCGTTAAGCCTTTTACTCTCAACGACATTAAAGAAGCCCTCTCCCAGATCGGCGTGCTGGGCATGACCGTGACCGAAACCCAGGGCTATGGCCAGCAGAAGGGCCACTCTGAGGTCTACCGCGGCGCCGAGTATGCCATCGACTTCGTGCCGAAGATCAAAATCGAGACCATTGTGGACGATTCCCAGCTCGACGAGGTGCTCGACACCATCGCCAGCGCCGCCCGCACCGGCAAGATCGGCGACGGCAAGATTTGGGTGAGCCCGATCGAGCAGCTCGTGCGCGTGCGTACCGGCGAGCGCGGCTCCGACGCCCTGTAACTTCACGCCGCTCTTTTCTCCAGCCTCCGGGCCCACGTGCGTTGGGTACCGGGGGCTGTTTTTATGCTGATGACTATGAAGCTCTCCCATACCGCCGCTGTGTTTCGCAGCGACACCCTCGATTCCGTGCACCAGACGGTAGCCACGGTGCAGGTGCCCCCAGGCTGCGCTCTCGCGGCCACCGGTTCTTTCGCGCGCGGAGAAATGACGCCACATTCCGATCTCGATCTGGTGCTGCTCATTCCCGATGATTTCGACGGTGATCTCTCCGAGGTGTGGTATCCCATTTGGAATTCGCGCATCGCCCTCGACCACAGCGTGCGCACCACCGCCGACTGCCTCTCGGTACTGGCCACCGAACCCAGCGCCAGCCTCGCCTTGCTGGATTTGTGCCATGTCAGCGGCGACGAGGAGCTCACTGCCTTCACCATCCGCGCGGTGCGGCATCGCTGGCGGCAAGTGCTGCCGCGCAAATTCGACCACATCGCCGATGAGGCCATTAAGCGCTGGCGGCGCTCGGGCTCGTGCGTGTCCATGACTCGGCCGGATCTGAAAAACGGGCACGGCGGGCTGCGCGATATTGAGTTGCTGCGCGCGCTCGCCCTCGGCAATCTCGTGGACGCCCCTGATCTTTCCCGCGAGCGCCGTTTGCTTATCGACGCCCGCACGCTGCTGCACACGGTCGCCCATCGGCACCGAGATGTCCTCGACCCCGAGTTCGCCGTGGACGTGGCCGATAAGCTCGGCTTTACCGATCGTTATGAGCTGTCCCGCGCCATCGCCGAGGCCGCCCACAACGTGGATGTGGCCCTGACGCGGGCCCTCGATGGCGCCCGCGATGTGATCACCCGCGTCCCGCTGACCCGCAGCCGCCGCCAGCCGGTGGACTTAGATGTTTTTGCCCAAGGCGATCACGTGTCCTTGGCGCGCGATACCAACTTCGAGGATCCGGGCCTGCCGCTGCGCGTTGCCGCCGCAGCCGCCCGCCACGGGCTGCGGGTGTCCACGGCCGTGTGGTCCTCGCTGCGCACCTGCCCGCCGCTGCCGGAGCCGTGGCCTAAGCCCTCAGTCGAGGACTTTTTTACCGTCCTCTCCAGCCCCGAGCACACCCTCGAGGTGGTGCGGTCGATGGACCGCTTCGGATTATTCAGCCCGCTCGTGCCGGAGTGGGAGAGAGTGCGGGGTCTCATGCCCAAGGAACCCACGCATATTCACACCATCGACCGCCACTCCATAGCCGTGGTGGAAAACTGCGCCAGCGAAACCATCGCGGCGGCACGCCCAGACCTGCTGCTTCTGGCCGCGCTCTTCCACGACATGGGCAAGCGCTGCGGCCGGCCGCACGCCATCGTGGGCGCGGAGATGGTGGTGGCACAAGCCCAGCGCATGGGTTTCGCCGCGGCCGATGTGGAGGTGCTGCGCACCTTGGTGCTCGAGCACACCACCCTCGCGGAATTGGCCACCACCACGGATGTGAGTAGCGAGGATAGCGTCGATAAGCTACTCGATGCGGTGCACTACGATCAGCTCATCCTCAACCTTTTGGCGCTGTTGACCAAGGCAGATGCGCGCGGCACCGGGCCGGGGGTATATAGTTCCACACTGGCCTATGGCATGGACATTCTCGTGCGCAATGCCGAGCGGATGCTCACCTGTGTTGTGCCGCAGCCGCCGCAGATTGAGCAGGTTGAGACCATCGAGGTCGTGCGCCGGGGCGCGCACTACCGGATCCTGGCGCGTATTCCGAACCGCGCCCAGCTGATGACGCTGTTGGCCACCGTTCATGCCAGCGGCCTGCGGCTGCGCAAAGCCGGCGTCAATGGCGACTGCGTGGCCCTCAAGGCGCGGCCGCGTTTCGGCACAGAACTCGACATTCAGCATTTTGTGCAGTCCTATAAGTCGGGAGTGCACACCACCCCGCCGCAGGTGCACACCTCCATGGTGGCCACCTATTGGTATGGCCGCACCGTCGAGGTGCGCGCGCCCGATGTGCACGGCATCCTCGGCACACTACTGAGCGTGCTGCCAGAGGTGGAGTGGCTGAGCCTGCGCCGGCCCGGTGCCACCTGTATTGCCCAGTTTTGTCTCGCCGGCGAGTATGACTCCGCGCAGATCGAACGTGACGTGACGCGCTGCCTGCTCAACGGCTAGCATAAATCCGGTATAGGTAATGTATAGCGAGACAAGACGTACATCTAGGGGAGAAACTTTTCGTGTTTGAATCACTATCAGACCGGCTCACAGGGGCGCTAAAGGATCTACGCGGCAAAGGCAAGCTCACTGAAGCTGATATTAATGCCACCGCCCGCGAGATCCGGCTGGCGCTGCTCGAGGCGGACGTCTCGCTGAGTGTGGTGCGCGGCTTTATCAAGCGCATCAAGTCCCGGGCAACCGGCGCGGAGGTTTCTAAGGCGCTCAACCCGGCGCAGCAAGTGATCAAGATCGTCAACGAGGAACTCGTTGACATTCTCGGTGGAGAGACCCGCCGGCTGAACTTGGCCAAGAACCCGCCCACGGTGATCATGCTCGCCGGTCTGCAGGGTGCTGGTAAAACCACCCTGGCCGGTAAGTTGGCTAAGCACCTCGCCGGACAGGGGCACACCCCCATGCTGGTGGCCTGCGATCTGCAGCGCCCCGGCGCCGTGCAGCAGCTGCAAATCGTTGGTGAGCGCGCCGGTGTGCCCACCTTCGCCCCCGATCCCGGCACCGCCCTCGGCAGCGAACACGAGATGGGCACCTCCCATGGCGACCCCGTGGATGTGGCCCGCCAGGGTATCGCTGAGGCCAAGCGAGCTCAGCACGATATCGTGATCGTGGACACCGCTGGTCGTCTCGGTATCGACGAGACGCTGATGACGCAGGCCCGCAATATTCGCGATGCCGTGAACCCAGACGAAGTGCTCTTCGTGATCGACGCCATGATTGGTCAGGATGCGGTGCACACCGCCGAGGCCTTCCGCGATGGCGTGGATTTCACCGGCGTGGTGCTGACCAAGCTGGACGGCGATGCTCGCGGTGGTGCGGCGCTGTCGATCCGTGAGGTTACCGGCAAGCCGATTATGTTCGCCTCCTCCGGCGAGAAGCTCGAAGATTTCGATGTCTTCCACCCGGAGCGCATGGCCAGCCGCATCCTCGGCATGGGCGATATGCTCTCCTTGATCGAGCAGGCCGAGCAGAAGCTGGACCAGGAAGAGGCGATGAAAACCGCCTCCAAGCTGGGCACCGGCGAGCTCACCCTGGAGGACTTCCTCGATCAGATGCTCATGATCCGCCGCATGGGGCCGATCGGCAACATCCTGAAGATGCTGCCCGGCGGCTCCCAGATGTCGCAGATGGCCGACATGGTGGATGAGAAGCAGCTCGACCGAATCCAGGCCATCATCCGCGGCATGACCCCCGCTGAGCGTGAGGACCCGAAGATCCTCAACGCCTCCCGCCGCAAGCGCATCGCCAAGGGCTCCGGTGTGGCCGTCTCGGAAGTGAACCAGTTGGTGGAGCGCTTCTTTGAGGC
The DNA here is from genome assembly GCF_008930785.1 of Corynebacterium sp. 51B. Lineage (NCBI taxonomy): Bacteria > Bacillati > Actinomycetota > Actinomycetes > Mycobacteriales > Corynebacteriaceae > Corynebacterium > Corynebacterium sp. 51B. Next base: position 430,498 of record NZ_PQMK01000001.1, on the reverse strand, counting down.
GAAGAAGATGATGAGCAAGATGGCCGGCCAGTTCGGCATGCCGGGCATGGGCGGCGGCCGCTCGGCCACGAAGAAGAAGCCGAAGGGGCGCAAGAATAAGAAGGGCAAGCGCACCAATAAGGGCAAAAACCGCGGGCCGAAGCGGGGCGCAATGCCCGGAATGGGCGGCGGCATGCCTGGGATGGGTGGCGGCATGCCCTCCCCAGAGGAATTGGAGAAGCTGCAGCAGCAGATGGGCGGCATGGGCGGTGGCTTCCCCGGTATGCCGAAGATGCCGAAGGGCATGGAAGATATCGATCTGAGCAAGCTGGACTTCGGTAAAGGCAAATAGCTAGATCGGGCCGCCGCGGTCGCTGCGGCCCGATAGCCCACAGGCGGCCTGCGCTTCCCTTGAGAAGGAGGAGTGCAGGCCGCCTGCTGCTGTCGGTGTGCCCGTCGCGCCCGGGATGAGGGCGCCTAGCGCATGTTCACCGGATCGCTTTCGTCGAAGAAGGTGGTGGTGGGGGTGGCGTCCGGATCGCCGAGCTTGTCGGGGTCGATATCGGCAAACATCTTTTTCAGCTCGGCCCGCAGCTTCTCCTTCAGGGTGTAGGCATAGGCCTCCGAGATGTGGTTGCGATCGCGGTAGACGTAGACATTGCCGATCACCGGCGGGCAGAAGTCCTCCTCGCAGAACCAATCAGCGGTATCCACCGAGCGCATATTGTCGAAGCCGTCCAGGATCTCCTTGGCGGGATCCTCCTCTGCGTAGACGAGGTCTCGGTCCACGCCGCACTCTTCAGCGCTATTGCCCTGGGCCATGCACTGGGTGCGGTTGAAAGGCGTACCGTCCTCATCCCAGCCCCATGGATTATCGCGCAAGCCCAAGAAGGGGATACCGGCCTCGTCCAGCAGCTCCCAGACCCGCTCATAATCAAAAGGCACATGGTCGGGGCCCTCGCCGCTCAAGAACTGCGGGCGGGTGGAGGTGGAGAGCACCAGATCCGGCTGGGCTGCCAGCAGCAGATCCAAGGACTTGTGGTTATAGCGGGCGCACGTATTCTCCGGGCTGTATTCGCCCTCGTATTGCAAAAAGAGCGGGCAGCCCTGGCGCAGCTGCGGGATGATCCGCCACCCCTCTTCCTTAGCGATGTCGATGAGTGCCGAGGAATATTGCTCGGCGTGGCTGCCGCCCACCAAGTAGATGGTTTTGTTGAAGTTATCCAATTCGCCATAGGCACAGGGCCCATCCTCGCCATCGGGATTGGAGGCGGTGGTAGGGAAGTAGGCTGGGGGCTGGGAAGAAAAGGCCATGCAGCGATCCCAACCGATCTGTGGATAGAGATCGCCAACCAGCTCCGGATCAGGCTGCGGGTCCACATCCTGCGGCACAGTCGCTCCGCTGAGTGCCAGCGCCCCAGGATAGATCTGCGGGTCCAAAATCTGCTCCTCGGCGTTGCTGAGCTGCTGGTCATAGGCCGGCGCGATAGACAGCAGAAGGAGGAACACGGTGGCCACGCTGGCACCGCCCAGACCCCGCAGCCGCGCCGCGGAGTTATTCTGCATCGCTTGGAAGGCACTCCACGCCACATACTCATCATTCATCGGGCGGGAGCGGTGCTGACGCAGCGGCTTTTCCACGAGGGTGTAGGTGATATGGGCCAGCACCACGGACAGCGCGATCACCGCCACGCCCAGCACGATGCTGGGCTCGGTGAGATCGAAGTAGATCACCGAGAGGATCAACAGCGGCCAGTGCCAGAGATAAAGGGAATAGGCGATATCGCCGAGCCAGCGCATGCTGCGGCGGCTGAGCAGAGTCGATACTGGGCCGGAGCCGAGGATGATGAACACCGCACCACCGAGGGGATAAAGCGTCCACGGGCCGGGGAAAACCTGCGCACCGTCGAAGAGCAGGCCGGTGCTGAGCACCATGAGCAGACCCAGGACCGCCAGGGCGGAGCGCAGCTTCTCATTCAGCTGAATCCTGTGCCCATAGATGGCCAGGACGGCGCCGAGGGTGAGCTCCCAGGCGCGGGAGAAGGTGGAATAGTAGTTGAGGCCCTGATCCTGGTTGTGCAGAATGCACGCATAAATAAAGGACGCTAGGGTGATGAGAATGAGGATGGGCCCCGCCACCGTGGATACCCGGGTGCGGCGCAAGCGCAGCAGGCGCAGCAGCGCCAGCAGACCGAGGGAGAGCAGGATAGCCGCCACATAGAATTGGCCCTGCACTGACATGGACCACAAATGCTGCAGCGGGCTGACGCTATCCGAGGCCACGTTATAGTCGGCGTCCTGGGTGGCCAGCTCCCAGTTTTGGTAGTACAGCAGGCTGGCAAGCAGCTGCTTGACCAGCGTGCCCTCCTTCAGCGAGGGCACCATCCACCACACCAAGCCCGCCACCGAAACGAGCACCACCACCAGCGCCGGCACCAGCCTGCGGATGGTGCGCCATAGCGGCCACCATGGATTAAGGGAGGCGCGCATGCGCTCGGCGTAGCGCAGCTGCGAGCCGAGGAAGAAGTAGCCGGATAGCAGCAGGAAGACGTCGACGCCGCCGGAGACACGGCCGACGAACACGTGGAAGATCACCACAAAGGCGATAGCGACACCGCGCAAACCGTCGAGGTCGTAGCGATATGACACCGATTTCAGCGCATTGCTCTCAGACACTGGGTGAACTCGACTCCTTTGATGCTCATCTTTTCCGCCCAGCTTAAGCCGACCGAAAAAATATACAGTGACAAGGTTTAAGCCTGTGGCAGCGGGCTGATATCGACTGTTTAGCCTACCGACCACGGGCGCGTTTGACGAAAAGACGCGAGCGTTGTGGGGCCGCGGATGGAGGGGAGCAGTACTTAAGCGTGGGTTGTGTCTGTCGAGGGCCTCAGGTAGTATTCTTCGAGTTGTCTGCGGTAACTGCCAGTCCCCGAGTACGTCTCGCCTGGCGACCCCATGGTGTCACCCGCAGGTAAATCCAAGGGTTGAACCGGCGCCCACCACCTGTGTAGGCGCGTCTGTACTGCCTAAGTGACAAGAAGAAAAGGAGCCATACATGGCTGTCAAGATTAAGCTCGCCCGCATCGGTAAGATCCGCACCCCGCAGTACCGCGTGGTTGTGGCTGATGCTCGTACCCGCCGCAACGGCAAGGTCATCGAGAACATCGGTATCTACCACCCCAAGGAGGACCCCTCGGTCATCCGCATCGATTCCGAGCGTGCTCAGTACTGGTTGGGCGTGGGCGCCCAGCCGACCGAGCCGGTTCTCGCCCTGCTGAAGGTCACCGGCGACTGGCAGAAGTTCAAGGGCATCGAGGGCGCCGAGGGCACCCTGAAGGTTGCCCCGGAGAAGAAGTCCAAGCTGGAGCTGTTCAACGAGGCTCTCTCCGAGGCCAATAACGGCCCGACCGCCGAGGCCATCACCGAGAAGAAGCGCAAGGCTAAGGAAGAGAAGGACGCCGCTGAGGCCGAGGCCAAGAAGAAGGCTGAGGAAGAGGCTGCCAAGGAGGCCGAGGCTGAGGAGGCTGCAGAGTAAACTCTGCGCGCTTATCGACGCCAACCGCACCACGCCCCGCACATTGTGCACAGGGAAAGCGTGGTGCGGTTTTCTCATGCGTAAGCCGCCCTGGCGCGGGGCGCGGCTGGCCACTAGTTCACCCACGGCAGAAAGGGCTTTAAACTACACAATCATGGATGAGAAGCTGCAGATTGGGCGCGTGATCAAATCCCATGGCATTAAGGGAGAAGTGATCATCGACCCCACCACCGATGTTCCCGAGGAACGATTCGCCATCGGCGAGGTGCTCGAGGGGCAGCAAACTGGAAAAACCCTTGAGCTCACCATCGCCGCGGCACGAGTGCATAAGGGGCGGCTGCTGGTGAAGTTCAAAGAGATCGCCGATCGCACCGCGGCCGAGAGCCTGCGCGGCATGCGCTTTGTCGCCGAACCCCGCGAGGAGGACGAGGACGAGGGCTTCTACGATCACGAGCTCGAAGGCCTGCGCGTCTACGTCGATGGCGCACACATCGGTGAGGTGCTCAGCGTCGAGCGCGGTGTGGCCCATAACCTGCTGAATATTCGGCTCAGCAGCGGCGGCGAGAGCCTTGTTCCCTTTGTTGAGGCGATCGTGCCCGAGGTGGATCTGGAGAGCGGCAGCATCACGCTGACCCCGCCGGAAGGGTTGTTGGATCTCTGATGCGTCTCGATGTTCTCAGCATTTTCCCCGGCTATGTGGAGCCGCTTCGCCACGCCTTGATTGGCAAGGCGATTGAGCACAACATCGTGCAGGTCGGGGTGCACGACCTGCGGCAGTGGGCCAGCGGCAACCACAAGGCGGTGGATGATTCCCCCTATGGCGGCGGCCCCGGCATGGTGATGAAACCAGAGGTGTGGGGGCCTGCGCTGGATGATGTCGCCGCCGGTACCGGGCCCGCTGCCGAGGTGGAACTGCTCAGTTCAGCCCAGCGGCACGTGCGTGGGCCGGCCGTGGTGGAGCAGGACTATGAGACAGTGGCGGAGCAGCGGCCCCTGCTCATCGTGCCCACCCCGGCAGGCCGGCCTTTTCAGCAAGCCGATGCTGAGCGCTGGTCGAGGGAGAGGCATATCGTGTTTGCCTGCGGCCGTTATGAAGGCATCGATCAGCGGGTGGTGGAGGATGCCCGCCAGCGCTATCGGGTAGAAGAAGTCTCCATCGGTGATTACGTGCTGGTCGGTGGGGAAGTAGCGGTGCTCGTGATGGCGGAGGCAATCGTGCGACTGATCCCCGGGGTGCTGGGCAATAAGAACAGCCACGAGGATGACTCCTTCTCCACTGGTCTGCTGGAGGGGCCGAGCTACACCAAGCCCCGGAGTTGGCGGGGACTCGATGTTCCCGAGGTGCTGTTCTCCGGCGATCATGCCCGGGTGGAGAGATGGCGGCGGGAGCAGGCGCTGCAGCGCACCGCGGAGCGTCGCCCTGATCTGCTCGAGCACGTGGAGCTTAGCGCCGTTGATCGCGCATTTCTCGCCGAGCTGAATCCTTAACATGCGCCGGTGCGCTGCGACGATAATATTGCCCTCTCAACCTGATGTCGGCGGTGGGGTCTACACTGTTATTCGCCATACGCTCGCGGGCGCGGCGCGCCAGAGAGAATTCTGTGGCGTCGCGCGGAGGTGGTGCGTGCTCCTGCGTCGCTAGGCGGGGAGGGGGCTCGCAGCCCCAGTGCGGGTGTGTGCGTGCACGAGATCAACGCCATCGATAACGAGAGTTGCGAGATGTCTTCGAGCAATACCCCTAGGACCTATAAGCAGACCACCCAGCCGCACGAGGAACCGACGAATCGCCGCGCCATCGTGGGCACCTATAGGGCGGGCACCTTTGATAGCGGCGGCCGGCCACCGAAACCGAACTGGGTGGTGTTCATCACCTCCGGTATCGGTGTGATCCTGGTGTCCATCTGGGGATTGGTGAACAAGGATTCCGCGGAATCCACCCTGAACACCGTCACCGGCTGGATCACCTCCAATTTCGGCTGGTTCCTCATTCTCACCGTGGCGGCCGCCCTGATATTTATGCTGTTCATCGCTTGCTCGCGGGCTGGGTCCATCAAACTTGGCCCGGATCATGCTCGGCCGCAGTACTCGCTCTTTTCCTGGTCCGCGATGCTTTTTGCGGCCGGTATCGGCATCGGATTGATGTTCTACTCCGTGGCGGAACCCATTAACCAGTACTACGGCCCGCCCGAGGGAGAGGGAGAAACCGCGGCCGCTGCCCGCGATGCGGTGGTGTGGACCTTCTTCCACTACGGCATGTCCGGCTGGGCGCTCTACGCGCTGCTTGGCATGGCCTTCGGCTACTACGCCTACCGGCTCAATATGCCTTTGGCGATTCGCTCTGCCCTCTATCCGATTCTGGGCAAGCGGGTGCACGGGCCGATTGGAGACGCCGTGGATATCGCCGCGATGCTCGGCACGGTCTTTGGTGTGGCCGCATCCCTCGGCATCGGCGTGTTGCAGCTGAACTTCGGGCTGCAGTTCCTCTTCGGCATCCCCGAGGGGCACGCCGCCCAGATTGGTCTGGTGGTCGTGGCCATCCTCGCCGCGACCGTCTCGGCGGTGGCCGGGGTGGATAAGGGCATCAAGCGCATCTCCGAGATCAACGTGTATCTGGCGCTGCTGCTCATGGTCTATGTGTTGGTCACGGGCAAAACGGCCTTTCTTTTCGACGCCATGATGCAAAACATCGGCGATTACCTCACCAAGCTCCCGAGCTGGACGTTTAGCTCCTTTGCCTATTCCACGACGCCCGCGCAGACCGGGGAGTGGATGCAAGCGTGGACCCTGTTCTTCTGGGCATGGTGGGTGGCATGGGCGCCCTTTGTGGGGCTCTTCTTGGCGCGTATCTCCCGCGGCCGGACGCTGCGCCAGTTCATCGTGGGCACCCTGGTTGTGCCCTTCACCTTCACCGCGCTGTGGGCCTCTATCTTCGGCAATACCGCGCTCGATAGGGTGATGGGCGGCGATACGGAATTCGGCCTGCTCACCAACGACAATCCGCAGCAGGGCTTTTTTGTGCTTCTCGATGCCCTCCCGTACGGCTCCGTCATGGTGGCTCTATCGCTGGTGGTGGGCATGCTGTTTTTCGTCACCTCCGCGGACTCTGGGGCGCTGGTGATGAGTAATTTCGCCTCGCATGTCACCGACTCCCAACAGGATGGCACCAAGTGGCAGCGCGTGTTCTGGGTGGCCGTAGTGGGGCTTTTGACCGTGACGATGCTGCAGATCAACGGCATTTCCGCGCTGCAATCCGCGACGATCGTCATGGGCATTCCCTTCGCCATCGTGGTGTATCTCCTGATGTTCGGCCTGAGCAAGTCCTTGCGCCTCGAGGTATTCGAGCAGCAGTCCCGAAAGGTGGCCCTACACTCGGCGATCTCCTCGCGCACCGGCAGGAACTCGGAGGAGGATTGGCGCAGCCGCATTCAACGCGCGTCTACCTGGCCGGATCAGCAACGTAGCCAAGAGTATGTGGACACAATCGCCCGCCCCGCACTCGAAGACGAGTGGCCACCCAGATGCGGGAACAGGGCATCGATGCGCTGCTGACCACCTCAGAAGTAGAGGGAACGGGGATCAACCAGCTCGACTTGTTGGTGGATTTCGGTACCGAGGAGAAGTCCTTCCGCTACCAGGTCTATCCCGTGCGTGAGCTCAGCCCCGGCTTCGCCCACACCACCGAGACCGTCTACTACCGGCTCGAAGTGTTCTCGCAGAGCGGCTCGCTGGGCTATGACGTCTATGGCTATACCCGCCAGCAACTGATCTCGAATCTCTTGGATCTCTACGACCGGCATCTCGAGTTCTTGCACATGCAGCAATATCTGCCCGGTGGATCGGATCACTCGGATAATGCCTCGTTTGTGGATCAGTGGCCGGCGGAGGACCAGCACTAGCGCCAAGCGCAGGCCGCGCTCACGCCCGGATCGATCTCCCCGGTGCCGCTGGAGCCGTACCACAGAGTGTCCTCGGCGAAACAGCTCATCACCTGCTCTGTGCGCAGCGGCTCGGCGGCATGCACCACCACGCGGTAGAGGGTGCCCGGCCGCCCGCCCGCTTCGTTGAGCAGCATATTATCCGGCTCGCAGGACAAGGACACGGCTTCGGTGTGCAGCGAGACCAGCTCGGCGATGCGGGAGGGGACGAGCTCGCTCGCGGCGCGCAGGACATCAGGGGTACAGAAGACGTGCAGATCGGCGTAGTACATAGCTTTTATCATGCCCCTTCGGCAGCGCGGCTGTCTCACCCCGCGTTCTCGTCCCGGTCCACCAGCGCCGCGCGCAGGCGGTTGCGATTGCTAAACTAGCGCGAATGATTGCTCGCACTATCGCTGAAGAACTGGGGCTGAAGCCCAGGCAGGTAGAAGCCACCATCGCGCTTTTAGATGAAGGCAATACCGTGCCCTTTATCGCCCGCTATCGCAAAGAGGTGACCGAGGGGCTCGACGATTCTCAGCTGCGCCTGCTCGCCGAGCGGCTGAGCTATCTGCGGGAACTCGCCGAGCGCAAAGAGACCGTGCTCGCAGCCATCGCGGAACAGGGGAAACTCACCGAGGCGCTGCGGGACCAGATCGAGGCCGTGGACACCAAGGCGCGCTTGGAGGATCTCTATCTTCCCTATAAGAAGCGCCGCACCACCAAAGCCGACAAGGCCCGGGCCGCCGGAATCGAGCCGCTTCTCGACGCTATTCTGGCCGAGCCCACCCAGCCGATCGATGCCAGCGCTTATGCCAGCGCGGACTATCCCGGGGAGAAGGAGATCCTCGACGGTGCCCGCGCCATCCTCATCGACCGCTGCGCCCTCAACGCCGATCTGGTGGGCGAGGTGCGCGAGCGCGTCTTTCGCCAGGGCGTGATGAGCGCCAGCGTCGTGGAGGGCGCGGCAGGCGAGGGCGCGAAATACAAGGACTACTTCGACTTCTCCGAGCCGCTGAGCAGCCTGCCGAGCCACCGCATCCTGGCGTTGCTGCGCGGGGAGAAGGAGGGTGTTCTCAATCTCACGATCGAGGCGGGCGAGGATGCCGACTATGAGGCCATGGTGGCCGCCGCCATGGATATCCCGGTGGCCCACAATGCGTGGCTGAAGCAGGCGGTGCGTTTCGCCTGGCGCACGAAGCTCTATGTCTCGGCCTCGCTGGATGCGCGCATGCGGCTGAAGGAGATCGCCGAAAAGGGCGCCTTGGAGGTCTTTTCCACCAATCTGCGCGATGTGCTGCTCGCCGCCCCGGCCGGGCAGCGGGCCACGCTCGGGATGGACCCGGGCTACCGCAATGGCGTGAAGGTGGCGGTGGTCTCGGCCACCGGGGCGGTGCTCGCCACCACGATCGTCTACCCGCACCAGCCGCAGAACCGCTGGGACGCCGCCCGCGCCGAGCTGGCCGGGCTGTGCGCCGAGCATGGGGTGGAGCTGATTGCGGTGGGCAATGGCACCGCCTCCCGCGAAAGCGACAAGCTGGCCCACGAGATCGCCGACATGATCGCCGCGGCGGGCGGAACGCGCCCCACCCCGGTGGTGGTGTCCGAATCGGGTGCCTCGGTGTATTCCGCCTCCGAATTAGCAGCCGCAGAATTTCCGGAGATGGATGTTTCGCTGCGCGGGGCGGTCTCGATCGCCCGCCGGCTGCAGGACCCGCTGGCCGAGCTGGTGAAGATCGACCCGAAATCCATCGGCGTGGGGCAATACCAGCATGATGTGAACCAGGTGGCGCTGGCCCGCAGCCTGGATGGAGTCGTCGAGGCCGCGGTGAATGCCGTGGGCGTGGATGTTAATACCGCCTCGGTGCCGCTGCTGGAGCGCGTCGCCGGGATCTCCTCCACGGTGGCGCAGAATATCGTGCACTATCGCGACCAAGAGGGCGCTTTCCGCTCTCGGGCACAGCTGAAGAAGGTGCCGCGGCTCGGCCCCAAGGCCTTCGAACAGGCCGCGGGCTTTCTCCGCATCCACGGGGCTACCGACCCCCTTGATGCCTCCGCGGTGCACCCCGAGGCCTATTCCGTGGCGCGCCGCATGGCCGAGTCCACGGGCCTGAGCGTTGGCGAGCTCATCGGCAATAGCCGCGTGCTCTCCCGTTTGGCACCCGCCGATTTCGCGGATGATCGCTTCGGTGTGCCCACGGTGAGCGATATCCTCGCCGAGCTGGACAAGCCCGGCCGCGATCCCCGCCCCGAGTTCGCCACCGCCCGCTTCAAGGAGGGCGTGGAAAAAATCAGCGATCTCACTCCCGGCATGGTTCTCGAGGGCACGGTGACTAACGTGGCGGCCTTTGGTGCCTTCGTGGATGTGGGCGTCCACCAGGACGGCCTAGTCCACGTCTCGGCGATGGCTGATCGTTATGTCTCCGACCCGCACGAGGTGGTGCGCTCCGGACAGGTGGTGCGGGTGAAGGTGCTGGATGTCGATGTAGACCGCAAGCGCATCTCACTGTCCTTGCGGCTTGACGACGACGCCTCGCAGCCAGCCACCCCAGCTGCAGGTGGATCCGGGTCTGCCGCGAAGCCTCGGCGGCGCTCTGGTGGCAGGCGGGGCGGTGGGCAGCGCCGCTCCACCGGTTCCGCGCAGCGTCGCAGCGACCACGGCTCCATGGCCGAGGCGCTCAAACGCGCCGGGTTCTAGGCGTAGCGGGCTGCGCGCAGCCCTAGAGGACGGTGTCCGCCCAGCTGGCCAAGCCCTCAAACGAGGAGGAGGCCTGGGCGTGGCGGCGCTGCGGGATTCGGCCTGCGGCGCGGGCATGGGCGCCCGCCTGCACGGCGAGTTTCATCGCGGTGGCCATGGCCACCGGATCCTGGGCACGGTTGACCGCCGAGGCCAAGAGCACCCCCGCGCAGCCCAGCTCCATGGCGCGGGCGGCATCCGAGGCCGTGCCCACCCCCGCATCGAGCAGCACCGGCACCTGGGCGCGGGAGCAGATCAGCTCGAGATTGTGCTCATTGACAATGCCTAGCCCCGTGCCGATCGGGGAGCCGAGCGGCATCACGGCATGCACTCCTACATCCTCTAAGCGTTGGGCCACCACCGGATCGTCCGAGGTATAGGCCATCACTGTGAAGTCATCGAGCACGAGCTGCTCACAGGCATCGAGGGTTTCCACTACATCGGGCAGCAGGGTGTGCTCATCGGCGATCACCTCCACCTTGATCAGATCCGTGCCCAGAGCCTCCCGGGCGAGGCGCGCGGTGAGCACGGCATCACGGGCGGTGCGACACCCAGCCGTATTGGGCAAGGTGGCGATCCCTAGTCGGGAAAGCAGCTCGAAAATAGACTCCCCGCTGGTGTTGGTGCGCCCAGCGTGGCGTCGCATAGCCACCGTGGTCACCTGCGTGCCGGAGGCGAGAAGCGCCTGCTCCAGGATGTCCTGGGAGGTGGCCCCGCCGGTGCCCATGATGAGGTGGGAGGAAAACTCGTGTGCGCCAATACGCAGCATAAAAACTAGCCTCCTTGGGCGGCGGTGAGGATATCAATGGTGTGATCGGCGGTGAGCGTATGCTCGGCCCACTCCGCGGCCGGCACCACTGTGGCGTCCACGGCCACGGCGATACCCGCGGTCTCTGCGGAGCCGGTGTGCTGCCGCACCACCTCGGCCACGGTGATCGTGGAGGAGAAACGCTGGGGCGAATCATTGATGGTCAGGGTGAACATAGGGGTGGATGTACTCCTCACAACGTGCTGGGTCGTTCGTGACGATAAGGATTGCAGTGCTCGAGATCCTGTGGCTCGCCGCCTTCTACGAGCTCGACCGTGCGGCGCGCCGCCCAGGAGCTGAGCAAAATACCGTGCCGGAAATAGCCGGTGGAGACGATGAGATTGGCGATGCGGGCGCGGCCCAGATAGGGCAGATCATCCGGGGAGCCGGGCCGGGCGCCGGTGGCTGCCTCGATGAGCTCACATTCTTCGAGCCCGGGCATGATGCGGATGGCGTCGCGAAGCAAATCATAGACCGCCCCCACCTTGGGCTCTTGCAGATGATCCTCGCGGGTGCTCGCGCCAATAGCGATGGTCTGATCCACTGCGCGCGGAATGATGTAGACGGGGCGATCCTCCACGAAGCCGCGTATCACCTTGGTGCACAGCGGCTGCAGGTGAGCGGGCACCCGCACGCGCAGAATATCGCCGTAGACCGGGCGCAGCTGCACCGGATTGTCCCAGCCGGTGATTTCCCCCACGCCTAGCCCGGCGGCAAGTATCACCTGCTCGTTTTCCTCCACCGCATAGGTGGCGGCGCTGGTGTGCAAAGCCTGCACGCGCTCCGCGGCATCGAGATGAGTCACCGCCTCGGCATGAAGCTCCACCCCGAGCGTGCGACAGGCATCAAGCAGGGCGCGGGCGCAGACGCGAGGATAGATCTGAAAATCCCCGGGGATGCTCACCGCGCCCGTCAGGCGCGGGCTCAGCGCCGGCTCCTCGCTGCGGGCCTGGCGGGTGGTGATGCGAGCGGCGCGCATCTCGAAAGCGTGTTGATATAGCGCGAGCTCTTCTACATGCTGGCCATCGGCGTGATCGGCGGCCACCACTAGGGTGCCGGCATCATCGAATCCCAGCGGCAGCTCGGTGTTCGCGGAAAGCTCCGCCACGAGCTCCGGCCAATACCGGGCCGCATCCTTCATGAGCGGAAAGAGAGCCTCTTGGCGGTACTGCACCTCCGCCACCGGGGCCAGCATCCCGCCCGCATAATGGGTGGCCCCAGAGGCGGGGGAGGGATCGAAAAGCCGCACCTGATGGCCGCGGCGCGCAAGACTAAAAGCAGTGCTCAGGCCCACGATTCCGGCGCCAATGATCGTCACCTTAGACATGGCTCAACCCCCGCAGCACCTGCTGCACGGCCGCGCCGGGATCGGGAGCATGATGCAGGGCGCGCACCAGCGCGACGCCGGCCACCCCGGTGGCGCCAAGATCGGCGGCATCGCCGGGCTGGACATCGCCGATGGCCACCACGGGCAGGGTGGAGAGCTCTACCAGCTCCGGATAACCGGCAAGACCAATGGGGGCGCGACCGGAGTCCTTGGTGGGGCTGGGCCGAAAAGGCCCGCAGCCGATGTAATCAATTACATCGGCCACCTCATTCGCGGCGGCGACGAGTTCGCGGGTGCCGGTGGTCAGCCCGATGATGGCGTCGGGGCCAAGCAGGGCGCGGGCGGCGCGGACGGGGATATCGTCTTGGCCGAGGTGAACTCCCGCAATCGGCGCGCCCGCGGCACGGGCCGCTAGGGCCACATCAACGCGGTCATCGACGAGCGTGCGCGTTGTCGGTGCCACCTCGTGCACAGCGTGGGCCACGGCGCAGGAAAGATGATAGAGATCGCGGGCAGAAATAGGCTTCGAGCGCACTTGCACGACGCCCGCGCCGGCGCGAGCGCAGCGCACCGCCGTGTCCACGACCCGCACGGGATCGTCGGCGGCGGTGACCAGATAACAGCGATAATCAACGGTGTCGCCCATATGCATGCTTCCTTCGTCGGTGCTAACCACAGCAGGTTCTAGCGGTGTGTTCTCAGCCTCTCGCCGCTGCGGCGATGAGGCACCCGCGCATGGGGATTAGTGTACGCGCTCTAGGCGCTCGTGTTGCTCGTTTCGCTAAGACGAGCGTTGATCTCCGCGGCGATCTCTGCGGCCTGCCCCTCGGGTACCACGATGGTCGCGCGCTGCTGCTGCAGGTGCACGCGCACCGCATTGCCGGGGCCGGGGATAACGAAGAGATCGGAGCCATTCTGGTTGATTCCATAGCCGCCGTAATCCCAGAAACCGACGCGGTCGAGAATCTCGACGTGGTGTATCTCCGAGTAGGGAAACACCATGAGTTCTGGGGAGCGGAGGATCAGGGCGGCGTCGTGAAGCTCGATGCGCGTGCGGCTGCTGAGACTCGCGGTGGCGATGATGATCCCGAGGACAAAGATCATGGTGGCGGGGGAGATGAGCACCAGCAGCAGGGAAAGAAGCAGGAGGAGGAGTGTTCCCCATGGGATGCGGCGGGTGGTTTCTTCCCAGACACGGGGCGCAGACTCGACGTGCAGCGCCGCGATTGTCTGGCGGCGCACCCAGCCACGGAGTAGTGCTGCGAGAAACACCGAGAGCAGCATCGTGATCACACCCGGCAGCCACGCCGGGTGCACCGTCGCGAGCTCTGTCTCATCGAGACCGCGTTGGGGCAGCAGGACATCGAGGAGCAGCGCCAGCATAAAACCAGAGGACAGCACCGTCGCCCCGCCGAGGCCGCACACCCGCCGCCGTACCGCTAGTCCGCCCAAGAGCAGGGCGAGGGGGCCGAAGAGCCCCGCCAGAATAAGAATCAGCGGCAGTGGAGAACCAAAGTTATTGGGCGGGCCGGTCAGGCCCCAGTGCGTGGCGATGGTCGCGGGAAGCTCGGGCAGCAGCGCGAGTAGAATCCACGCCAGCCCCGGCAGCATAATTGCCAGCGGCAGCAGCAGATAGGCGATCAGGAAGGGTCTACGGGGCAGCTGGGAGCTCATGCCATAGAAGTATAGGAGCGAAGGGGGCTGGCGGCTGCGCCACGCATGGAGAATACGGCGTGGCGATCATTTGTTATTGCTGGCTGAGCATGGCATAATCTCGAAAGTTGTCTGCCTCATTGATGGCAGCTTCTGTCACTGTCTCGGATACGAACCAGCCGAGCGCCCCGGCACGTGGGGAAAAGCCGCTAGGTTCCTCTATTCAGCACAAGATTCAAAGGATTGTTTCATGAACATTCTCGACAAGGTAGATGCAGCATCGCTGCGCGACGATATCCCGACTTTCCGTCCCGGTGACACCGTGGACGTGCACGTGAAGATCATCGAGGGCGGCAACCAGCGCGTCCAGGTCTTCCGTGGCGTTGTGATCCGTCGCCAGGGCGGTGGCATCCGCGAGACCTTCACCGTCCGCAAGGTGTCCTTCGGCATCGGTGTGGAGCGTACCTTCCCGGTGCACTCTCCGAACATTGATCACATCGACGTGATCACCCGCGGTAAGGTCCGCCGTGCGAAGCTCTACTACCTGCGCAACCTGCGCGGTAAGGCTGCCAAGATCAAGGAGCGCCGCTAGTACTAGCGCGTCGCCTCTGGCACCGGCCGTCGTCCCTTTCGTGGTGGACGGCGGCCGGTCTGTATGTATCCCCGTGCCCGCATAATAAGGCAGCGCGGAGCAGGCCATGGTGCGGGTGCGGGCTGCATTTTTTGGCTCTGCGCAGCGCCGGATTGTGGTGGCTAGGGCTGTCGCGTCCGGCTGCTAGTATTTATCCCTATGACTGAGCGCCCCGATCACGAGCTAGACGCGACCCCCTCCGACTCGCCGACGCCTCCGGCTGCGTCGAAGGATGCCACAGCCGGCAGTTCCGCTCACTCGGATCAGCCTCAGCCCCAGGACGGCGAGGACACCGCAGCAGCCACAGCCGCCGAGGACACCACCGCGGCGGACACGGCTGCCGCGGAGGACGCGGAGGATGAGGAGGACGATGGCGGCAAGCCGTGGTACATCGAGATTCCTCTCGTTATCGCCGTGACCCTGGTGATCGTCTTCGTGCTCCAGACCTTCGTGGGCCGGGTGTATCTCATTCCCTCGGCGTCGATGGAGCCCACCCTGCACGGCTGCCCCGAGTGCACGGGGGACCGCATCGTGGTGGACAAGCTCACCTATGACTTCACCAAGCCCGAACAGGGCGATGTGGTGGTGTTTAAGGGGCCAGAGTCCTGGAACCAGAACTTCGTGTCCACCCGCTCGTCCAATACCCTCATCCGCGGCCTGCAGAATATCGGCGCGTTTGTGGGCGTGGTCGCCCCAGATGAGAATGACATGGTCAAGCGCATCGTTGCCACCGGTGGACAGACCGTGTCCTGCCAAGAAGGCGATCCCGGCGTGATGGTCGACGGCACGAAGGTGGATGATTCCTATGTGCTTGATCCCCCGACCTATCCGGTGGATAGCGCCAATGGCTCCGATGCCTGCGGTGGCGCCTACTTCGGTCCCGTCGAGGTGCCGGAGGGGCACTACTTCATGATGGGCGATAACCGCACCAACTCGGCCGACTCCCGCTATCACCTCGGCGATCAGCACCAGGGGACGGTGCCCGAGGAGAATATCATCGGCAAGGTGCGCTTCATCATCCTGCCGCTGTCCCGCATTGGCGGCGTCGACTAGCCCAACGCCCCACAGCAGCGTGCGGAAAAAGAAATACCTGCGCACCTACGAGGCAGAGCTCACCGCAGCCGGCCTTGGTCCAGTCGCAGGCGTTGACGAAGCGGGGAGGGGAGCCTGCGCCGGCCCGATCACCATCGCCGCCTGCGTGCTTCCCGATCGGCCCCTGCGCCCCTTAGCGGAGGTCACCGATTCCAAGAAACTCACCCCGGCCGCCCGCGCCCGGCTGGCGCCGCTGATTAAACACCACGCCCTGGCGTGGTCAGTGATCCACATTTCCGCCGCCGATATCGATGCCCGCGGCCTGCAGCATGCCAATACTTCCGGGATGCGGCGCGCCATCTACGCCCTCGATATCG
This sequence comes from Corynebacterium sp. 51B, assembly GCF_008930785.1. NCBI lineage: Bacteria > Bacillati > Actinomycetota > Actinomycetes > Mycobacteriales > Corynebacteriaceae > Corynebacterium > Corynebacterium sp. 51B. The sequence continues at coordinate 414,502 of NZ_PQMK01000001.1, read as the reverse complement.
CCCCTGGATTTGTGCTTATCGACGGCTACCGCGTGCCCGGGCTCGCCCGGCCCAGCTTGCGCGTGATCAGCGGCGACGCCGCGGCGCGCTGCATCGCGGCGGCCAGCGTATTGGCCAAGCATGAACGAGACACCCTCATGCTCGAGCTCGATGAGCGCTATCCCGGCTATGGACTGGCCGGGCATAAGGGCTATGGCACGAAACTCCACATGGATGCGGTGCGCCTCAAAGGACCCAGCCCAGTTCATCGCTATAGTTACAGAAACATTCAGGAAGCTTGTAGCACGTGGAAGGAAACGCGATGAGCGCCGAAGAGCTGGAAAACTACGAAGCAGAAGTAGAGCTGAGCCTCTACCGCGAATACCGCGATGTGGTGAGCCAGTTCTCCTATGTAGTGGAAACCGAACGCCGCTTCTACCTCGCCAATGCTGTGGAGCTGATCCCGCACACCGAAGGCGCCGAGGTTTACTACGAGGTGCGCATGTCCGATGCGTGGGTATGGGATATGTACCGCTCCGCTCGCTTCGTGCGCTTCGTGCGTGTCATCACCTTCAAGGACGTCAATATCGAAGAGCTGGATAAGCCAGAGATGATGATGATCGATTAACAGCTGAACCGCCGCCGTGCTCATAGCCTCGGCGGCAGCGAGTAGTACTGCACTCTGTGGATAGCGCACCCCGCTATCCACAGATTTTTTCTTATCTTTCTTCTTTTCCTGCCGAGTGCTCGATTGGGAATCACACTAGGGACGCATCCCCGCCACAACGAGGCGATGCTCCCTGTACCCCTGAATCGACACCTGAAGGCAGAATTCGATGACACTAGCTACGTCTAGCGACGGCTCCTTACACCCACATCAGCGCTCGCCGCGGCCCGGCCCGGCCTCCTCCACACACAACGCGCGGATCGGCCGCACCGGAGAAGAGCACGCCGCACGTCTCTATGAATCCACCGGTGCCCGCGTGATGGCCCGCAACGTGCGCTACCGATGCGGCGAGATCGATCTGATCGTGGAGGATCTCGACGGCACCATCGTGTTTGTGGAGGTCAAAACCCGCACCAGTACTCAGTACGGTGGGGCGGAGGCCGTGACCGCTCGCAAATTACACCGCATGCAGCGCGCGGCGCTGCGCTGGCTTGAGCGCAAACCCTATACCCCGATTCGCTTCGATGTCGTGCTCATCAGCCCCGCGGGCGTGGAATTGTTCAGCGGGGTGGACCATGGCGCTCGCTAAGACAATCTCCGCCGCCCTCGATGGCGTCACCGCCTTTAGCGTGACGGTGGAAGCCCACATCGGCCCCGGTCTGCCGCGCACAGACATAGTGGGTCTGGGCGATGCGGCCATTAACGAGGCCCGCGACCGCATCCGCACCGCCGTGAAAAACAGCGATCTGCCTTGGCCCAAGACACGGATTATCGTTAATCTCTCGCCGGCGAATGTGCGCAAGTCCGGCGCCCAATGCGATCTCGCCCTCGCCATGGCGATACTGGGGGCGCGCACTGCCACGCCACTGGAACACACTATGTTCCTCGGCGAGCTCGGCCTCGATGGCCAGCTCAAACCCTGCCGCGGCATCCTTCCCATGCTGCGCGCAGCCGCCGAGGCAGAGGTGAAAACGGTGGTCATTCCCCGCGCCCACGCCCAGGAGGCCGAACTCATCGATACCCCCACGGTGCTAGTGGCCGATACCCTCCGCGAGGTCTATGACTGGATCACTGGTGGCGGCGGGCTCGAGCGGATAAGCCCCACCGAGCACACCGCACAGCCGAGCCGCTCCGCGGTCGATCTTGCAGATATCGCCGGCCAAAAGGAAGCGAAACACGCCGTCGAGGTGGCCGCCGCTGGGGGACACCACATCTTTTTCGTGGGGCCAGCCGGCTCCGGCAAATCCATGCTGGCCGCAGCGCTGCCCTCCATCCTGCCGCCGCTGAACCGCCATCAACAGATTGAAACCACGGCCGCGCATTCTGTCTCCACCCACGGCTGCGAGGACATCATCACCCGGCCGCCGCTGATCGCCCCGCACCACAGCGTCAGCAGCGCCGGGTTGATCGGCGGCGGTTCCGGGAAGGTGAAACTTGGTGCCATCTCCTTAAGCCATAACGGTGTGCTCTTTCTCGATGAGGCCAATGCGATCGCCGCATCCGTGCTGGATAGTCTCCGCGTGCCGCTGGAAAACGGCGCCGTGGTGCTCAACCGCAGCGACAAGGTCGTCACTCTGCCCGCCAGGTTCCAGCTCGTCCTTGCCGCCAATCCCTGCGCCTGCGGGGCGGATAGCGATTCCTCGTGTACCTGCAGCGGTGCCGCCCGCGCCCGGTATCTGAACAATATTTCCGGCCCTATCCGCGATCGCATCGACGTGATCGCCCGCACCCACCGGGTGGGTGGGGTGCTCAGCGATAACAATTCCGAAAGCTCCGATATCGTGCGCCAGCGCGTCGCCGCCGCGCGGGAGATCGCGGCCCGGCGCTGGGCCCCAGTGAACCCGCACGGGTGCACAAATGCTGTGATTCCCGCGCCGCTGCTGCGACGACACTATGCCGCGGATGAAGAAGCCATGGCCTATGTGGGGGCCTTTTTGAGTGCGGGGGAGATCTCCCAACGCGGGGTGGACAAGGCCCTGCGGTTGGCGTGGACGCTCCGAGACCTCGACGAGGCCAGACACGGCGCGGCCGCGCGGCCCACCCTCGACCACATGGCCCGCGCCCTCGAACTGCGCACCGAGGAAGGAAAACTGCAGCGATGACAAACTCCGAACGCCTCCACACCTGGGTGTATCTCAACTACGTTCTCGAAGGCCCCTCCCGGGTGCTGCACGCGCTGCTCACAGCAGGGCACAGCCCAGAAAAAATAGCGGCCGGAATTCGCCACGGGGAGCAGTGGGTGGGTGAGCTCTCCCGCAGCGCCGAGCGGCGCGCACACTTTTGTGAAGAACAGGCACTACTGCGGCAGGCTGAGCAGCTGCAGACCCGCTTTATCTGCCCCGATGATCCGGAGTGGCCCCGGGAACAACTCGATCGCGCATTCGGCTTCGCCGCCTCTGGCACCTCGGAGCATCTGCGAAGCTATGCGGCCGATGCTGTCGCACCCCATGGCCTATGGGTGCGCGGCGGCGATCTCTCTGCGGCGGTGGCGCGCTCGGTGGCGATCGTTGGTACCCGCGCTATGAGCTCCTATGGGCAGCGCGCGAGCGAAGAGATCAGCCGCCAGTTAGCCGAGCAACACTGGACCATCATTTCCGGCGCCGCGCTGGGGGTAGACACTGCCGCTCATACCGCGGCCCTCGACGCTGGGGGATGCACCGTCGCCGTCGGCGCCCACGGGGCGGGACGCTGCTATCCGGCGAAAAACACGGCCCTTATCGAGCGCATAGTGCGCTCCGGCGGCTGCTGGGTGAGCGAATACCCGCCGCTCACCCCGCCGGCGCGGCATCGCTTCCTCACCCGCAATCGACTGGTGGCAGCGCTCAGCGCAGGCACTGTGGTGGTCGAAGCCGGCTGGCGTTCTGGCGCGCTGAATACGCTGGCTTGGGCGCAAGGGCTCGGCGCTGTCGCCATGGCGGTGCCCGGCCCCATCACTGGGGCGGGCTCCCTTGGTTGCCACGACAAGATCAAGCGCGGCGATGCGCAATTGGTTGTCAGTGCGGCCGACATCATGGGGCTGGTGGGCAGGATCGGGGAGGTCGACGTGGATGGGCAGTGCGAACTGGCCTTTCCCAGCGACCCAATCCAGCAACTCAGCCGCAATGAACTCAAGGTCTATGACAGCCTGCCCTGCCGCAGCGATCAGAGCCGCACGGCAGCCCAGGTGGCGGAGAGTGCTGGGCTCAGTGTGGCGCTGACAGTGCATCTTTTGGTGGAGTTGCAGCGCCGCGGACTCGCCCATAGAGACGGCGTGAACTGGGCAAAGAGGATTTCCGGAAAAATAAAATAAAAAAGTTTTACCCAAGGGGTTGCGCATTAGGTATGCCTTAACTTACGATACAAGGGCAGCCTAAGTTAGAAGTTAGCGGGTTCGGGCTGACTCCCGCTAATAGCTAAGCTGTGCACTATGGGTGAACATCAGCGCTCAGCGGAGACGTCGAATACTCCTGTCGCGACGTCTCCGCTGGCGTGTTCTCATACTATGACTCCAGCATTCACTGTCGCTCTTGACGACTACTGCGATCACCTCTCCTATGTCGGTGATCGATCTCCCGCCACCGTCCGTGGCTATCGCTCCGATCTTGTGGGGTATCTTTCTCGACTACGCACGTGGTCAGACTTTAGTCTCAGCACCATGCGGCTATGGCTGGCCGAGGCGCTCGAGCAAGGACTCTCGCGGGCAAGCATGGCCCGCCGCACCGCCGCACTGCGCTCCTTTTCTACCTGGGCCTACAAGGCTGGCTATATCTCGACGGATGTGGGCCATAAGCTCCACACCCCGAAACCGGGGCGTCATTTACCCACCGTCGCCAGCGTTGCCCAAGCCGAGGAGCTATTGAGCGACTTGCCCACCGACACCCCGGTGCAGCTGCGCGATAGGGCGCTGCTGGAGCTGCTCTATGCCTCCGGTATGCGCGTGGCCGAGCTGTGCGCGCTCGATAGAGAGAATCTGGATATCCCGGCGGGAAAGGCCACGGTGACGGGTAAGGGCAATAAGCAGCGGGTGGTGCCCTTTGGGGCGCCCGCGCGCCGCGCGCTCCGCGAGTGGCTGGAGCGGGGTCGCCCGCAGCTCGCCCAGTCTAAGGAGACGGCACTCTTTGTGGGCGTGCGCGGCAGGCGCATCGATCAGCGCCAAGTGCGGCGCGTCGTCGAAGCGCTCACCCTCGAGGCCGGTCTGGCGCCGCTCAGTCCGCACGAGATTAGGCACAGCGCCGCCACCCACATGCTCGATGGGGGAGCGGACTTAAGAGAAGTACAGGAACTACTGGGGCACGCCTCCCTGCAGACCACGCAGATCTATACCCACGTCTCCACGGCGCGATTGCACGAGGCCTTCCGCCACGCCCATCCGCGCGCGGACTAATCAAGAGCCCGCCCCGCGAATGGGTTTGAGCCGGATCGTAGGCCGGGAGAGGAGACTTAAAGGATTGATGTACTCGCCATCGCGGCGTGCACCCCACTGCAGTCCCGGATAGTGGGTGGTGGGGGCGGCGAGTCTGCCGATAATCTCCCCAGCGCGCACCCGATCATCGCGCCGTACCGTGTAGTGCACGGGCTGATAGGTGGTGCGCACCCCATCTGGATGATCGATCGAGACAGTGGGAGTGCGGGCCACCACCCCGGCGAATGCCACCACGCCCTCATCGGCGGCCCGGACTGCCGCGCCGATATCGGCAGCCAGATCCACCCCGCGATGGCCCGGGAGCCAATTCTGGGCGGGCTTCGCAAAGGGCCGAATCACGCGCGAGGCGTGGGCTAGGCCCGTAGTGGGGTCCACATAGGCCACGGCCACCGGTGCGGTGACGACCTGCAGCGTGATCACAGCCAGAACAACAAGAAAACGAGTCATGCTCACGAGGGTGGGGGATTCGCCCGAGAGATTCCCTCTATCGCCTCTCGAATGGGCGCGATCTGTGCATGGTGGTGCGCATGTGACGATTTCGCCGCTGAGCTGTGCACACGCATGATTGCGGCAAAGAAAGACGGAATTGCTCCCACGCACATCGTGGGCTAATGTTTAGCTAGCAGTGTGTCCATCGGCTGTGTATGCACCGACGGGCCTACTGACTACGCGCGGTCGCGTGTGCCCTTGCCTTAAAGGGTGCCGCCACAGCTGCATGGTCCCCACGCCGTGAGGTGCGGGGTGCAGTGAGGCGAAAAGTGGCCGCTAGGGTGCAGGATAAAAACCTGCACAATTGACACTAACCGAATCTAGATTTTCCCAGAAAAGGAGCATTCCCATGGCAGTTGTAACCATGCGCGAGCTTCTCGATGCTGGTGTGCACTTTGGCCACCAGACTCGTCGTTGGAACCCGAAGATGCGTCGCTTCATCTTCACCGAGCGCAACGGCATCTACATCATCGACCTGCAGCAGACCCTGACCTACATTGACGAGGCTTTCGAGTTCGTCAAGGAGACTGTGGCTCACGGCGGCAGCATTCTGTTCGTCGGTACAAAGAAGCAGGCCCAGGAGGCTGTGCAGAACGAGGCCGAGCGCGTTGGCATGCCCTACGTCAACCACCGCTGGTTGGGCGGTATGCTCACCAACTTCCAGACCGTGTCCAAGCGTCTGCACCGCATGAAGGAACTGCAGGCCATGGACCAGGCCGAGGACGGCTACAAGGGCCGCGGCAAGCGCGAGATCCTGATGCTCACCCGTGAGCGTCAGAAGCTGGAGCGCGTGCTCACCGGTATCGCCGACATGAAGAAGATCCCTTCTGCCATGTGGGTTGTAGACACCAACAAGGAGCACATCGCCGTTGCTGAGGCGAAGAAGCTCAACATCCCGGTCGTTGCCATCCTGGACACCAACTGCGATCCCGATGAGGTCCAGTTCCCGGTTCCGGGTAACGATGACGCCATCCGCTCCATCAACGTTCTTACCAAGATCGTGGCCGAGGCCGTGATCGCTGGTAAGCAGGCACGCGAAGAGCGCGAGCTCGCCGCAGCCAAGGAAGCCGCTGGGGACAAGGACGCTGCCCCCAAGGCTGAGGCCGGCGAAGAGGTTGCACCGAAGGTTGAGGCATCCGAGGCTGCTGAGGCAGCTGCCGATGCATCGGCTGAAGAGAAGTAACTTCACCGAGCTCACACTCACACAGAGCCCTCACTCGCACTGCGATACAACTTCACTGTCGTTGGTTGTGCGGTGGGGGCTGTGTTATTCGCCCTGAATAACACCACATCATTCGCAGTGCGTATCGACGCCCACTTCACTTCACTGCAGAGCGGCATGCTCTCATCTAGGGTTAGTGGGCGATGGCCCGTGAATACTGCGGGACCACAACGCACGTGTTGTGGACAACTAAACATCCAACAAAACCAAGGAGGATCGTCACGTATGGCGAACTACAGCGCCGCTGACGTTAAGAAGCTCCGCGAGCTCACCGGCTCCGGAATGATGGACTGCAAGAAGGCTCTTTCTGAGACCGATGGCGACTTCGACAAGGCTGTCGAGCTGCTGCGCATTAAGGGTGCTAAGGACGTGGGCAAGCGCGCCGAGCGCACCGCCGCCGAGGGCCTGATTGCCGTCTCCGGTTCCACGATGATCGAGGTCAACTCTGAGACCGACTTCGTGGCCAAGAACGCCGAGTTCAAGGAATTCGCAGCCAAGGTGGCTGACGCCGCTGCCGCTGTGAAGGCTAACTCCGCCGAGGAGCTCAACAACGCACCGCTGGACGGCTCCACCGCCGGCGAGGCTATCCAGGAGCTCTCCGCCAAGATCGGTGAGAAGCTGCTGCTGTCCAGCGCTGTCACCCTCGAGGGCGAGAACATCGCCGTCTACAAGCACCAGCGTGCAGCCGACCTGCCGCCGGCAGTGGGCGTGTTGGTGGCTTATACCGGCGAGGGCGAGGCTGCCGAGCAGGCCGCTCACGCCGCCGCTATGCAGGTTGCCGCCATGAAGGCGCAGTACCTCAACCGCGACGAGGTCCCCGCCGACATCGTCGAGTCCGAGCGTGCTACCCAGGAGAAGATCACCCGCGAAGAGGGCAAGCCGGAGCAGGCTATCGCCAAGATCGTGGAGGGTCGTATGAACGGCTTCTACAAGGACGTCGTCCTGGAGGACCAGGCTTCTGTTTCTGATAACAAGAAGACCGTCAAGCAGGTCATGGACGAGGCAGGCGTGAAGCTCACCGGCTTCGCTCGCCTCGAGGTTGGCCAGCACTCCTCTTAATCTCTAGGCGCTGAGCGCCGAGTAGACCTGCATCCCGTAGCCACGGGGTGCAGGTTTTTCTTGTCCTTAGAGCAGGAAGAGCGAGGGTGGCGTCGATAAGCCGAGTGCGGGGAGCATGTTATTGGGCCGGCGGGTAGAATACGCAAACGAACCAACCGCGTCGACGAAAGGTGACAACTATGGCCGAGGGTGCCACTCGTGAGGGATATAAGCGCGTCATGCTGAAGCTCGGGGGTGAAATGTTCGGCGGTGGCACTGTGGGCATCGATCCCGATGTGGTGGAAAACGTGGCGCAGCAGATCGCGAGTGTCGCCCGCGAGGGGGCGGAGGTTGCCGTGGTCATCGGCGGCGGCAACTTCTTCCGTGGCGCCCAGCTGCAACAGCGCGGTCTGGACCGCAACCGCTCGGACTATATGGGCATGCTCGGCACCGTGATGAACTGCCTCGCCCTGCAGGACTTCCTGGAGCGCGCCGGCATCGACTGCCGTGTGCAAACCTCCATCAACATGGCGCAGGTGGCCGAGCCCTACCTGCCGCTGCGCGCTAAGCGCCACCTGGACAAGGGCCGTGTGGTGATCTTCGGCGCCGGCATGGGTCTGCCGTACTTCTCCACCGACACCACCGCCGCGCAACGAGCCCTGGAGATCGACTGCGAGGTGCTGCTCATGGCCAAGGCCGTGGACGGAGTGTACTCGGATGATCCCCGCACCAACCCCGACGCCGAACTCTTTACTCAGATCACCCCGCGCGAAGTGATCGAGCGTGGCCTGAAGGTGGCCGATGCCACCGCGTTTAGCCTGTGTATGGACAACAACATGCCGATTCTCGTGTTCAATCTGCTGCAGGAGGGCAATATCGCCCGCGCCATCAAGGGCGAGTCCATCGGAACTCTCGTCCAATCCTGATAGATTGGGACGATGAACCTGTGAGAAGCAGACCGTCTCAGGTGCCGCGGCGTCGGGGCCGGTCTGTTGCTCGCTTGAATGAACGCCCACCGCGCGCTCGTCCGCGCACCCACATATAGAGAAGTGAGAACTACACCATGAGTGAGATGATCGAGGAGATCCTCTTCGACGCCGAAGGCCGTATGGAGCAGTCCGTGGAGTTTGTCCGCGAGGACCTCACCACTATCCGCACCGGTCGCGCGAACCCCGCAATGTTCAACGGCGTGATGGCCGAGTATTACGGGGCGATGACCCCCATTACCCAGATGGCTACCATTTCCGTTCCGGAGCCGCGCATGCTGCTGATCAAGCCCTATGAGCAGAGCCTGATGAGCGAGATCGAAAACGCCATCCGCAACTCCGATCTGGGCGTAAACCCCACCAACGACGGCCAGGTGCTGCGCGTGACCATTCCGCAGCTGACCGAGGAGCGCCGCCGCGACATGGTGAAGTTGGCTAAATCCAAGGGCGAGGACGCCAAGATCGCCATCCGCAATATCCGCCGCGATGGCAATCAGCACCTGAAGAAGATTCAAAAAGATGGCGACGCCGGCGAGGATGAAGTGAAATCCGCGGAGCAGCAGCTGGATAAGATCACCCAGAAGCACGTGGCCAAGGTGGACGGGCACGTCGAGCGCAAGGAAAGCGAGTTGATGGAGGTTTAGGCCTTCACCTCGCAGGACAATCCAGAGGGCACCCCGAATCGCTTTATCGCCGAGTCGCCGCCACGGTAAGAGGCCAATGCAGCGCCGGTGTGTCCTCCTGTTGAGCGTTGCGACCCTACCGGCGGGTAGTGCGTGGCGCTCAGCGCGTTAACTGCACACTTTGGAGGGGCAGTGGAAGAGAAGAACCGGGGCGAGCTGATCAAAAATCCCCTTGGTCTCAGCGGGGAGCACCTGCCGAAGCCGAAAAACAAGGCGGGCCGTGACCTCAAAACCGCCATCGGTGTGGGAGTGGGCCTCGGTGCTCTCGTGCTCGCCTGCATCTTCCTCATCCCCTATGGCTGGTATCCGCTCGTGGCGCTCGCCGTCGCCGGCGGCACTTGGGAGGTGGTGCACCGCCTCCGCGAGCACGGCTATGTGGTCCCGCACTGGGTGCTGATCATCGGCGGCCAAGGCATGGTCTGGCTGTCTTGGCCCTTCGGGGTAGACGGGATGGCTGCCGCCTATGTCACCACGGTGCTCGCGCTGATGTTTGGCCGGCTTTTTCACCGTGGCCGCCGCACCGCCCCCCAGAACTATCTCCGGGATATGAGCATGGGCATTTTCGTGCTCACCTGGATCCCCATGTTCGGCACCTTCGCCGCGCTCATCTCCAGACTCAACGATGGGCCAGCGGACCCCAAGTGGTACGTGGTTACCTTCATGCTGTGCGTGGTCGCCTCCGATGTCGGTGGTTTCGCCGCCGGCGTATTTTTCGGCTCGCATCCCATGGCGCCGGCGGTGAGCCCCAAGAAGTCCTGGGAAGGCTTCGCCGGCTCGATCGTCCTCGGCACGATCACCGGTGCACTCTGTGTCACCCTGCTGCTCTCCGGTTCAATCTGGGCCGGCATTCTCTTAGGCCTTGGCCTCGTTATCTGCGCCACGCTTGGTGATCTCGTCGAATCCCAATTCAAACGCGAACTCGGCATCAAGGATATGTCTACGCTTCTGCCCGGCCATGGGGGACTGATGGATCGCCTCGACGGCATGCTGCCTGCAGCCATGGTGACATGGCTGGTGCTCTCCACCGTCGCGGTAGAAGCCGCAGTGGTCTAATACCGAAGCGCAGACACCACCGCTGCGGGGCCGCTGCACGTGTGTGTGATGGTCGTCGATAGAGGTGAAGATAAAGCGGTTTAGCAGCGGCGACTATGCTGAAGCATCATGATGGCACATAACTCTATAGATGCAGTAGCGCCTGCGGAGGAGCACGTCGCCACCCCGCATAAGTGGCGCGCACTCATCATCCTCGCAGTGGGGCTGGCGCTGATCGTGCTCGATGGCACCATCGTGGGTGTATCCATGCCCACGATTATTCGCGAACTCAACCTTGATCTCTCGGAAGCCCAGTGGGTCAGCAGCGTCTACTCGGTGGTATTCGCCGCCTTGCTGCTCGCCGCCGGACGCCTCGGCGACCGCTACGGCCGGCGTAAGTTTTTCCTCGCCGGGCTGTGTATCTTCGCAAGCGGCTCGATCCTAGCCGCACTCTCCAGCTCCGTGTCCACACTGATTGTGGCCCGCGTGGTGCAAGGCGTGGGTGGAGCCTGCATTCTGCCATCGACGCTATCCACCACTAACGCCATGTTCCGCGGCAAGGATCGCGCGGCAGCCTTCGGCGTGTGGGGCGCGGTGATGAGCGGCGCCGCCGCACTCGGCCCGCTGCTCGGCGGTGTCATCACCGAATACGCCGGCTGGGAATGGATCTTTTGGGTCAACGTTCCTCTGGCCCTCGGCCTCGTCGGCGCAGCACTCGCGTGGGTGCCCGATACCTCCGCCGAGCCCATCGGCAGTGCGCAGCACTCTGCGGGCGAGAGAGACGTTCTCGGATTTAGCCTCTCCGCGATCGGCTTCGGCACGCTCGTCTTCGGCATCATTGAAGGCCCCAAACTGGGCTGGTGGACAGCAATCTCGGACTTTCACCTCGGCTCCGCACAGTGGCCCCAGCACTGGCCCTCTGCCGCTGGCATCGCGCTGGTGATTGCCGCGGTGTCCTTGAGCGGCTTCGTCGCCACCGAGTTGCGCCGTGCCCGCAGCCAGCAGTCGGTCTTGCTGGATCTCGGCATGTTCCGCTATCCCACCTTCACCTGGGGCAACCTCACCGCCTTGATGGTGGCGGTAGGCGAGTTCGCGCTCGTCTTCGTGCTGCCGCTCTACCTTGTGTCCTCGGCGGGACTGTCTGCCCTAGCTACGGGGCTCGTGCTGGCCGCGATGGCGATAGGTGCCTTCCTCTCTGGTGCCGCAGCCCGCCATCTGGCAGCCAGAATCGGCGCTCCGGGTGTGGTGCTCGTGGGCTTGGGGCTTGAGGTTTTCGGCACGCTACAGCTCGCTGCCGAGGAACGGGTAGGACAGCCCTTGTGGCTCGTGGTCTTCGCTCTGGTGGTCTATGGCATTGGCCTCGGCCTCGCCTCGGCGCAGCTCACCTCGCTGGTACTCGGCGATATCCCCGTTGCCCAATCCGGCCAAGCATCCGCCACCCAGTCCACCGTGCGCCAGATCGGCTCAGCCCTAGGTGCCGCCATGGCCGGTGCCACCCTCTCTGCCGCCCTCGCATGGAAGTCCGCAGACTTCGTCGGCAGCCAAGCGCAGCTAGCCGAGGCCATGCGCAGCTCCGCCGGTGGAACATTGGTCGGCCTGCGCCAGCAGGGCGCACCCGAGGAGGTGATTGCGCCTCTGGCGCGCGTCTTCGCCGAGGCCACCAAGGTATCGCTCTACGCGGCCGTGCTGTGTCTGGTCATTGGTCTGCTCGGGGCGCTGATGGTGCGCCGTTCCACCAAGAAGCGTCCCTAAAACCTAGCGTTCTACCGCCCGCCGCAAGGCACGGACAGAAGTAAACAGCGGGGCGCCCTCAAACGTGAGAGCGCCCCGCTGGCAATTAAAACGACGGGTAGTTATTGGCGGGCCTTTTTTACCTGGCGCCGCAGCTCAAACATTCGCACGATGCCGGCTAGGGCCATAATGAGCGCCCCGGCGATCGCGGCGAGCAAGAAGCCCACGCCGGCGGGGAACTCAAAGGTCCACGCGAAGAGATGCAGTTCCACCGCCTGCTGGTTCTGCATGATGAACACCAGCAAGAGGATGAGCAGCAAAGCACCGATAATCAGCGCCGCCCACGTAGAAGAGGCGAGAGTGCGGTTGAGCTTGGCCGGCTTCTTCTCCGCGGCCGCGGAGCTATCCGCCTCGCTGTGCTGCTCCGGCGCGCTATCCTCGCGGCGGGCTGGAGTAGCGGAGCTCTCGGCGCGCTCGGCTACGGCGTCGTGGGCGCGGGTGGGGTGGGAGGAGCCGACGATCGAGTCGTCATTAATACGCGGGTGCGGCTCGGAGCTGGGATTGGGCTCAGCGGGGGTGGTCACGGATGTCTCCTCGTGCGGGGTGTACAGATCGTGCAGGTGGAAAGAGAGAATAAATCTCTAGGAAGTCTCAAACACCGTCAGTATAGTGGATTTCCTCGGGCCTCCTTCCTCGTGAGACAATGGGGCCTACTATGTCTGAACCCGTTCGCCTCCAGTTCAAAGCCCCGCAGCGCGGCATGCCGCCGCTGCACTTCGCCGATCTCGATCCCGAGGAGCGCATCTCCGCTGTTACTGAGCTGGGGTTGCCGAAGTTCCGCGTCAACCAGATTGCCCGTCACTACTATGGGCGGCTCGAAGCCGACCCGCTGACGATGACCGACCTGCCCGAGTCCGCTCGGCAGAAGGTCAAGGACGCACTCTTTCCCGAGCTGATGTCCAAGGTGCGCGTCACCGAAGCCGATGCGGGCGCTACCCAAAAAACTCTGTGGCGGCTCAATGATGGCACGCTGCTGGAGTCGGTGCTCATGCGCTATCCAGACCGCGCCACCCTGTGCATCTCCTCCCAAGCCGGATGCGGAATGGCGTGCCCTTTCTGCGCCACCGGCCAAGGCGGATTGGATCGCAATCTTTCCATTGGTGAGATCGTGGATCAGGTGCGTCGGGCGGCGGCCACCATGCAGCAGGAGGGTGGCCGCCTGACCAATGTAGTGTTCATGGGTATGGGCGAGCCGCTGGCCAATTACAAGCGCGTATTGAGCGCGGTCAAGCAGATCACCCGCCCGGCGCCGGAAGGTTTCGGTATCTCCATGCGCAATGTCACCGTCTCCACCGTGGGCTTGGCGCCGGCGATCCGGAAATTGGCTGATGAAAATCTCAGCGTCACCCTCGCGCTGAGTTTGCACACCCCAGATGATGAACTGCGCGATAGCTTGGTGCCGGTGAATAATCGCTGGTCCGTGGCCGAGGTGCTCGACGCCGCCCGCTACTATGCGGACGCGACCGGCCGCCGTGTGTCCATCGAGTACGCCTTGATCCGCGATATCAATGATCAAGACTTCCGTGCGGATATGCTGGGCAAGAAGCTGCACCAGGCCTTGGGCTCGCGCGTGCATGTGAACCTCATCCCCTTGAACCCCACCCCAGGATCCAAGTGGGATGCCGCACCCAAACAGCGCCAGGATGAGTTCGTGCGCCGCGTGATCGCCCAAGGCGTGCCCTGCACGGTGCGCGATACCCGCGGTCAAGACATTGCCGCCGCCTGCGGTCAGCTCGCCGCGGAGGAGCGGGCCAGCTAGCTCACGCGTCAGCTAGCTCACGGACCAGCAATGCAATAATCCCCCATGCACCTGCTGGGTGCCTGGGGGATTATGTGTGCTGTGTGAAGGAGGGATTCCTTAGACCAGCAATCTGAACAGCGCTGTGCTTACTTCTCCACAGCAGTGCGGTTCGGGACGGTCGTGGGATCGATGTTGAGCGCACGCAGCTCGGAGTCGCTCAGCTCGGCGTACTTGCCCGTCATGGCGTGCTGCTGGTAGGTCCACACCGGCTCCTGGTGGCCCTCCGGCTTGTTGTGGGCGGTCACGGTGCGCACCTGGTTGAGCTTGGGAGCGAAGAGCTGAAGGAGCAGCGCGATAGCCACCAGCGCGGCGAGTACGAGCAGCCAAATGGTCTCCACGTGGCCCTTGTGGTTACCGAAGTTGTAGCCGAGGAGGAAGAACACGGAGACCCAGCCAGCAATCTGGGTGGGGATCAAACCGAGATCGTGCCAGCCCCACTTCGCCGAGGGCTCGTCGAGGGTGCTTACGCCGTTGTAGACTTCCGGCTCGATGTGGTGGGAAGCGCCAGACACAGTCTTTTCTCCTTCTTAATAAACGCTTAAAGTTCTCCGTCTATCTTTGCACATTCTTAGGTTTCATGGAAGTTGTTTTGCTCGCTCCGTGTCGCAACAGCGGCCCGTCCCCAGCCGTGCTTTTCGCGCTAGCCTCACACGGGGGATAGGCGGCGGGCCGCGGCGCGCAGAGCTTCTTGGTAGTGTCCGCAGCCGCGCTTGTGGTGCGAGTGCAAGAATAAAGGAATGAAGACTCGCGTCATCCTCTTAGGAAGTACAGGTTCTATCGGCACACAGGCCCTCGAGATCATTGAAGCGAATCCCGATCGCTTTGAGCTTGTGGGGCTGTCCTGTGGTGGCCGCTCCGTCACGCTCGCCATTGAGCAAGCCCGCCGCTGCGGACTGGCGCCCGAGCAGGTGGCCATCGCGGATGATACCGCGGCGCAGACAGCTTCGGAGGCGCTCGGCGGAACGGTGATCTCCGGTGCGGATTCCTCTGCCGAGCTGGTGCGCAGCCAGCAGGCCGATACCGTGCTCAATGGTCTGGTGGGCTCCCTCGGGCTGGGGGCCACCCTGGCCGCCCTGGAGTCGGGGGCACGCTTGGCGTTGGCTAATAAGGAGTCCCTCGTCGCTGGTGGCGATATTGTGCTGCGCGCCGCCGCCCCCGAGCAGCTGGTGCCGGTGGATTCGGAGCATTCGGCGATGGCCCAGTGCCTGCGCTCCGGAAGGAGCGAGGAGGTCGCCCGCTTCGTCTTGACCGCCTCGGGTGGCCCCTTCCGCGGCTGGGACCGAGAGCGCATGTGGGAGGTCACTCCCGAGCAGGCCGCCGCACACCCCACGTGGTCGATGGGGCAGATGAACACTCTCAACTCTGCCACCCTCATTAATAAAGGACTCGAGCTCATCGAGGCCAGCTATCTTTTTGATATCGACCCGCAGCTCATTGATGTCACCGTGCACCCGCAGTCGATCATTCACTCCATGGTCACCTTCGTCGATGGCTGCACCATTGCCCAGGCCTCCCCGCCGTCGATGAAGCTGCCGATCTCTCATGCCTTGGCATGGCCGGAGCGGGTCAAGGATGCGCAGCCTGCACTGGACTTCTCGCAGTCTTTCGCTTGGGAGTTCGAGCCGGTGGATAATGCCGCCTTCCCTGCGGTGGAGCTGGCCCGCCACGTCGCCTCGCGCCGCGGGAGTGTTCCCGCGGTGTACAACGCCGCCAATGAGGAAGCCGCGGAGGCGTTTTTGCAGGGCCGCATTCGCTTCCCGCAGATCGTGGATGTGGTGGCAGCGATCGTCGATAAGGCTGAGGATTTCGCGATTCCGCCCCGCGACGTGGCGGATGTGCTGGCTGTGGAGGACAGGGCGCGCTCCTTGGCACAGCAGGAGATTCGCAGCCGCGAGCGCTAGCTGGATAGTTAGCTCGACGGCGCTGTAGTATGCGAGGGGTTAGCTCGAGGCAGAAGGCGGTGGAATCGTGAGTTACACAATGGGTGTGGTGCTTTTCGCGCTCGGTATTGCGATCACGATCGCATTGCACGAGTTGGGCCACCTGCTGGCGGCGCGCGCCTGCGGTATGCGGGTGCGGCGCTACTTCATCGGTTTCGGCCCCACGCTGTTTTCCTTCCGCAAAGGCCACACCGAATATGGCCTCAAAGCGATTCCTTTGGGCGGGTTCTGCGATATTGCGGGCATGACCTCGGTGGATCCCGTCACGGAGGACGAACGCCCTTACGCCATGGTGTATAAGCCCTGGTATCAGCGCGTGTTTGTGCTCCTCGGCGGGGTGCTGATGAACCTGGCCCTCGGCCTGCTCACGCTGTATCTGGTGGCCGCCACCGCTGGGTTGCCGAATCCCGATCCGGATCTCAGCGCCCGGGTCGGCGAGGTGCGCGAGGGGCCGGCCGCTGTGGCGGGCGTGCGCCCAGGCGATACGATCCGCGCGATCGATGGGCAGCCGATGGCCACCTTCACCGATGTGCGCGACTATGTGGTGCAGCGCCCCGGCGAAGAGATCACGGTGCAGGTGGAGCGCGATCACCGACCCGTCGATCTGGATGTGCGCGTAGATTCCCGTACAGTGGAGGGCCAGGAGATGGGTGTGATTGGGGTGGTCAATGCGCCGATCCCTGATCTCTACCTCAGCTATGGCCCCCTCGAGGCGGTGCCCGCCACCCTGCACTATTCCGGAGCGATGCTGCATGCCACGTGGCAGGGAGTGGCCTCGCTGCCCGCCAAGCTGCCCGGGGTGGCTCGGTCCATCTTCGGAGCTGAACGCGAGATGGATTCGCCCATGAGCGTGGTGGGTGCATCCCTGGTGGGCGGGGAGCTCGTGGAGCGCTCGCAGTGGTCGATCTTCGCCATGATGCTCGCCAGCCTGAATTTCTTCCTCGCGCTGTTCAACCTGCTTCCCTTTGTGCCGCTCGATGGCGGCCATATCGTGATCGTGTTCTATGAGAAGCTTCGCGACGCCATCCGCCGGATGCGCGGCCTCGCCCCGGCGGGGCCGGCCAATTATGCGGCCCTCATGCCGCTCATTGTGGTGATGTGGGCGCTGCTGATGGGCATCGGTGTGCTGATCATTGCTGCCGATGTGGTCAACCCTGTGCGCCTATTCGGCTGATAACATCAACATTCAAAGCCCAAAAAATCTCTTAAAGGAGAATCTCTCTGTGAGTACCCCGATCGGTCTCGGCATGCCGGATGCCCCGCTGCCCACCCTCGCGCCACGTCGCACAACCCGCCAGATCATGGTGGGCGATGTGGGCGTGGGATCCGATTATCCCATCTCCGTGCAGTCGATGACGACCACCAAGACGCACGATATTAACGCCACGCTGCAGCAGATCGCCCAACTCACCGCGTCCGGCTGCGATATTGTGCGCATCGCCTGCCCCAAGACGGTGGATGCGGAGGCGCTGCCTGCCATTGCGAAGAAATCACCCATTCCCGTGGTGGCAGATATTCACTTCCAGCCGAAATACATTTTCGCGGCGATCGACGCCGGCTGCTCGGCCGTGCGCGTTAATCCCGGCAATATTCGCGAATTCGATGGGCGCGTCAAAGAAGTGGCGAAGGCCGCCGGCGAGGCCGGCATCCCGATCCGTATTGGCGTGAACGCCGGCTCGCTGGATAAGCGCTTCTTGGAGAAGTACGGCAAGGCTACCCCGGAGGCGCTGGTGGAGTCCGCGGTCTGGGAGGCCGGGCTCTTCGAGGAGCACGGTTTCGGCGATATCGCCATCTCGGTCAAGCACAACGACCCGGTGGTGATGGTGGAGGCCTACCGCCAGCTCGCCGCGCAGACCGACTACCCGCTGCACCTCGGTGTCACCGAGGCGGGTCCGGCCTTCCAAGGCACCATCAAATCCTCGGTGGCCTTCGGCGCGCTGCTCGCCGAGGGTATTGGCGATACCATTCGCGTCTCCCTCTCCGCTGACCCGGTGGAGGAGATCAAGGTGGGCGATCAGATTCTGCAATCGCTGAACCTGCGTCCCCGCAAGCTGGAGATCGTCTCCTGCCCCTCCTGCGGTCGCGCCCAGGTGGATGTCTACACCCTGGCCGAGGAAGTCACCGCAGGCCTGGAGGGCTTCGAGGTGCCGCTGCGCGTGGCCGTCATGGGCTGCGTGGTCAATGGCCCAGGCGAGGCCCGCGACGCCGACCTTGGTGTGGCCTCCGGAAACGGCAAGGGCCAAATTTTCGTCAAGGGCGAGGTGGTAAAGACCGTGCCCGAATCCAAGATCGTGGAAACTCTGATTGAAGAAGCCACCCGCATCGCCGAAACCATGGAGGAGACCGAGTCCGGTTCGCCCTCTGTGACGGTGAGCTAAACCCACCCTGTATTGACGTTGTTCACCAGCCCCTGCGCGCGAGCCGCCAGGGGCACGGCTGTGCTGATGGAGGGCGGCGTCGATAAGCGTTGGCGACGGGCCTAGTATAAGGGGCATGACTCAACGCCCCCGTTTGCAAGTACCTGCCCGCAAGACTCCTATCCGTGCTGTGCCGGATCATATTGAGCGTCCGGAATACGCGTGGAAGGACGAGGTGCAGGAGGCCATTGGCGAACCCTATGTGCAGACCCCCGAGACCATCGAGGCGATGCGTGAAAGCTCCAAGATCGCCGCGAATGCCCTGCGTGAGGTGGGTAAGGCCGTCACTCCTGGAGTGACCACCGATACCCTGGATCGGATCGCGCACGAGTATATGTGCGATCACGGCGCCTATCCTTCCACGCTCGGCTATCGCGGCTTTCCGAAATCCTGCTGTACCTCGGTGAATGAGATTGTCTGCCATGGCATTCCCGACGCCACCGTGGTCCAGGACGGCGATATCGTGAACGTGGATATCACCGCCTACAAAAATGGTGTGCACGGCGATACCAATGCCACTTTCCTCGCCGGTGATGTCTCCGAGGAGCACCGGTTGCTCGTGGAGCGCACCAAAGAAGCAATGATGCGCGGTATCAAGGTGGCCAAGCCGGGCCGCGAGGTCAATGTGATCGGCCGGGTCATCGAATCCTATGCCAAGCGCTTTGGCTACTCCGTGGTGCGTGATTTCACCGGCCATGGCGTGGGCCCGACCTTCCACAATGGGCTCGTGGTGCTGCACTACGATTCCCAGGCCTATCGCGATGTGCTCGAGCCGGGCATGACGCTGACGGTCGAGCCGATGATCAACCTCGGCGGCCTCGACTACAAGATGTGGGACGATGGCTGGGTGGTGCAGTCCACCGACGGCGCCTATAGCGCCCAGTTCGAGCACACCCTCGTGATCACCGAGGATGGCAACGAGATCCTCACCCTGCCCGACGAGGACTAGAGACGAGGACTAGAGACACAGAAGAACTCCCGTGGTAGCTCTACTGATCGCCGGCACCACCTCCGATGCCGGGAAATCCATTATCGCCGCCGGTCTGTGTCGGGCGCTGAGCCGCCGCGGCTATGCGGTGGCCCCCTTCAAGGCACAGAACATGTCCAATAACTCGGCGGTGTGCCCCACCGGCGGGGAGATTGGGCGCGCCCAAGCCATGCAGGCGGCCGCCTGCGGGCTGGAGCCGCATGTGGACTTCAATCCCATCCTGCTCAAGCCCGGATCGGATCGCACCTCGCAGCTGGTGGTGCGCGGCACCGCCCGCGGGCAGGTATCGGCCACCTCCTATGTGGAGCACCGCCTCCAGCTGCGTCAGGTTGCGGCGGCAGCACTCGGCGACCTCGAGAGCCGCTATGACATCGTGGTCTGCGAGGGAGCCGGCTCGCCGGCGGAGATCAACCTGCGCGCCACAGACGTGGCCAATTTCGGCCTCGCCGAGGCCGCGGACCTGCCGGTGTATGTGGTGGGCGATATCGACCGTGGGGGAGTGCTGGCGCATCTCTATGGCACCCACGCGATTGTCTCCGCCGCAGACCGGGCCCGCATCAAGGGTTTTGTGATCAATAAGTTCCGCGGGGACCAGAGCCTGCTCGAGCCAGGGCTAGAGGAGCTGCAGCGACTCACTGGGGTTCCCACCGTGGCGGTGCTGCCCTATATTCACGGGCTGTGGCTGGATGCGGAGGACTCCCTGCAATCGGTGATCGGTGCGCCCGTCGGGCCACCCACCACGGCCTTGGGCACCCAGCGGCTGCGGGTTGCGGCGGTGCGGCTGCCGCGGGTGTCTAATGCCACCGATGTGGAGGCGCTGGCCTGTGAACCGGGCGTGACCGTGACCTGGAGCGTCGATCCGGATGAGGTGGCCTCCGCTGATCTGGTGGTGCTGCCCGGCTCGAAGTCCACGGTGTCGGATCTGCAGTGGCTGCGCAGTAGCGGACTGGCAGATGCGATCGTGCAGCGCAGCGGCCCGACGCTCGGTATCTGCGGCGGCTTCCAAATGATGTGCCGCCACATCACCGACGGGGTCGAAGGCCCCAGGGATGCTGCAGGACTCGGGCTTTTCGACGCCACCATCGAGTTCCAGGAGACCAAAACCCTCACCCGCACCCCGCAGGGCGGCTACGAGATCCATCACGGGCGGGTAGTGGCCAATGCCGAGCAGCCCTGGCTTAATGGCGAGGGCTGCGCCACCGCATTATGCCGCGGCACCCATGTGCACGGCCTACTTGAACACGATGCCACCCGCCGCGATTTTCTCGCCTGGGTGGCTCAGACCGCCGGCAAGCCGGGGTTTGTGGTCAGTGCCGATACCTCCTTTGCCGCAGAGCGGATGCGCCAGCTGGATCTCATCGCCGATACGGTGGAGCAGCACTGGGATCTGGCGCAGCTCTGCGCGGATCTCGGGGTCTAAGCCGCCGGGCCTAAGGCGGCGGGGCCTAAGCCGCCGAGCGCTACCGGCGCTGCCGGCGGGCGCTGCCAACTCTTAGGCGGCGTCGTGTGGGCGCTGCTGCGGCCCACGATAGGAGAGCCCGCCGCTGAGCCCGAGTGCTGCGGCGGCGATATAGCTCAGGGCCAGAGCTTGGGGTGGGGCATAGCTGGCCCACCAGCTGCTGGGGGTGGCGGCGATAACGATGGCGTAGGTCATCACCGCGGCAATGATGGCGGCTGCAAGCCGCAGTGGCCAGGCGCCGCGGGAGCGATAGGCGCGCAGATCGATAATGCTCCACAGGCTCAGCACGAGGGTGGCTACAGCGGTGGCCAGCACTCCGGAGCGGGTGAGCAGGGTATCCGCGCCGAGGGAGATATAGCCGGTGGCCAAAGCGCCGCTGATGATGCCAAAGACAGCCGGGACGCAGCGCCGCGGTAGCAGCAGGAACCCGCCGAGGGCACAGGCCACGGCCGCGACAGGCATGGCATAGAAGGAGGCGAGGGTCACGGTGGAGTGAATCGTCGGCGAGCCCAGCTGCCGGACCACGAGGGTGGCGCAGCCACTGATCAAACTCACCACCGCGCCCGCCCCGCACAATAGGTGGGGCCACCGGATCGGCACATGCTGGTACACGAAACGCCGAATGGCCAGGAGCCCAATGGCACCAGAACACACCACCATGGTCACGGCGGCGAGACCGGAGTACCACAACGATTGATGCGTGAAGTTCGTGCCCAAGGCAGACAAAGCTATGGTCACAGCTACAGCGAGGCTGAGCGTGGCCACGGATGCGGGGTGACGGGATACTGGTGCAGACACGATGGTTTATGGATTCTACGCCGTGGGGGAGAGGAGAGAAAAGCGGCAGGCACGGGTGCGGCAGTGACCCCTCGCAGGCGTCTGTGCTGCGCGGGAGTGCGGCGCCCGGCTGCCGCTGCTTTCGCCGTTCAGGCGGGGCGAGAAGCTAGGAGAAGTCCAATCCCAGCAGTGCGTTTTCCACCAGCTCGGGGAGCGCGGGGTGGATCCAGTACTGCTCGGTGGCGACCTTACGCACATCCAGCTTGAAGGTCATGACTGTGATCAGCTGGTGGATCAGGGTGGCGGCCTCGGGGCCGATGAAGTGCGCACCCAGCAGCTGGCCGGTGGCGCGATCGGCGATGAGCTTCACAAAGTTGGACTCATCTTCCATCGCCCAGCCATAGGCCACATCGCCGTACTTTTGGATCTTGACGGTGATGTCATAGCCCCTATCGCGGGCCTGTTCTTCGGTCAGTCCCACGGTGGCGATCTGCGGATGGGTGAACACTGCGGAGGGCACGTTCTCGTGCGGCATGGGGCGCAGATCCTCGGGGTGCAGCAGGTTGTGGCGCACGGCGCGCATCTCCGCATTGGCCACGTGCTTCAGCAGGTAGGGGGAGCTGCAATCGCCCAGCGCCCACACGCCCTCGCAGCTGGTGCGGCCGTAGTCGTCCACCTTGATGCGGGGGCCGTCGAGTTCGATGCCGGACTTGTCGGCGTCGAGCTGGTCGCCATTGGGCACGCGTCCCGTGGCGGCGAGGAAGACATCGGCCTCGAGCACGGTGCCATCGTCGAGGGTCACCCGAACCCCATTCTCAGTGTTGCTGGCCTCGCTGATGTCGTGGCCCAGATAGGTATTCCAGGTCTTTTCGGCCACCTCGGTGAAGTAGGTGGTGAGATCCTCGTCGAGGGTTTTCATCATGCGCGGGGAGCGGTTAATCACGGTCACCTTGGCGCCGAGATCGTGGAAGACATGCGCGAACTCGGCGGCGATGAACCCGCCGCCATGAATGATGATGGACTCGGGAAGATCCTCGAGGCGCATGATGTCTTCGTTGGTGTAGTAGCGGAAATCCGTGCCGGCATAGGGCGGCACAATCTGCGGGCGCGAGCCCACGGCCAGCACGATCTGCTCGCCGGAGATCACTACTGGGTTATCACCATCCGCGGTGGCGATGGTCTTGGTGTCCACAAAGCGGGCGTGGCCATCGTAGACATCGATATTCGGGGTCTCTTCGCCGCGACGATAGGCTTCGCCGCCGGCGGCAATCTTATCGATGCGCTCGCCGAAGACGCGCTCGCGCAGGGCCGGCCAATCCACGGAGTTGAACTGGGTATCGAGGTTATAGCGCTCGCTGTGGGCGGCGGCACGGGCCTGCTCTGCGGCGTAGACGAACATCTTGGTGGGGATGCAGCCGACGTTGAGGCAGGTTCCGCCGAAGACGCCCTTTTCCACGATCGCGATGGACTTATCCTCGAACTCTGGGCCGGGAATCGAGTTACCGGAGCCGGTGCCAATAATCACGAGGTCATAGTGTTTGTCCGCGGCAGTAGCCATAGGGGAAATCTCCTTCATACACGGGTCATAGTTGGTGAATACGAGTTGTCGTTCTCCAACAGTAGTGCTCGTGTCAATCGGGCGCTGTCGCGTCCTTTCCTCGCCGGGGTGTGCTAGGGCGTGTGCCTGCGGTGCCGGCGCATCCAGTCCACCGTGAGCTCAAGCGCCTGGGTGCGTGTGGGCTGGGCGGACAGGTACACATCGTGCATCGCCTGCGGTAGCGCGGTGATACTCAGCACGCTCGATAGGTGCGGGGCCCGCGCCCAGATATCGGCGACCTCTAAAACGATATCGCTGCTGTGGGCGTCGGCGAGCGTATCTCCCTCGCCGCTGCGCTCGGCGGTGAGTACCAGGCTCGCGATCTGGGTGCGTAATTCATCGCGGGCGAGGCGTTGCTGGGATTGCGCCACCGCCCGCAGCCAGGTGAGTCGTTTCGGGAAACCTGCCAGTGGCTTGAGCTGGAGATCGTAGTCCCATTCGCCGCCATAATCGCGATGCAGGGATTTGCCGTAGCTGGGATCGGGTTGCTGGCGCAGCAGTGCCTCGGGGCGCAGCCGCGTGATCGCCCCCGCGAGCCGCGGAACGTGGGTGCGCAGCCACGGCGGGCCAAGCATCTCCAACCAGGGGCTGTTATAAATCACCGAGTCCACGGGAAGAGTGGTCTGGGCTAGCCATTCCGCCACCGCCAGCGCCCCAGTGGAGTGGGCGATGAGGTTGACGCTGGAATGCGCGGCCACCACCGGTGCGAGAGTGGCCTCCAAGTCCTCGCAGTACAGCCGAATATCACTGACATGGTGGGGCGTCTGTCCTTCGCGCAGCGCGCGGCCACACTTGCGCAGATCCACGGCATAGGTGGTGACTGCGCGGGAGTCGAGATAGCGCGCCACATGATCGTGGAAGAAATAGTCGGTCATCCCGTGCACCATTACTGCGGCGTGTTCATGCTGGCTCTTATGGCGCACCAGTGCCGCGCACACAGGGCTTTCTCCATCGGGATCGGCCCCGAGCTCGCACAGCGCATACTCATAGTCCGCGCCCAAACGATCGAGCCGCCACTGCAGAGGCTTATCGACGCTCACTTCGCTTCATTCCTCACCTTCTTGGCCATGGAGCATTCTCGCGCGGCCAACTTTACGCGCCCAGCTCGGAGGCGAAGCACAGACGATGCACCACTCTCGCACGGGGCTTGGTGACCAGCCGCGCCGGGCTGCTGTGAGCAATCTTGGCGCTGGTCTGATCGAGCGAGCCCAATCACCGATGGCGGTGCTGATCATGGCGCTAGGGCGAGCCCACACAATCAAAAAGGTGGGGGTGCAGTGCGCGCCCAGTTTCGCTCTTTTGGGGGTAAAAAAGAGGTGGATTCATACAATTCCCTGTGCTTAGGGCCGGTGAATAATGCTGAGCGCGTGCTGTGAAAACGCCAGCGTGATGGTGCCTTCTTTGCTGCGTCGACACGCGCCGCGCCGAAAGGGGCGCGAGAAGAGTAGTGGTAGGACCTCTAAAAGAGTATTTGTTGGCCTGCGTAGGCGCGTAAACTTGAACCAGCACAAACGCACCCGCGCCCCGCGTGCACCCGTTACGAGTGCCGGTGGTTGCGAGGCGTTTGTAGGGGTCGCGCCCGTTCTGCTATGACTGCTCGCCGCCCGTCGTTTCTGTGGTGGTGGGTAGTTCAGGCTGAATTCTGTGCGGGACCTATAGAGACAATGCACAACGCGTGAGAGCACCGTAGATAGAGAATTAAGGAAGTTGGACTGACGTGTCAGATTCCAAGGCAGCTACTGCCCAGGTACGCGATGAAGTGGATGTAGCGTTTGTTGGCGCCGGCATCATGAGCGCCACCCTCGCCGCAATGTTGAAGCAGCTGGAGCCCTCGTGGAGCCAGCTCATTCTGGAGCGGCTCGACGCCCCAGCTCAGGAGTCCTCCTCCCCCTGGAACAACGCAGGAACGGGCCACTCCGCCCTGTGCGAGCTCAACTACACCCCTGAAGCTAAGGGGCGTATTGATATCGACAAGGCCATCAACATCAACGAGAAGTTCCAGGTGTCGCGCCAGTTCTGGTCGCACCAGCTGGACACCGGGATTCTGAAGGATCCGCGCGAGTTCATCAACCCGGTGCCTCACGTGTCCTTCGCTCACGGCGAGGACCAGGTGGCATATCTGAAGAAGCGCTTCGATGCGCTCAAGGATCACCCGCTCTTCCCGGGCATGGAGTACTCGGATGACGACGCTGTCTTCTCCGAGAAGCTGCCGTTGATGGCGCAGGGCCGTGACTTCGCCAAGGAGCCGGTCTCTATCTCGTGGACCTCCGCTGGTACGGACATCAACTACGGTGCCCAAACCAAGCAGTTCATCGAGGGCCTGAAGGAGGCCGGCACCGAGCTGCGCTACGGCCACGAGGTGAAAAACCTCAGCCAGGATGGCAAGAAGTGGAAGATCACCACCACCAATGTGCATACCGGTGATACCTCTGTGATTACCGCGAACTTCGTGTTCGTCGGTGCCGGCGGCATGGCGCTGCCGCTGCTGCAGAAGTCCGGCATCCCCGAGATTCGCGGCTGGGGCGGATTCCCCGTGTCCGGCCAGTGGCTGCGCTGCACCAATGAGGAGCTCATCGAGCAGCACGCCGCCAAGGTTTATGGCAAGGCGTCTGTGGGCGCTCCGCCGATGTCGGTGCCGCACCTGGATACCCGCGTGATCGACGGCAAGCGCGGCCTGCTCTTCGGCCCCTACGCGGGCTGGACCCCGAAGTTCCTCAAGACCGGCTCCAACCTGGATCTGTTCAAGTCCATCCGCATTACGAACCTGCTGTCCTATGTGGGCGTGGGCGTACAGGAGATGGGCCTGACCAAGTACCTGATTACCGAGCTGCTCAAGGATCAGAAGGCGCGCATGGAGTCGCTGCGTGAGTACATGCCGACTGCCCGTGATGAGGATTGGGAGCTGGTCACCGCCGGCCAGCGCGTCCAGGCTATCCAGCCGGTCGCCGGACCGTCCTTCTCCACTCTCGCGTTCGGTACCTCGCTGATCAATAACTCCGAGGGCTCTATCGCCGGTATTCTCGGCGCCTCCCCGGGTGCGTCCATCGCCCCGGCAGCCATGCTTGAGGTGCTGGAGCGCTGCTTCGGCGAGCGCATGGTGGAGTGGGGACCGAAGATTAAGGATATGGTTCCCTCCTACGGTGTTAAGCTGGCAGCGAACCCGCAGCTCTTCGAGGAGACGTGGGAGCGTACCCAAAAGACACTCAAGCTCGAGGATTAATGTGACTGAACACACCCCCGTTCCTGGTTTTCCATTTACCGCGATCGTGGGGCAGGAACAGCTCCGGCTGGCCCTGCTTCTCAACGCCATCTCACCAGGGATCGGGGGTGTGTGCGTGCGCGGAGAAAAAGGCACCGCCAAGACCACCATGGTGCGTGGCTTCGCTCCGCTTCTCGACGGTTCCCTCGTGAACCTTCCCCTCGGTGCCACCGAAGACCGCGTGGTGGGATCCCTCAACGTGGAGACCATCCTGAGCACCGGCAAGGCCGAGTACAAGCCCGGCCTGCTCGCCGAGGCCGATGGCGGCATTCTGTACGTAGACGAAGTTAATCTGCTCGCCGATCACCTCGTGGACGCGCTGCTTGATGCCGCCGCTACCGGGCGGGTCAGTATTGAGCGCGATGGCGTCTCCTATAGCGCCCCCGCCAAATTCGTGCTGGTGGGCACCATGAACCCCGAAGAGGGCGAGCTGCGTCCGCAGTTGCTCGACCGTTTCGGGCTGGCGGTGGAAGTCACCGGCTCGAAGGACCCAGCCGTGCGCGGGGAGATCATTACCCGCCGCTTGGCCTATGAAAACGACCCCCACGGTTTTGCCGCCCAGTGGCAAGAGCAAGAAACCGCGCTCAAAGACCAGCTGGATCAGGCCCGCGCCGCCGTGGCGCAGGTGGAGCTGCCGACCGTGCAGGTGGCGCGTATCGCCCAGCTCTGCGCCGCCTTCGATGTCGATGGCATGCGCGCCGATATCGTGATTGCCCGCACCGCTGTCGCCCACGCAGCGCTGCGTGGCAGCGAGATCGTGGAGGATGAGGACGTGCGCGTGGCCGCCCAGCTGGCGCTGCCGCACCGCAAGCGGCGCAATCCCTTCGATGAGCCCGGAATCGACGACTCCGAGTTGGACGAGAAGCTCGACGAGGCCATCAACGACAACCCCGATCCCGAGCAGAACACCGAACCGCCGCAGGAGGATGAGCCTGCCGACAGCTCGGAGGAGCCCTCCGCACCGGAGCAGGAGGAGTCCGAGGAGACGCCGCAGGAGGAGCAGCCGCAGCGCGGCGATGGAAAGGGTGATAGCGCCTCGATGGGCGCTCCCTTTCTCCGCTAGAACACTGCGTCGGCGGGGCATGGGCGAGGAAGCCAATCCGGGCCGACGCTCCAAGGCGCTGTCGAGTGAAGGGGCGGTGATTCGCTCCACCACCCACGGCAGGGGAGTGCATGTGGTGGCCACCGCCATGGCGGCCGCTGAACGCGGCGCCACCATTAGCAATGGGCGTTTGGAGCTGCGGCCGGAGGATCTGCGTTCCTCCATCAAGGCGGGCAGGGAATCGAATCTCATCGTCTTCGTGGTGGACGCCTCCGGTTCGGTGGCTGGCCACACCCGCCTCGAGGCGGTCACCGGTGCGGTGGAATCAATTTTGAAAGACGCCTATATCCGCCGCGACAAGGTGGCGGTGATTACCGTGCGTGGCCGTGCCCCCGAGCTTTTGCTGCCACCGACCAGCTCCATTGATGTGGCGCGGCGTCGTCTCGAATCCGCGCGGGTCGGCGGGCGCACCCCGCTGGCCGAGGGGCTGGTGATGGCCGATGAGCTCATCACCCGCCAAGCGCGGAAGGAACCGGGCCGCCGCGCCATCATGGTGGTGCTTAGCGACGGCCGAGCCACCGGTAACTATGGGATGAAAGAGGCCTATGCGGCCGCCGATGCTATCGCGGCCAAGGGGCTCAGCGGGTCCATCGTGATCGACTGCGAGGTCTCCGCCCGGGTGCGGCTGGGGCTCGCGCGCACCCTCGCGGAGCATTTGCGCGCCCCCTGCGTGCAGCTTGCGGAGCTCAATTCCGATAACGTCGCCGGCGCCATCGAGTCGCTCTAAAGGGGTGGGGCAGACAACCCCGCGGCCGGGAGGCGGGGTGTGTCTCGCTACTATGGCTCAGAGATACACCCCCTGTGCGAAAGTGAGCCCTACGCGATGCCCCAAGGCAAAGTTGATCCGAAAAATATTCCCGATGATGGCCTCACCACCCGGCAACGACGCATGCTGCCGGTGACCGCGGTGCACACCGGGGAAGGTAAAGGAAAGTCCACCGCCGCCTTCGGCATGGCGCTGCGCGCCTGGAATCAAGGTTGGAAGATCGGCGTCTTCCAATTCGTGAAATCCGCCAAGTGGCGGGTCGGGGAAGAATCGGTATTCCTGCGCCTCAACGAGCTCAGCGATGAGCCGCTCGTGGAGTGGCACAAGATGGGCGAGGGCTGGAGCTGGGCGAAAAAGCGCGGCGATGAACAAGATCATGCCCGCGACGCCCGCGAAGGCTGGGAGGAAATCAAGCGCCGCCTGGCCAATGAAACCCATGATCTCTACGTGCTCGACGAGTTCACCTATCCCATTAAGTGGGGATGGATCGACGTCGAGGATGTGGTGGAGACACTACGCACTCGTCCCGGCACTCAGCATGTGGTGATGACGGGTCGCGACGCCGACCCGCGCCTGCTTGAGGTGGCGGACTTGGTCACCACCATGACCAAGGTCAAGCACCCGATGGACCAAGGCCGCAAAGGCCAGAAGGGGATCGAATGGTAAGCGTGCCCGGTGTGTGCATCGCGGCCACGGCCTCGGGCACGGGCAAAACTACCATTGCCACGGGCTTGATGGGGGCGCTGGCCCGGCGCATGAACGTCGCGCCGTTCAAAGTGGGGCCGGACTATATTGACCCCGGCTACCACGGCCTGGCCTCGGGGCGCGTGGGCCGTAACCTCGATTCGGTGATGTGCTCCGTCGATCGCATCGGCCCGCTCTATGCGCATGGTGCCGCCGGCTGCGATATCGCCGTGGTGGAAGGCGTGATGGGGCTCTTCGATGGCCGCATCACCGACTCCCCAGAAGACGCCGGCGCCGGTTCCACCGCTGAGATCGCCGCCGCGCTCGGGCTGCCCGTGATCCTCGTCGTGGATGTCTGCGGCATGAGTCAATCGGCAGGCGCGATTGTGCGTGGTTTTGCCATGCACAACCCCCATGTACGCATTGCTGGGGCGATCATTAACAAGGCAGGCACCGATCGCCACGCCGAGGTGTGTCGCCGCGCCATCGAGAACGCAGGGGTGCCGGTGGTGGGCATCATCCCGCGCATCGACAAGGTGGAAGTACCGTCCCGTCACCTCGGACTCGTCACCGCCGCCGAGCGGGGCGGTGCCGCCGTCGAATCCGTCGAGCGCATGGCGGACATGATCGAGAACTACGTGGACATCGATGCCATTCTCGAGCTGGCCTCCTGCGCCTATGCCGGTCCCGCCTGGGATCCGGCCGCAGAGGTCCACGCCGTGGACAGCGCCCCGCGTATCGCTTTGGCTTCGGGGCCGGTGTTCAGCTTCGCCTATGCCGAGCACACCGAGCTGCTGAGTGCCGCCGGCGCCGAGGTGCTGGAATTCGATCCCTTGCACGAGGAACTCCCCGAGTGCGAAGGGCTCATTGTGCCCGGCGGATTTCCCGAGGAACATGTGGAAGAGCTCGCCGCCCGGCATAGCGTTACCGCCGGGGTGCGCGAGCACATCGCCGCCGGCAAACCGGTCCACGCCGAATGCGCGGGACTGCTGTGGCTGCTCAAAACCCTCGACGCCCATCCCATGGTGGGGGCGATCGGCACCCATGGCGCCATGGGCCGCCGCCTGAAACTGGGGTATCGGGAAGCCGTGGCGCTCGAATCCTCGGTGCTCTACGAGGCCGGCCACAGAGTCACCGGCCACGAGTTTCACCACACCGCCCTTGCTGAGGAGACCGCACCCGGTTTTCGCCCAGCTTGGGGCTGGCGGGGCTGGGATGGCGCTGCGGTGGCCGAAGGCTTCGTGTCCGCAACGATCCACGCCTCCTATCTCCACGTCCATCCCGCCAGCGTTCCCCACGCGATCGAGAACTTTGTGCGCACTGCGGGCAGGCATCGCTAAATCGATTTTTGCCCACCAAGGCCACTACACTCACAATTCATGACAGTGACTCTTATTGGTGGCGGACCCGGAGCGTGGGATCTGATTACGGTGCGCGGCATGCATGCCCTGCAAGAGGCCGATGTGATCCTCACCGATCACCTCGGTCCGAGCGCCGAATTAGACAAACTCTGCGATGTCTCGACCAAAGAGATCATCGACGTCTCGAAGCTGCCCTATGGCCGGCAAGTAGCCCAAGAAAAAACCAATGAGCTGCTGGTGACCCACGCCCGCGCCGGGAAGAAGGTGGCGCGGCTCAAGGGCGGCGATCCCTATGTATTTGGCCGCGGTTTCGAAGAGGCACAGGCCTGTGCCGAAGCCGGTATCGCGTGCACCGTTGTGCCGGGCGTAACCAGCGCCATTGCTGTTCCGGCCGCCGCCGATATCCCCGTGACCCAGCGCGGGATGGTGCATTCCTTCACCGTGATCTCGGGGCATCTCGCCCCCGATAACCCCAATTCGCTCAACGATTGGACGGCACTGGCGCATACCGGCGGCACCCTCGTGGTGATTATGGGCGTGAAAAACTCTGGTGCCATCGCGGAGCGTTTGATGTCCGATGGCCGCAGCCCCGAGACCCCCGCCGCCGTGATTCAAGAAGGCACCACCGCTGAGCAAAAAATGCTGCGCTGCACGCTCGCGACGCTGGGCGCCTCTATCCGCGAGGAGGGCATTGCCCCGCCCGCAGTGCTGGTGATCGGCGAGGTGGCAGGACTCACCCTGCCGAATGCCTAGCGATCCACCACGAGCGTCAGCTGCGTCGGGCTGCTGAGGCTGATAGAAAGACCAGCGCCCTGGGCGATCTCGACCACTTCATCGAGGGTGTCCGGCTCCGCATCGTGCAGGCAGAGCACGCGGGCAAGTTCGCCCTTGTAGTGCTTATTGAAGTGGCTCACAACCTTGCCCGCGGTGGTTTCCACGCGCACGGTGGCCGCAGAGGGGAGCGGGCCAAGATTCTGATACGCCCCCGAGCGGAAGTCCAGCACTAGGCCCTCCACGCCGGCCAGGGCCTCGGTGATGGCTGCACCCCAGCGCTTTTTCATCGTTGGTGCAGCGGCTGCGGGATCCTCCTGGCGCGGCACCTTCGTGCTCGCAGACAGCCGGTAATGGGGGATGGGATCCTGTCCCCGCACGACGCCAAAGAGCGCTGAGCCCACAGCCAGTCGGCTCCACCGGGGTTGGGGGAGAGTGGCCGGGGAGAGGGCGTCGAAAAGCACCCCCGTGTAGCGACTCAGCGCCGGGGTGGTGGGGGAGGTCCACAGCTGCTGATTAGCGGCGAACTCCTCATCAAAGTTGTTTTTCAACTTCAGCGCCTCGCGTGCCTCCGCAGCGTCAAGAGCGCGCAGATCATCGATAATCTGCTGGCGCAGGGGAGCCAGTTCGGGGAAGCCGAGGGAGTCGAGCGACAGCGGCGCGCCATCGCCGCCAAAGGACTTGGTTTCAGAGGGTGGGAGCACAATGAGCACGCCCCTGAGTGTAGCTAGTAAGATCGGGCACCATGATTACACGCTTGTCTCAGCTCTTTTTGCGCACGTTGCGCGATGATCCCGCCGACGCTGAAGTCCCCAGCCACAAGCTTTTGGTGCGCGCCGGATACCTCCGACGCAATGCTCCGGGCATCTACTCCATGCTGCCCCTCGGAGTGCGCGCGTTGGACAAGATCGAAAAGGTTGTGCGCGAGGAGATGAACGCCATCGGCGCTCAAGAGCTGCGCTTCCCCGGCCTGCTGCCCCGCGGGCCCTATGAGCAGTCCAACCGGTGGACCGAATACGGCGATAACGTCTTCCGTTTGAAGGACCGCAAGGGCGCGGACATGCTGCTCGGGCCGACCCACGAGGAGATGTTCACCCTCACGGTCAAGGACATGTACAGCTCCTATAAGGATTTCCCCGTCATCCTTTATCAGGTGCAGACAAAGTATCGCGATGAGGAGCGTCCCCGCGCCGGTATCCTGCGCGGGCGCGAGTTCATTATGAAGGATTCCTACTCCTTCAACATGGATGATGCTGGGCTTGAGGAGTCTTATCAGCTGCACCGCCAGGCGTATCAAAACATTTTCGACGGCTTGGGCGTGGAGTATGTGATTTGTGCTGCGACCTCCGGCGCGATGGGCGGCTCGGCCTCCGAAGAGTTCCTTGCTATTAGCCCCACCGGCGAGGACACCTTTGTCTGCGCCACCGAGGGCGACTATGCCGCCAATGTCGAGGCCGTGGTGACCCCGGCCGGCGAGGAACGTGATCCCGCGGCAGCCCCCGCCGCCGAGGATCACGAGACCCCTGGTGCCACCACCATCTCTGCGCTAGTGGAGTGGGCGAATACACAGGGCGTCACTATTGAGGGCCGTGCTGTGGAGGCCAGCGATACCCTCAAGTGCATCGTGGTGCGCGTGACGGACCCCGGTGCCGAGAAACCCCGCCTCGCGGGTGTGGTTCTGCCTGGCGACCGCGAGGTGGACATGGGTCGCTTGGCCGCCAGCTTCGAGCCTGCCGAGGTGGAGCTCGCCGAGGACAAGGACTTTGCGCACAACCAGTTTTTGGTGAAGGGCTATGTGGGCCCGCGCGCACTCAACGAGCATGAACTGAGTGTGTACGCCGATCCGCGCGTCGTGCGCGGCACCTCATGGATCACCGGCGGCGATGTGGAGGGCCACCACAGCGTGAACATGACGGTGGGTCGTGATTTCGAGGTGGATGCCTATGTGGAGGCAGCCGAGGTACGCGAGGGCGATCCCGCGCCGGAGGGAATGGGCGTGCTCACCCTCGAGCGCGGTATCGAGATCGGGCACATCTTCCAGCTGGGCCGCAAATACACCGAGGCGTTCGATGTGCAGATCTTGGATGAGAATGGCAAGCGCGCGGTGCCCACGATGGGCTCCTATGGCGTGGGCGTGTCCCGCCTGCTTGCCGTGATCGCCGAGCAGACACACGACGAGAAGGGCCTGAAATGGCCGGTGTCTGTGGCCCCGTACGAGGTGCATGTGGTGATCGCCAACAAGGATGCCGAGGCGGCAGAAGCCGCGGAGAAGCTCGCCGAGGAGCTATCGGCGCGGGGCATTGATGTGCTCTTCGATGACCGCCCCAAGATTGGCGCTGGCGTGAAGTTTAAGGACGCCGAGCTGTTGGGTATGCCCTTCATGGCCGTGGTGGGTCGTGGCTACAAGGAGGGCACCATCGAGGTGCGGCCGCGCGGTGGCGAGGCCGAGAACATCGCCGTGGACGAAGTGATTGATCACCTCGTCGAGCTGGTCACGCAGGGGCGTCGTTAGAGGGCACGAGGCCGCGAGAAAATCAGACGGCCTCCGGCGTAGATACGACGTCTGATGAGTGTGTAATGTGGGTGGCATGGGATCTCTTCCCATGCCACCCTTGATCTATTCATATCGCTGTCGCGGGCAGTGCCCGCAGGCACAAGCGGGGCAGGGGAGCGGAGATCCTCAGCACACAGTGAGGCCGCGCGCCGCGGCCATCCTATTCGTGGTCACTGCTACCGCGAATGAGGACTGAGGATGCCGGCGCGCGTAGATAAGAAAGGGACGCTATGCGCGTAATTATCACCGAGTCCCCTGCTGAGGTTGCCACTATCGCTGCCGACATGATTGCCGACACCGTGCAGGGCAAGGGGAAGGTTTCCATCGGGCTGGCCACCGGCTCTACCCCTATTGCCACCTACAAGGAGCTCATTGCTCGCCACCAGGCGGGCGAGATCAGTTTTGCCGATGTGAGTGTCTACATGCTCGATGAATACATCGGTATTGATCGCTCTGACGAAAATAGCTACTACCGCACCATCCGGCGAGAATTCGCTGAGCACGTGGACATCGATGATTCTCGCGTCTTTAGCCCCAATGGTCAAGCCGAGTCCATCGCGGAGGAAGCCGCCCGCTATGAGGCTGCAGTGCGTGCTGGCGAGGTGCAATTGCAGCTGCTGGGCATCGGCTCGGACGGACACATTGGCTTTAATGAGCCGGGCTCCGCCTTCGACTCTCCGACCCACCGCGTGATCCTGCATCCGCAGACGGTGCGCGATAATGCCCGCTTCTTCTCCTCCGAAGAGGAGGTCCCCGTGGAGGCCATCACCCAAGGTCTGGCCACGATCCGTGCCGCCCAGCATCCGGTGCTGCTTGCGACCGGCGCCTCCAAGGCAGAGGCAGTGGCCGCGATGGTGGAGGGGCCCGTGACGGCGCACTGTCCGGCCAGCATTTTGCAGTTCCACCCGAACTGCACTGTCATCGTCGATAGCGAGGCCGCCGCACAGCTCGACGATCGCGAGTTTTATATCGCGGCCGAGAAGCAACGTCGCGCCCGCATCAACTAGTACGTATTGGCCCCTGTTTGGGGGCCAATGCCCTTGTGTAGGTTCGGTAGCGAAACTAACATTGCACACTAGGAGTTTCTGCACTGGAGCGGTGCTCTATCGGTACCGCTCACCTGCTGAACCCATTGTCTCCACCCAACCCCGTAGCGTGCACTCGATCTACCTCCCGAGACCGCCAGCTACGTCGATAAGAAAGACGCTACTTATGTCTCTGAATTCCCTCTCTCGCAGCACCACCGTCGGCCGTAGCCTGCGCGTTGGCATGGCAGCCTTCGCCGCCTCGGGCCTGATGCTCTCCGGCGGTATCGCCGCCGCCGAAGAAGGTGACGCTGACCAGGCGACCTCTAGCGAGTCCTCCTCGTCCTCCTCTGATAGCACTAACCAGCCTGCCATCGGCGGCGACTACGAAGGAGATGCTAATGGCAGCGCTGCTGAGGAAGGCGACAACTCCGACAGCACCGACGCCGCCGCAGGTAGCAATGACGCGAGCGACGATGCTGAAGGCCAGGACGATACCAATGGTAAGGGCGATGCCGAGCACGGCGACCACGAAGACGCTGAAGGCCAGGACGATACCAATGGTAAGGGCGATGCCGAGCACGGCGACCACGAAGACGCTGAAGGCCAGGACGATACCAATGGTAAGGGCGATGCCGAGCACGGCGACCACGAAGACGCTGATGGTCACGACCACGGCGATGCGGCCGATAAGGATGGCAAGGGTGATATGCACGATGGTCACTCGCACATGGACGAGTCCTCGGCCACTCCGGCTCCGATGAACGAGCACAACCACAAGGATCAGCACGGTCATCACAACCATGAGTCCCACTCCGGCCCGGCCCTGGCCAACACCGGTGCCAATGTCGGCATGGTAACGCTCGGCGGCCTCGTCATCGCCGCCGCCGGCGCCGGCTTGGTAGCACTGCGCCGCCGCGCTTCCTAAGGGCTATTCCGCCAACTCGTTTCACCACTGGCCACGCCGCCCCGCGCTCTCAGCAGTGGGGCGTCGTGGCCGCGTGACGTTCTCAGGGCACGACTGAGCGCGGGGCCAGTTACACGCCCGCACCCGAGATTCGTTAGCATTATGCGAGTAAACACAAATCACAACAATCGAAAGGTGTGAAACTTCATGGGAATCATGGATAAGGCAAAGGAATTCCTGAGCGACGACGACAAGCGCAAGGACGTTCTCGACAAGGGCGAGCAGGTGGCCAAGGATAAGCTCGGCAACGAGCACTCCGACAAGGTTGACAAGGCCCGCGACGCCATCGACAAGAAGTTCGAGGGCTCCACCGAGGGCGAGAACTAAACCCTTAGCGCCCGACAGCCACCATCCCGCAGTGATGCAGGATGGTGGCTGTCGTGTATCTGCCCATAGTTGTGCTGGCAACCGCGGGGATCAAAGGTGGGGGAGGCGTCGATAAGCCTTGGCCTAGATGCCGATCGCGGCCGCCCGATGAGAGTGCACGGACACCTGGCCAATGGCCTGCGCGGCGCACTGCGCGGCAGTGGAATGCGAGGCTTCGAGCAGGAAATGATCCCACATCCCGCGGGCATTATCGCAGAGCTGGCGCACAAAAATATCGGCGCTGGCGGCATCGCTCATCTGCTCATAGCCCTCCATCTGATAACTCGTCGGAGCAGTGTCGGGCTGGAGACCATTGGCGGCCGCGATTTGGGTGAGCGCCACCGCAATCATCCGGTGATCGGTGCCCAGATCCGCAAAAAGCTGGGCGTGTTGCTGATTATCGGCAAACGCCTCCGCCGTGCCGAGGCCATAGATCGCGGCCTCGTGGAAGGCGATCATCTCCAGCAGGGCCGACTTTTCTTGTTTACTCAACGCCACATCCTCGGCCGCGATGGCGTCGAGCCGCAGCATATCCTTGGCCTTGTCCGGATCCTCCTGGTAGAGCCGAGTGCCCAGATCGGCATAGATGCTGGCGAGGACCATCCACGAGTCGGATTCGATCGTGGACACCGCGTCGAACGTGGCGCGGGCGGAATCAGCTAGGGCCGTGGACAGCTCGGCAGAGACCGTGGCGGCACGTTCTGCAATCGCATCCGCATCCAGCGCCTCCACAGAGCAGCGCTCGGGCGAGGACCCCTGCTCGTCGATGCCGCAGCGGCGGTTATTTTCCTCCACGAGCATGCTGGCGTGAGTGTGGCGCATCTCGGCGATCGGCGGTTGTGCCTCCGCATCAGCCTCCGCGCCGA
Source organism: Corynebacterium sp. 51B (assembly GCF_008930785.1). Classification (NCBI taxonomy): domain Bacteria; kingdom Bacillati; phylum Actinomycetota; class Actinomycetes; order Mycobacteriales; family Corynebacteriaceae; genus Corynebacterium; species Corynebacterium sp. 51B. The sequence continues at coordinate 377,513 of NZ_PQMK01000001.1, read as the reverse complement.
TAGCGAGATCCTTAAGGCCCTGATCAACAGAGCGATACGGGGCGCACGAGGCCAGTGTCGCCCCAGCCCACAGGGCTGAGGTAGCGAGAAGAAACTGCCTGCGGCTCATACGATTCATGGCTAAGAAGCATACCTGTATGCTTGCGAGCATGGCTTTTCCCTCTAAAGATGCACTTCACTCACTTATTGCTCCAGTAGCCCACGCCCACGGGATGGCTGTGGAGGAGATCAAGATTAACCGCGCTGGCGCCAAGTCCGTGATCGCGATCATCGTGGACGCCGCCGACAGCGCCGGCATGGAGGCCGAGGTGCCCAGCCTCGAGGCCGTGGAGGTCGCCGCCGGCGAGTTCTCTGCGGCCTTCGACGCGGCTGAGGAGGCAGGGGAGATGTCCTTCGGCGCCCAGGAATACACCCTCGAGGTGTCCACCCCAGGAGTGGATCGGCCCTTGACGACGCCGCGCCACTGGCACCGCAACCGCGGGCGACTGATCAGCATCACCCAGGGTGATGTGCAGCTGCGGGGGCGCGTGGGCGCGCTGTCGGCAGAGCAGGACTCGGTGATCGTGATCTCTAAGCTCTCCGCGAAGCAGGCGAAAAAGGCCGGCAAGAAAGCAGGTGAGCTTGAGGTGCACGCGCTAGGATTGGGCGATATTGATCGCGCGGTGGTAGAAATTGAGTTCGCCAAGGCTCCTGTTGCCGAGGCGGAACTTGCCGATATGTCGTATGAAGATGCCCTGCAGTGGCGAGAGGATCACAAGTGAACATTGATGTCCAGGCGCTCAGCGCCATCGAAAAGGACAAGGGAATTGCGGTTTCGGAATTGCTGTCGACGATTGCCGACGCTCTGCTCGAGACCTACCGGCAGAACTATCCCATGGACGAGTCCACGCAGGCTCGGGTGGACATCGATACTGCAAGCGGCAAGGTAGCAGTGATCCTCACTGAACGTGACGAGGACGGCACCGTCCTGTCCGAACGCGACGACACCCCCGCGAACTTCAACCGCACCGCAGCCCTGGCCGTGCGCAATGCCATTGTGGCGCGGCTGCGCGAAGCAGAGGCCAACCGCGTCTTTGACGAGTACACCCGCTTCGAGGGCACCGTTATCTCCGGTGTGGTGCAGGCCGATGCGCGCGCCAATGAAAAGGGCATTGTGGTGGTGCAGCTGGGCACCGAGGCCGATGGCCACGACGGTATCCTCATCCCCGCCGAACAAATCCCAGGCGAAAACCTCAAGCACGGCGATCGCGTCAAAAGCTTTGTGGTGGGCGTGTCCAAGGGGCCGCGTGCCGTGCAGATCAACCTCTCGCGGACCCACCCTGAGCTGGTGCGTAAGCTCTTCGAGCTGGAGATCCCCGAGGTCGAGGACGGCGCCGTGGAGATCGTCAGCATCGCCCGCGAGGCAGGCCACCGCTCCAAGGTGGCGGTGCGTGGCACCGTTAAGGGGCTCAACGCCAAGGGCGCCTGCATCGGTCCGCGCGGCCAGCGCGTGAACAACATCATGAAGGCACTGGGCGGGGAAAAGATCGACATCATCGATTACTCGGAAGACCCCCAGCACTATGTGGGTAACGCGCTGGCACCGTCCAAGGTGGTCTCCGTGGAGATCACCGATCTAGAAAACCAGATCGCCCGCGTCGTGGTGCCGGACTATCAGCTCTCCTTGGCTATCGGCCGCGAAGGCCAAAACGCTCGCCTCGCCGCGCGCCTGACTGGGTGGAAGATCGACATCCACTCGGACGCGGAATAGCGGGCGAGTGTCGAGAGCGTCGCGCCGAGCTCGCCGACCGAGCGGGCGCTGAGCCCGGCTGGCTCGGCTGCGGCACAGCAGCGGCGCGAGCCCCACTGCGAGCTCACTGCGGGCCCCACAACTCAGCGGCATATGTGGAACAACCACAGCTGAACGTGGGGCCGCTTTAAGGTTCTGTTAAACATTTCGGCTGCTTTCGCGTACACTTGTTCTCGGCTCACAAACGTGTGGTGACAGCCGGTGGGTTTTTGTGCCCAAAAACCGGATCGCCGCACGGGACGTGAGAAGCAGAGCTCAGAGGAGCTAACCATCGCAGCAGCCACAAGAAAGGGCCGGATGACGCAGTCGAACGCAGCACACACCCCACAGCGGATGTGCATTGCTAGCCGTCGCCTGTTTCCCGCGTCCGAGTTGCTGCGCGTGGTTGTTGATCCCGCCGATGCCTCGCGCATCATTGCCGATCCTGCGGCTGTCCTGCCGGGGAGAGGGGCGTGGATTCAACCCTCATTGGCTCACTATGAGCTCGCCTGCAAGCGGCGCAGCTTTGCGCGCGCCCTACGGGTATCCGCTTCGGTGGATACACAACCCGTTCGCACCTACATTGCATCGCTCGGGGAACCGAATGGATCCCCACAAAGCCAATGTGAGCAGCGGGATGACACAGAAGGAAGATTCGAACACTGATGAGCACACGATGAAGCATCAGCGATGAACGTCCACACGCAACCGTAGAGGCAGCAGGCCCTAAGAAAGACACACTTCACCTTTTAGTGAAGAACACTTTCCCGGCCGCTCGCCTCTGCACAAACCACGAGGAGAGAAGTGCCAGGAAAGCTACGAGTACATGAGCTCGCGAAAGAGCTCGGTATCAAGAGCAAAGACCTACTCGCCACGCTCAAAGAGCAGGGCGAATTTGTAAAGACTGCATCGTCGACAATCGAGCCGCCGGTAATTAAGAAGATGCGCGCGCACTACGCAGCGCAGAACGCCGACTCCGGCGCCGAGGCCGACAAGCCCGCCGAGAAGGCTCCGAAGCCGGCCGCGGCGGCGTCGACAAGCGCCGCAAAGCCCGGTGCCAAGCCCGGTGCGAAGCCGGCTGCCAAGCCAGGCGCTAGCCAGAAGGCTGTGGAGAAGCCCGCCGACACCGCTGCCGAGAAGGCTCCGAAGCCGGCTGCGGCGGCGTCGACAAGCGCCAAGAAGCCCAGCGCCAAGCCTGCCGCCAAGCCCGGTGCAAAGCCGGCTGCGAAGCCTGCGCCGACCCCCGGCGAGGAGAAGCCCGCTGCGGCGGAGAAGCCCGCTGCCAGCGGCGCTCCCAAGCCCAGCTTCCAAGCTGCGCAGGGCGCACAGAACGACACCAAGGGCGGCGAGGATGCAGCTGCGCAGCACAAGCCTGCTGCCGACTCCGCTATGCCGAAGCCGCGTCCGCGCCCCAAGCCCGGCCCGAAGCCGGGTGGCCGTGCGCCGCGCGTAGCCAATAATCCTTTCTCCACGGGCACGAACCCGGCTCCGCGCCCGGGTGGACACCGTGGTGGTCAGGGCCAGCAGGGTCAGGGCCAGGGCGGCGGCAAGCCCGGTGCAAAGCCGGGAGCCAAGCCGGGTCGCGGCAAGCCCCGTGGCCAGCAGCAGGGCGGTCAGGAGCGTCAGGGTGGCGGTCGTCGCCCCACCCCGGCGATGATGCCGAACCACCCGAGCCCCGGCCAGATGCCGTCGCGCTCCGCTGCGGGTAACCGCGGTGGCGGCCGTGGCCGTGGCGGCCATGGTGGCCCCGGCGGTCCCGGTGGTCCCGGTGGTTTCCGCGGACGCGGTGGCCGTCGTGGCGGTACCGCTGGCGCATTCGGTCGTCCCGGTGGCGCACCGCGCAAGGGCCGCAAGTCGAAGCGGCAGAAGCGCAATGAGTACGAGGCAATGAAGGCACCGAACGTCGTTGGTGGCGTGCGGTTGCCCGATGGCGGCGGCAAGACCCTGCGTCTGGCCCGCGGCGCCTCGCTGTCCGACTTCGCCGAGAAGATCGGTGCCGATGCGTCCTCGCTGGTGCAGGCATTGTTCAACCTAGGCGAGATCGTGACCGCTACGGCCTCTGTCTCCGATGAGACCCTGCAGCTGCTGGGCGAGGAGATCAACTACAAGGTTGAGGTCGTCTCCCCGGAGGATGAGGACCGCGAGCTCCTCGAGTCCTTCGACTTGCAGTTCGGTGAGGACGAGGGCGATGACTCCCTGCTGGAGAAGCGCCCGCCGGTGGTCACCGTCATGGGTCACGTCGATCACGGTAAGACCCGCCTGTTGGACACGATCCGTCAGTCCAATGAAGCCCGCCGTGAGGCCGGTGGCATCACCCAGGGCATCGGCGCCTACCAGGTCGATGTTGAGGCTGAGGGCCAGGATCGCACGGTGACTTTGCTGGATACCCCGGGTCACGAGGCGTTCACCGCCATGCGTGCCCGTGGTGCTAGCTCCACCGATATCGCCATCCTGGTGGTTGCTGCGGATGACGGCGTGATGCCGCAGACCGTGGAGGCCATCAACCACGCCAAGGCTGCTGATGTGCCGATCGTGGTTGCCGTGAACAAGATCGATAAGCCGGGCGCAAACCCGGAGAAGATTCGCGGCCAGCTCACCGAATACGGTTTGGTTCCGGAAGACTACGGCGGAGAGACCATGTTCGTGGACATCTCCGCGAAGCAGGCCACCAATATTGATGGACTGCTCGAGGCCGTGCTGCTCACCGCAGACGCCTCCTTGGAGCTCACCGCGAATCCGAACATGGATGCCCAGGGTGTGGCCATCGAGGCACACCTGGACCGCGGCCGCGGCCCGGTGGCTACCGTGATCGTGCAGCGCGGTACCCTCCGCGTCGGCGATTCCATCGTGGCTGGCGACGCCTATGGTCGTGTGCGCCGCATGGTGGACGAGTACGGCAACGACGTGGAAGAGGCGGGTCCGTCTCGCCCCGTGCAGGTGCAGGGTCTGAACTCTGTGCCCGGTGCCGGCGATAACCTGCTGGTGGTCGATGATGACCGCATGGCACGTCAGATCGCTGACCGCCGTAACGCCCGTCGTCGCAATGCCATGCAGGCCCGTGCGAAGAAGCGCATCTCCCTCGAGGATCTGGATGCGGTGCTGAAGGAAACCAACACCCTCAACCTGATCCTGAAGGGCGACAACGCCGGTTCGGTGGAGGCTCTGGAAGACGCCCTGCTGAAGATCGAGGTGGACGACGAAGTCCAGCTGGAGATCATCGACCGCGGTGTGGGTGCTGTCACCCAGACCAACGTCTCGCTGGCTGCCGCCTCCAACGCCGTGATCATTGCCTTCAACGTGCGTTCCGAAGGCAAGGCCACCGAGGAAGCCAACGCCGAAGGCGTGGATATCCGTTACTACACCGTCATCTACCGTGCTCTGGAAGAGGTGGAGGCAGCCCTGCGCGGCATGCTCAAGCCGATCTACGAGGAGCGCGAGGTCGGTCGTGCGGAGATCCGCCAGCTGTTCAAGGCATCCTCCGTGGGCCTCATCGCAGGCTGCATGGTGGAATCCGGCAAGGTGCGTCGCAACGCCAAGGTGCGCCTGATCCGCGACGGCAACGTGGTGACCGACAAGGCCACCATCGAGTCGCTGCGCCGCGAGAAGGACGATGTCACCGAGGTCGCCGCCGGTTACGAGTGCGGTATGGTGCTGTCCTATCCGGACATCCAGGTCGATGACATCATCGAGGTATTCGAAGAGGTCGAGGTGCCCCGCACCTAAGACCCCGCCTACTCGCCACTGGTGAGTATGTGTCGTACACAGCCCTGTCGCCTTCTGTGGTGGCAGGGCTGTTGGCGTGCCGCCGCTCGTCGTCACGGTGTCCAGGCGGCACGATAGAATAACGGGGTCTCCCGCCACCGCCGCATCGCATGGCAGGACGGGAAACACACACAACGAAGAAAGGGAGTAATCACCATGGCTGATAAGCAACGCGCCGGCCGGATGGCGAAGCGAATTCTCACGATTGTTGCCGATTCGATTGAATTCCGCATCAAGGATCCGCGGCTGCAGTATGTCACCATCACCGATTGCCGCATGACCGGCGATCTGCACGACGCCACGGTGTTTTACACGGTCCGTGGCGCCACCATCGACACCGAACCGGATCACGAGGAGGCTGCCGCCGCCCTCGAAAGCGCCCGCGGCCAGCTGCGTAAATACGTCGGCGATGCGCTGAGCGTGCGTTTTACTCCGCGTCTGTCCTTCGAGCTCGACACGGTGCCGGAGGCGAGCGCCCACCTGGAGGCGCTATTAGCCAAGGCCCGCCAGCGCGACGAGGAGCTGCACAAGCTCTCCGAGGGCAAAAACTATGCTGGCGGCGAGAACCCTTACCGCGAGGCCGAGGAGTAAAAGGTGTCCTCCCCGCGCTCGCGCTTATCGACGCCACCTTCCGCCACCACATCTGCTGCCGCGATGCTCAGCCCCGCCCGGCTGGGCGTGCGCGATAGTGACTTCCGCGGCCACGACCTGGATGCGGCGATCGCTGCGCTGCGCTCTGCCCGATCTGTGGCCGTGGTGGGGCATGTGCGCCCGGATGCCGATGCGATTGGTTCGGTATCTGCGCTCATGCAGGTGGCCGAGGCTTTAGGGGCGCGGGCGCGCGGCTATATTGACCACCCCGGCGGGGTAGCGCGCAACCTCAGCAGCATTCCGCGGTGCGCGGATATCTCCTGGGAGGGGCCGATCGCCGTGGATTCGGACTGCGTGGTCGTTGTCGATTGCGGCGATCTGCACCGTGCCGGCCGCTATGCCGAGCAGATCGCTGCCGGCGAGTGGGCGCGGATCATGATAGATCACCACGAGCACAACCCTGGGGTGCAGGGCGTGAACCTTATTGCTCCCCGAGCCGATTCCACCACCGCCGTGATCTGGCTGCTCGCCCAGCGGGCGGGTGTGGAGCTCACCGAGTCGCTGGCCCATGCACTCTACGCGGGGCTGGTTACCGACACTGGGTGTTTCGCGTGGGGCGGCAACGAGGATGCCACCTCGCGGCTGCTGCTCGCCGCCGCGCTGGCCGAGAGTGGGATCGATACCGGAACGATCACCGCGGATCTCATGGATCGCTCCACCGTGGCAGAAACCCAGATGCTCGGCAGGCTGCTGGCAGGGGTTGAGGCCGTGGACACTCCGCTGGGTCGGGCCGCCATTCTCATCGCCCCCTATGCACAGCTGAGTACGGTTCCGCCCTTCGTGGCGGAACGCGCTGTGACGCTGCTGCACGCCCTCGAGGATGCTGCGGTATGTGTGGTGGCCAAAGAACAACAGCCCGGCAAATGGAACCTCTCTTTGCGCTCGGAGCAGATTGATGTGGCTGCGCTGGCGCGCCGCCACGGCGGCGGAGGACATATCCACGCCGCTGGGCTGAGCATGACCGGCACCGAAGAAGACTGTTGGACGCTGATGAAGGATTATCTACTGCAGTGAGCCTGGACTCCACCGATTCCCCCGAATGCACCGACTCCCCCCGCGCCGCGGCAGGGGAGGATGCCCCAGCTAACGCCGAGGAGCATGAACGCCTCGCCGCCGCAGGCAAGGTGAGTATCCGTACCGTGTTGGCGTTGGCGCTGCCCGCCCTGGGCGTGCTCGCCGCGACACCGCTGTACTTGCTGCTCGATACCGCGGTCGTCGGCCGGCTGGGTAAAACCGAATTGGCCGCGCTCGGCGCCGCCACCACGCTCTTTTCCGTGGTCACCACCCAGCTCACCTTTCTCTCTTATGGCACCACCGCCCGCGCCGCCCGGCTCTATGGGGCGGGCAAAAAGAAGGAAGCGGTGGCTGAAGGGGTGCAGGCCACCTGGGTGGCGCTGCTGGTCGGCTCGGCCTTAGCCGCCATCATGTTCTTCGGCTCCCCCTGGTTTACGCTCTGGCTCTCGAGCAGCGCCCCGGTGGCCGCCGAGGCCACGCTCTGGCTACGCATCGCCAGTTTCGGTATCCCGCTGCTGCTGATCACCATGGCCGGCAATGGATGGCTGCGCGGCATCCAGAACACCACCGCCCCGCTCTGGTTCACCCTCACCGGCGTGATCCCCGCCGCGATCCTCGTGCCGATATTGGTGCACGCCTATGGCTTCGTGGGCTCGGCGTGGGCCAATCTCACCGGTTTGGCGCTCACCTCTGCCTGCTTCCTGCTCGCCCTGGTTCGCTCCCATGGGGGCTCTTGGGCGCTGCGCCCGCAGGTGATCCGGCACCAGCTGGTGCTCGGGCGAGATCTCATTATTCGCTCCTTGTCCTTCCAGGTGGCATTTCTCTCCGCCGCCGGGGTCGCCGCCCGCTTCGGCGAGGCCTCCCTCGCCGCGCACCAGGTGATGATGCAGCTGTGGAACTTCCTCACCCTAGTGCTCGACTCGCTGGCGATCGCTGCCCAAACCCTGACCGGTGCGGCGCTCGGCATGGGCTCGGTCTACCGGGCTAGGGGAGTGGGGCGGCTGGTGGTGCTGTACTCCACCGCTGTGGCCGCAGTACTGGCGGGGCTCTTTGCGCTCGGATTCCGCTTCATCCCGCGGCTATTCACCCAGGACGCCAGCGTGCTTGCCGCCATGGAGTGGCCGTGGTGGATTCTGATCCTCATGATTATCGGCGGCGGTGTGGTCTTCGCGCTCGACGGAGTGCTACTGGGTGCCGCCGATGCGGTGTATTTGCGCAATGCCACCATCGCCTCTGTGGTGCTGGGCTTTTTGCCAGGCGTGTGGCTCTCGCTGTTTTTCGAGGCCGGGCTCACCGGCGTGTGGTGCGGGCTCTTGGCCTTCATTTTCATCCGCATGGTCGCTGTGCTCTGGCGTTTCACGTCCATGAAGTGGGCCAATAACGCCGTATAGTGAGGGGATACAAGCGACCCCGAGTGAGTAGCGATCCGGTGCGGAGAAAGGCGATGGTGCGGCAATGACCACCCTGTGGGCTGTCTCGGATCTGCACGCCGCGGTCAAAGCCAATGCGGAGATGATCGCGCGCATCCAGCCCACGAGCCCCAGCGACTGGCTCATCGTCGGCGGGGATGTGGCCGAACGCACCCCCGATATTCTGGCTGTCCTCGTGCAGCTCAAGGAGCGCTTTGAAGAGGTGATCTGGGCGCCAGGTAATCACGAGCTGTTTTGCCGCTCGACTGATGCCGTGGTGGGCCGCGAGAAATACGCCGAGCTGGTGGCCGGCTGCCGCGCCCGCGATATTTTCACCCCCGAGGATCCCTATCCCGTCTTTGCCGGGCGCACCATCGCGCCGCTTTTTACGCTCTACGATTACACCTTCCGCCAGCCGGGGCTCACCGCCGAGGAGGCGGTGCAGCGCGCCCGGGACAATCAGGTGATGCTCACCGACGAGTTCGCCATTGCCCCCTTCGTGGATATCCGCGCGTGGTGCTGGGACCGATTGGCCTACTCGGTTAAAAGGCTCAGCCGCGTCACCGGCCCCACCATCTTGATCAATCACTGGCCGCTGGTGATTGAGCCGCTCAATCAGGTGGCCTGGCCGGAGATATCGCTGTGGTGCGGCACGATCCATACCCGCACCTGGCCGGTGCGTTATCGCGCGGAGAAGGTGATCTACGGTCATCTGCACCTGCCGGGGGAAACGGTGGTCGACGGCATCCCCCATATCGAAACCTCGCTGGGATATCCGCGCGAGTGGAAGAACCGTCCCGCCAGCGCGCCATGGCCCTATCCGGTGCTGGAGGTGGACGCGGATGCAGTGTAGTCCCAATCTCTTCCCCGCGGCCGCCCAATTTTGTTCCATGCAGGTGGATCGCAGCAGCGCCGATCTGAGTCGATACCACGAGCTCCACCCCCTCGAGCAGGCCTTGGTGGCGCACGCGGTGACGGTGCGGAAGGCGGAGTTCGGCGATGCGCGCTGGTGCGCCCACCAAGCGCTTAAGAAGCTCGGGCGCGACTCTGGGGCGCCGATCCTGCGCGGCGAGCGCGGCGTGCCCTTGTGGCCCGCGGCGGTCTCGGGATCTATGACGCATACCGATGGGCTGCGCGCTGCGGTGGTGGCGCCGCGGCTGGTGGTGAAGTCCATGGGACTTGATGCCGAACCCGCGGCCTCTTTGCCGCGGGGAGTGCTCGGCTCCATCGCCCGCCCCAGTGAGCTATCCCAACTCGATGAACTGGAATCCCAAGGCATTCCCTGCGCCGACCGCCTGCTCTTTTGCGCCAAGGAGGCCACGTATAAGGCGTGGTTTCCGCTGACGCATCGCTGGCTCGACTTCGATCAAGCAGAGATCGATGTGCGCAGCGATGGCACCTTCATCTCCTATCTCTTGGCCCGCCCCACACCGGTGCCCTTCATGACGGGCCGCTGGGAGATCCGCGAGGGCTTTATTATCGCCGCCATCGCCGTGGTCTAGCTGCCAACTCGCTGCGCTAGAGGGTCGAGGGACGGGCGACGAATACCGTCGATAAGCGCGAGCCCTTTTCTTTAAGCAGCGCAATCGCTCGGCCATCCGGGGCCAGTGCCGCGTGCACGCCTTTGAGCCCGCGCGGGGAGAGCCATTTCCCCATGCTCACATCCCGCGCCTCCGCTGCGCTCAGCGGCAGCGGGGGAAAGCTCACGGCCATGGCCTGATCCAGGCTCAAGGACAGCTCAGGCGTATCCTCGAGCTCCTCCAAGGTGCGGGCGTGGTCGAGGGTGAAGGGGCCAACAGTGCTGCGACGTAGCGCCGTGAGGTGGCCACCCACGCCCAGCCCCGCCCCGAGGTCGCGGGCGAGGGAGCGGATATAGGTGCCCGAGGAGCAGTGCACCGAGCAGCGGATATCCACCCAGCTATCGTGGCGCGCAATGGAATGAACCACGAAAGAGTAGATAGTGACGCTGCGTTCAGGAATCTCCACCTCGATTCCCTCGCGCACCAGCTCGTGGGCGCGGCGGCCATTGATCTTGATCGCCGAGACGGAGGAGGGGCGCTGCATAATCTCCCCACGAAGCTGTGCGATACTGTCGTGAATCTGCTCATCGCTGATCGCGGAGGCATCGTGCTGGGTGAGAATATCGCCCTCGGCGTCATCGGTGGTGGTAGCGGCGCCTAAGCGGATGGTGGCGTCATAGGTTTTGGTATCTGCCACGAGATGCGCGAGGAACTTGGTGCCGCGTTCGATACCGACCACCAACACCCCGGTGGCCATCGGGTCAAGAGTGCCGGCATGGCCTACTTTGCGGGTGCCGAAGATCCGCCGCAGCCGCCCCACCACATCGTGGGAGGTCATGCCCTGAGGCTTGTCCACCACCACCAGTCCCGAGGTGGCGAGGGGGTCTGCGGCGGCGGCCAGCTGAGCGGGGGAGGGGATCTTCTCTTGGGGGAAAGACATGCGTATTAGCCTATGCCGTACCCTATACACTTGTGAATATTTGGCATGGTCTGGATAACGTCCCCGCACAGCTCGACGCCTCCGTGGTCACCATCGGAGTTTTTGATGGCATTCACAGCGGACATCAAACCCTGCTCCGCCGCGCCGCCGCTCTTTCTGGGGAGAACGGCGTGCCCTCTGTGCTCGTGACCTTTGATCCGCATCCGCTGGCCGTGGTGCGCCCAGATAAGATGCCGCCGTTGCTCGGCACTGTGTATGACCGTGCCGAGATCGCAGCCGCGCTGAATATCGACCATCTGCTGGCGCTGCGTTTCGACGCCTCCCTCGCGCACCTGTCGCCAGAGGAGTTTTTCACCACCGTGCTCGTCGAGAAGCTCGGCGCGAAGGCCGTGGTGGTGGGGGAGAACTTCACCTTCGGTCATAAGGCTGCCGGCACCACCGACACGCTGCGCGAGCTCGGCGAGAAATACGGCGTCGAGGTGGCGGTGTTGCCGCTGTTAAATGAAGCGGGTCTGCCGATCTCCTCCACCCGTATCCGCGGGATGCTCGAGCGCGGCGAGATCCGCGAGGCCAATGCGGCGCTGACTCGCCCCTTCGCGGTGCAGGGCGAGGTTGTGCGCGGTGCCGGCCGCGGCGGCAGGGAACTGGGATTTCCCACCGCGAATCTCTATTTCCCGCCCAGCCAGGCCCTGCCCGGCGATGGCGTCTATGCCGGGTATTTTACCGTGCTGGACTCCACTCCCAGTCCCGGCGATATGCGGTGCGGGGTGCGCTATCCGGCGGCGATCTCGGTGGGAAATAACCCCACCTTTGAGGATCCGCGCCGCAGCGTAGAAACCTTCGTGCTCGACCGCGAGGCGGATCTTTACGGCCATCAGGTGCGGGTGGAGTTTGTGGACTTTGTGCGCGGCATGGAGAAGTTCAACGGGATTGAGGACCTGCTTGCTGCGATTCGCTCAGACGTGGCCGCCACCCGCGCAATTGTTTCCGAACCTATCGACTGCTAATATCTCTCGGGTTGGTTGTGACTGTGGTCTGCAACAGTCACGCCCACCGACCTCCTAATGGGAGGGCGGTGCCTGTTTTTTACTGCGGACTGAAATATTTTTGGAGGATCCCCTCATGGCATTGGATACCGCAAAGAAGAAAGAAATCCTGAACGAGTACGGTCTGCACGAGACCGATACCGGTTCTCCCGAGGCTCAGGTTGCCCTGCTCACCTACCGCATCCGCAACCTCACCGAGCACCTGAAGAGCCACAAGCACGATCACCACTCCCGTCGTGGTCTGCTGCTGCTCGTTGGTCGTCGTAAGGGCCTGCTGCAGTACCTGCAGCGCACCAACATCGATCGCTACCGTGACCTGATCTCCCGTCTGGGTCTGCGTCGCTAAGCGTCGTGCATCGGAGGCGATTACCGCCTCATCTCACCACCTCTCGTCCTTGTGCGTCGAGAAGGTGGTGTTTTTTATGCGCCATGTGCTGCGGAACTGCTAGACTAAATCACCGTTATAGACACCCAACTCAGGCGGCACCGATGACCGCCTCCATTTTTAGTTATAAGAGGAGTTCGCAAGCACACATGCGCGACGTATTCGTTAATAAAGACACCGACTTCGGAATCATCGAAGCAGTTGCCACCATCGATAATGGCGACTTCGGTACCCGCGAGATCCGGCTCGAAACAGGACAGCTTGCCCGCCAGGCTGATGGTTCCGTGACCGCGTATCTCGATGAAGAGACCATGATGCTGGCCACTTCCACCGCATCCAATCAGCCGCGTGAAGGTTTCGACTTCTTCCCGCTGACCGTGGATGTGGAAGAGCGCATGTACGCTGCAGGTCGCATCCCCGGTTCCTTCTTTCGTCGTGAGGGCCGCCCCTCCACCGAGGCCATCCTAGCCTGCCGTCTGATTGACCGGCCGCTGCGCCCGACCTTCGTCAAGGGCCTGCGCAATGAGGTACAGATCGTGGTCACCGTGCTGTCGGTGAACCCGCAGGATATGTACGACGTGGTGGCTATCAACGCCGCCTCCGCTGCCACCCAGCTCTCCGGTCTGCCGGTCTCCGGCGCCGTGGGCGGCGTGCGTATGGCTCTCGTTGTGGACGAGGACCATCCCAAGGGCCAATGGGTGGCATTCCCCACCCATGAGCAGCACAACTCCGCCGTATTCGAGCTGGTGGTTGCTGGTCGTCGCGTCACCCGCAAGCAGGGACGCAAGAATGTCGACGATGTGGCCGTGATGATGGTGGAAGCCGGCGCCACGGAGAACGTGGTCGAGCGCATCAACGATGGTGCTCCGGCTCCCACCGAGCAGGTTGTGGCCGAGGGTCTGGAGGCCGCTAAGCCCTTCATTGACGTTCTCTGCCGCGCCCAGGAGGCGCTGGCTAAGGAGACCGCCAAGGAGACCCAGGAGTTCCCGCTCTTCCCGCCGTACTCCGAGGAGATCTTCGAGGCCGTGGAGAAGAAGGCCGCCAAGAAGCTCAACAAGCTGCTCACCATCTCCGGTAAGCAGGAGCGCGACGAGGCCACCAATGAGCACATGGAAGAGATCGAGGAGCAGCTGAGCGAGCGCTTCGAGGATCAGGAGAAGGAGATCCGCGCCGCCTATAACTCGGTGATGAAGCAGATCGTGCGCCAGCGCATCCTGGCCGAGCACTTCCGTATCGATGGCCGCGATGTCACCGACATCCGTGACCTCAGCGTGGAGGTGGATCTGATCCCGCGCGCCCATGGCTCCGCCCTCTTCGAGCGTGGCGAAACCCAGATCCTCGGCGTGACCACTCTGGACATGCTGAAGATGGAGCAGCAGATCGATTCGCTGACTCCCACCACCTCCAAGCGCTATATCCACCACTACAACTTCCCGCCCTATTCCACCGGCGAGACCGGTCGCGTGGGCTCCCCGAAGCGCCGCGAGATCGGCCACGGTGCGCTCGCCGAGCGCGCCCTGATCCCGGTGATCCCCTCCCGCGAGGATTTCCCCTACACCATCCGTCAGGTCTCCGAGGCGCTGGGCTCCAACGGCTCTACCTCCATGGGCTCGGTGTGTGCGTCCACGCTCTCGCTGCTCAACGCTGGTGTGCCCTTGAAGGCACCCGTCGCGGGTATCGCCATGGGCCTGGTCTCCGGCGAGGTGAAGGGCTCCACCGAGTATGTGGCGCTCACCGATATCCTCGGCGCCGAGGATGCCTTCGGCGACATGGACTTCAAGGTGGCCGGCACCGCCGACTTCGTCACCGCGCTGCAGCTCGACACCAAGCTGGATGGTATTCCGTCCTCTGTCCTTGCCGACGCGCTCTCCCAGGCTCGCGACGCGCGTCTGACCATCCTCGACACGATGGCCGATGTGATCGATGAGCCGGATGAGATGAGCGACTACGCACCGCGTATCACCTCTGTGAAGGTGCCGCAGTCCAAGATCGGCGAGATCATTGGGCCCAAGGGCAAGACGATTAACTCGATCACCGAGGACACCGGTGCTGACGTCTCCATCGAGGAAGACGGTACGGTGTTCATCTCCGCCACCTCCGGTGAGGCTGCGGAGCAGGCGATTGAGAAGATCAACGCCATTGCGAACCCGCAGCTGCCCAAGGTGGGCGAGCGCTACCTCGGCACCGTGGTCAAGACCACTCCCTTCGGCGCGTTCGTGTCCCTGTTGCCGGGCCGTGACGGTCTGGTGCACATCTCGAAGCTCGGTGGCAAGAAGCGCATCGAGAAGGTCGAGGACGAGGTCAATGTGGGCGACAAGCTCCAAGTGGAGATCGCCGATATCGACAATCGTGGCAAGATCTCTTTGATCCCCGTCGAGGAGAGCTAAGCTCTCCGCCGCGTACCCGACTCTCGGGTGCGTAGTGCTTAAATAACAACGCCCCGCAGCACACCTAGGTGTGTGCTGCGGGGCGTTGCCTATGTCTGCCCGCTCAGCCCGCTGCAGGCACAGATGAGGCAATGATAAGACCAGTGTGAGAGAGGATATAACCACGCCCGAGTGGCTGCATTCTCTGATCGTTACCCCAAGCAACCCCACATGAGGGAAGCGGGCACGTTGCGGCTGTGAGCTTAGCCACGAACTAGGCAGGTAGGTCGTCTGATGTTGGGCTTGATGTGCGTAAATGTCTCCCTTATCGCGCAGGTCAGGGCTTATAAGAAGGCCGGAGAGTGGAACATGGGCTCTCAGATGGCGGTGAATTCATGGTGTTCATTTCCGCAAAAGTGGGCGTAGCATGAGTGCAGAAGCACACATACTCACAGGCTGTTGATTATTACCTGTGCCTGTAGGTGTGTGTGGTACCTCATAGCTAGTGGCGCGGTGGAGCGGCAACGCTCCCCGCACAATGCACGGAAAGGGACGCGAACTCATGACCACCCGCGATATCACCCTCACAGCCGGCGATTACACCGCAACGATCACCACTCGAGGTGGGGGAGTGCGCACCCTGAGCTATCGAGGCGCTCCCTTGCTCATCGGGTACGAGGCAGGTGAGGATGCGCCGATGAATGCCGGCAATATTCTGAGCCCCTGGCCCAACCGAGTGGACGGCGGAGTCTTCATTTTCCACGGCACCACCCATGAATTGGAGATCACCGAGCCGCAGCGCAATAACGCTATTCACGGTTTCGTGCACTACCAAGAGTGGCAGTGCGTGGACATCTCCGAGGCGTCCGTCACACTCGAGCTGCACGATGGCCAGCACCAAGGCTGGCCCTGGGCGCTGCACCACAGCGTGACCTGGAGCCTTGATGAGGCCACCGGATTGAGCTGTGCGTATCGAGTGCGCAATGCCAGCGATGACACTGCGCCCGTAGCCGTGGGCTTCCACCCGTATATCACCGCCCACGGTGCGCCGCTGGACGAATGCGAGCTCACCCTTCCCTGTGGCAGCTATCTGCCTTTGGAAACGACCCGCAATCTGCCCGCGGGGCCGATGACGGCGACCATTCACCTCGGCGTGAACGAGGATGTGGCCACGGGGATCGCGATGGACGGGGTGTTCTTTGATCACTGCTTCAGCGTCGACAAGCCCCAGCAGCCCTCTGCCTATGAAGTCACCCTGCGGCATCGCGATAGCGATGCGTCCGTGGTGCTGCGTTCGGACATGCGCACCCCGTGGCTGCAGGTCTTTACGGCTGATCCCGACTATGACTGCGGTTATCCCGGAGTGGGGCGGGCCCTGGCGGTGGAGCCGATGTCGGCGCCGGTCAACGCTTTCCGCTCCCATGGGGCGGCCGAGCTAGATCCCGAAGAAAGCCTGAGCATCAACTTCGCCATCGCGGCAGGCTAGAAGCTCTTTAACTGAATATAGACACTCATAACCAAGCAGGCTTTGCGGAAGAATGCTCGCGGAGCCACAAACCAACCCAAGGAGAAAGCAACATGATCGTCGCTGAATCCGCGCTCCGGCTTGATGCCACGTGGGTCGATTACGCGATCGTCGCGTTATATTTCGTCTTCGTTCTCGGAATCGGCTGGGCCGCCCGCTCGCGCGTGTCGAGCTCCATCGACTTCTTCCTCTCGGGCCGTTCGCTGCCTGCGTGGGTGACGGGCCTTGCCTTCATCTCCGCTAACCTGGGCGCCGTCGAGATCGTGGGCATGTCCGCCAACGGTGTGCAGTATGGCTTCCAAACCATGCACTACTTCTGGATCGGCGCTGTGCCGGCCATGGTGTTCCTCGGCATCGTGATGATGCCCTTCTACTACGGCTCCAAGGTGCGTTCGGTGCCCGAGTTCATGCTGCGGCGTTTCGGCCCCGGCGCGCACTTGGTCAACGCCATCTCCTTCGCCGTGGCGCAGCTGCTCATTGCCGGTATTAACCTCCTGCTGCTGGCCAAGGTGGTCAACTCCCTGCTGGGCTGGCCGCTGATCGTCACCCTCGTTATCGCCGCGGTGATTGTGCTCAGCTACATCACCCTCGGTGGTCTCTCGGCCGCTATTTACAATGAGGTGCTGCAGTTCTTCGTGATTATCGCCGCACTGCTGCCGCTGACCCTGATCGGTCTGCACAATATCGGTGGCTGGCAGGGTCTGAAGAACGCTGTGGAGAATGAAAGCCACTTCCACACCTGGCCGGGCACGGAGATCTCCGGTTTCGATAACCCGGTGATCTCGGTGATCGGTCTGACCTTCGGCTTGGGCTTCGTGCTCTCCTTCGGTTATTGGACCACCAACTTCGTGGAGGTGCAGCGCTCCATGGCTGCTGATTCGCTCTCCTCGGCTCGGAAGACCCCGATTATTGGTGCCTTCCCGAAGATGTTCGTTCCCTTCGTCGTGGTCGTGCCCGGCATGATTGCCGGCGCCACCGTCACCCCGATTATGAATGGCAGCGCCGAGCCGAATGACGCAATGCTCTATCTGATGCGTGATTTGCTGCCCAATGGTTTGCTCGGTGTGGCGCTGGCAGGTCTGCTCGCCGCGTTCATGGCCGGTATGGCTGCCAATATCTCTGCTTTCAACACCGTGATGAGCTATGACATCTGGCAGGGCTATGTGGTCAAAGATAAGCAGGATGATTACTACACCAAGGTCGGCCGCATGGCCACCGTGCTGGCTACCCTCATCGCCGTGTTCACCGCGTTGATCGCCGAGAACTTCGGCAACGTGATGGACTACCTGCAGACTCTGTTCGGCTTCTTCAACGCCCCGCTGTTCGCCACCTTCATCCTCGGTATGTTCTGGAAGCGCATGACCCCGACCGCCGGCTGGGTGGGCCTAGTCATGGGTACTCTGTCCGCCATGGCCTACTGGGCCATCGCCACCTTCTCCTCGGTGGAGTCGGGCTTCTTCAACCTGCCCGGTCAGGGCACCGCGTTCGTGGCTGCCTCCATCGCCTTCATCGTGGACATCACCTTCTCCATCGTGGTCTCCATGATGACGAAGCCGAAGCCGGATCATGAGCTGGTTGGCTTCGTGAAGTCCGTGACCCCGAAGGAGAACCTCACTGACGCTGCTGAGGCCAGCCTGCCGTGGTACAACCGCACGGTGCCGCTCGGTATCCTCTGCATGGTTCTCGTGATCGCGCTCAACGTGATCTTCGCCTAGCACTAGATCAAGGAAGGAGTAATAACCATGGCTAAAAAAGATACCCACAAGGCTGGCGCCTTCGATATTCGCAACGTCATCGGCGGGCTCATCGGCCTCTACGCTGTGATCCTCTTGGGTTCCTGGCTGCTCTTGGATCCCGGTGTGGATCCCTCCACCGGCGTGCCCAAGGACGCCACCTATAACCTGTGGACCGGCCTTATGATGGCTGTTGTGGCCATCGTCTTCTTCGCGTGGGCGAAGATGCGTCCGATCATCGTCCCCGATGACATCGAGGACATCCAGTAATACTGCACGCCGCGAGGGACGATCGCCCCTCGCGGCACAGTCCGGGGCCAGTGGTGTGCCCAGCTGCCCCGGCTGGACATCCTGCCGCGGCGCCCTCGTTGGGGGCCGTGCTAGGGCACACCACACACGCTTTTCTTTTCCATAATTTCATCATCACCCCCTCAGAGCAGGCTCACGGGAGTGGCTGTGAGCGTCGCCGAATTCTCCGTTTAAGGAAGTGAATGTTCAATGGCAATGCCAGACGAGACCCCGAGGAGCGTATCCGACTCCGCGTCCCCCGAGGTGGCTATCACCCGCACCCGTCTCGCTGATGGTCGCGAGCTCATCTACTTTGATGACGAGCCGGACTATGTATCGGGGAAGGCTACTCGTGAACTGCACGATAGCCGCGAGCTGCCCCCTGCGAGCACGGTCTCGGAGATGCGCCGTGATCCCTTGACCGGCGAATGGGTGGTCTTTGCCGCCCACCGCATGAACCGCACCTTCATGCCGCCGGCCAACGAAAACCCCCTGGCGCCCACCACCCCCGGAGAGATCCCCACCGAGATCCCGGCCAATGACTACAACGTGGTGGTCTTCGAAAACCGCTTCCCCTCGCTGTCGCTGCACATTCCGGAGGATGTGGACTTTTCCGGCTATGTCGATGACAACGAGCTCTATCCCCGCGGTGCCGCCCAGGCCCGCTGCGAGGTGGTGTGCTTTACCCCCGAGCCCAGCAAGTCCTTCAAGGACCTCGGCTTTACTCGCGCCCGCACCGTGGTGGAGGCATGGGCACACCGCACGAAGGAGCTCTCGGAGATCGAGGGCGTGCGCATCGTCTTCCCCTTCGAAAACCGCGGTAAGGAAATCGGAGTCACGCTGCAGCACCCGCACGGCCAGATCTACTCCTATCCCTATCTGCCGAAGCGCGCCCAAGCGGTACTGACGCAGGCCAAGGCCTATGAGGAGAGCAAGGGTGGCTCGCTTTTCGACGCGATTATCAGCGCCGAGCAGGACAGTGGCCGCCGCGTGCTCATCGACGGTGAGCACTTCATCGCCTTCGTGCCCGCCGCCGCAGAATGGCCGGTGGAGGTCATGGTGATGGCCAAGCGCGCCGAGGCCTATGACTTCGCCTGCCTCAACGATGCGGAAAAGGATGAGCTCACGCGCATCTATCTGCGTCTGTTGGGGGCAGTGGACAACTTCTTTGACGGGGTGGAGAAAACCCCGTACATCGCAGGCTGGAACCAGGCGCCGATCGGCGAGGACCGCCGCTATGGCCGCCTGTACCTGCAGCTATTTTCCATGATGCGTTCCCCGAACCGTATGAAGTTCCTGGCCGGCTCCGAATCCGGCATGGGGGCGTGGATCTCGGACACCACCCCTGAACGCATTGCCGATCGTTTCCGAGAGATTCTTGAGGCAGGGGAGAAGTAAATGACACAGAGCGTCCAGTGGATGGACACCCTCGAGGCTCCGCAGGGCATTGAACGCGCTAAGGAGCATTTCCGTGAGATCTTCGATGCTGATCCGAGCGTGGTCGTAGCTGCGCCGGGTCGCGTCAACCTCATCGGCGAGCACGTCGACTACGCCGGCGGCATCAGCGTGCCCTTCGCGCTGCACAACCGCGCATATATCGCGGCCGCGGCGCGCCCCGATGATGTGCTGCGCGTGAGCTCCGTTGGCGCCGATCCCGCGGTGGTGGAGTGCCGGATCGATGAGGTCGGCCCGAAGCATCCCGATAACTGGGCCGGCTATGTCATCGGTGCGGTCTGGGCCGCCATCGAGGCGGGCATTCTGCCGGAGCAGGGCATGGATCTGGCCATGGTCTCCGATGTTCCGCTGGGGGCTGGCCTGTCCAGCTCCGCGGCCATCGAATGCTCCGCCATCACCGCCGCCATGGCCCTGGCGGGTATGGAGATGACCCCGCGTCGTCGCCGCCGTCTCGTCGAGTGCGCCATGCGCGCAGAAAATGAGGTCGTTGGTGCCTCTACCGGCGGTATGGACCAGCGCATCTCCCTGCTTGCCCAGGAAGATAATGCTTTGGCCATCGACTTCTTGGACAACTCCGAGCAGCTGGTGCCTTTTGATGTCGGTGCCGCCGGCTACACCCTGGTGGTGTGCAATACCAACGCCCCGCACTCGCTGGCCGATGGCCAATACGCCTCCCGCCGCGCCGTGATCGACGGGGTCACCGCCCACGCCCACGTTGCGACCCTCCGCGAGGTCGAGGATCCCTTCGCCGTCGCCCAGCAGTGGGCGGCACAGAATGTGCCCGAGGGCAGTACGGAGGAAGAATGGCAGGAAGTAGTACACCGCCGGGTGCGGCACGTCATCAGTGAGATCGAGCGCACCTCCGAGGCTGTGCAGATGCTTGTCGACGGCAACCTGCAGGGCTTTGGCGAGCACATGTGGGCCTCCCACGCCTCGCTGCGGGACGACTATGAAGTCTCCACCGAGGAGCTCGACCTAGTGGTGGATACCGCCCGCGAGTTCGGCGCCCTCGGCGCCCGCATGACCGGTGGTGGATTCGGTGGCTCGGCCATCGCGCTGATCGATATCCGCACCGCCACCGAGCTGGTCGAGGCCATCAACGAGCGCGCCGCGGAGCGCGGCTACCCGCAGCCGGAGTTCCTGCTCGCCATGCCGGGCTGGGGCGCACGCATCGTGGAGAGCGCGCACGGTAGGTTCTCCCACACATAACAGGGACGCTTGCCTAGACTGGTGGGGTACATTAACCCACCAGTCTTTTAGCTATCTCAAGGAGCAGGGAAGAACATCATGGCAGAATCCACCATTGCAGTTGGCGTCCTCGGAGCGAAGGGCCGCGTGGGCCAGGCGGTTGTAGCGGGCGTGGAGGCCAGCGAGGATCTGCGCCTGGTCGCGGCACTCGATCGGGGCGATAGCCTAGACGAGCTCGTCGCATCGGGAGCCGAGGTAGTGGTGGATTTCACCACCCCGGACGTGGTGATGGACAATCTCGAGTTCATGATCTCCCACAATATTTCCGCGGTGGTGGGAACAACCGGCTTCACCGCCGAGCGCCTCGAGACCGTGCGCGGCTGGCTGGAAAACTCCAGCTCCTCGGTGCTCATTGCCCCGAACTTCGCCATCTCGGCGGTGCTCACGATGCAATTCGCCCGCCAGGCCGCGCGTTTCTTCGAATCGGCCGAGGTGATTGAGATGCACCACCCGAACAAGCTGGACGCTCCCTCGGGTACCGCAGTCCACACCGCGGAGGGCATCGCCGAGGCCCGCCGCGAGGCCGGTATGGACAGCCAGCCGGATGCCACCACCCAGTCCCTCGAGGGGGCACGCGGCGCCGATGTGCAGGGAGTGCCGGTACACGCCGTGCGCATGAGCGGCACCGTGGCCCACGAGACCGTGATCTTCGGTACCCAGGGCCAGTCGCTGACCATCAAGCAAGACTCCTATGATCGCACCTCCTTTATTCCCGGTGTGCTCGTGGGCGTGCGCAACTATGCCCAGCACCCCGGGCTCACTGTGGGACTGGAGCACTACCTCGGGCTCTAAGTGGCGATAGCAGCCAGGGATGCGTCGATAAGCGAGAAAAGAAAGAACGGTAGAGGTGGCAACACATAAGGATTTATCGGTGCAGCTGGTGGCCTGCACCTCGTTTCAGGCGCCGAGCGATATCGACTGGAGCACCGATGCAGAAGGAGCCGAGGCGCTCGTGGAGTTCGCCGGGCGGGCCTGCTACGAGAGCTTCGATAAGCCGAATCCACGCACCGCGAGTAATGCGGCCTATATACGCCACATCATCGATGTGGGGCATACAGCGCTGCTCGAGCACGCCCAAGCCACGATGTATATTCGCGCCATCTCGCGGGCCTGCACCCACGAGCTTGTGCGTCACCGCATGTTCTCCTTTTCCCAGCTCTCGCAGCGTTTCGTGCACCCCAACCAAGCCACGGTGGTGGTGCCGGGCGTGATCGACCGCGACCCCGAATTGCGGCGGCTCTTTGATCGAGCGATGGATGAATCCCGATTCGCCTATGATGAGCTGCTCGCCGCCTTAGAGGAGAAGCTCGCTGACGAACCGAATGCCCTGCTGCGCAAGAAGCAGGCCCGGCAAGCAGCGCGCGCGGTGCTCCCCAATGCCACCGAATCACGCATCGTGATGACCGGTAATTTCCGGGCATGGCGACACTTCATCGCCACCCGCGCCACCGAGCACGCCGATGAGGAAATGCGGACCGTGGCCGTGCGATGCCTCGAATTGCTCAAGGACGCCGCCCCCGTGGTTTTTGGTGATTTCGATATCGCCATCCTCAGCGATGGTTCACCCATGGCGTCGAGTCCCTATGTGGGCGTGTCCTAAAATGGAGACGCTTGGGGCAGGCGATATACTCCCTTTCTCCGCCGCGGAAGCAGACACGATCCCGACACACAGAGAGTAGCTAGATACAGCATGAACACTGGATTTGCCGAGAAAAACGGAACCGATATCTTCGGTACTGTGGGCGTAGCGATGATCACCCCCTTCGATGAGGACAATCGCCTCGACGTGGCTACCGGACGAAAGCTCGCGGCTCATCTGACGTCTCGGGGCGTGGATGCGCTCATCCTGGGCGGAACCACTGGCGAATCGCCCACCACGACGCAGGCAGAAAAAATCACCTTTATTAAAGAAATCCGCGCCGAGGTGGGCGACGATATCGCCATTGTGGCCGGGGCCTCCACCAATAACACGGCCGCCTCGCAGGAGCTGGCGCGCGCCTCTCGGGATGCCGGCGCGGACGCACTTCTGCTGGTCACGCCGTATTATTCGAAGCCTTGCCAAGAGGGTGTGTACCAGCATTTCCGCGCGATCGCCGATAGCACCGATGCGCCGGTGTGCATCTATGACATCCCCGGCCGATCTGCGATTCCTGTGGAGTCTGATACTATGAGGCGTCTAGCCGAGCACGAGAAGGTTCAGGCTGTCAAGGACGCCAAGGGCGACCTCGTTGGGGCTACCACTCTGATCGCCGAAACCGGTCTGGCATGGTACTCGGGCGATGATCCCCTCAACCTTCCGTGGCTCTCCCTTGGAGCCAGCGGTTTTATCTCCGTGATCGGGCACGTTGCACCGCAACAGCTCCGTGACTTGTACACCGCCTTCGATGAAGGTGATCTTGTACGCGCCCGCGAGATCAACGCAACGCTCGCGCCCCTTGTCGCCGCTCAAGGCCGATTGGGTGGCGTCTCCATGGCTAAGGCAGCATTACAGCTGCAAGGAATTAACGTGGGAGCTCCACGTCTGCCGCAAATACCCGCGAATGACGACGACATGACCGAGCTCCGAAATAATCTAGAACAAGCTGGAGTCTTATAAATATGAATGAACCCCGTAATCGCTCTCGTAAGGTGACGCGTAAGGCGGGACCGCCCGAGGTCGAATTCCAAGCCCCGGGTGAAGCCAACCCCTCCCAGTCCGATAACTCTGGGTCCTCCCAGTCCGACTCGAAGGGTTCGAAGAAATCGAACTCCCAGGGCGGCAAACAGTCCACTGGCGGCAAGTCCGGCGGTTCTTCCTCGAAGAAGTCCGCGAGCGGCGATAACCGGGACAATAACAACTCTAACGGCGGGAATGGAGGCAAGAACTCCAAGAACAACGGCTCGAATAAGCGCGGTTCCCGCAATGGTTCCCGCGGCAATAATAACCGTCGCGGCGGTCGCGGAAACGACCGTGGTGGCCGCTCCGTGGTGCACACCATGCAGGGCGCCGACCTCACTCAGCCGTTGCCGGAGCCGCCGAAGCAGCCGAAGGATGGGCTGCGCATCATCGCCCTCGGCGGTATTTCCGAGATCGGTCGCAACATGACCGTCTTCGAATACCACAACCGTCTGATGCTCATCGACTGCGGCGTGCTCTTCCCCTCCTCGGGCGAGCCGGGTGTGGACCTGATCCTCCCTGACTTTGACTATCTCGAGTCCCGCCTCGATCGCCTCGACGTCCTCGTGGTCACCCACGGCCACGAAGACCACATCGGCGCGATCCCGTGGCTGCTCAAGCTCAAGCCTGACCTGGAGATCTTGGCCTCCAAGTTCACCGCCGCGTTGATCTCCGCCAAGTGCCAGGAGCACCGCCAGCGTCCGAAGCTGACGATCATCAACGAGGACTCTCACGAAAAGCGCGGTCCCTTCGATCTGCGTTTCTTCGCGGTCAACCACTCCATCCCGGACTGCCTGGGCGTGGCACTGAAGACCGGTGCCGGCCTGGTGCTGCACACCGGCGATATCAAGCTGGATCAAACCCCGACGGATGGTCGTCCCACCGACCTGCCCGCGATCTCCCGCTTCGGCGACGAGGGAGTGGACTTGTTCCTCTGCGATTCCACCAATGCCACCACCCCTGGTGTCTCTGGCTCGGAAGCAGATATTGCGCCGACGCTGAAGCGTCTGGTGACCGAGGCGAAGCAGCGCGTGATCATCGCCTCCTTCGCGTCCAATGTCTATCGCGTGCAGTCTGCCGTGGACGCGGCCGTGGCTGCAGGCCGCAAGGTGGCCTTCAACGGCCGTTCCATGATCCGCAACATGGAGATCGCCGAGAAGCTCGGCTACCTGAAGGCGCCGAAGGGCACCATCGTCTCCATGGACGATGCCTCCCGTATGGCACCGCACAAGGTCGTGCTCATCACTACCGGAACCCAGGGTGAGCCGATGGCTGCGCTCTCGCGCATGGCCCGTCGCGAGCACCGCCAGATCACCGTCCGCGATGGCGATCTCATCATCCTTTCCTCCTCGCTGGTGCCCGGCAATGAGGAAGCAGTCTTCGGCGTGATCAACATGCTGGCCCAGATCGGTGCCACCGTGATCACCGGCCACGACGCCAAGGTGCACACCTCCGGCCACGGCTACTCCGGCGAGCTGCTCTTCCTGTACAACGCCGCCCGTCCGAAGAACGCCATGCCGGTGCACGGCGAGTGGCGCCACCTGCGCGCCAATAAGGAACTGGCCATCTCCACCGGTGTGGAGCGCGACCGCGTCGTGCTCGCCCAAAACGGTGTGGTCGTGGACTTGGACCAGGGCCGCGCCAAGGTTGTGGGCCAGATCCCGGTGGGCAATCTCTACGTCGATGGCGTCACCATGGGTGACGTGGACGCTGAGGTGCTGGCCGATCGTACCTCCCTCGGCGAGGGCGGCCTGATCTCCATCACTGCCGTGATCGACAACCGTTCCGGGCAGCTGCTGGAAACGCCGCGCGTCCAGGCCAAGGGTTTCTCCGAGGAGTCCAAGGACATGATGCGCGAGGTCACCGAGATGGTGGAAAACACCATGACCGATCTTGCCGGCGAAGGCGAAGGCGACCCCTACCGCATGGTGCAGAAGCTGCGCCGCACCGTCTCCCGCTTCGTGGAGAAGAAGTGGCGCCGCCAGCCGATGATCGTGCCGACCGTCATCCCCATGCGCTCGAAGGACGATGCGCTTGACGACGACGACATCAAGGCCGCTCGTCCCTCGCTCTAAAAAGTAGTCGCGCTCAGGCGCGACCACGCGATACGCCCCAGTCCTAGCCAGCTGAAACTGGTTAGGATGGGGCGTATGTCTTTGTCTCAATCAGAACGCCAGAAACTCGCCGCACTCTTTACAGAGCTCGGCCCCACCGCTCCTACTCTCTGCGCGGGGTGGGACACCCAATACTTAGCCGCGCACCTGCTTGCCCGCGAGACCAATGTGCGCGCCGCCGGCGGCATTGTGATCCCGCAATTAGCAGACGCCCACGACGACGCCGTGGAGCAGCTTTTAGCAGATAAAGGCTATGAGACGATCGTGGAGGAATGGGCCGCCGGCCCGCCCACCTTACTCAAGCCCTTTGACTCGGTGATGAATACTGCCGAGAACTTCGTACACCACGAGGATGTTCGCCGCGCCCAAGAGGGATGGACCAAGCGGGAACTGAGTCCCGCAGAGGAAAACGAGCTCTACAAGGTGGCCAAAACCTTAGGGCGCACCATGGTCTCGTCCAAGGGCTCGGCCGTGGCCTGTGTTCCCACCACCAGTGAGCTTTCGCGCTTCGTGGTGGGGGATAAGCGCAAGGTTGCCTCCGCCGAGGACCAGGTAGTGACCGTAATCGGTGATATCGGCGAGATCGTGCTGTGGCTCTTCGGCCGCGAGCCGGTGGATGTGCGCATCCTTGGTGATGAATCCGGAGTGAAGAAGAAAAGCCTCTAGCGCCGGTGCCGCCGGTGGGGTGGTGCGGGTGACAGTTCTTTTCACGGATCGGGCCCCACGCCCGTGTTGCTGCTGTGACTACAGGGGTGCGAGGGGATAGACTGAAATGCATGACTGTCACGAGCCAAACCGGATCTTCCCGGAGGAAGAAGAAGCGCCCCTCTAGCTCCACCTCGCGCCCAGGCCGTAGTTCGAGCACTGGGCGTTCTTCACGCTCGGCCAGTTCTACCCGATCCACCTCTGTGGTCACGACCTCCACCCACCCCGCCTACCGCGCCGCGGAAAGCTCCGGCGAGCGCACCGGCAGTGCCTTGGTGGCCGTGGGGCAGGGGGTATCCGCCATGGCCAGTGCTACCGCGAACGCCACCCGCGGCATGGGCGCGAAGCTGGCCCAGAGCAAGGCTCGAATGGCTGAGCGCTCCCAGCAGCGTAAGGCCGCTAAAGCCGCGAAGGCGGCGGAGCAGGCCGATACCGGCGAAGGAGCGGAGGCGGAGACCACTGTCATGCGGCGGGCTCGTACCCCGCATGAGGCCTACCCCCTCAACGAGACAGACTCCAGCGGCTACGCGGCGAACCCGCGTAGCTCGCGTTCCTCCTATGGCTCCGAGTCCACCGCCTCCGAACCGGATACGGAGGAGGCGCCCGAGGCGAAAGACACCGCCGGTGGCCCAGACTTTATTGAGCGTCATTCCGATGGCATTGGCCTCAGCCTGATCGGCGTGGCTGCGGTGATCGCCGCCAGCATGTGGTTTAACGTGGCGGGCCCCGTTGGCCGCGTCATCGCCGGCTCGAGCCAATGGCTCATTGGCGCCGGCGCGCACCTCTTGCCGATCGCACTGATCGCCCTAGCTGTGGTGGTGATGATGGACACCTTCCCCAAGGCCACCCATCGGCTGCGTGTGCTGGTGGGCACCGCCTTGATCGTGGCGGGCATGCTGGGGCAGATCCATATTTTCTCCGGCCAGCCCACGACCATCGCGGGGCGCGCCGATTCCGGTGGCATTATCGGCACCCTCTTCGGCGGAGTCCTGGCTCTAGGCTTTACTTCCTATGTGGCCGTGCCGATTCTCACGCTCGTCATCATCTACGGCGCCTTGCGCGTCACCGATATCAGCGTGCGGGAATTCGTGGATATCTGCTCCATGTGGATCCGCGAACAGCTCGGCCGCGGCGAGTCGGAGGACTTCGATATCGACGCCGCCGCAGAATCCGAGTTCGACGAGGACGCGGCACAGAGCCCGCTGGTAGAGGACTCCGCGCTGTATCGCCCCCACCGCCAGCGCGAGCGAGACAGCGCGGAGATCCCGCGCCGTGTGCCCGCCAGCCCGCAGCAGCCTGCCCCGCGCCCGAGCGCAAGCCCGCGCCCCCGCTACACTGCCGCCGCCGAGGACAGCCAGCACGCCCCGCAGCCCGAGTATTCCGCCTCCGAGGCGGAGCCGACTGCGGTGCTGCCGCGTGATTACACCCCGAGTGATCCGCAGACCACCAGCTCCTTCGAGGCCATCGGTACAGACTCTCCGCTGCCGGCAGAAGAGCCCGAGCTGGCAGAGGATGACTATGCGGACGAGGACTACGCAGCAGCCGAACGCAGCGACGATGCCGTACAGCGCTCCCATGATGCGGTGCGGCGCTCTGCCGCAGCCCGCACCGCCGCGCATAGCCCGCGCCCAGCGACCCCGCAGCCTGCTGCGCCGACACCCGCTGCCTCGATGCCGGCTGCGCCCGAGTCGGACGCGGCTGAGGCCTCGACGGTGGACCCCGCGGCGATTCCGGCCTCCACGCCGCGCAGCGAGCTGAATAAGCGGGAGGAGCCGGCGCGCGAGCCGGCGCCGGTGGCCAATAGTGACAGCGACTATGAGTTGCCCTCCACCGATTTGTTGGTGGCCGGTAGCGCGCCGAAGACCCGCTCGGCCGCCAATGACCGCATGATCGAGGCCATCACCGAGGTCTTTAATGAGTTCAAGGTGGACGCCCAAGTGACGGGTTTCTCCCGCGGCCCCACAGTCACCCGCTACGAGGTGGAGCTCGGCCCGGGCGTGAAGGTCTCGAAGGTGACCAACCTGCAGTCCAACTTGGCCTACGCGGCGGCCACCGATAACGTGCGTCTGCTCACCCCGATTCCCGGCAAGTCCGCCGTGGGTATCGAGGTGCCCAACTCCGATCGCGAGATGGTGCACCTGGCCGATGTGCTGAGCTGCCCAGAAACCCATGACAATCCCGATCCGATGGTTATCGGCTTAGGCAAGAACATCGAGGGCGATTTTGTCTCCCACTCGGTGCAGAAGATGCCGCACCTGTTGGTGGCGGGTTCTACCGGCTCCGGTAAGTCCGCCTTCGTCAACTCGCTGCTCGTGTCGCTGCTCACCCGTGCGCGGCCGGAGGATGTGCGCCTGATCCTGGTGGACCCGAAGATGGTGGAGCTCACCCCCTACGAGGGGATTCCCCACCTGATCACCCCGATCATCACCCAGCCCAAGAAGGCGGCGGCCGCTCTGCAGTGGCTGGTGGATGAGAT
The DNA here is from genome assembly GCF_008930785.1 of Corynebacterium sp. 51B. Taxonomy (NCBI): domain Bacteria; kingdom Bacillati; phylum Actinomycetota; class Actinomycetes; order Mycobacteriales; family Corynebacteriaceae; genus Corynebacterium; species Corynebacterium sp. 51B. The sequence continues at coordinate 348,452 of NZ_PQMK01000001.1, read as the reverse complement.
GGAGCAGCGCTACCAAGATATGAAGGCGGCGCGCGTGCGCCACATCAAGGACTTCAACCGCAAGGTCAAAAGCGGCGAGTACCAGGCCCCGCTGGGTTCGGAGCGGGTGATCGAGCCCTATCCCTACATCGTGTGCGTGGTGGACGAGCTCGCCGATCTGATGATGACCGCGCCGAAGGAGATCGAGGAATGCATCGTGCGCATCACGCAAAAAGCGCGTGCCGCAGGCATTCACTTGGTGCTGGCCACCCAGCGCCCCTCGGTGGATGTGGTCACCGGTCTGATCAAGACGAACGTGCCCTCTCGTCTGGCCTTCGCTACCTCCTCGCTCACTGACTCGCGCGTGATCCTGGATCAGGGCGGCGCGGAGAAGCTCATCGGTATGGGCGATGGCCTGTTCATTCCCCAAGGCGCCGGCAAGCCGCAGCGCATCCAGGGCGCCTATGTCACCGACGAGGAAGTCCAGGCAGTGGTGGAGGCCGCCAAGGCCCAGGCCGAACCGGAGTACACCGAGGGCGTCACCGACGATAAGTCTGCGGAGGCCAGCAAGGATATCGACCCGGACATCGGCAACGATCTCGAGGATCTCCTCGAGGCCGTGGAGCTGGTGGTCACCGCCCAGGTGGGCTCGACCTCCATGCTGCAACGCAAGTTGCGCATCGGCTTCGCCAAGGCCGGCCGGCTCATGGACCTCATGGAAACCCGCGGGGTGGTCGGCCCCTCCGAGGGCTCGAAGGCCCGCGAGGTCTTGGTTAAGCCCGATGAGCTGGACACCATCCTGTGGATGATCAAGGGCGCTGATCCCGCCGAGGCGCCTAAGGAAGAGGATGGCCCCGAGGTAAAAACCGTGGATGCGAATCCCACCGGCGGAGTGTTCTAAGACCGAACCCGCACACATCAAGATCAATGTGTGCGGGTTTTTCGTATATAGTGGGTTCCGTCATGGAGGGGAGTACCCCTGAAATGGTGGTGATCGTCAGCACGGCCGCCGCTGCACCGCGATGGCGTGCAGCAGCCCCGGTCCCACCAGCCCACTACGCGGTGGGGGAGACCTCCGGTAGGTAACTACTTATCGCACCGGAGGATAATCACTATGCATGTGCCTTTGTGGGTGTGGGTGCTCACGGCCGTGATTGTCATTGCATTCATCGCATTCGACTTCTTTACCCACGTCAAAACCCCGCACGAGCCGAGCTTGAAAGAAGCCGGCTTTTGGACCGCCTTCTACGTGGTGCTCGCCATGCTCTTCGGCGGTTTTGTGTGGCTGTTCTGGGATCACCAACGCGGCCTAGAGTTTCTCTCCGGCTACGTCACCGAAAAAGCATTGAGCGTGGACAATCTCTTCGTGTTCGCGCTGATCATCGGCACCTTCAATGTTCCCCGCAAGTACCAACAAAAAGTGCTGCTCTTCGGTATCGCCATGGCGTTGGTCTTCCGCACCGTATTCATTCTCCTGGGCGCGGCCGCCATTAATGCCTGGTCGGATATCTTCTACCTCTTCGGTATCTTCTTGCTCTACACGGCGATCAAAACCGTGTGGGAAGAGGCGAAGGATGCACCGCCGACCAATCCTGCGGACATGGCGATTATCCGCTTCACCCGCCGGTTCATTCCGATGACGGACGACTACAACGGCGATAAGATGACCGCCCGCGTCAACGGCAAGCGTTTCTTTACCCCGATGGCGATGGCGCTGGTGGCGATCGGCTTTATCGACGTGATGTTCGCCTTCGATTCCATCCCCGCCATCTACGGGCTCACCAACGAGGCCTATATCGTCTTCACCGCCAATGCCTTGGCCTTGATGGGCCTGCGGCAAATGTACTTCCTGCTCGATGGCCTACTCGATCGCTTGGTCTACCTGGCCTATGGTCTGGGCATCATCTTGGCGTTCATCGCCGTGAAGCTCATCCTGCACGCCCTGCACGAAAACAACCTGCCCTTCATCAATGGCGGCGAGGATGTGCACGTGCCCGAGATCGGCACCTGGGTGTCCCTGGCCTTCATCGTGGGCGTGTTGGTGCTGACCATTGTGGCGTCCTGGATCAAGGGCAAGCGCGATGAGGCCCAAGGGGCCGTGGCTATCTCCACGAACAAGCTCTTGGGTAAGCACGAGGACAGCGCCACCGGCGATGGCGCGTAGCGCAGTGCCCGCGTGGAGACCGCCCAGGACCAGGGCGGCGAGACGCCCTCACGCTAGATATCGAAGACGTTGAGCACGGGGTTCCAGGTTTTAAAGGAACGGGACTCCAGTGCGCCGCCCGTGTAGAAGGGGTCGCGGTCCATGAGCGCGCGGGCATCGTCGATACCCGCCTCGTCCTCGAGAGCGATGAGGATGAGCGCGCCACCCTCGCCGTCGGTGTAGGGGCCGGAGCCGATGAGCTTTCCCTGCTGCTTGAGATCGCCAAGAAACTCGCGGTGTACGGGCCGAATCTCGGCGATCTTTTCGGAGCTGGGGGAGTAGGAGTATTCCACTGCGAAAACCTTCATGGTTTCAAATTATAGGTCGCAAGGTAGGGTTGAAGGCGTGAAGGACCCGAGCAACAGCACCCCAGCAGCTAACTCCGTGCAGCGACCCTCGAATTTCAATCTGCCGAATGTATTGACATCGCTGCGCATTATTTTCGTGCCCGCCTTCGCGTGGCTGGTGCTGACGAGCCAAGGCCAGAACAATGGCTGGCAATGGGCCGCGTTCATCATGTTCGCCCTGTTAATGTTCACCGACAAGCTCGATGGGGACATCGCGCGTAAACGCGGGCTGATCACGGAATTCGGCAAGATCGCCGATCCCATAGCCGATAAGGCGCTGATGATCACCTCCTTGGTGTGCCTCAATCTCATTGACATGCTGCCGTGGTGGGTCACCATCGTCATCGTGGCGCGTGAGCTGGGCATTACCTTCTGGCGCATGGTGCAGCTCCGGCGCGGGAGGGTGGTTCCGGCCTCCAAGGGCGGCAAGCTCAAGACCGCGCTACAAACCATTGCCGTGGGGCTCTATTTGCTGCCGCTGCCAGGGTGGATGGACATCCCCAGTTTTGTGGTGATGCTGGCCGCTGTGGTGGTGACCGTAGTCACAGGTGTGCAGTACATTATCGACGGCCGCAAGACCAATTAAGAGCGTGGACTCTCTCGATACCGCCGCGTCAGCGCTGCTCGACGCGCTGCGCAGGCGCGGATTGACTCTGGCCTGCTGTGAATCCTTGAGCGCCGGGATGCTCGCCGGCACGCTCGCCAATATCAGCGGCGCCTCCGCGGTTCTGCGCGGTGGTCTAGTCACCTATGCCACGGAGCTCAAAAGCGAACTCGCCGGGGTGGACCCACAGCTGCTGGACCTATTCGGCCCTATATCCCCGGAATGTGCCGCCGCGATGGCGCGTGGAGCACGCCGGGCCTGCGGCGCCGATATCGCCATCGCCCTCACCGGCGTGGCCGGCCCAGAGCGCCAAGATGGGCATCCCGTCGGGGAAGTATGGATGGCCGTAGCCAGCGGCGAGCGCGCCGTGCGGGTGCGCCGGATGTCGCCGCCGCGTCACCATAGCAGGCAGGGGATTCGCGCGCAGGCGGTGGCCGAGGCGATCGACTTGGGCCGCGAGCATATCGACGCTATGCCGCTGGGGTGAACGAGAAGCAACTACAGTGGGTGCACAACCACCACCGCGTGCCGCGCCGATGAGGGCGCGGGGAACAAAAGGTGTCCACGAGACGTTAGAAGAAGTGATGGCAACTTACACAGCTCTTTTAGATCAGCCGCTCGGCGCCCCTCGGGTGCGCCCCGACTCGGCAGACGCGGAGACCATGGCATCCTCGCGTCCCGAGGAGCCGCTATTGCGCGAGGCTCTTGGGGCAGCCTTGCGGTCCTTCCGCGCCGATAAGGGCATTACCCTCCGCGAGCTCGCAGAGGCCTCCAGTGTCTCCCCAGGCTATCTCTCTGAATTGGAGCGAGGCCGCAAGGAGGTCTCCTCCGAGCTACTGGCCGCGGTCTGTTATGCACTCGATACCCGTGTCGCGGATGTGCTCATCGAGGCCGCTGGCTCAATGGCAGTGGAGTCTGCGCAGGCGGACTTGGCGAAAGTGTAAGACCGTCCCCCTGCGCCTAGAGTGATCGCCGAGCTGGTTAGGCTCGGCGGCACGTGCTAGGTGCGACACCGATGAATGCTGTGGTGCGTAGTGCTGTGCGTGCGCGCCAGTTCGATACCTGCTGACGTACAATCAGCGCAGGAATACACATTGTGGCAAGAAAGGCTGACGAGAAAGCGTTATGGCTAATCCCTTTACTAAGGCATGGAAGTACTTGATGGCGCTGTTCGACTCGAAGATCGAGGAGAACGCGGATCCGAAGATTCAGATTCAGCAGGCCATTGAGGAAGCCCAGCGTCAGCACCAGGAGCTCTCGCAGCAGGCTGCCAACGTGATCGGCAACCAGCGCCAGTTGGAGATGCAGCTCAACCGCCGTCTCTCCGAGATCGAGAAGCTCCAGGGCAATACCCGCCAGGCACTGAAGCTGGCCGATCAGGCCCGCGCCGAGGGCAATGAGGCCAAGGCCTCGGAGTACGAGAACGCCGCCGAGGCTTTCGCCGCCCAGCTGGTCACCGCTGAGCAGTCTGTGGAGGACACCAAGAAGCTGCACGATCAAGCTCTGCAGCAGGCCACCCAGGCCAAGAAGGCCGTGGAGCGTAACTCCATGGTGCTGCAGCAGAAGGTCGCCGAGCGCACCAAGCTGCTCTCGCAGCTCGAGCAGGCCAAGATGCAGGAGAAGGTCACCGAGTCCCTGGAGTCCATGAACTCCGTGGCTGCTGGCGGCAACACCCCGAACTTGGATCAGGTGCGCGAGAAGATCGAGCGCCGCTACTCCAATGCACTGGGCCGCGCCGAGCTGGCAGAAAATAGCGTCCAAGGCCGCATGGCCGAGGTCGAAGCAGCCGGCGTGCAGATGGCGGGCCACTCCCGTCTGGAGCAGATCCGCTCCGAGATGCGTGGGGATGCTCTCGAGTCCGGTTCTCCCCAGCAGTCCATCGAGTCGCCTCGCCCCTCCTCGAACTCGGTGAGCAACGACGCCATCCAGCAGCGCATGCGAGAAATCCGCGGCGAATAACTCCTCGTCCCGTGCCCGCCCTCGCGGCAGCGAGAGATGCGCGCAGGGCGCGCACAAGGCATACGGGGGTTGCTAAGCCCCAAGCATTAACGCTGGTCCACACACCGGAATGTGTGCGGGCCAGCGTTTGTGCGTCTACGGAAAGAATTAATCGCCTACCCCGCGCGCCCATAGAGCATCGGCGATGGCGCGGGCGCGGCGGATAGAACGAATAGCCATGGGGGTGCCTAGGGCGGTAAGGGAGAAATCAACCCCGCGCGCCTTTCTGGCATCCAGTACCTCGTTCACTGCGTTGAGCTGCAGCGGGATCAGTCGGATGGTCAGCGAGATGGCCAGGCTGATGGTCTCTACCGGCACACCCCAGCGGGCGGTGGGGGCGAGCATGGACTCCAGCGAGTGCATCATCTCGGCAATGGTCGTGGTGAGGGTGAGCAGCACTGCGGCTGCGATGGAGGCGAAGAGCAGGAGAACCAGCGTGATGGCGTCGATAAGCGTGTTCTGCCACCACTGAAAGCCGCCGAGAAGGAGCAAGAGCGGCAGCGTCGGCCATAATTGATTCCACGCGATGCGCGCGGGGATGCGGGCAAGCAGATAGCCGGCGGCGACCAGCGCGAGGGCGATAGCGGCGCGGGTGGGGGAGGAGACCACCACCGCGGCGGCGATCACGAAGCCGATGAGGCCGCAGAATTTCACGGCCGCCGGCAGCCGATGCATGGGGGTGTGGCCGGGAACGTAGATGCTGAGCGGGACCGAACGCATGGGCTTAGCCCTCGATCATGGCGCGCTCGTAGTGGGCGATAACCTCTGCCGGCGGGCCATCTTCGCGGATGGTGTGGTTATCGATCCACAGCACGCGGTCGAAGTCTCGGATGAAGCCGAGATCGTGGGTGACCACGATGACCTGCTGGCTCAGCTCGGCGATAATGTGGCGCAGCTGCTCGCGATTGCGCAGATCCAAGAGGGTGGTGGGCTCATCGGCGATGAGCACCTCCGGCTGCATCACCAGCACCGCAGCCAAGGCCAGAAGCTGCTTCTGCCCGCCGGAGAGCGTATGCGGGGAGTGCTCACGATAGGCGCTCAGTCCGAAACGCTCCATGACCTCCTCGACGCGGGCATCCCGCTCGGTTGAGCTGAGCTTGAGGCGTTTGAGGGAGAAGCGAATATCGTCTTCCACGCGGGGCATCACGATCTGGTTCTCGGCGTCGGTGAAAACAAAACCGACTTTCCGACGCACCTTCTTGCCGTGTCTGGCCACCTCCAGCCCATCGACACTCACCGAGCCGCTGGTGGGCTCGCCGAGGCCGTTGATCAGCCGGATGAAGCTGGATTTGCCGCCGCCATTGGCGCCGATGATACCGATGCGCTGCTCCTTAAGCTCCACCGAGATTGGATCGAGCACCCGATCACCATCAAAGCTGATGCTGGCGGAGGAAAAGACGATGCGCGGCATCTAGATCGTGGTGTGGGAGGGCTCGCGGCGGCGCTTCTCCTCGGCCATGATGTCGGGGAACGCGGAGTGCACGCCGACGGCGATGGCGGCAGCGGCGGCGAACTTCAGCGCATCCAAGGGCAGGAAGGTGCCGTGGATGACGATGGCTTCACCGAAGCCCATATCGCCGCGCAGCCACAGACCGATGGCGCCGAGCAGGTACTGGGCGAGCAGACCCACGAAGGCACCGAAGCTCACCGCGATCACCAGGTTGCTCTTGTTGCGCGGCCGCGCCTTATAGGCGATGACACCGGCGATGAATGCGCTGCAGAGATAGCCGAAGAGATAGCCGATCGTCGGCCCCGCCAGCGCCGCCAGAGTGGAACGACCGCCCGCCAGCACCGGCAGCCCCAGCATGCCGATCAGTAGGAACAGCCCCGCAGTGTAGAAACCGCGACGCCCACCCAATACGAGGCCCGCGAGCACCACGATCGCGTTCTGCAACACGATGGGCACGCCGGCGGCACCGGGAATAGTGACGAACGCGAAAACGATGATCAACGCGGTGAATACCGCGATATAGGAGATATCGCGCACTGTGGAGCGGGAGGGAGAGGCGGCCATAAGTGGGAAATCCTTAACAATGACAATAGGGAGCGGATCTCAGCGGGCACGGCACGCCACGACCACCTGCAGCAGGCGGCAGCGACTTAGTGTCACCTGAGAAGAAACAAAACGTGTGTCTTACTGTAGTCGTTGACAGCGCCTATGAACATGGGGGTCGGAGAACTCCCTCGCGCTTATCGACGCCGCCCTCGGTGGCTCGGCAGCGCGCGGGACTGGATGGGGCGCTGTAGGCGAGAACACCGAGCGGGTTACGATGGGCGCTATGCGCGAAACACAATTCCTGAAGCTCGTGACCGACGAGTTCGGGCAACAGTACGGTCAGTGGATCGTGCGTTCCCATGTGCTCAGCCGCTGGGGGCAGACGGCCGCCGAGCTCATGGAGGGACAGGGCACGGATCTGCGTGATATCTGGTGGCATCTCTGTGCGGATTTTGATGTCCCAGCCGAACGGCAATTGGGTGTGGATGACTAGCGCGCCGAGAAGGGTTGTACTGGGATAACGAAAGTTGCATTAGAACATGTGTGCCCGTAATCTGTTCGATAGTGTCGCACGCGGGCGCTAGTGTGATCCTCGAGCGCGCCGCCCAGCGCGCAGCCAGAGGGCACTCGCGTGCCGGAACCGCTGCAGGAGCCGGAGACGTCTATAGAAGGTATCGGTGGCTCAAGCCCTCCGGTAGCGTGGCGCCAGACGGCGCATCGATTAAAGAACAACCAAGCGATAGCAGGAGACAACACAACAATGGCAGCACGCAAGACCAAGTCGAAGACCCCCAAGGGTGCGTCGAATGATAAGGCCAAGGCCCTCGAATCGGCCATGGCGCTGATTGAGAAGGACTTTGGCAAGGGCTCAATTATGCGCCTGGGTGATGAGAATCGCCCGCCGATTAGCGCGATTTCTTCGGGCAATACCGCTATCGATATTGCGTTGGGTATTGGCGGCTTCCCGCGCGGGCGCATTGTGGAGATCTACGGTCCGGAGTCCTCCGGTAAGACCACGGTGGCTTTGCACGCGGTAGCCGAGGCGCAGCGCGCCGGCGGTATCGCCGCCTTTATCGATGCCGAGCACGCCCTTGATCCGGACTATGCCCGCAAGCTGGGCGTGGATACCGATCAGCTGCTGGTATCCCAGCCCGATACCGGCGAACAGGCCCTCGAGATCGCCGATATGCTGGTGCGTTCCGGTGCTATCGACATCATTGTTGTGGACTCGGTGGCCGCGCTGACCCCGAAGGCCGAGATCGAAGGCGATATGGGCGATAGCCACGTCGGTCTGCAGGCGCGACTGATGAGCCAGGCGCTGCGTAAGCTCACCGGCGCCCTCTACAGCGCGGGCACTACCGCGATCTTCATTAACCAGCTGCGCGAGAAGATCGGCGTGATGTTCGGCTCGCCGGAAACCACCACGGGTGGTAAGGCCTTGAAGTTCTACTCCTCGGTACGCTGCGATGTGCGCCGCATCCAGACCCTGAAGGATGGCCAGGATGCGGTGGGTAACCGCACCAAGCTGAAGGTGGTGAAGAACAAGGTATCGCCGCCGTTCAAGGTGGCCGAGTTCGACATCATCTACGGCGAAGGCATCTCCCGTGAGGGCTCGATCATTGATCTCGCCGTGGAAAATGGCATCGTGAAGAAATCCGGCTCGTGGTTTACCTACGATGGCGATCAGCTCGGCCAGGGCCGAGAAAAGGTGCGCCTGCACTTGAAGGACACCCCAGAGCTGGCCAATGAGATCGAGGACAAGATCCTGCGCAAGCTCAAGGTGGGCAAATACGCCAATCTCGAGGACGATGACGCGCTCACCGACGATCCGGTGGACATGGTGCCCAATGTGGACTTCGATGATGTCGATCTGGGAGACGACTCTGAGGAGTAATGACACAGCACAGCGCCGAGGCCTGGGAAGAGAAGAACGCTAAGCTGCGGGCGCTCGCCGATGCCCTCGAACGCTATGAGCGCGAGGGCAACCCTGGGCTCTTCGACGAGCACGCGGAAGAGGAGCGCCAGACCGTGCGCGCCAAGGCGCTCGTTCTGCTCAATCACCGCATGCGTTCGGAACACGAGATGCGGACCCGGCTGCTCGGCTATGACTACCCACCCGAGGTCGTGGACGCGGTTATCGACGATCTCATCTCCCAACGCCTTATCGACGATGCCCTCTTCGCCTCGGAATGGGTGCGGCAGCGCCACCGCAAGGGCAAAAGCCGCGCAGTACTGGACCGCGAACTCCGAGATAAGGGAATCAGCGCCGATACCCGCGCCGAGGCGCTGCAGCAGGTCGACGACAGCGATGAACGCAGCGTCGCCCAGGCCGTGGCGGAAAAGAAAGCCCGTTCTATTGCGCGGCCGCCCGCCGACTTCGCGGAAAGAAATAAGTACTTGCGCCGCATCGTCGGCGCCCTCGCTCGCCGAGGCTTCACCCAACACATGAGCATGGGTATCGCGATCGCCGCCCTCGACGCGAGGATCGCAGAACTCGAAGACTAAGGCCTCATGGCTGTGGCGCCGGCCTGCGGGGGCGTCCATCTACTCGCTATAGCAGGGCTGCTGCTGGAGTGGTCTATCTTTGAGGCCATCGGCCCTCGATTGCTGCATTATGTTGGCTCGACCCAGATCGTTAGAATGACTACCCGTGTCTCACCCCCAGAATCAGCACAGTGTAAAAACCAGCCTTGTGTCCGACTCCGCCCGCAGCTATGAGGTCCGTACCTTCGGCTGCCAGATGAACGTGCACGACTCGGAGCGTCTCTCCGGTCTGCTCGAAGACTCCGGATACGTGCCGGCGGAAGAAGGCGCCACCCCGGATCTCGTGGTGTTTAATACGTGTGCCGTGCGCGATAACGCCGACCAGCGCCTCTATGGCACCCTCGGCAATCTGCGGTCGGTGAAGGATAAGCACCCGGGCATGCAGATCGCCGTGGGCGGCTGCTTGGCGCAAAAGGACAAGGACACCGTGGTGTCCAAAGCGCCGTGGGTGGATGTGGTGTTCGGCACCCACAATATTGGTTCGCTGCCCACGCTTCTGGAGCGCTCCCGCCACAATCGCCACGCCGAGGTCGAGATCGTCGACGCCCTCGAACAATTCCCCTCGGTCTTGCCGGCGAAGCGCGAATCTGCCTATGCCGGCTGGGTGAGTGTGTCGGTGGGCTGCAATAACACCTGTACCTTCTGCATCGTTCCCAGCCTCCGCGGAAAGGAACAGGACCGGCGTCCCGGCGATATCCTGTCCGAGGTGCAGGCCTTGGTGGACCAGGGCGTGTCCGAGGTGACCCTGCTGGGGCAAAACGTCAATGCCTATGGCGTGAACTTCGTCGACCCCGATCTCGAGCGCGATCGCAGCGCCTTTTCCAAGCTGCTGCGCGCCTGCGGTGAGATCGAGGGACTGGAACGGCTGCGTTTTACCAGCCCCCACCCGGCAGAGTTCACCAGCGATGTTATCGACGCCATGGCCGAGACCCCCACGGTGTGCCCGCAGCTGCACATGCCGCTGCAGTCCGGCTCCGATGAGGTGCTGAAGAAGATGCGCCGCAGCTACCGCACCAGCAAGTTCCTGCGCATCCTCGATGAGGTACGGGAGAAGATCCCGCACGCCGCCATCACCACCGACATCATTGTCGGCTTCCCCGGTGAAACCGAGGAAGACTTCCAAGCCACCCTCGACGTGGTAGAGAAGTCCCGCTTCTCCAGCGCCTATACCTTCCAGTACTCGCCGCGACCGAGCACACCCGCCGCGGAGATGGCCAATCAGATCCCCAAGGAGATTGTCCAAGACCGCTATGAGCGGCTGCTGGCAGTGCAAGAGCGCATTAGCGAAGAGGAAAACGCCGCCTTCCATGGCCGCGAGGTAGAGCTGCTGGTGCAGGCCGGCGGTGGCAGGAAGAACAGCGCCACCAAGCGCGTCTCGGGCCGAGCCCGCGATGGCCGCCTGGTGCACTTCAACCCCATTGACGCACAGGGTGAGGATATGGCAGAACAGATCCGCCCAGGTGATGTGGTGACGGTGACCGTCACGGACTCCGCCCCGCACTTCCTCCTCGCCGATGGTGGCGTGCTGAGTCACCGCCGCACCAAGGCGGGGGACATGTCCGAGGCGGGGAAGCGGCCCACGACCGAGCCAGTGGGGGTGGGCCTCGGCCTGCCGGGTATCCGCCCCTCGTCCTAGGGCTTGAGGCGACTCTCGCCTACAATATGTGGGGAGTGCGCACCCGCAACACGCTGCGCCCTCCGTTCTAGTATCTGCAGGCCACACCACGTGGTCGCGCACCTGGATGGAATCGACTACACAGTGGAGATGAACCCCTAGTGGATAAAGCGAACACCCCCGCCGAGAAGAAGCTACTCTCGGCCGATGATCTCGCCGGCCTCGAGAAGCAGGCAGCGAAAAAGGTGGACATGGGCTCCACGTGGATCAGCCTGATCGCTGTTTTCGTGCTGTTTCTCATCACCTTGATCCTTCCCTTCACTGGCAAAGCCAATGGCTTCGACATTCTGATGATGAATGATAAGGCCCTCGAATTTGGTGCCACCCCGCTCGAACGCCTCTTTGTGATTTTGGGGCTGGTGTCGATGGTGGTGGTGAATCTCGTGGTGGTGGCGTCGCGAAGCATGCTGCTGACCTACATCAACTGGGTATTCGCCGGCATTACGGGCACTGCGGCGATGTTCATGATTTGGATGGGGCAGACCCGGTTGCGCGCCGAGGGCTCCTCGGGCACCGAGTTCGGTGCCGCTCTAAGCGGAATCGTGGCCATCGCATTCTTGCTGATCATGACGGGATTGATCTTCCGCCGCAGCGAAGAACAGCTCGATATTGAAGATGCCCGCCGCGAAGCCGGCTCGGATGATCCCGTGGCCGACGCCCAGCGTGAGGCAAGCGTGGGGCGGCGCTTCTCCCGCTATGAGGACAGCCCGCTATTCGTCGATGATCGCCGCAAGAAGGCCTCGGAGCGCCACCGCCCCCGCAACACTGACGCCACCGACGCTGAGGACTAAGCGCTCAGCGCGCGACGACGCTGATAGGCCGAGGCCCGACTAATCGGGTGGAAGCCCAACGCCGTATTCACCGCCAGCATCGGCTTATTAGACACCTCCACCGAGGTATAGACCCGCGCTAGCCGCGGGTCTTTCGCATGTAACGCCTCCAGGAGTTCCTGCTTCACCAGCAGCCCCGCCCCACACCCGCGGACCGAGCGCGCCGTGACGGTGACGTTCTGCTCGGCCACATCCTCGCGGGAGCCGGTGGCCTGGGCGATTACGCTTAAGGCCAGCACGGTGCTCGTCTCGCCCTCGCCGCTCAGGAGCAGACCGAAGTGGGTGCGGGTGCCATTTTCCTGGGCAAGGCGGGTGATGGCATCCAAGCGGCCACGGTCCCAGCGCTCGTTTTCGCCCACGAAGTCGCGCCGCGGCGCATCGCTATCCGCCAGAGCATAAAGCTCAGTGATCTGCTGTCGCATATGGCTGGGTAGTTCATCGCAGAAGTACTCGAAGCGCACCTGCGCGTCGTTGCCATCCTGAGCCACCGCGGTGTGCAGCCGCTCCCAGCTCGCCGCGGTGGGCGCGGTGACGGGCAAGGGCACAAAGCCTTGGACGGTGTGCAGCACCGGGAAGAACCCAGCGTCCTGCAGGAGCTGCGCATAGGGGAGCTCAGCGGGGGCCTGATCATCGCCGGTATCCACGATGGGTTGTTCGAGCCAAGTGGTGAGCAGAGTGCGTTCGGCACGTGCGGCGAAGACCCGCGCCAGCTCGAGTGCGTAGTAATAGCGCTGACGCTGCTGCTCACTCATTTCTTCGCCAGGCAGGACGAGTTCCTCGACATCGGCGATGAGCTCGACGGTGGCGGCACAGCCGTCCTCGAGCAGTGGCAGGGAGACGATGATGCCATAGCTAAAATCCACCACCTCATCCACGGCGCGGGCAGCGGCCGCGCCCGCTTCCGCCGCGGCTGTGGGTAGGGCGACGCTGTTATCCAGCGCACGAGCGGGGCTGAGCTGCAGATCGTGATCGGCGCTGAGCAGCAGGATGGTGCTGCGCGCATCGGGGGCGGGGATGAGACAGGAACACAGCCGCTCCACGGAGAGGGAACGATCCGCGGTGCCGGCGAGCATCTGCGCCCGGAAACCGTCGCTGAGAGCGAGGGTTTTGAGATTGGTATTGATCGCGTCGGTGCGCGGCAAGGCGGTGATGGGGGAGAAGTGATAGACAGTCATCGTCCACCCAGCTTAAACGGTGGGCCTGCACCTGCTGCACGGTGGCCACCCGCGCCAAAGAGACCACCACCCACGAAACGGCCGAAGTGGGGTGTCTCGTGGGTGGTGGGGTGAAGAAGCGCCGTGTAAGGGCTTAGAGGTTGTCCACTGCCTGGGTGGCGGCGTCGGCCCATTCCTGCCATTGGGCGGCCTGGGCGCGGTATTTCTCGGCGTCCTTGGTCTTGCCGGCATTCTCGGCCTCGGCGGCTTGGTTATTGAATTCTTCCACGCGGTCGAGGAATTGCTGGGCGCGGGCCTGCACCTCGGGGTCGGTGCGACGCCACTGCTCGTCCGCGGCGCGTGCCACCTTGTCCTCGAGCTGCTTGATCTTGGAGTCGTACTCGCGGATCTTCGCCCGCGGCACATAGCCGATAGCCTCCCACTTCTCCTGCAGCTCGTGCAGCTTCGCGCGGGCGGCCTCGAGGTCCTTTTCCGGGGTGATCAGCGGGGTGTATTCCGCGATCAGCGCATCCTTGGCCTCGGCATTGGCTTGAAACTCCTTGTCCCGCTGCTCGTTGAGGGCATTGCGGGCCTGGAAGAAGTGATCCTGGGCGGCCTTGAAGGAGGCCCACAGGGCATTATCCACCTCGCGCGGGGCGCGGCCGGCGGCCTTCCACTGCTTCATCAGCTCGCGGAACTCCCCAGCGGTGGCGTTCCAGTCGGTCGAGTCCTTGAGCTCTTCGGCCTTGGCCACCAGCGCCTCTTTGGTGCGGCGGGCGGCGGCGCGGTTGCGGTCGAGTTCCGCGAAGTGCGAACCGCGGCGGCGGTTGAAGCTATCGCGGGCCTTGGAGTAGCGCTTCCACAGCGCATCATCGGTGGCGCGATCAATACCGCGGATGGTTTTCCACTCATCCAAGATGGCGCGCAGGCGATCCCCAGCGGCCTTCCACTCGGTGGAGTCCGCGGCGATGCTCTCGGCCTCGGCGGCGAGCTCCTCCTTGCGGGCGATGGCCCGGGCACGGCGCTCGGCCTTGCGCTGTTTGGCTTCCTCGCCGGCCTCCACGGACTCGTTCATGATCTCCGCGAGGCGATCATCGAGATTGTCCACATCGCCGATCACGGTGGCCTCGGGCAGCGATTCCCGGAGCGCGGCCGCAGAGGTACGAATATTGGCGGCGTCATCGGGATGTGCCTTGAGGCGGGCCTCGAGAAGCTCGACTTCGGTGGCGAGATCAGCGAAGCGTTGTGCGTAGTGGGCCAAACCGGCCTCGGGGGAGCCGGCCTGCCACGAGCCGATCACGCGCTCACCGGCCTTGGTGATGAGCACGACGGTGCCGTCCTCGTCGATGCGGCCGAAGCGGGACGGATCCGACTTCGGGATATGCACAGCATGCGGTGCCGCCGGCCGTGCTACTGCGCTGGGGCGCGGCGCGGGCGTGGCTCCCGGCATGGCTCCGGGGGTGACGCCGGGGCGGGGGCCCGGACGCGGACCTGGTGTGGGGCTCGGGGGAGTAGTCATGGCGTGAGGAATCCTTATAGTCTGTAACGCTGCCGCGCGGCACGGCTGCCAATAAACACGAACTGACAAAAACCCTAGCACCTCTGCTGGGGGCACGTAGGGGAGAACCCTAGGTGGTGGCACCTATGGTTTAAGCTAAATTTCCGAGGAAAAATCAGTCAAGGTCTGGAGTTGTCTGTGCGGCACATCGTGGTCATCCCCTCCTCCCCAGCATTGATCGAGGGGGTCTCTCCCCATGATGAGGGATCAGCGCGCCTGCGCCAGGCGGCCCGCAGCATCCTGAGCACGCGCGCCGCCGCTGTCGATAGCATCGCGGTGATGCGCTCCGCCGCCCCGGAATGCCGCACCGAGCTCACCGGTTCGCTCAGCGCCTGGGCGCCTGGGGTGGAGCTGCCGCGCGCCCAGGACGGGCACCTCTTGGGCGAGATCATCGCCCGCCTCCTGCTGGGGGAGCAAGAACAGAAGATCACCGCCTGTGCCGAGGAGATAGAGGCGCTTGTCGACGCCGAGCTGGTGATTGTGCTCGCCGATGGCCCCGTGACATTAACCGAGCGGGCCCCCGGTGGCTTCCACCCCGCGGCCGAGGATGCCCAGAGCTGCGTGCGTCAGCTGCTTCGCGGCGATGCCCCCGAGCAGTGTCACTACTCTGCTCTCTCTGAGGCTGGGGTGCTCGACCCACAGCCCTGGATGGAGTTGTGGACGCTGCGTGAGCAGGCCACGGCGCAGCAGCTACTCGCAGAAGACACCACCGGCGGGGTAGGCCGCTTCGTGGCGCAGTGGGAGATGGCGGCATGAGCCAGTGCACCCCCCTCGCTATTGTCGGCCCCACCGCCTCCGGCAAGTCGAGTCTCGGTATCGCCCTGGCCCAGCAGCTCGGCGGCGAGGTGGTCAATATCGACTCCATGCAGCTCTACCGCGGAATGGATATCGGAACCGCCAAGCTCAGCCCAGCAGAGCGCGGCGGAATCACCCATCACCTGCTCGATATCTGGGATGTCACCCACACCGCCTCGGTGGCCGAATACGGCGAGATCGCGCGCGGGGTGGTGGAGAATCTCCGGAGTTCCGGAACAGTCCCGGTCTTGGTGGGTGGCTCCATGATGTATGTGCAATCGGTGGTGGACCAGTGGGAGTTTCCGCCCACCGACCCACAGGTGCGGGCCCGCTATATGGCGCTGCAAGAAGAGATCGGCCCTGCCGGCATGCATGAGCGGCTGCGCGCTGTGGATCCCGCGGCAGCGGAGATTATCGAGGAGAATGACCCGCGGCGCAATGTACGTGCCCTTGAAGTCATCGAGCTGACCGGCAAGCCCTATGCCGCCTCCCAGCCGCCGAAGGACACTCCGCCGCGGTGGGGCACGCATCTTCTGGGGCTCGCGGTAGATATGGACTGGCTGGGCCCGCGTATCGAGCAGCGCACCCGCGAGATGTTTGACCAGGGCTTCATTGAGGAGGTCCGCAGCCTCCGCGAGCGCGGGCTTATAGCCGGCTCGACGGCCGGGCGGGCAATCGGCTACGCCCAGGTATTAGCGCATCTGCGCGGAGAGATCACTGCCGAGCAGGCCTATGAGGACACGGTGCGCGCCACCCGCCGTTATGTGCGGCGCCAGCGCTCCTGGTTTAAACGCGATCCGCGCATCACCTGGATTGACGCCGCGGACAACCCGCTCGAGCAGGCGCGAGCACAGCTGCGCCGGTGGGGCTATAGCGACGGCGCAGACTCGGCGGGGGAATAAGGACTAGCTGTAGTCGTGGCCAAGGCGGAGCGCGGCGCGCCGGGCGCTTTGATAGCGCTCCTCGAGGGCGGCGGCACGACGATCGGTGATAGCCAGCAAAGACTCCAATTGCGGGATCGTATCGTGGGTTTCCAGCTTGGAGTTCAGGCGATTAAGGAAGCGCTTGGCCGTGGAGTACTCGTGGTGGAACTCCTCAATATCCGGATCAGTGCAATCGGGATCGGCCAGCGCCGGCCGCTGCAAGGTGCGATCGGCAATGGAATCGGTGTCCGTGCCGGTGAGGAAGCGCTCGTATTCGCTGATGGTGTCTTGAATATCCTCCGCGGAATAGCGGATGGAGGAGACCACGGCGGCGGTTTCCTTGCTATCGGGGCGATTGCGCAGGGTGTACCACACCACGCCGGAGACGAGCAGCACCAAAATGATGCCTTCGAAGCGCAGGAAGACGATGAGGGCGACACAACACACCAGCAGTATGTAGTGGGTCCAGTCGAGGGACGGCCAATGGTTTCGCACTGCGCTCCTTTCTGTTCTCGCGGCTCTGTTCTCGCGGCGGCGAGTAGCTCACTCGATGATGGGGTCATGGGGGCAACGAGTCATGCTCGGGATTTGTTCCCCGCCTCCGCCCAGCCGGTTAGTGGCTGCCGCAGCCTCCCGAGCCACAACCGCAGCCGCCGCCGGAGCCGCAGCCGCCGCCACTGGGGGCGAGGATGGATGCGGTCAGGGACACCCGGCCGGCAATCACCGTGCCCGGGGCGGGCAGATCAGAATCGGCGGGCAGGCACAGATCCATCGGGAAGGGAGAGGAGACGCGCACATAAATGAAGCGCTGCCCAGTCAAGGCATTGGTGCGGTACTCCGAGTGGGAGACCTGGAAGGCGATCTGGGCGGCGGAGTCGGGTGGGGTCGAGCCATCCCCAGCGGCGATCACCTCGGCGCCGTGGGAGAGGACCGTGCCGAGCTTCAGCCCGGTGCTGGAGGCGATATAGCTATCGGGGTCGCTAAACCCAGCCAAAGAAATACCCAGAGCGGTAATCGATAGCTCCTGGAAACGCTGCTGGCCGTCCTCGACGAGCAGCGGTCCTTGGGCGATATTGGCGGTAAGGGTGGTGATGGTCTCGTCGTGATCGTCGAGCACCTCGATCTGGCCGAGTACGTCGTTGACCATGGTGACATGTCCGCGCGCCACGAGCGGGGAGAGGAAACCCGCATAGGTAGAGAAGGGCTCGGCGGCCAGAATGTTGATCTGGGCGCCGGAGGCGTCGGTGAACTGCACAAGCTGGCCATCGCCGACTTCGCCGGTGACGGCGAGCTGGTTGGAGGAGATAGCAGCCTCTACTGCGTCCTGCCACTCGGGGAAGTCCATGCCGATACTTTTAAGGTCACTGGTCATGAGACTCATGGTAGGCAAGGAAACAACGAGATAAAAATACAGCCCACGATATTTTCCCTAGATAATCCGTGGATTTCTGTGGTAATAACCACAGCTCGGTATGACCTGCGTTTTCCTCTCGGAGGGCGGGGGCACCCACGGGTTCGCGCGCGGCAGTGGAAAACTGCGGGAGGGGTGTGAGGGTCGCGACAGCGCGCATCGATTGTGGTCCATCAATGCTGGGTAGGTGAGGCATTACTCACTGAGAGTATTCTCATACGTGGCCAGCATAGCCTTAGCTTGTCGCGCGGCGTTAGGATTAGATAGTTCACCCTTTGAAACTGATAAGAGGTCATCCATGATTGCAATTCTCGCCGAGATGGAAAAAGGTCAGCGCGGCCGCCTCGATGGCATCGATCACGATAACGTCAGCCCCGAGTGCTACCGCCGGTTTTCCCAGCTCGGATTCCGTGAAGGCTGCTCGATTGAGATCACTCACCACACTGCCGGCGGCGGCGTCGTTGTTCGCGTCGGCTCCTCCCGCTATGCGCTTGATGCCCATACCGCGCGAGCAATGCGTCTGCAGGTCTAATACGCCCAGCCTTAGCTGATAACTGCGTTGTCGCCCCCGTGCCTGCGCCACCGTGCGTGGCCGTACACGATGTGGCGCCGCATCATCCTGAGCTCCGCCAGAGCATATCCCCGACGGAGTGTTCCGTTCGCCCCATAATTTGAAGAAAAGAGGCCAGCCCGTGGCTTCACCATCGTCTTGTCACTGCTCTACCCACGGCGTCGCCGCCCCCGAGGGAACCCCTGTGGTGGCCCTCGTCGGATCCCCCAACGCCGGCAAGTCCACCCTGCTCAACGCCCTCACCGGCACCAAGGCCCGCACCGGTAACTGGCCGGGTACCACGGTAGAAACCTCGCGTGTGCTGTGGAAGCACAATGGACATACCTTCGATCTCATCGATTTCCCCGGTGCCTATTCCTTGGATCCCGTCAGCCCCGATGAGCAACTCACCGCCGATGTGCTCATCGACGGCCCCGATGAGGAGAAGCCCGACTGCGTGATCGCGGTCGTGGATGCCTCCAACTTGGCCCGCAGTTTGTACATGATCTCCCAGCTGGCCGAGCAGCCCCTGCGGGTTGTGGTGGCCCTGAGTAAAAACGATATGGCTGCCGCCAAGGGCGTGCCGGTGGATGCCCGCGCCCTGTCCGCGGCACTGGGCATGCCGGTAATCGACGTGGACCCACGGCGCATGAAGAATGTTGAGGCCCTGCCACAGGCGGTGGAATTGGAGCTCAACACGCCGAAGACCCAGCGTCGACAAGCGCCCGCGGATGAGTTCGACGCCGCCGATGAACGCTTCGCCTATATTGACGCGGCCGTCCAGGCGGCGGTGAATAATGAGGGCGAGCACGGCCCCAGCATGTCCGAGAGGATCGACGCCGTGGCGCTGAACCGCTGGGCGGGGCTCCTGGTGTTCCTCGGAGTGATGTGGCTGGTATTCCAGATCACCACCACCGTGGCGGTACCGCTGCAAGACGCCCTCGATAACCTATTCAGCGGCCCGGTGAGCGATGGCGCTCGATCCCTGCTCGGCGCGGTGGGGCTGGGCGGGGGAGTGATCGAGGCCCTGCTGGTCGATGGCATCATTGCCGGCGTGGGCATGGTGCTCACCTTCGCCCCGCTGATGGCGTTGATGTTTATCTGCTTGGCCGTGTTGGAAGACTCCGGTTATATGGCCCGTGCGGCTGTGGTGACCGATCGCGTGATGCGCACCATCGGCCTGCCCGGCACCGCCTTCATCCCACTGATCGTGGGCTATGGCTGCAATGTTCCGGCCATCTCGGCGACGCGCGTGCTGCCCAACCCGCGCCAGCGGCTGCTCACCGCGCTGCTGATTCCTTTCACCTCCTGCTCGGCGCGCCTGACGGTGTATGTGATGCTCGCGGCGACCTTCTTCCCGCAGCACGCAGGAACCACGGTTTTTGCCATGTACCTCATCTCAATCGTGCTGATTGTCTGCACCGGTTTATTGATGCGCGGCACCCTGTGGCGCAATATGCCCTCGGATCCGCTGGTGATCGATCTGCCGGACTATCAGGTGCCTCGGCTGCGGCTGACCCTGGCCTCCGCCTGGGTGCGGCTGCGCGGCTTCTTGCACACCGCCGGTACGATTATCGTCGCCACCGTCACCGTCGTGTTCCTACTGCAATCCATCCCCGTCACCGACGAGTACTCCTTCGCCGATGAGAACCTCAGCCCCCGCGAAAGCGTCTACGGCCAAGTCTCCGAGACGATCGCGCCTATATTCGAGCCGGCCGGTTTCGGCTCCTGGTCCATCACCGGCACGCTGATTACCGGTTTCGTGGCCAAGGAGGCCGTGATCGCCTCGTGGGCGCAAACCTATGCGCTCGACGATGTCACCGATGACACCCCCACAGAGCAGGCCTCCTCGCCGCTGGCTAAGGCCGTCCGCGCCGATTTTGAGCAGACCTCCGGCGGCCATACTCTCGCCGCAGTCTGGGCGTTTATGATCTTCATCCTCGCCTATACCCCGTGCGTGGCCACGCTGGCCGCACAGCGCAGAGAAATCGGTTTGAAGTGGACCGTGGTGGGCATCTGCTTCCAGCTGCTGACCGCGTGGGTACTGGCTGTTGCCGTATTCCAGGTACTCAGGCTCATCCTCTAAACCCACTGCCCAGCTACGGCCCCTATCCACCATCGCCGCGCCTGCACGATGCGTATGAACGCGCACCTTGTGGCCAGCACCATTCGCTACGAGGCGGGCGGCGCGGCACTATCTCGGCCCCGCGATACCTCGCCCGGCCAGTCCTTTCCTCTCCAATCTAAGGCAGTGACATTGCCATGACCGCACCATCGTCGTCGACCACCTCCGAAGCCAGCGCCGATTCCACCGCACCGGTACGCCCGCTCAGCGCCATCCGCACAGCCATCCTGGACGGCGCCAGCACCATCGGCAGTATTTCCGCTGCCACCGGCTTGAGCGCCTCCGTTATTCGCGCCGGGCTCGACCAGCTCGAAAGAATGAACCTGCTCACCCGAAAACTCCAAGTATCGGCCTGTTCCACCTCCCGCTCCTGCGCGAGCTGCACCGACCACGGCTCCTGCGAGGTTCCCACCCACAGCGAGAGCAAGGGCGGAATCGTCACCCTCAGCCTCCGCCCGCTGCCACCGCGTGGCTAAGACGTCGATACGCGGCGGCAGGGAAGAGCGCAGTGCCCACCGCGAGCGCGGGAGTGCGCCCGGCAGAAGGAATGTCGCAGGTGAGACGCGCACTACTGTAGTATCGCGGATACGATGACAGATTCTCATGATGAACTTATGACTGAGGCATTCCGCGATCACCGCCCCACCGTGGTGCCGGAGGAACGCGACGCCGGTCGAGACCACACCGGACTCATTTCTGCCAAACCCGCCGCGGCCCCCGCCACCGAGGATCCCACCACCGGTGAGCTTGAGCTCGAGGAGCGCGGCCGCTTCCGCCACATCACCCGCGACACCCAGATTCGCCGCACCGAGCGCGATGACGGCTATGACGTGGAGTACCGCAAACTCCGCCTCGAGCGCGTCATCCTCGTCGGCGTATGGACCGAGGGCACCAGCGCCGAAATCGAGGCCACCCTCGCCGAGTTGCAAGCCTTGGCCGAAACCGCCGGCTCCGAAGTCGTCGAGGTGCTCTACCAAAAGCGAGACAAACCGGATCCAGGAACCTATATCGGCGCCGGCAAGGTCACCGAGCTGCGCCACCTCGTGGAAGCCACCGATGCTGACACAGTGGTCTGCGATGGCGAGCTCAGCCCCGGCCAGATGATCGCCCTCGAGAAGGCCCTGGACGTCAAGGTCGTCGACCGCACCATGCTCATTCTCGATATCTTCGCCCAGCACGCGAAGTCCAATGAGGGTAAGGCGCAGGTGGCGCTCGCCCAGATGGAATACCTCATCACCCGCGTCCGCGGCTGGGGTGGGGCGCTGTCCCGCCAGGCAGGTGGTCGCGCCGGGTCGAATGGTGGCGTTGGCCTGCGCGGTCCCGGTGAAACCAAGATCGAGGCCGACCGTCGCCGCCTGCGCTCGGACATGGCCAAGCTGCGCAAGGAGATCGCAGGGATGAAGACCTCCCGTGATATCAAGCGCGCCCGGCGCCAGCGCTCGACCACCCCGCAAATCGCGATTGCCGGCTATACCAATGCCGGCAAGTCCTCCTTGATCAATGCCCTCACCGGCGCCGGTGTGCTGGTGGAGGATGCGCTGTTCGCCACCCTGGACCCCACCACCCGGCGCGCCGAGCTCGCCGATGGTCGCAGTGTCATCTTCACCGATACGGTCGGTTTCGTCCGGCACCTGCCCACCCACCTAGTGGAGGCGTTTCGCTCCACATTGGAGGAGATCCTCGAGGCCGATCTGTTGCTGCACGTGGTCGATGGCTCGGATCCCTTCCCGCTGAAGCAGATCGAGGCCGTGAATGAGGTGATCACCGATATCGTGCGCGAGCAAGACACCCAGGCCCCGCCGGAGATCATTGTGGTGAACAAGATCGACCAGGCAGATCCGCTGGTGCTCGCCGAGGCCAAGGCCGTGTTGGATGATTGCGTGTTCGTCTCTGCGCACACGGGCGAGGGCATCGCCGAGCTGCAGGCCCGCATTGAGCTATTCCTCAACAGCCTCGACGCGCATGTGGAGATGCTCATTCCCTTCACCGATGGTGATGTGGTGGCGCGGCTGCACGATCAGGCCACCGTCTTGGGCGAGGAGTATGGCGAGGAGGGCACCACCATGGATGTGCGTTTGCCCCAGCAGCTGGCCGCGGAGCTCGCCCGCTACGTGGTGCACACGCACTAAGGCACAAGCGCTTATCGACGTCCTCTCGCTGGATCCGCTAACGCCATCGCCGCAGAGGGGCCCTCGGGCGGTGTCGCCCCGTCTGGGCTGAGGTGCTCTCTGCTGCGCACCCTGCGCGTTATAGAGTGGGGGTTTGTGAATAATCCCGCGAAATCTCAAAACACCTCCTCCCGCTCGAGTGATAGCGCCGGCCGCGGCGGAACGGGGCCGCTGGGCCTCGGCTGGTCGGTGCATGGTGATGGCAAAAGGATCCTGCCCGGCGCGGTGGTGGCCCCCGAGGAGCGACTGAGCTGGTCGCGCACCATCGGCATCGGCATGCAGCATGTGATCGCCATGTTTGGTGCGACGCTGCTGGTGCCCACCCTCACCGGCTTCCCCGTGAACACCACGTTGTTGTTCTCAGGGTTGGGCACGATGCTCTTCTTGCTCGTCACCCGCAACCGGCTGCCCTCCTATTTGGGCAGTTCTTTTGCGTTCATCGCGCCGCTGAGCGCTACCCAAGGCTCGGGTATCGGCACCCAAATCGGTGGCGTGCTCATCGCCGGTCTGACCTTGGTGCTGGTGGGTGTGATCGTGAAGGCCGCCGGCAAGCAGGTGATTGATGCGGTGATGCCGCCGGCGGTGACCGGCGCCATTGTGGCCCTGATCGGGCTGAATCTGGCCCCCACCGCGGCCGGAAACTTCCAAACCCAGCCGCTCGTGGCCACGGTGACACTGCTGGTGATTCTCGGCGCCACCGTGGCCGGGCGCGGCATGGTCTCCCGCCTGGGCATCCTCATTGGTGTGCTCGTGGGATGGATTTTTGCTGCGCTGACCGGCAACCTGCCCGAGGGCGCCGTGGACACTATCGACGCCGCCCCATGGGTGGGGCTGCCTACCTTCCACAGCCCGCACTTCGAGCTCAGCGCGATTCTGGTGACCCTGCCGGTGGTGATCGTGCTGATCGCGGAGAATGTGGGCCACGTGAAAGCCGTGTCCGAAATGACGGGCCGGGATATGGATGATCTGGCAGGCGATGCGCTCATGGCCGATGGTATGGCCACCATGCTCGCGGGTGGTTTCGGCGGCTCCGGCACCACCACCTACGCGGAGAATATCGGCGTCATGGCCGCCACCAAAGTCTATTCCACCGCCGCCTATTGGGTCGCTGCCTTCACCGCGGTAGCGCTCGCCTTCATCCCGAAGTTCGGGGCGCTAATTTTCACCATTCCTGTCGGCGTCTTGGGCGGGGCCACCTTGGTGCTCTATGGCCTGATCGGCATGCTGGGAGTGCGGATCTGGCAGGACAACCGCGTCAATTTCAATAACCCCGTTAATCTCATGGCCGCGGCCGTGGCGCTAGTCGCCGGCATCGGCAATCTCACCTTGTCTATTGGCTCGATCTCGCTGGAGGGCATCGCCTGGGGCTCTGCTGGGATCATCGTGTTCTATCCCGTGATGATGAAGCTCTACCGCAGCCTCGGTGAGGGGCGCTACGCCCCGGCCGAGCGCCCCGCCTAGTCCGCATAGCTGCGTCAAACACAACTGCCGCCCACCATGTGGTGGGCGGCAGTAGATGTATCTGCGGGAGCGAAGGATTACTCGGCGTCGAGATCCTTCTCGATCAGAGCAGCGATCTTCTCCACAGCCTCGGCGTTGTCGGAGGTGACAACAACCTCGTCACCCTTCTCGGCGCCGAGGGCCATGATCATCAGGGAGGAGGCGGCGTCGGTGTCCTCGTCGTCGTCACCAACGAGGTTGAGGAAGATGTCCTCGTCGAATTCACCGGCAGCCTCGGCGATGATGGTGGCGGGGCGGGCGTGGAGGCCGACAGCGGAGCCGACAGTCACGGTCTTAGAAGCCATAATGGATAATGTCCTTTCTATAAAAGGGTGTCTACGCTAGCCCCACTGTGGAAGCAGGGGGCCTTAATAGTTCTCACCCAAGGATAGTCACATCCGTGGATAAAAGCAGCTTGCGTAACACCCGAGGTGGGATGTTTTAGTAGAGATGCCGCAGCTTACACCTGCGCTGTGGCATTTCTCTCGTGACCAGAGTCCACGCCGGTGGCGCCGGCGGCGCCGAGCGAGACCTGATCAGAGTCTTAGTAGCGATCACGCACACCGCGCTCACTGTTACTCCGGCGAGCAGAGAGACGAGAAAGCCGGTGATCGGCGTGATGGCGAAAAGTACGAAGATGCCGCCATGTGGGGCGTGGGATGCCACGCCCAGGCCCATGGATAGCGCCCCAGTGACCGCACCGCCAGCCATCATCGAGGGGATCACGCGCAGCGGATCGGCGGCAGCGAAGGGGATCGCCCCTTCGGAGACGAAGCTCAAGCCCAGCACCCACGCCGACTTGCCGTTATCTACCTCGGCCGTGCTAAACGCGGAGGCGCACAGCCAGGTGGCGAGCGAGAGCGCGAGGGGCGGAACCATGCCGGCCGCCATCACCGTAGCCATGATGTGCAGCGAGGCCTCATCGCCGGTGGACAGTCCCGCGGTGGCGAAGAGATACGCCGCTTTGTTCACCGGGCCGCCGAGATCGACGCACATCATCACTCCGAGCACAATGCCGAGCAGCACCGCGGAGGATTCGGACATGCCTGCCAGGCCCTGGCGAAGCCCCGTCATGACCGCCTCGAGGGGACGGGCTAAAAGCAGGAACACCACAAGCCCGACGCTGAGGGTGCTCAGCAGTGGAATGATCACCACCGGCATGAGCGAGCGCAGCACCTGTGGCACGCGCCAGCTGGCGATCCAAGCACTCACCGCACCGGCAATCAGCCCGGTGATGAGCCCGCCGATGAAGCCGGCGCCCACCGCCACCGAGATCGCGCCGCCCACAAAACCAGGGGCGATACCGGGGCGATCGGCGAGCGCATAGGCGATATAGCCGGAGAGTGCGGCCACGATGAAGCCCATTGCGGCCTGACCGGTGGCGATAAGCACGGCGCCGATATAGACGGCGAGCGCGGGCCGGTCGAAGGAGACGGCAGCGCCAGTCTGGCTCATAAACTCCGTCGGTGGCAGAGTGCTGAGCGAGTATTGGGCGAGGATGCTCTGCCAGTAGCTGGAGGTCTCCACCCCGCCCACCAGATAGCCGAGGGCCAGCAGCAGACCGCCGGCGGCGACGAAGGGGATCATATAGGACACCCCGGTCATCACTGCTTGCTGCGTGCGGGTGAGCCAGCCTGCCTGCCCGGCACGGCGCTCGGGGGTGGCGGCGGGAGCGGATGTAGCCACGGTGGGTGCCGCGGGGTTATCCGCCGCAGCAAGCGCCTCATCCAGCAGCGCCGCCGGCTCGTTGATGGCTCGCTTCACCCCCGACTCGACCACGGGTGTGGCGGCGAAGCGCTGGCGGTCGTGTATTCCTACATCGCTGGCAAAGATCACGGCATCGGCGGCGGCGATCACTGCCGGATCGAGTGGCTCGAGCGAGGAGGAGCCCTGGGCTTCTACCTGTAGGTCCACATCCGCGCGCTCTGCGGCGGCGGCTTTGAGAGCATCGGCGGCCATATAGGTATGCGCGATTCCGGTGGGGCAGGCGGTCACCGCCACGATGCGGCGGGTTCGCGGCTGCGGGGACGTGGCGGCACTGCGTGGGCGGCGTTGCGTGGCGGAGAGCGCAGCGGCGACCGCGCGCACCACCTCTTCGCGGGAGGTGGCGTCGCGAAGCACGGTGCGGAAATCCTGCTGCACCAACGCCCGCGCCAAACGCGAGAGGATGCGCATGTGCTCGGCGCTGCCGTTCTCCGGTGCGGCGATGAGGAAGATGAGATCGGCGTCGCCATCGGGGCCGGAGAAATCCACGGGACGGCTCAGCCGCGCGAAGGCCACGGTGGGCGCGGTGACGGCAGAGCTACGGCAGTGGGGGATAGCGACGCGGCCGGCGACACCCGTGCCGGCGGAGTCCTCGCGGGTGAGGGCGGCGTCGGCAAGCGCCGCGGCGGAACGTGCTCGCCCGGCATCGGCAATGCGCGTGGCCAAGGCGGAGATGACATCTGCGGGCCGCGCCCCCAAGTCGACGTCCACAGAGACCACGGACTCGGTGATGATGGAGTCTGTCATGAAGCGGTGTGTCCTCGCTCTACGGTGCGCTTTATAGCTTGTCGACGTCCACCCGGATGGCTGCGGCATCCGCGGCGCTAGGAATCATCGTGCCCGGCTTGAGGGTCGCTGCGGTGCCATAGGACACCGCCAGCTTCAGGGCATGGCAGGGGCTGTCGCCGCGGGTGCGGGCCATGGCATAGCCGGCAAGGGTACAGTCGCCGGCCCCGACCGTGGAGACAGGGGTGATCGCCTCGCTCCGGGCCACCCACGAGCCTTCTGTGGTGGTCAGCACCGCACCAGCCGCGCCGAGAGTGGTGATGCAGGTGCTCAATCCCCGGGCGATGAGATGGCTGGCGGCCTCGGCCACCGGTGCGTAGTCGCCCGCGTGGGCGCTGGCCTCGAGGCGGGAGCCAGAGACGCCGACAATCTGCCCCAGTTCCATGCCGTTGGGCTTCAACACATCAAGCTGCAGCGATTCCAGCTGCGGTGCGAGGGCGCGCAGCGGGTCATCGGAGGTGTCAATGGCGAGTGGGAGCTGCGGGACGGCGTCGTGAAGCGTGCGGGCAAGCGTGCAATAGAAATCCACGTCCACGCCGCGGGGCAGGGAACCGGCCAGCACCATGTAATCGGCCTCGGCGGCATGCTCGACGAGCGTGGACAAGGCGGCATCCACATCGAGCGGGCTGAGCACCGGGCCGGGGCCGTTGAGCTTGGTGGTCTCCCCAGCGCTATCGGTGATGGTGATATTCGTGCGCACCGTACCCGAGGAGGGAGTGGCCTCGAAGGGGATGGGGGTTTCCTGCATGACCATGAGAAAAGGATCAGTCGCCCGAGCAGGCAGGACAGCGAGGGTATCCTCCCCGGCGAGGGCGCAGGCATGGGCCACATTGATTCCCTTACCGCCAGCGAAATCGATCGTTTCGCTCAGACGCTGCACAGAGCCGGGGCTGAGCGGCTCCGCGAGCGACAGCGTGCGATCCAGGCTCGGGTTGGGGGTGAATGTGACGATCACGGGTGCACGACCTCTATTCCGTGGGCTTCTAGGGTGTCTCTGTAGTGGCTGTTGACGTTTTCATCGGTGACCACATAGTCCACATCGCTCATATCGGCGAAGGTGACCATGTAGTCCTGCCCGAACTTCGAGGAGTCACAGAGCGCAATCACTGTGGAGGCATTGTGCACCATCATTCTTTTGATCGCCGCCTCAGAAGGATCGGGGGTAGACAACCCATGTGCCTCGCTGAGGCCGTTCGTGCCCATAATGGCGATATCAGCGCGCAAGGCGGAGATGGTGTCCACAGCCTGCTCCCCAATGACCGAACGGGTGAAGGCGCGCATCGTGCCGCCCACCAGATTCACCCCAGGTACGCCGGCGGCGGCCAAGGTGATGCCGATAGACAAGGAATTGGTCACAATCGTCCACGACTGCTCACTGTAGCGCTCAGCCATCACGCTGGCGAGGGTATTGGTGGAGGTACCAGCGTCCATAAAGATAGCTGCGGGCCCATCTGGGATGAGGGTGGCCGCGAGCTCACCGATGGTGCGCTTTTCGCGGGAACGCTCGAGCTCGGCGGCCGCATAGGAACGGCGCGACTGCTGCCCAGACTGGTGCACCACGGCGCCGCCATGGACCCGCTGCAATAATCCAGCATTCTCCAATTGTTTGAGATCCCGACGAATCGTCTCTGGGGTGACATTAAAACGGGTCGCCAGCTCAGCCACCGAGGAGTGGCCCTGCGTGTTCGTCAGCGAGGAAATCTCTCCTCTGCGCTGATGGACAGAAAGCATACGTGTCAGCCCTTAGTGATCGTGTGTTGAGGGGCGCGGGAGCACAGCCGAGCGGCGATGGCAGTGGGGATGTGGTGAACACCACACACGCCACCGTGCCATGGAGGACGGTGCGGTCCGGCGGGGGTCACAAAGTACAGGTGACGGGCCCTACACCCTTCTCGGGAGGGGGCATCCTGAGAATGTTGTTCAATGTATCTGTTTACGCCCATTTATGTGGGTTTGTCAAAAGTGTGATGTTGGATTTTGTTCCATTTTTTGCCGCTCGGACATCATGGCCGTGCTATATTGAGTCCCTAGGCTCCGAGCACAATGTTCCTGTCATAGTGACCGGCATCAATCGGTGCGACAGACTATCTACATATCACCGTCTCGCGGTGCAGTGTGAGCAGCATGACACTGTTCGTGGCATCCCTTACATAGGATGGACAGCACAGATAGTAACCAAACCATCACACGACGCCCATATAAGAAAGGTGTCCCGCTTCATGACTGATACCTCCCAAGCCACCACATACAAGGGAACCGGCGTTGTGCCGGGCGTATGCTACGCCGAGGCCGTGTGGATTCGTCCACGCCCCGCTCTACCCACCTCGGGTCCCGTTATTGAAGAGGAGCAGCGCGACGCCGAGTTTGAGCGCTTCCAAGCTGCTGCCGCCACGGTGGCGGAACGCCTCGAAAACCGCTCGGCCGATGCCGTCGACCACGCCAAGGAGATTCTCAAAGCCACCGCCGGAATGGTGCGGGACAAGGGCTGGCAGAAGACCGTGCGCAAGGCCATCCGCGGCGGCCACCCGGCCGAGTATGCCGTGGTGACGGCCACCAATAAGTTCATCACCATGTTCGAGACCGCCGGCGGCGTGATGGCAGAGCGCGTGACCGACCTCCGCGATATCCGCGACCGCGTGATCGCCGAGCTGCGCGGCGAGCAAGAACCCGGCCTGCCGGCCGTGAACAAGGAAGTCGTGCTTTTCGCCGATGACCTCTCCCCGGCGGATACCGCGGCGCTCGACACCACCTACTTCACCGCGCTCGTCACCGAGCTGGGCGGGCCCACCAGCCACACCGCTATTCTGGCCCGCCAGCTGGGCGTGCCCTGTATCGTTGCCGCGGGCAAGGGCATCCACGAGATCGAATCCGGCACCGAGGTGCTCGTCGATGGTGCCATGGGCACCGTCTCCACCCACGCCGATCCGGAGTTCGCTGCCGCCGAGGTACGCAAGTCCCGCGAGATGGCCGAGCGCGTCGCCCGCTGGCGTGGCCCCGCCCAGACCATGGACGGCCATCGCGTGCAGCTCTTGGCCAATGTCCAGGATGGCAACGCCGCCCGCGTGGCCGCCCAAACCCCGGCCGAGGGCATTGGCCTCTTCCGCACCGAGATGTGCTTCTTGTCCGCCACCTCCGAGCCCTCCGTTGAGGAGCAGGCAGAGGTGTATAAGAAGGTGCTGTCGGTGTTCCCCTCCAACAAGGTTGTGGTGCGCTCCCTCGACGCCGGCTCGGATAAGCCGGTGGCCTTCGCCAATATGGCAGAGGAAGAAAACCCCGCGCTTGGTGTGCGTGGTCTCCGTATCGCCCGCGCAAATGAGGACCTGCTCACGCGCCAGCTCGACGCCATCGCCCTGGCCAGCGAGAGCTTGGGCCGCGATGAAGCCGCTCCCACTTGGGTGATGGCACCGATGGTGGCCACCGCCCGCGAGGCCAAGTGGTTCGCCGGCCTGTGCCGCGAGCGCAACCTCATCCCCGGCGCCATGATCGAGGTTCCGGCCGCTGCCTTGATGGCGGATAAGCTCATGCCGCATCTGGACTTCGTCTCCATCGGCACCAATGACCTCACGCAGTACACCATGGCCGCCGATCGCATGTCGCCGCAGCTGGCGTATCTCACCGATCCGTGGCAGCCCGCGGTGCTGCGCCTGATCGAGCGCACCTGCGAGCAGGGCAAGGAAACGAACACCGCCGTGGGCGTGTGCGGCGAGGCTGCGGCCGACCCGGCACTGGCCTGTGTGCTCACCGGCCTCGGCGTTAATTCGCTCTCTGCCGCCGCCACCGCCATTGCCGGCGTTGGCGCCCAGCTGGCGCATGTCACTCTCGAGGAGTGCCAGCACGCCGCTGCCGTGGCACTGGACTCCGCCGGCGCCACCGAGGCCAAGGGCGCAGTGCGCGAACTGCTCGGCCTCTAAACTGTCGCGGCCTTGACACACCGCGCCGGCGACTACCTGATCATCTCTCGTAGTCGCCGGCGCGGTGTTGATGTTTGTGGGGCGTATCGACGCAGCCCTAAAGGGGGAGTATCTCCACCTGGTCACAGCGGGCGCCGTCCTTGGTGGGCATGAACGAGTGCAGGCTATCGCCCTCGGCGGCGCCGAAGGCCACAGCGAGCCGCAGCTGCTCCTCTAAGGGCGCATCCTCGCACACCCCGAGCTGGAAACCGGCGACGAGACTATCGCGCCACGGGATAGACATATAGCCCGGCGTGCCGGTGTAGCGCCCGAGCGCGCTCATGGATTCCGTGAGCAGCAGGCTGTGGCAGCGATCAATACCAATGAGAAGGGTATGGATGCCAGCATCGAGCAAGGGCTGGCAGGTGCGGGCCAGCTCCTGAGCGGCGGACTCCGGCTCGGCACGGAGGTGGGAGCGCAGCTCATCGACGTCGCTGCGCGCCCAGGTGGCGATGTCCTCGAGGTGGCACATCACGGAATGCGGGGCAATAGTGCCCACCTGGCGCAAAACGGCCTGCAGCGCCGGCCCCGTCGAGGCGATAGAGACCTTCTTGGTGGGGTGGTAGAGGCACAGACTGCGCAGCACATCCGAATACCAGCCGTGAGTAGCCACAATAGGCAGCGGGCCGGTAAGTAGCACCGATCCGCGATGCTCGGCTGCGGCGACCGTCTTATCCCGCAGCATCGCCAGCTGGTGGCTATCGAGCGGCATCGGCGGATCCCGGAACTCGGTGGTGGTCAGATCCGACTCGATCACGGCAGAGTGCATGGGAATCGGGCCGGGCACCTCGATAAAGTCATGCGCCAAGCCCATCTCAGTGATCAGGCGCATGTAGTGGCTGATCTGTGGGGCTGGGAAGAGGGCCTGGGCGGACTGGCCCGCCAAATAGAGGGCATAGGCCACGTTGGTGCCGGTACCGCCGGCGGTGATGCCCACATCGTTGAAGTGGTTGACCTCGCCGGGAGCAATGGGGGAGGAGATGCGCGCCGCGCGCTGCAGCACGGGGGTGGGGGTGACGCAGAGAATCATTGGGCGCACACCACATGAACGCCGCGCTCGCGCAGGTTATCCACGAACGTCTGCGGTGCGCCCGCATCCGTAATGAGCACATCGATATCGGTGATCGAGGCGAAGCTCACCAAATAATCACTGCCCAGTTTGGTGGAGTCGCACAACACAACGACCTTGCGAGCATTGGTAATCATGGCGCGTTTCACCGCGGCCTCCTGGGAGTCCGCAGTGGAGAGGCCGTGATCGAGCGTTAGGGCATTGGTGCCGATGAAGGCGACGTCGGCACGCATCAGCGCGAGGGTGCGTAGTGCGGTATCGCCGACCACAGCCTGGGTGATGGCGCGAACAGAGCCGCCGAGGAGCTGCACCTCATCCAAACCGTTGCTGGCCAAGTGCATCGCGTGGGCGAGGCAGTTCGTCACAATCGACCAGGCGCGGGCATTGGGGTGTTCGGAAATAAGCTCACAGAGGGCGGAAATAGAGGTGCCGGCGTCGAGGAACATCCCGCCCGAGCGCTCGGGGAGAAAATCCATAGCAGCGCGGGCGATGGCGGATTTTGCCCCAGAGGCGGAGCGGGAGCGGGCATCCACACTGAACTCGGCAGTCTGGAAACTCTGGCTCGCCACCGCGCCGCCATGCACGCGGTGCACGGTGCCCTCGGAGTCCAAGACGGCGAGATCGCGGCGAATGGTCTCTGCGGTGACACCAAACTTGGTGGCCAATTCCGTGACATTCACGCGGCCTTCGATGGATGTCAGGGAGGCAATTTGTCTCCGGCGTTCTTCGGCGTACATCGGTGTCCACTTCTCCTCAAGTTAGAACAAACGCGTCCGCATACAGCCGCGCTCGCGTCAACAGCTGGGGCAGACCATATACAGATAATCCACCCACTGTGCGGGGCACCAACGGCGACGCTGTGGCATATAGTCGGCGCATCGGGCGAGGCGGCGTGTGCGAAAATAAAAGTTCACGGCCTGCACTATGTGGGTTTGTTATCGAATTATGTAGATCCATTTTCGCACGATCGGGCGGGAACCTAGAAAGAATCGGACCAAATTCCACACATGGGTGTGGCATTACTCCGCATTATGTCCGGCCTCCGCCCCCGTAGGGTGCGCTATCGGTGGATGCAGAGGCAGGTGTGCTGCGGTGATGAGCTGCGCTGACACTCAGCTTCGGCGGCAAGGCAGAGAGTGTGATGTCCGATGTTGTTACATTGGCTACAGCAGGGCCTCAAGCACAGTAAAAACCCCACGAATGAGGGTAGTTTCCTGTTCGTGGGGTGAGAAGTATGTGGCCTCAGGCGCGAGCTACGCGTGGATTGTGCCCCGTTTCTCGGCGCTGAGGTGGCCAGGCGCTGCCCGTTCTGTGGGAATTGAGCTACCTAGAGCTTGCGCATAACGGAGACGACCTTGCCGAGGATCTCCGCCTCATCGCCCTTGATCCAGTCGAACTCCATATTGTGCGGGACCAGCCAGACACCACTGCGATCCTTGTGGAACTCCTTCACTGTTGCTTCGCCATCGATCATGGCCGCGACAAACTCGCCAATCTCGGCGACGGGCTGGGAGCGGACAACCACCCAGTCGCCATTGAGGATGCCGGCATCTTTCATGGACTCGCCAACGACCTGGAGCATAAAGAGCTCACCATCGCCCACAATGTCCTGCGGTAGTGGATAATAGCTTTCAACGTTTTGCTCGGCGAGGATCGGCGAACCTGCGGCGATGGAACCCACGACCGGAATATAGGTGGTGCTCGACGTGCTTTCCGGAACCTCATCGGCCGGGGAGGGCTTGTGGCTGCGCTTGGGCTTCGGGCCGGGGCGCTTCGCCGACTCCGGCAGATGGCGCACGTCGACGGCACGCGGCTTATTCGGATCGCGCCGCAAAAAGCCCTTCTTCTCCAGCTCCTTGAGCTGATAGGCCACGGAGGAGGTGGACTGCAGTCCGGCGGCATCACCGATCTCGCGAATGCTCGGCGGATAGCCGCGGAGAACGACGGCATCCCGAATCACTTCAAGAATGCGACGCTGACGTTCGGAGAGGGCGCTGTAGTCAGGTTCGGAGGGGGTGCGGGCCATGGGGTGTCCTTCGAAAGTTGGCTGGCGATGAGCGTGCAGGTGCGGAGCACGGGCAGAGCCGAGGTGGCCCACTGTGCGACGCGGCCCGAAAGGGTGCGTGGTGTTCGAACACGCCCAATCGAACATTTTTCTCTTCAAATCATACGGCTGTTCGCCCAGCAGGGCAAGCATGGGCGGGGTGTTCGATTCCACTTGCGCACTATCGAACACACTGTCTATAGTCGAACATGTGAGTGAAGGATTGTTTCGAACGTCCCGCTCTCTTCCTACAGTGGCTTCCAGTGATGCACTCACCCAATGAAAGGACTTCTTATGACTCTCTCCCTTAACCCCGTACCTGCACCTCGTAGCGCTCGTAGCGAAGGTTCTTCCTTCCCTTACTCTTCTCCCCGTGTGGTGTCTCCGGCTGCAACCTGGAGTGGTGCACAGCGTCGGGAGCTCTCCCGCTCCGCCTGCGGTGTTCGAACGCTGTGTCCTTCAGATAGAACACCACGGCGATCCCGCGGGGTGGGTGGTGATGCGCACGGCGGTCATAATGCTTCGGTCTCTAGGCTCTCCTGGGATGCGTGTGGTCGTTCGAATGGACGATCTGCGGGCGCAGCGTTAAAGGCCCACGAAGGCCCGTGGCGTAGCGTGCTGAAGCAGGCGCTCGTGTCCACCTGTGTGGGCGTGCTCGTGGCCGGTGGATTCCATGCCGCGATGAGTGCGCAAGATGGCCAGCTTCCGCAGACCCCGCCGAACCTCATCACCCACACGGCGAGTGTGCAGTAGCGCAGAATGCGTCACCCCAGCGGTGGCGGCTAGCTAGCTCGGTGGCTGGGCTCGGCGCGGGGTCGCGCTTCGCTAGACTGGCGTATCAGATAAGCGGTGTGAGGTGATGGTCTCAGAACCGCTGTGTCGGCGGTGTGTGCCGGCAACTGATCGGATTGGAGATTGAGGATTCGCCACCATGCACTGTCCCTTTTGCCAGAATCAGAACTCGCGGGTGATCGACTCGCGAGTCATTGATGCCGGATCGGCCATCCGCCGTCGCCGCGAATGCTCTGAATGCGGTGGTCGTTTCACCACCATCGAAAAGGCCATGTTGTTGGTGCTCAAACGCAATGGCGTCTCCGAGCCCTTTAGCCGCGAGAAGGTGATTACCGGTGTGCGTCGGGCCTGCCAGGGCCGCGATGTCTCCGACGATGCACTCAAGCGGCTGGCCCAAGAGGTGGAGGAAACTGTGCGCAGCCACGGCAGCTCCCAGGTCAATGCCAATGACATTGGCCTAGCGATTCTCGAGCCCCTGCGCGAGCTCGATGAGGTCGCCTATCTGCGCTTCGCCTCCGTCTACCGCTCCTTTAGCAGCGCCGATGACTTCGAAGCAGAAATCCGCAAGATGCGCCGCGTCGCGAAGAAATCAGACTCCTTCTAGGACGCGGCCAACACCAGGCGACAGCCCGCTCGACGCACCATTAGCGCAGGCGGGAGATCGCTCTCTCGATGCGCTTTGCCGAGACCGGGCCAGAGGTGCCGAGGCGCTGGGCAAAAAGCGAGACCCGAAACTCTTGGATCATCCACCGAATATCTTTGACGTCGCGGGTACGGGCGCGATTATCCGGTAGAGAACTAAGCCTTTTCTCTAAGGCCTCCTCCACGGCCTCGACCTCATCGAGCAAGTCGAAATCACGGTCGGGGTCGCGCTCCATATCATCGAGCCGGATCCGCATTGCCGCCAGATAGCGGGGGAGATGGCGGAGATGCTCGATACCATGCTTGGCCACCGCTCCCTGCGGCAGCAGAAAATCGAGCTGTTTTTTCATATCCGCAATGGCGTCGCCCGTCCACTGCTCGAGCTCGCTCGCCAGATAGGAATAGTCCACTAGGCCCGGGGCGAGTGCCACGATGATAGAACGCACTCTGCCAGGTACCTCCGGACTCACAGCGGTGCTGAGGGTCTCGAACTCCTCGGGGGTGCGTACCGGTCCGCCGTGGGCGAGCATGAGATCACGAATGGCGGTCACCCGCGCATCCTCAATCAAGCCCGCAGCCTTGGCGTGCGGGTAATTCTCCACCGCGACGCGCTGCTTGAGCGGCAAGCCATTGAGCATCTGGCGCTGATTCACGGATATGGAACGCATCAGCAGCGTCAATTGCGCGGTGAGCATCGCCGCATCGGCGGCCTCCTTGGTGGGCATAGCCTCCACCACTAGGCCGCCATCTTTAATCACCAGCGCCGGATAGGTGGTAAAGCTCTGCCCATCCACCCGGGTGTCGTGGGTTTCCGCGATTTCACCGATCGAATCTTTATCCCAGCTGTGCACGGGGGCGGCAGCGCGGGAGAGGGCGCGCTTGCGCACCGAGGACTGAATCCGGCCGGCCTGACGCTTCTTCAACGCCTCCAGATCCTTATCGTGATCCACCACCTTCCCCCGCTTATCAATGGCGGCGAAGGTCATGCGCAGATGCGGATCCAGCTTCTCGAAGGAGAAATCGCCGGGATTAATGCCGGTGGCGCCGAGCTTGTTCAACCCTTCGGCCAGCTGCTGAGTCACGGTAGAGGTATAGGGCACGAGGCTCGGCAGCACCCGTTCGGCGAAGGTGGGCGCCGGGACGACACTGCGGCGGAGATGCTTCGGCAAGCTGCGCAAAAGCTCGGTGATCAGCTCGGAGCGCAGGCCAGGTACCAGCCAGGCGAACTCGGCCGCCTCTACGCCGGCGAGTACGGGGATGGGGATGCGCACGGTCACGCCGTCGAACTCGGAGCCCGGCTCGAACTCATAGCTGAGGTCGAATACCAGCGAGCCCTGCTGCCATTTATCAGGGAAGGCCTCCTCGGCCACATCCTCGGCGTCAGGGTTCACCAGCTTCGCCGGATCGAAGTCCAAATAGTCGGCGGCGGCGCGCCGCTTGCGCTTCCACCAACCATCAAAGCTCGGGCCTGTGGTCACATCCTCGGGCAGGCGTTCATCATAGAAGCGGAACAGCGTGTCCTCGTCCACCACGATGTCGCGGCGGCGGGCCTTGGCCTCGAGGTGGGAGGCCTCGTCGAGCTTGGCTGCATTCGAGTGGAAGAACTCGTGGTGGGTGTTCCAATCGCCCTCGATGAGGGCGTGGCGGATAAACATATCCCGCGCCGCGGCCCGATCGACCGTGTGATAGGCCGTCAGCCGGTCAATCACCACGGGCACGCCCCACAGCGTGGAGCGCTGATAGACCATCGCGGCGGCCCGCTTCGAGGACCAATGCGGTTCGGAGTACTGGTGGCGCAGCAGATCCTTGGCTAACTTTTCCACCCAGCGCGGATCAATCTCGGCCACGGTGCGGCCCCAGAGGCGGGAGGTCTCCACCAGCTCAGCGGCCATCACATAGGCCGGCTGCTTTTTCGCCACATGCGAGCCGGGGAAAATCCTAAAGCGGGTAGTGCGGGTACCCAGATACTCCTTGGTTTTTTCCTCGCGCACACCGATATGCGAGAGCAAACCGGCGAGCATGCTCATGTGAATACCCGTGACATCGCGATGTTCTGTGTCTTGATTTCGGGCGATCACTTCCTCGGCCGTGGCCTGGGGCTCGGTGGGGGCGTCGTGGCGCTTCCAGCCCAGCTGGCGGGCCACCTGCTCCAGCTGGCGCACCAGATCCCACCACTCGCGGATACGCATATAGTGCAGATACTCGCTCTGCATTTTCTTGCGGAATTTATTGCCCGAGAGCTCCGCCCGCGAGGCTTGGATGTAGTCCCACAGGTTGAGCAGGCTGAGAAAATCGCTGCTCGTGTCCTTGAAGCGGGCGTGGGCCTGATCGGCTTGGGCCTGCTTTTCGAGGGGACGTTCCCGCACATCCTGAATAGTCAGCGCGGCCGTGAGCACCATGACATCGCGGGCGACACCGCGCTCATTGCCCGCAATGAGCATGCGCGCCAAACGAGGATCCAAGGGGATCCGCGCCAGTTGCCGGCCGATCGGGGTGAGGATCGGGTTGCCGTCCTTTTCCCCCTGCTCGAGCGCCCCGAGCTCGTGCAGCAGCATCAAACCATCGCGAATCGCCTTGTACTCCGGTGCTTGCACGAAGGGAAACTCCGTGATCGCGCCCAGCCTTAACGACGCCATCTGCAAGATGACGCTGGCGAGGTTGGTACGCAATATCTCAGGGTCAGTGAACTCGGGGCGGGAGAGGAAATTCTGCTCCGAGTAGAGACGAATCGCAATACCCTCAGCCACACGGCCACAGCGGCCAGAACGCTGGCGGGCGCTCGCCTGTGAGATCTCCTCGATGGGCAGTCGCTGCACCTTGGTGCGGGTGGAATAGCGAGAAATACGGGCCGTGCCGGTATCGATTACATAGTGAATACCGGGCACGGTGAGGGAGGTCTCGGCGATGTTGGTGGCAAGAACGATGCGCCGTCCCGCATGCGGGGAGAAGACGCGATGCTGCTCGGCATTCGATAGCCGGCCGAAGAGGGGAGTGACCTCTACGCCGCGATAGCGCTTGGCCTCGATGGCCTCCATGGCGTCGCGAATATCGCGCTCGGAGGGAAAGAAACACAGGATATCGCCCGGTCCCTCCTTCATTAATTCCTCAATCGCCTCGAGCAGCCCATCGAGGGGATCAATATCAATGGTTTTCTCGCCCTGGGTGATCTCCAAGGGACGGTAGCGAATCTCCACCGGATAGGTGCGCCCCGAGACCTCGATGATGGGCGCTGGGGTGGATTCGCTGCCAAAGTGCGTGGCAAAACGCTCGGGGTCGATCGTGGCGGAGGTGATGATCACCTTCAAATCGGGGCGCTTCGGGAGCAGACGTTTGAGATAGCCGAGAAGAAAGTCGATATTCAGCGAGCGCTCATGGGCCTCATCGATGATGATCGTGTCATAGGCGTTGAGATAACGATCGCGCTGCATCTCGGCCAGCAGGATGCCGTCGGTCATGAGCTTAACCGCGGTGGTCGATGAGACGCGATCATCGAAACGAATGGCATAGCCTACCGAGTCGCCGATCTGCTGATCGAGCTCGGAGGCAATGCGCTCAGCCACGGTGCGGGCGGCCAAACGCCGCGGCTGGGTGTGGCCGATGAGCCCACGCCGGCCACGGCCGAGCTCGAGGCACATCTTCGGGATCTGGGTGGTTTTACCCGAGCCAGTTTCACCCGCGATGATCACCACCTGGTGATCACGGATGGCCTCTTTGATGTCCTCGCGCCGAGCAGAGACGGGCAGGCTCTCGGGATAGCTGAGCGCCGGTACTCGCTCATCGATGGCGAGCACAGAGAGCTCGGCAGAGTCGATATCGGCGGCAATCGCGTTCAACGCTCGCGGCGAGCGGGCCTTGCGCAGTTGCCGCCGGAAAGAGCGCTCGGCGGCAAGCGATACGTTCTCAAGCCGCGCGAGCAGGTCCTTCTTACTCGGCGCGGAGGACGATGCTGCAGGGGATCCGTGTTCAGAGCGAGGCATAAGAACTTAGATTCTAGCCACTAGCAGCATCCGGGGGCGAGTAGCCCGCACCCTGTGATCGTCTTAGGCGCTGGGGGAGTCCTCGCTGCGATCCTCGGCGGTGGCGCTGATCGTGGCCTGGTAGGCGCGGGTGATCTCCTTGCCGAGCGCGGCGAAGTCCTCGCTGCGGAAGGAAGAGGAACGATAGACCAAGCGCATGGTGCGTTGGGCTGTCACCGAGGGGGCGAAGCGGGCGATGGCCACGCCCTGCCGGCCGCCCTCGGCTTTCAGAGCGGAGGCGGGGATGAGGGTCGAGCCGAAGCCGGCGCCCACGCACTGCAGGACCGTGGTGAGGCTGGTGGCACGGGTGAAGGTGGAGGATTGATCTTCTGGGTCGGTCTTGGCCGCGCGACAGAGATCAATGATCTGATCGCGCAAGCAGTGGCCGTCGTCAAGCAAAAGTAGCTGTAGCTGCTTCAAGGAGGACAGCGTGACGTCAGTGCGGCCGGCCAGTGCATCGTTGTCGTTGACGGCGATAACGAAGTCCTCATCGTAGAGGGAATAGCTTTCGAGGCCGCTGCGGCTTACGGGGGTGGCCAGCAGAGCGCAGTCGATCTGGCCATCGCGGAGCATGGCCTCGAGATAGTGGGTTTGATCTTCGACGATACGCGGCTCCAGTTCGGGATAGTCCCGATAGAGCAAGGTGAGCAGCTCAGGCAAGAGATAGGGCGCGGCGGTGGGAATTATGCCAATTGTTAAGGGGCCGTGGAGTGGCCCATCGGCGCCGCGTGCCTGGGAGAGGAAGGAATTGGCCTGCTCCAAGGTGGCTTTGGCGAAGGGAAGCAGTTTCGCGCCGATCGGGGTGACGATGACCTTACGGGTGGAGCGTTCGATCAGCTGTACTCCGAGCCCAGATTCGAGGGCGGCGAGCGCTTGGGAGAGCGAAGGCTGAGAGATGTTGAGCTTGGCGGCGGCGATGCCGAAGTGCCGCTTTTCCGCGATGGTGACGAAGGTGCGCAGCTGCGCAAGGGTCGGGCGGTAGTCTTTATTGTTCATGCCTATTACTCTATAACAAGACGAAAAGTTTTACTTCTTGACGCCAGCGGAATATGTGGCATACTTATGGCAGCAACGCAGATGGCGAGGCAGGGGCTTATAAGCCCACTGCATCCCGTGAGAGCGAGCTGCTTTTTCCCAGCAATGGGAAGGTGAAAAAGCCTAGAGAGCGGCGCGTTCGCCACGATGCAGCGGCTACCAGAGCCAGACAGAGGTGATATGCCTCACGTTAAGGTGAAGAGTTGTCAGCCGCGGCCATCGGAGTTGCAACTAAAGCCCGCGGACAGTTGTTGTCTGCACTGCAGTCACCATCACGGCTGTCTGCACCGCTTGTACATTGCTACATCGCATCAGCGATATTTGGAGGAAAACACATGGCTATCATGACCGTTGGAGAGAAGTTCCCTGAGTTCGAGCTCACTGCTCTTAAGGGCGGCGACCTGCACGAGGCCAACGCCACCTCTCCCGAGGATTATTTCGAGACTGTCTCCCTCGACAAGTACGAGGGTCAGTGGAAGGTTGTGTTCTTCTACCCCAAGGACTTCACCTTCGTGTGCCCGACCGAGATCGCTGCCTTCGGCAAGCTGAACGAGGAGTTCTTGGATCGCGACACCCAGGTGCTCGGCGGCTCCACCGATAACGAGTTCGCTCACTTCAACTGGCGTGCCACCCACCCGGAGCTCAAGGGCGTTCCTTTCCCGATGTTCTCCGACATCAAGCACGAGCTTATCCGCACCCTCGGTGTGGAGAACGCCGACGGTGTTGCTGACCGCGCCACCTTCATCATCGATCCCGATGGTGTGATCCAGTTCGTGTCCGTGACCCCGGACGCTGTGGGCCGTAACGTCGACGAGGTGCTGCGCGCCCTCGACGCTCTCCAGTCCGAAGAGGTCTGCGCCTGCAACTGGGAAGCTAATGACCCCACCAAGAACATCAACAAGATGGACGTGCTCCAGGAAGGTCTGAAGTAATAGATGTCGATTGATAACCTGCGTTCGTCCCTGCCCGATTACGCCAAGGACGTCAAGCTTAACCTGGGTTCTTTGACCCGCACCTCTGAGCTCAACGAGCAGCAGCTTTGGGGCGCCCTCGTGGCCTCCGCCGCCGCGACCCGCAACGAGACCGTGTTCTCCGAGATCGCTGACGAGGCCAAGGAGCACCTCTCCGAGGAGGCTTTCGACGCTGCCTTGGGTTCCGCCACCATCATGGCGATGAACAACGTTGCCTACCGCGCCAAGGGCTGGCTGGGCGATGACTACGCCAAGGTGAAGTTCGGTCTGCGTATGAACATCATCGCCAAGCCGGGCATCGATAAGGCCGACTTCGAGCTGTACTCCCTCGCCGTGTCCACCATCAACGGCTGTGAACACTGCTCGGTCGCCCACGATAAGACCGTGCGCGAAGAGGGGCTCACCAAGGAGCAGGTGTGGGAGGCCGTGAAGGTCGCCGCCACCGTCCAGGCTGTTGCCCAAGCTGTAGAGATTGAGGCTGCTCGCTAAGAGCCGATTCTCGCGAGAAGACGACGCCC
Organism: Corynebacterium sp. 51B; assembly: GCF_008930785.1. Taxonomy (NCBI): domain Bacteria; kingdom Bacillati; phylum Actinomycetota; class Actinomycetes; order Mycobacteriales; family Corynebacteriaceae; genus Corynebacterium; species Corynebacterium sp. 51B. The sequence continues at coordinate 306,505 of NZ_PQMK01000001.1, read as the reverse complement.
ATCAACGCTGATGGAGCGTCGTCTTTTGTGTGTCTACACACGACACCGCGCTGCCCAGTACCGATCCTGGTCATAGGCAGCGCGGTGATGTCTCAGGTGGGTGCTGCCTAGTGATAATCCAGCTGCAGGGCGCTGAGCTGCACCTCGCCGGCTGCATCCGAGGCATCGAGATCCACCACGCCCTGGAGTGCAAAGGAGTTATCGCCCTCGGGGTCTTTGAATATTTGCCGCACCGACCAGCTGCGCCCATTCTGGGTGAGGTGGAAGTATTCGGGGCCGCGCGCCTCTGGTCCCACATCCATGTCCGCGTATTCGTCGAAATAGGCGTCCATGGCAGCGGGGAAGTCCGGGGCATCGTCGAGATAGTCCACCATCTGCGCGAGGGCGTCCTCCTCCTCATAGGCGAAGAGCTGGGTGAGGCGGAAGAAGTAGTTGCGCACCATGATGGTGAAGGCGCGGCGATTGGCGCTGAGCGCGCTCGGATCCTCCACCCCGAAGGCCACCTGCTGATCCACGGTGTCCTGATCGATGGGCTGGTCGGGATCGGCCATGTGGGCCCACTCATCCAAGAGCGAGGAATCGACCTGGCGCACCAGCTCGCCCAGCCACACAATGATGTCGTCCACGTGCTCGTTGCGGTATTCCGGCGGCACCGAGTGCTCGAGGGTGCGCCACGCATCGGTGAGATAGCGCAACACCACCCCTTCCGAGCGGGCCAGCTGATAGGTGGAGACGAGATCGGAGAAAGTCATGGCCTTTTCGATCATTTCCCGCACCACAGACTTCGGCTTTAACTCAAACTCTTTTACCCAAGGCTGGGTTTCGGCATAGGTATTGTAGGTCTGCTCCAGCAGCTCCTTCAGCGGCTGCGGATAGGTGATCTCCTCGATCATCGCCATGCGATCGTGATAGTCGTAGCCCTCCGCTTTGAGCGCCTGAATCTCCGCCCCGCGCGCGGCGCGTTCCTGGCCGACCAGCAGCTGTCGGGGATTTTCCAGAATCGCCTCAAATACCGAGATCACATCGAGTGCGAAGGTCTCCGATTCCGGGTCCAGTACCTCCAGTGCAGCGATGGCAAAGGGCGCCAGGGGCTGGTTGAGCGCAAAGTCACGCTGCAGCTCGGCGGTGAGCTGATAGCGCTCTTCATGCGGGCCACTCCCCGCATGCTTATCGACGATACCTGTCGCCACCAAGCCCTTAATCAAGTCGATAGAGGTAAGTAGCTCGGTGTTCTGTTTAGCGCGCGGGTCATGGGTGCGCCGGATCAACTCCGTGATGTGGTGCAGCCCATCACCCTCGCGGGCGAGCAGGTTGAGCAGCATGGAGTGCGACACCCTAAATTGGGATTGCATGTTCTCCGGCTCGGCGTCGATAAGCCGCTCATAGGTGGTGTCCGTCCACGTCACCTCGCCCTTCGGGGCGGCCTTTTTGCGGAGCTTCTTCAGCTTCGCCTCATCCTGGCCGGCGCGCTTGCGCAGCTTATAGTTTTCGATCTCATGCTCCGGCGCTTCAATAACCACGGTGCCCACCGTGTCGAAGCCGGCCCGGCCTGCGCGCCCGGCGATCTGGTGGAACTCTCGCGATTTCACGAGGCGTTGGCGCTGGCCATCGAATTTCACCAGCCCCGTCATCAACACGGTGCGAATGGGCACGTTGATACCCACCCCCAGGGTGTCGGTGCCGCAAATGACCTTCAATAGCCCAGTCTGGGAGAGACGTTCGACGAGGCGACGATACTTCGGTAGCATGCCGGCATGGTGAATGCCGATGCCCTTGCGCAGCAGCGAGGACAAAGTGGTGCCAAAACGGGTGGAGAAGCGGAAGGAGCCGATCTCCTCGGCGATCTTCTTCTTTTCCTCATCGTTAATAACCTTCAGCGAGGTTAGCGCCTGGGCGCGCTCGGTGGCCTCGCGTTGGGTGAAGTGCACCACATAGATGGGGGCTTTGTCCTGAGAAATCAGTTTCTCGATGGTCTCGTGCACCGGGGTATAGACATAGGAAAACTCCAGCGGAACGGGTCGAGTCGCACCCGCGACCAAGGTGGTATCTCGGCCAGTGCGCTCGCTGAGGTCCTTTTCTAGGTGCGTGGTATCGCCTAAGGTGGCGGACATCAACAGGAACTGCGCTTTGGGCAGCTCGAGCAGCGGCACCTGCCACGCCCAGCCGCGTTGGGGATCGGAGTAGTAGTGGAACTCGTCCATGATCACCTGGTCGATGGCGGCATCCTTGCCATCGCGGAGGGCAATATTGGCCACAATCTCCGCGGTCGCGCAGATGATGGGGGCCGAGCCATTGACGGTGGCATCGCCAGTCATCATCCCCACCTGCTCGGGGCCGAAAATATCGCAGAGGGCGAAAAACTTCTCGCTCACCAGCGCCTTGATGGGCGCGGTGTAGTAGGAACGCTGGCCGCGCGCCATCGCGATGAAGGCCGCGGCAATCGCCACCATGGACTTACCCGAGCCCGTGGGAGTGGCGAGAATAACATTATCGCCAGCGAGAATCCCCAGCGACGCTTCCTCCTGGGCGGGGTAGAGGCTCATCCCGCTATCGTCTACCCAGCGCAGATAGGAATCGAATACTGATTCATCAAGCAGCGACTCGGGTACTTCGGCGAGATCCGGCAGGAACTGAGTTAGCGTCGTCTTCACACTTACTCAGACTACCTAGCCCCGCTGCCGCGGCGCCGCAGGCCCCTCGCAGCCGCGCGAGAAGCAGCCGCAGCGAGAGGTGCGCCCACTTAGTGGGGCTCGCTATCGCCCTCGCCGCCGTCGGCATCCTCGCGGGCCTCTCCCGCAGCGGAGTCCTCCTCGCCAGCCTTATGCTCCTCCTGCTGGGGCTGATCCTGCGGGGACTCGGCGTGATACATGCTGTGCTCCTCGCCACCGAGACGCTCCAGCATGGCCTGCCAGCGGGTGCGGGGCTGGCCATCCTCGGCGGCGTCCTGCGCACTGTCCTCGCTATCGGTGGCAGCTGAGCTCTCGCTAGCAACGGAGGCAAGAAACTCCTCAAATTCCGCCCCCAGCTCCTCGGAGGAGGGGATCTCCACGTTGCGGGGGATCAGCGCTTGGGGATTCGCCTCGCGGAAGCGCGCCAGCTGCTCGTCGTACTGCTCCTCCAGGGAGGAGACCACCTGCTGAATCTCCTGGGAGTTAAAAGTCTGCTCCGCCAAATCACGCTTGACCCGCTCGGCATCGGCCTGCAAGGACTTCAGCGGCAGCACCAGCTCGCCGACATCACCAATGGCGTGCAAGAGGCTCAACGCGGCCTCTGGGTACTCCGAGGCGGAGACATAGTGCGGCACATGCGCGGTATAGCCGGCAACATTGCGGCCCCGCTTATTGAGCAGCCGCTCGATATGCAGCGCCGCCGCGCCGGGCACGATGATCTGTGAATCCATGGTGTAGAGCGGCTGAACCAGCTGCGGATCATTGCCGTGCGCCGAGACGATCAGCGGGCGGGTATGCGGCACCGACATAGGCGCCGCGTAGAGCGCAATGGTTTGTTCCACGTCATAGCGCTCCGCCAGATCGGCGACGGCCTTGCTAAACGCCTGCCAGCGCAAATCCGGCTCGGGGCCGGAGAGCAGCAGGAAGGACCGGCCGGTAGTATCGCGCACCACATTGAGCGTGAGCTTGAGATCGTCGATCTCGACCACGTGCTGCTGATCGATTGCCACCGGCGGGCGGCGGGAGCGATAGTCAATGAGCTCATCGTTATTAAACGAGGCAATGAGGCGGTGGTCCAAGGCGGAGAGCAAATGCCGCGATACCATCTCCACGGCGCGGCCGGCATCGGCGTAGCCCTCCAAAGCAATCAACATCGTCAGCCCCGGAGTGTTATTGCCCTCGCTGTCTCGCTCGGCGGAGGAAGACAGCTCTGGAGAAGGGTACTCCAGTTCGTACATCGAGAAATCGTCTCGTGCCATCGTGCCTCCTTAAGGTCATAGAGCGGGCGGGACACACCTGCCGGCGCGCTAGTTACGTCTGTGTTATTAGCTTAGTGTCTTTGTCTCTCTCGCATAGGCGTCCAGCACCGTGCGGATGCTGGCCTGATGTGAGCAACAACGCCACACACGCCCCTGCTATTCCCAGTGCGGGCCATCGCAGTGTGTGCTCATGTGGCGCTATTTTCGCATACCGCATAGCCGGATAACCATAGCGCATCTCTCCCCACTGGCAGGGCTGTCGTTCAGTGGGAGGCTGTGGATAACTCTGCGCCATCCACAACTCGGCGCCGAAAAACGGACACTGGCCCGTGCTGACCGCGATCCTCGGCAACGATACCTGCCATGAGCACACAGCATTTCGCCCCCGGTTCCTTTCTCGCCTCCATCCCCGCCACCCTCGGCTTCTTCCCGCACGACTCCTTAGTGCTGGCCGGCTTCCACATCAGCGCCCCGCAGCCCGGGCAGACGACAGCCACGGTCACTTCCGGTCCCATTGCGCGCTTAAGCCTCAGCGATCTCGAGCGTATCGACGCTATCTCTGAGACCCTCGACGCCCTCGATAGTGATTTCTTGCTCGGTTTCATCGTCCGCAAAGGCTCCAGCCAGGTGATCGCGCAGCGCGTGGACGAGTACTGCCGCGACGCTCAGATCCCACTCGGGGCAGTGTGGTCCACCTATGAGATCGCCGCGGGCGAGCAGGTGCGGCTGGAGTTCGTCTCCGATTCCGTCGCAGCGATCTCCTCCTGGAAGCGCCACCTGCGCGATGATGTGATCCCACCGCTGGAGCGCACCTCATCGATGCGGGAACTCATCGCCCGCGGTGAAGAGCTCCCCGAGCTGGATCGCGAGAGCTTCCTCGAGCAATTCCGGCGAGATACCGAGACCATCTCCGAGGAACAGTCCCGCCTCTGGTCCTGGGCACTGGAGAACAAAGTGATGGATCTCTACGACAGTGCGGAGAAAGACACCGCCCCCTATGCGCTCGTGGAAGACTTCTTCGCCGCGCTCGATCAGCTGCCCGCTGAGACCACAGTGGAGGAGATCAAAGAGGATCTCGCCTTCCTCGAGTTGCTGGGATCCTGTCTCGCCGATCGCGCCCTGCGGGATATGGCCATCGTCGCGGTCGGCAACACTTCCTCCATGGTGCTCTACCGCGCCCTCCAGGCAGCCGCGCACGTCTTTTCCGGCACGATTCGGGCCAATGCACTCAGCCTGCTCGCCCTCGAAGCAGCGGCCCGGCAGTGGATGACAGTGGTGCCCGCAGCATTGGGCTGTGCACAAGAAGAAGAGCAGGGACACACCCTAGCCCAACTGCTCTTCAACGCCTATATGCATGGGCTCATCACAGACTCGGTGAGCGCCTGCACCGAGGCCGCTGAGCAGCTGTGCTCCAGCGTCGGCATTCACCGCGCCCGTTGCAGCTAGCCCTAGCGGAGAGAGCCCCCGCTGGCTCGAACCGGGGCGGCCGAGTCGGGTCCTGACAGCGCGAGAGGCGGCAACCACACTGGGCTGCCGCCTCTTGCTATCGCTCTGCGCTATGGGAGTGCTAGGTCGCAGACACGCTCGTTATCGCCGCGCGCTATAGGCCCGATCTCCCAGCTGCGAGGTAAACGACCACGCATCTTGGACGATGGTGCGCAGATCGGTGCGGGTGGGGCGCCAGCCGAGCTGCTCCATCGCCTTGGCCGAGGAGGCGATGAGAGTGGCGGGATCGCCGGCGCGCCGGGGCGCGACTTCGGCGGGGATCGGATGGCCAGTTACCTCGCGGCAGGCATCGATCACCTGGGCCACCGAGTAGCCCTCACCCGAGCCCAAGTTGAAGATGCGGTGCTCGCCAGACGTATTGGACTCCAGTGCCAAAAGGTGGGCGTCCGCGAGGTCGCGGATGTGAATATAGTCGCGCACGCAGGTGCCATCCTCGGTGGGCCAGTCATCGCCGAAGATCATGATCTTGTCGCGGTGACCCAGCGCCACCTGCAGTACCAGCGGGATGAGGTGGGTTTCCACCTCGCGGTTTTCGCCGATCGTGCCATAGGCTCCCGCCACATTGAAGTAGCGCAGGCTGGTTGCCCCCAGGCCATAGGCGTGGCAGTAGCTGGTGATCGCGTAGTCGATGGACAGCTTGGTCGCGCCGTAGGGGTTGGTGGGTGCGGTGGGCATGTCCTCGGTGATGGGCACTGTCTTCGGCTCGCCATAGGTGGCGGCGGTCGAGGAGAACACCAGATTGTTGACCCCGTTCTCGCGCATGGCGTCGAGAAGCGCGAGGGTGGTGACGAGGTTGTGCTGCCAGTACTCCTCGGGCTTCTCCACAGATTCGCCCACGAGCGAGCGGGCCGCGAAGTGGGCCACGGCGTCGATGTTGTGCTCGCGGAGCACAATGGCGGCGACATCGCGAACATCGCCTTCCACGAGGGTGGCCTCGGCGGGCACAGCCTCGCGGTTTCCGGTGGAGAAGTTGTCGATGACGGTGACGGAATGTCCTTGTTCAATGAAAACCTGAGCGCACACGCTACCTACGTAGCCGGCGCCTCCAGTGACCAGAATGTTCATAGACTCCAGCCTACTCATTCTCAGTTACACGTCGGACGTCTGCCGATAGGGCGCTGCTCACACTACGCAGCGCGACCGTACACATAGCTCTCCGCCCCTCGCGGGCACCACGGTGGCACCGGCGAGGGGCGGAGAGCTAAGGAATAAAACTACAAGAGGGACTAGGCCTTTTCGACACGCACGGCGTGACTCAAGGCAGGGGAGAGGCGTACCTCTTTATCCTCGGTCTTGAAGGCGACGCCATTGCGGTCGTGATAGACCGTGACCGTGCTTCCGGTGCAAATTCCTGCGGCGATGAGACGCTTCATCTCGTCATCATTGACCTGGAGGATCTCATTGACCTGCACGATCCGCACCTTGTGGTCGGTGTTTTCTGCCAAGTCCACGATGCGGGTGCCGTGATCCGGTTCGACGTGATCGCGGCGGCCTAGGCGATCAAGACCTGGGATCGGGTTGCCGAAGGGGGAGCGGTCCACATTGGGCAGCACATCGAGCAGGCGGCGCTCGACCTCGTCGCTCATCACATGCTCCCAGCGGCAGGCCTCATCGTGAACCTTCTCGATGTCGTAGCCAATGACGTCAATAAGAAGGCACTCAGCGAGGCGGTGCTTGCGCATCACCGCGATCGCCCGCTGGCGGCCATCGGAGGTCAAATGGAGGCTGCGGTCATTGGCGACCACCACCAGCCCGTCGCGCTCCATGCGGGCTACTGTCTGACTCACGGTGGGGCCGGACTGCTCCAAACGCTCGGCGATACGTGCTCGAAGGGGAATAATGCCCTCTTCTTCGAGTTCGTAGATCGTCCGCAAATACATCTCGGTGGTATCGACAAGATCCTTCACGAAGCTTTAGCCCTTCTCTGTTCGCTCCCCTTATAGCCATACGGTCTGCGGCAATAAGGAGACATCACAATTGTTAGTCCCTGTAATTTAATCTAGCTTACTGCGTGCACCTATCCGGTGCAGAGACGCGCGCTGGGGCCGAGTGCGGCCCAGCGTGCGTCTCCGCCTGTCTAGAGCGCGTAGGCGCGTAGCTTGTCGGCGCGGTCGCCGTCACGCAGCTTCGACATGACTTCCCGCTCGATCTGGCGGACGCGCTCTCGGGAGAGCCCGAAGCGGCGGCCGATCTGATCGAGGGTGCGAGGCACGCCATCGTCCAAGCCATAGCGCAGCTTGATCACATCCTGCTCGCGCTGCTCGAGAGTGCCGAGCACCGCGCGAATATCGGAGTGCCGCAAGGAGGCCACCACGGCGGTCTCGGCATCGGTCGCGTCATAGTCTTCAATGAAGTCTCCCAAAGGGGCTTCTTCATCGGCGCCCACCGGCATGTCGAGGCTCACCGGGTCGCGCGACTGGCGCAGCAACAGCTCGATTTTGGCCTCATCAATGCCGGACTCTTCGGCCAGTTCCTCATTGGTGGCCTCGCGGCCGAGGTGTTGGTAGAGCTCGCGCTTGATGCGAGAGAGCTTGTTTACCTGCTCCACCAAGTGCACGGGCAGCCGGATGGTGCGGGACTGATCCGCCATGCCACGAGTAATGGCTTGGCGAATCCACCAGGTGGCATAGGTGGAGAATTTAAAGCCTTTGGCGTAGTCGAACTTTTCCATGGCACGGATCAATCCGAGGTTGCCCTCCTGAATCAGATCCAGAAGCGGCATACCGCGACCGGTGTAGCGCTTGGCCAAAGAGACCACGAGGCGGAGATTCGCCTCGAGCAGGTGGGCGCGTGACTTGCGCCCTTCCTTGGCCAAGATCTTCAGATCGCGTTTTTTGGCGCGGGTGAGATCCGTGCTGTTTTTCAACAAATAATCGGCATAAAGACCAACCTCGATCGCCTTGGCCAGTTCTACTTCGTCTTCGGCGGTGAGCAGCGCAGTTTTGCCAATACCATTGAGATATACGCGGACGAGATCGGCGGCAGGATTGTCGTTCGTCTGATTGCGTCGTCCTCGGGTATCACCGGCTTCGTTATCGGTCGCTCGTGCGGCTTCAGCTGCAGAGCTCATTGGCGCCTCCTGCTCCATCGAGAATGTCATTCTGTTTAACGCCACGACGACCGATTTAGTTCCACCGCTAGCAAAACTGCTGCCCTTGGGCCGCGAGCTGGGGTGATGCGTTCACGACGCTCCCCTATTTGTGGTTAGTTGCCTATGATGTGGTGTCCACCAACACCGTAAACGGGCCGTCATTAACGGAGGACACTTTCATATAGGCACCGAATTGTCCGGTTTCTACTGGGATGCCCCGCTGCTGGAGGAGAGCGGCAATCGCCGCGATACGCGGTTCGGCCTCGGCGCCGCCCGCCGCATCGGACCACGAGGGGCGTCGCCCCTTTTTCGTCCGCCCCATGAGGGTGAATTGGCTCACGAGCAACACGGGGGCGGAGCAGGACTCCACGCTGCGCTCGCCGTCGAGAATCCTCAGTTCAGCGATCTTGCGGGCCATGAGCTCCACATCGGCCTCGGTGTCCTCGCGAGCGACTCCCACGAGGGCCAAAAGCCCGCCGGTGTCGGGGCAGTCGATAGCCCCGACGGTGCGGCCCTCGACGGTGACGGTGGCCTCGGTGACGCGGGTCAATACTGCTTTCACGGCACTACAACTCCTTCAGACATAGGTGGGGGCGGTGTTAATCGGCGAGCAGCTCGGCGGGAAGCACCAGGCCGTGGCGGATGAGATCCACCATCATGGCGATGACCTGCTGCACGATCTCCGCGGGATCGATCTCTTCGGTGACCGCGTAGAGCTCCACGATCTCCGCGAGGGGAAGCCCCTGCGGGTGCAGTCCGGCCACAAGGGAGGCAACGGCCTCGTCGATTTCGTGACTAAAGCGGGGGCCCTCGGTGCGGGCGATATGGATGCTCTCTGCCTGCATCCCGATACCGGATTCGGTGTCGGCGCGACTGATGCGGTCAATGCAGACCCCAGGACGCAGCTGATAGCGGCTCGACAGCATGGAGGTGGCGTCTTGCTCGCGCAGCCAGGAGGTGCGGAGGAAATACTCCTCGACTTCCTCACCCAAACCAGTAGTGGAGGCTGCCGAGAAATCCTCACACATCACCTCGCTCGGGGTGTCCTCCGCGAGCCGTTGGATATGAATGAAGCCGAAGCCCACTCCCGTGACGCCGTGGGTATCGAAGTGGGAGAGCCACTGCTCGGTGCGTCGCTGTCCCTCCTCGCTGCGCGGATCGATGGATTCATCCTTCAACCAGGTGGAGACATAGCGTGGGGCGTCCACGCGATCGCGCTCGAGCACCCACACGGCATAGCCGGTAGGCGGAACCCACGAGCTCACGCGCTGCGCCCAGCTGTCTGCGTTCAACACCCACGCCCCCACGAGGTGGGCGCTGCCGTCTTCCTCGAGATGCTCGCAGGCCTGGCGCACCACGAGTTCGGTGGCGCCGTCGAGATCGGCACCAGAATCTCGGTAGACGTGGTCGATGGTCGCGGGCCCCACCACGAAGGGCGGATTGGCCACGATGCGCTCGAAGCGACGCTGCTGCACCGGCTCGAACCACGGCCCCTGGAGCAGCTCCGCATCCACTCCCGATGCCGCCAGAGTGGCATGGGCAAAGCGCAGCGCCCGTTCCGAGATATCGCTGCCGGTGAGTGCCTCGGCGTAGTCGGCCTGCAGCATCAACTGCACCCCCGAGCCGCAACCCAGATCGAGCAGGCTGGACACCGGGGAGCGCGGCACGGCCTCCGCCAAGGACAGGGAGGCGGCGCCCACTCCGAGCACATGCTCCTTGCCGGGGATGTGCTCCACCATGGAGGCATCCATATCGGAGAACACCAGACCACCACGTGTGCCGCGATCGATGGGGCGGACATCAATGACTACCCGCAGGCCGCCGGTGTCCTCCTTGGCCCAGGACAGCTCGAGGAGGGCGTCGATAAGCGCCCCGCCAAGCAGAGTCTCGCAGCGCCCGCGGGGAAGGGGATCGTGCAGAATAAAGAGCCGGATGGCGTCGTGCAGCGCCGTGGAGGCTAAGACGCAGCGCACCGCGGCAGGTTCGCCGCGGCCAAGGGCGGCGAAGGCGGCGGGGCCGAGAGAACTGGCAATACCGGCGTGGCTATAGCCGATGCGGGCGCATACATCGCCCAGATCGGCACCCACGCGCGCGGCGAGAGAGATAGTCACGAAAAAAGGCCTTGTCTAGTCGTCGTCTGCGTCAATAATGATGTACTCGCCGGTGCCCGAGCTCAGCTCACGGCGCGAAGAATGCTGGTTCAGCGCCTGATGCTCGGCGGCACGCTGGGCGCGGCGCACCTCCGGTTTGTACTGGCGCGGATGCCGCTTATCTTCCGGCTCGCCGGCGCCATTGGCAATCACCACCGCCACCCACGGCAGCAGGGTAGAGATCACAAAGAGCACACCGGAGACCACCATATTCTCCCAAAAGAAATAGGTGGCGGCGCTGAGGAACAAAAAAGGAATACGGGAGCCCTGCAAAATCGCGTACACGGTTTTACGGTGGCGATAGTTTTGCGCTGGGGTGCGGCGGGCATCAGTGATGAGCTCTGCTTTGCGCATGCGGCGTCGCAGAGCGCTGAGGCGGCCGCGTGTCAACGCCGTCTCCTCGGCCGAGCGATCCTCGGCCGGTTCAGCAACGTTTCCCTCATCTTCAGTCATCGTGTTCAAGCCTAGCCCTTCCTCCTACGGGGCAGGATGAGAAGACGACACTTTTCGGGCATGATGTTTCAGGTGAGTACTCAGACAACTACCATCGAGCGTCCCGACATCAGGGAGAACACCGGCACCGACGACGACACGCCGAAGTTCTTCCACTACGTGAAGAAGGATCAGATTGTCGACTCCGCCGTGAGCGGCAAAATGGTTGTGGCCCTGTGCGGGGAGACCTTTCCCGTGACCAAGCAAGCCAAGCCGGGTTCTCCCGTGTGCCCCGACTGCGAGCAGATTTTCCGAGGTCTGCGCCGCAAGTGAGTGCTAACCTTCGCGCCTGGCAGCAGGCCGCCCTCACCAAATATGAGCGCACCCAGCCCAAGGACTTCCTTGCGGTCGCAACCCCGGGTGCCGGTAAAACCACCTTCGCGCTGCGGCTCGCTACAGAGCTGCTCAATAAGCGCACGGTAGATCGCGTGATTGTGGTTGTTCCTACCGAACACCTCAAGGTGCAGTGGGCGGGCTCGGCGCAACGTAATGGCATCATCTTAGATCCCGCCTTCTCCAATAGCGGCGCGATTAACCCCTCCTATCAGGGGATCGTAGTCACCTATGCCCAGGTGGCCATGCACCCCTATAAGCACTATCAACTGGCCACCAATAAGCGCACCTTGGTGATTCTGGACGAGGTGCACCACGGTGGCGACGCGAAAAGCTGGGGCGATGGCATCGCCACCGCCTACCGCGACGCGGAGCGGCGGCTGTGCCTCACGGGTACCCCCTTCCGCTCCGACGATGCCGCCATCCCCTTCGTGCGCTACGAAGACGATGGCGAAGGAAACCTGAAATCGGCGGCGGATTACACCTATGGCTACTCCAATGCGTTGCGTGATGGCGTGGTGCGCCCGGTGGTGTTCTTGGCCTATTCGGGCGAGGCCCGCTGGCGCGATAGTGCCGGCGAGGAATACGCTGCCCGGCTCGGCGAGCCACTGAACGCGGAGCAGACCGCCCGCGCCTGGCGCACCGCCCTCGACCCGAAGGGGGATTGGATCCCCGCGGTGCTGCAGGCGGCGCACACCCGGTTGGGCCAGCTGCGTCTGAACATGCCGGATGCCGGCGGGCTGGTGATCGCCTCCAATAAAACTGCGGCACGCGCCTATGCCCGCGCCCTGGAAAAACTCTCCTCCACGCCGGTGACGGTGGTGCTCTCCGATGAAGCAGGGGCCTCCGAACGCATCGAGGAATTCTCCAATTCCACCGATGAGTGGATGGTGGCGGTGCGTATGGTCTCCGAGGGCGTGGACGTGCCGCGCCTCGCGGTGGGCGTCTATGCCACCTCGGCCTCCACGCCGCTGTTCTTCGCTCAGGCGATCGGGCGTTTCGTGCGTTCGCGCATGCCGGGCGAAAACGCCTCGGTGTTTTTGCCCTCCGTGCCCGTGCTGCTCGACCTGGCCGCAAAGCTCGAGGTCTCCCGCGATCACGTGCTGGGCAAGCCCGACCGGCCCAAGGAGGGCTGGGATGATGAGCTGCTCGCCGAGGCCAATAAAGAAAAGAACGAGCCCGGCGAGGAGGATCCCTCCTACCAGTCTCTTGGCGCCGAGGCCGAGTTGGACTCGCTCATTTTCGACGGCTCTACCTATGGCACCGCCAGCATCGGGGAGGCGGAGCAAGATTATCTCGGCCTCCCAGGGCTGCTCGATGCCGAGCAGATGCGGCAGCTGCTGAAAAAACGCCAAGCCGAGGAGATGTCCCAGTCCGCGCAGTCCGCCGCTCATCCGGTGACATCGTCCTCGTCGGCAGAGCGAATGCAGGGCAGCGAGCAGGCGTCGACACGCAGCACAGCAAACTCGGATGAGGACGCCGCTCTCATCCCCGAGCTGCGCAAGCAGCTTAATGCGGTGGTCTCCATTACGAGTTCGCGCACGGGCCGGCCGCACGGCGCTATTCATAATGAAGCGCGGCGAGCCTGCGGCGGCCCACCCACGGCATTGTGTTCGGCGGAACAGCTGCGGGCGCGTATTAATTTCTTGCGCCAGTGGTAATCCCCGTTCAGCTGGAGCCCGCTGGGCCCGAGTGTGGAGCTGCGATTAATGTGAATATGCCATCGCGATGCTGAGGCAATGATAAACTTTTGCAGATAACAGTGCCCTAGGTGGAATAGTTTCTCAGAAGTACTCCCGTCGCTAGGGCCGCATACAGTCTGGAAGGACAACACTCATATGACAGACAACAACGATCGCAACTCCAACAACGCTTGGCAGGATGGCGAGTGGCCGAATAACCAGCCACAGCACCGGATGCCGAATTCGAGTGACTCCTTCTCTGGGGATGTGCAGAACTCCGGCCAGACGGACCAGAGTGGCTATCCCAGTGGCTATCCCACGCAGGGCAGTTATCCCGGCCCGGGCGGCTACCCCAATCAGGGCGCGTATCCCAATCAGGGTGGGTACTCTGACCAGGGCGCTCACCCCGGCGGCCACTACGGCTATCCCGTGGAGCAGGTAAACAAGATCGCTCCGTGGGCACTGGGCGTGTCCATCGCGGCCGTGGTTCTCGCGGCCACCGTCGTTGGTCTAGTGGTTGCGCCATTCCTCGCCATTGCCGGCATCGTGCTGGGCATTATCGCGTGGGTGAAGGGCCGCAAGATGCAGGGGCCGAAGCGCCGCGTGACCATGTCCATCATTTCGGTGGTCATCTCCGTGCTGCTGCTGGTCATTGTCGCCGTGATCACGATCTTCTTCGGTACCCTCCTCAGCGGTGTTGTGGAAGAATGCCAGAATGTTCCCGAGGATCAGATGGAAACCTGTATCGAGAACTACATGAATCAATAATCACGTAAAGCAGCCGCGTGAGTCCGTCTCACGCGGCTTTTCTTATTTCCAAACCCCCCATCTTCGAGGAAGTAGAAAGAGCGTCACCAGCGATGAGTACCCCGACTACTGCGGCGTCCTCTCCGACAGATCCACCCCTGCGCAGCGCGGCGACAGTGCGCATGCTCGCCCCCGATCTCGCCCGGGGATTCACCCTTTTAGGCATTGCGATCGCGAACCTCACCACCACGTGGCTTGCTGGACCTGCTCGGGCCAACGTCCAAGAACTCGGGGGAGTGGTGGATGGCTCTACGGCGGATAAGGTCGCTGTGGTCGCTGGATCCATGTTGGCCCACGTGCGCGGATTGCCGATGTTTTCCACCATGCTGGGATTCGGCGTCGGTCTGATCGCCATGTCTTTGGCTCGACGACGCTACCCACTTGGCGCAGCCCGCAGAACCATCGCGATGCGCTATGTGTGGCTCGCTATCTTCGGCGCCGTGCATATGGTGTTTCTCTACTTCGGCGACATCATGGTCTTTTATGGCATAGGCGGGGCATTGCTGGCATTGATGATTAACTTCCGGGATAAAACCCTGCTCATTATCGCCGGGGTGTTATCGGCAATGTGGATGATAGGCAATCTGATTATCGCCATTGTCTTAATGATTGCCGATTCCCAGTTTGATCTCTTCGGCCCCGAGACCACGGCATCGGGTGGAATGCCGCTCGCCTCGAACTTCCTCGACAGCTATCTTTCTCAGCTCGGCGGCGGCGCGCTATTCCTGGTGCTGCAGCCGCTGAACCTGGGTACCGAGATCCCCATGCTCTTTCCCTTGATGCTGCTCGGATTCGTCTGGGCACGCCGCGGGGTGCTCACCCATCCAGAGGAGCACCGGCGCACGCTCTGGATAGCGGCGGCTGCGGGCATCGCGGTGATGCTTGCGGTGGGGCTGCCTATGGGGCTCAACGCGATCGGCGTAGTGGGCAACGAGGAGAGTCTCGCGACGTGGATGGTGCTCAACACTGGCTTTGGTGTGATCACCGGACCGGGCATCGTGGCGATTATCGTTCTCGCCTGCGCCCCGATACAGCGCCGAATCACGGAAAAGACGGCGCAGGGCATGAGCTATGAGCGCGCACTACCGGTGTGGATCGCGCCAGTGGTGGCACTGGGGCAGCGTTCGATGTCCGGATATGTGGCCCAGTCCCTCCTCGCTACCATCTTCGTCGCCTCTTATGGGCTGGGCTGGGGGCAGAGCGACGGTGCCGCCGTGGCCACCAGCTTGGCGGCGGCGATCTGGGCGGTGACGGTCCTTGGAGCCTATGCGCTGCAGCTCATGGGGCGCCGTGGCCCGCTCGAAACGCTGCACCGCCGCATGGCTTATGGCAAGCAGGGGTTGGCTGCAGACTATTGGGCCCGCCACCCGCAGCCTCATCCCGGCGTCCCGCCGCAGGGGGCGATGGCCGCTGGTAGCCCAGCAGCGCCTGGGCAGCAGCCACCGGCGCCACCGGTGCTGCCGCCACGTTTCAGCCACCAGTCCCAGACGCAGCCGGAGCAGCCCCGCAGCGACGCTGGGCAGCCAGAGAGGCGCGATTCGGGGCCAGCTACGCCCTAGTGTTATAAGCTTCGAACACACAACTACGGCCCCCGCTGCGTAGTAGCAGCAGGGGCCGTAGTCGTTGATCTTAGGCGGGCGTCTAGTCGAGGTAGTCGCGCAGGACCTGAGAGCGAGAGGGGTGGCGCAGCTTCGACATGGTCTTGGACTCGATCTGGCGGATGCGTTCGCGGGTCACGCCATAGACCTGGCCGATCTCGTCGAGGGTGCGCGGCATGCCATCGGTCAGCCCGAAGCGCAAGCGCACCACGCCGGCCTCACGCTCGGAGAGCGTGTGCAGCACGTCCTGCAGCTGGTCTTGCAGCAAGGTGAAGGACACCGCATCCACGGCTACGACCGCCTCGGAATCCTCGATGAAGTCACCGAGCTGGCTATCGCCCTCATCACCAATGGTCTGGTCCAGCGAGATCGGCTCGCGGGCGTACTGCTGGATCTCCATCACCTTGTCCTCGGTGATGTCCATTTCCTTCGCCAGCTCCTGCGGGGTAGGTTCGCGACCCAGATCCTGCAGCAGCTCACGCTGGATACGGCCCAGCTTGTTAATCACTTCCACCATGTGCACCGGGATACGGATGGTGCGGGCCTGATCGGCCATGGCGCGGGTAATGGCCTGCCGGATCCACCACGTGGCGTAGGTGGAGAACTTGTAGCCCTTGGTGTAGTCGAATTTTTCGACGGCGCGAATTAGGCCCAGGTTGCCTTCCTGGATGAGGTCCAAGAAGGCCATGCCGCGGCCGGTATAGCGCTTCGCCAAAGACACCACCAGGCGGAGGTTGGCCTCCAGCAGGTGGTTCTTGGCCTTGCGGCCATCGCGGGCAATGGAGCGCAGGTCGCGCTTCATAGCTGGGGTGAGCTTGGCGTCCTTATCGCCCTGGGCATAGGCCTCAGTCAGCTGCTCAAGACGGTGGGTGGCATAGAGACCGGCCTCGATGCGCTTGGCGAGCGAGACCTCCTGCTCGGCGTTGAGCAGCGCCACCTTACCGATCTGCTTCAGATAGGCGCGCACCGAGTCAGCCGAGGCGGTGAGCTCTGCATCCTTACGGGCCTGGCGCAGGGCTGCGGACTCGTCCTCATCCCACACCGAGGAGCCGTCATCTTCCTCGTCCTCGGCGCTGTCGTCCTCGGAGTCGGTATCGGTATCGGCGTCGGCGAAGGGCTCGTCGTCCTCGCTGGGGCTATCCGGATCGTAGTCCACATCGGCATCGTCGAGATCGGTGTCTACGTCCTGCTCGTGGAGCTGATCGTCCTCGAGATCCTCATCCACCACAACCTTTTCCGCAGCGGTGGCCTTGCGCGTCGACTTTTTCGCTGTTGGCTTGGTTGTCTTATTAGTTGTCTTCTTGGCCGTCTTTTTTGCGGTCTTCTTGGCCGTTTTCTTGGCGGTCTTCTTCGCGGCCTTGCGAGCGGTCTTTTTTGCGGTCTTTTTTGCGGTCTTCTTGGCTGCCTTCTTCGTCGCTTTCGCGGCGGTGGGGGCGTCCGTGGTCTCGCCGGCGGTCGAACTCGATGCGGGGGCGGTTGCCTTGCTACGTGTGGCTGTCGTGTCTGCTGGGGTCGAGGTGTCAGCGGTGCGGGCCGCGCGCGGGGCTGCCTTGCGTGCTGCCTTGCGTGCGACCTTCTTAGCGGTTGCCTTCTTCACAGTCGTGCCTCCCGTGGCATTATCACGCCCAGTTGTTGCTTTGGAACCAGCCTCGGCCGGAGTGCCGGTGTCCGAAGGATCAGTGGCTGCCACGTACGCCCTTTCTCGTCTGTCTCGCTCGTCTTGACACCTCGGAGATCTCCCCGAAGCGTGCGGTGTGTCGAGCGCTGTGTCTTCGTGTGCGGTTGTGCAGTGCCGGCGACGCCATGGGGTGGTGTCGCTGAATCACTAAGCAACGCAACCGCCGGTTTCGCCCTAGTGGCCAGCGAAAACGCTAGCCGGTAGTGCGTACCAGCGGCGCAAAGAGAGGCCGTGATTCGGCCTCGGTTAAGAACAACCGCCCAGTATATAGAAGTATCCCCACGTACTGCCACTAGCCCCACCCCCTAAGCGTGGTACTGGCGGGGCAGCGTGGGGAGCTACGCTTAAGGAGTGATGTTGTCCTCGGCCGCGAGGGCCGCGCCCACGATACCGGCTCGGTTACGCAGCTGGGCGGGGATCACGGGGGTGTTCACGGTCAATAGCGGCACCCATTTATCGGCCTTGCGGGAAATGCCACCGCCGACAATGAAGATGGACGGGTTGAGCAGGCGCTCGTACTCGTTGAGCACCTTGCTCACGCGCTTGCTCCACTTCTTATAGGACAATTCCTCCCGGTCCTTCGCCGCAGAGGAGGCGAGCTGCTCGGCTTCCTTCTTGCCCACGTTCATGTGCCCCAGCTCGGTGTTGGGGAAGAGCTTGCCGTCGACAAGCATGGCGGAGCCAATGCCGGTGCCGATGGTTAGCAGGATGGCGGCACCTTCGCGGGCGCGCTCATCGCCATAGCGCACCTCGGCCAGCCCGGCGGCGTCGGCGTCATTGAGTACCACGATCTGCTCGTTATCGATGTGGCGGGAGAAAAGATCCGAGACGTCCGTGTTGATCCACGAGGGATCGATATTGGCGGCGGACAGCGCCACCTGATTTTTCACGATGGCAGGAACGGTAATTCCCACCGGCCCGGTCCACTCGAAGTGGGCGACGATCTCGGCGACAACCTCGGCCACTGCCTCCGGAGTTGCTGGCTGCGGAGTCGCTATTTTGAGGCGATCGCCAATAAATTCACCCGTGTCAAGGTCAACCTTGGCGCCTTTCACGCCCGAGCCGCCGATGTCAATACCAAAACCTGTGCGCGTCATAGCCACCATCTTACAAAACGGCTCCCATGCTGCAGCGGTGGTCACCCTTCTACCGCAGCCGCTCTGCCAGCGCTTCTGCCCGCCGCGCGCCGAATCTCCACGGCCGTGTGGACGAGGCGAGATTCTCTTAGCCACCGCAGCGCTCACTCACGGCCTGAGCCGCCAGGGCGCCCGAGGTGCACAATAGAGACCATGACTGCCACATCGCACACCTTAAGTACTGATACTGTTCACGAGCTGCGCCGCACCGCGATCACCGTGGCCTATGAGGCCCGCGAGGTGATTATGCGCACCCGAGCCGAGTTCGGCGGAGATCTCCGGGCGGTTACCCGCACCAAGTCCTCGGCCGTGGATCCGGTGACGATCGTGGACGAGACAAGCGAAGAGTTCATTGCCACCCGCTTGGAGCAGTTGCGCCCAGGCGATGGCCTCATCGGCGAGGAAGGCGCCCAAAAACGCAGCGCCACGGGGGTGGTGTGGATTGTCGATCCCATCGACGGCACCGTGAACTTCCTTTACAACCTGCCGCAGTACGCGGTGTCCATTGCCGCCGCCATCGATGGTGAGGTGGTGGCTGGGGCCGTGCTCAACGTGGCGACTGGGGCATGCGCAAGCGCCGGGGTGGGGCTCGGTGCTGAGATGCGTGACGACGCCACCTCGCAGCACCCTCGCCCGCTGCAGTGCGGGGATAGCGCCCATCTGGCCACCGCGCTGGTAGCCACCGGGTTTTCCTATTCCGCCGAGCGCCGTGCCGAACAAGCCGCGGTGTTGGCCACTCTGCTACCGCAGGTGCGCGATATTCGCCGCATGGGCTCGGCCGCCTTGGACCTGGTGGCCGTCGCCGCGGGCACGGTTGATGCCTACTATGAGCGCGGTTTGAATGCCTGGGACTAT
Source organism: Corynebacterium sp. 51B (assembly GCF_008930785.1). Classification (NCBI taxonomy): domain Bacteria; kingdom Bacillati; phylum Actinomycetota; class Actinomycetes; order Mycobacteriales; family Corynebacteriaceae; genus Corynebacterium; species Corynebacterium sp. 51B. The sequence goes on along the minus strand of NZ_PQMK01000001.1, from coordinate 287,249 downwards.
GCGGCCGGCATGCTCATCGCGCGGGAGGCGGGTGCCACGGTGGACTGTCCGCCGCTGTCTACCTCTAGCGCCGATAACGCACTAGTTCTTGCGGCCCAGCCGGGCGTTGCGGCTCAATTAGCGGGGGTGGTCGACGCCGCCAAGAATGAGCGGTGAGCTGCTGAATCTGTGCTCAGCTACGGAAACGGGGGTGGGGTGTGCCGAATGTGTCCGAGTGGGAAGGTGACAAAGCTCAGTATGTGTTTTAGTATGCGCGTCGATAGCGAGTTCACCACCTGTTCACCCCTTCAAACGCGTATGGAACTCGCCAGAAGTGTGACCTGACCGTCTAGCCCGAGACACACAAGGAAGTTTCCCATGGCTACTGATTACGACGCTCCACGCGGCCGAGTTGAAGACGAGCTTGACGCGGATTCTTTGGAAAGCCTGAAGGCCGCCGCTGATACCAGCTCCTCGAATATTGATGATGATGGCGAGATCGTGGAGCCCTTTGAGCTTCCGGCACTGGATCTGTCCGGCGAAGAGCTCAACGTGGACGTCAAGCCTCGTCAGGAAAACGAGTTCACCTGCGGGAGCTGCTTTCTCGTGCAGAAGCGCAACCGTATGTCTCACGTGGAGTCCGATGGCTCCGAAATCTGTCTCGACTGCGCCTAGCACGGAGAGAGCCAGCAGGGATGCGTCGATAAGCACCGCCCTGTATCGACAACAAACGCCGGCGATGAGAATCTTTCATCGTCGGCGTTATGCGTGCTGCGGACCTGGCGGTGCTAGCGCTGCCCGCGGCGTAGCGGCGCGGTGGCGGTCTCGGCCTGGTCCGGCACGAAGGCTTCGAGGACGGCGGCCGGGTCCTTGGAGCTGATGAGCCAGTAGGGGGTGGGATCGTCGCTATCATCCAGCACCAACATCACCATTTGGGGCACCCAGCCGTGGGAGACCAAATAGGCTGCCGGATCCAGCTGGCGGCCCATGGCGTTTTGCTTCGCGGAGGCGGGCACGGCCAAGGAGCGATCCACCACAGTGTGCGGCAGGGAAGCACCATCAGTGCTGAGCCACCGCACCCCATCGGCGTCTTCTTCCACCACCACGATGGTCGAGGAGATCCACCACAGGTACCAGATCACTGCGGCACCCAGAATGATCTCGGGGATGATGAACCACCAGACATTGCGGTTGAACATCAACTGCAGGCAGAACACTGTCACCATCGTGAGTGCAAGGACCCACCAGTACCACGGAACCCATTGCCGTTCGCGGTAGAGGGTCGCGGCGCGCTTCTCCGTAGACGTAGTCACATCCTTAGAGTGTAGTGCAGTTATCACCACGTCCAACTTAGCCTCACCACTCATAATTTCCTCTCAGTATGTACTCAGTATTTCCTACGCTGCGGTGGCGCTGAGCTGCGCCCAAGGCTCATGCTGCGCCGCTGATCACGGTCCTTAACGTCCGCGGCTAGGTGCTAGAGCCGCGGTCCATCGACCCGCTGCCTCTTCGGGTGTTCAGGGACGGAAGGACTAGGCTGTGTGCTGTGTTTAAGATCAAGCGACTGGATCCCGACTTGCCCTTGCCCACTCGAGCCCACCGCGGCGACGCTGGGGTGGATCTCTATGCAGCAGACTCTCTCACCCTGGCGCCAGGGGAGCGCGCGCTCATCGCCACCGGCATCGCTCTGGCGCTGCCGCTGGGATATGTGGGGCTAATTCATCCGCGCTCTGGACTCGGTGCGAAACATGGCATCTCCGTGGTCAATACCCCAGGCACTATCGACGCAGACTATCGCGGCGAAATCAAGGTCTGCCTGATTAATCACGATCCCCACGAGAGTTTTGCGGTCACCCGCGGGATGCGCATCGCCCAGCTGGTGATTCAAAAGGTCGAGCTGGTGGATTTCGAGGAAGTGGAGGAACTCGACGACACCGTTCGTGGCACCGGCGGCTATGGTTCGACAGGGCTGAATTAAATAGTAGGCTCGGCAAAAGTAGTACCCCTATAGCAAGAGACCCGAATAAACGTTAGGTAGTGACGCCCATGTGGCCATTTGGCAAGAAGAACGAAGAGAAGCACGCAGCAGCTGAGGAGACGGAGGCCCACGCCACCGCCACCGAGCAGCCCGACGGCGCCTATGGTGACTCCGCGGTTGATTCCGATAGCAGTGCCACCGGCGAAGAGTATGGCCCCTTCGATGGCCAGAGTGTCGATATCGAGGAATTCGACTTCTCTGATTTCTCTGTGGGCACCTTGGATCTGGGTTCGATGAAGATCGCCCTGCCCAAGCCCAGCCAAGTGCAGGTGGAGATGGGGGAGAACGGCCCCCGCATGCTCCACATCGTTACCGAGCACGGCCGCATCACCCCGGTGGGCTTTGCCGCCGCCGCATCCCAGCCCCAGTGGCCCACTGTGATCGATGAGATCCGCGCCGGAATGGAAAACGATGGACTCGCGGTGCACGCCGAGGACGGCCCGTGGGGTACCGAGCTCGTCGGTGTGACCGACCAGGCCCAGATCCGCATGATCGGCTGCGATGGCCCCCGCTGGATGCTGCGCACCACGCTCGTCGGCCCCAAGGATCGCGCCGATGATCTGCGCGATCTCGCCCGTGATGTGCTCGCCCGCACCTTCGTTTATCGCGGCGATCAGCCGATGATGGCCGGCACCTCTTTGCCCGTCGTGCTGCCGGAGCAGCTCGTCGCCCAGGTACAAGACGCCATGGTCAAGCGTAAGAATGACGCCCAGCAGGCGCAGCAGCAGAACCAGCAGCGGCAGGCAGCCCAGGCGCTGGCGCAATACAACATGGCCCAGCAGAACAGCGGTGCCGCCCAACAGCCCCAACAGGCGCAGCCGCAGCAGCCCGCTGCGGGCGGCGAGCCGCAGGTGCCCTCCCCCGAGGAGTCTGAGCCCGGTAGCGGTGTGCAGCAGATCAAAGAGCTGAACAAGGATAACTAGGTTCTTATAGTGCTCGACGTGCTTAAAGGCTCCCGCGTGAGCGTGCAGGTAATGCGCATGGCCCATGGCGGCGAAGCGATCGCTCAGCTCTGCGACGCAGACGATGATCACCGCATCGTCTTCGTTCGCGATAGCGTGATCGGCGATGAGCTCGAGGTAGAGATCACCCAGGCGAAAAAACGCTTCCTGCGGGCGCGCGTGCTGCAGGTGCTTAACCCTGGGCCGGACCGGGTGGAGGCCCGCTGTCCCGCGGCCGCTCAGGGCGGCGGTTGCTGCGACTTCGCCTATCTCGACCCCGCCGTGGAGGCGGAGACCAAAACCGGCATTGTGCTTGAGCAGCTGCGCCGGCTGGCGAAACTCGACGCCCCAGAGCAGGTCACCACCATCGATCTGGGGATGGATACTAGCTGGCGCATCCGCGCCCGGCTCGGCGTGGACCGCCACGGCCGCATCGGCGTGCGCCGCCGCGGCTCCCACGAGGTGGTGCACGATCACCGCTGCTCGGCTTTTGCGCCGCAGCTTCACGACGCGATCTCCGCGCTCACCGCGCCCCGAGCCAGAGAGCTCAGTGTCTGCCTCGATAGCGCGGGGCAGGTGCACGCGATGGCGAAAGGGCGGGTGCTGCTGGGCAGTGGCCAGGCTCAAGAAACCATCGGCGGGAGGACATTCACCCTCCCCGCCGACGCCTTCTGGCAAGCCCACCAGCGGGCGCCAGAGACCTATCAGCGCCTCATCGCCGAGGCCCTCGCCGATATCGGCGGAGACGTCGCGTGGGATCTCTACGGCGGTGTTGGTCTCTTTGTGGATCCACTCCGCGGTGACTCCGGGCGCGAGGTGCACTCGGTCGAGCTCGCCGAGCATGCCGCCGAATGCGGTCGGCGTGCCTTCTCCCAAGACGCGGGCGTGCATTTTCACCATCGTGATTGCGCCGAGGCCGTCACCACCGCGGGCGTGCTGCCCGATCCCGATGTGGTGGTGCTTGATCCGCCCCGCATCGGCGCGGCAGAGGCAGTGATCACCGGCACGGCCGCCCGCCGCCCCCGAGCTGTGGTGCATATCGGCTGTGACCCCGCTACCTTCGCCCGCGACCTCGCGCGATGGGCCGAGCGCGGCTATAGCGTGGAGCAGCTCAGCGTGGTGGATGCCTTCCCCGGCTCCCACCATTGCGAGAGCATCGCACTGCTGCGCCCCGCCGCAGCGGAGAGCGACACCATCGGGCGTGACTCCGCACGCTAAAGGCACGCGGCTACCGCTCGGCAACCCGAGCGGAGCTGCCTAGTACAATAGACAGGAATGAAACCGCGGCCTTGCGGCCCGCGCGTGAGTTCGCGTATGTTCACCGCACCATGAGCCCCGCCGAGGGCACCATGTGAGCCTCGCGGACGTGGAAGCACACTGTGGGCACCTTCGCTGTGCCACGGCCGAACACGGCGCCGAGATCTTTTGAAAGGAAGACCGATCCATGGGGTTCTTGGAACACATCTCGACTCCGGATGACGTCAAGGCATTAACCATCGCCGGCCAAAAGGCGCTGGCGCGCGAGATTCGGGAATTCCTGATCCAGCACGTCTCCCAAACCGGCGGCCATCTTGGGCCCAATCTCGGCGTGGTGGAGCTGACCATCGGTTTGCACTATGTATTCGACTCGCCGCACGACCCGCTCATCTTCGATACCTCGCACCAGTCCTATGTGCACAAGATGTTCACTGGGCGCCGCGATGATTTCGACACCCTGCGCCAAAAGGGTGGTCTCTCCGGCTACACCGATCGCGGAGAATCCGAGCACGACTGGACCGAATCCTCCCACGCCTCGGCATCGATTTCCGTGGCCGATGGCCTCTCCAAGGCCTTCACCCTGCAGGGAGACACGGACCGCTGTGTAGTCGCCGTCGTTGGCGATGGCGCGCTTACCGGCGGCATGTGCTGGGAAGCATTGAACAACGTCGCCGCGGATAATGACCGCAACCTAGTGATCGTGGTCAATGACAACGGCCGCAGCTATTCACCCACCATCGGCGGCTTCGCCAATAATCTCGCCGAACTGCGCATGCAGCCCTTCTATGATCGCGTCATGGAACAGGGCAAATCCACCCTGAAGAACATGGGCTGGGTGGGCCGCCGCGCCTTTACCACCATGCACGCCGTCAAGGAGGGGCTCAAGGACGCCGTGCTGCCCACCGTGCTCTTTCCCGAAATGGGAATCAAATATGTGGGTCCTGTGGACGGCCACGATCAAGAGCAGGTGAACTCCGCGCTGAAATACGCCAAGGAGTACGACAAGCCGGTGATCGTGCACATGGTCACGGAAAAGGGCCGCGGCTATGCGCCCGCCGAAGCCAACGTGGCCGATCTCATGCACTCCACCGGCGCCATCGACCCCACCACGGGCGAGCCATTGGCTAAATCCGCGCCGGGCTGGACCAAGATCTTTAGCGAAGAATTGATCAAGGCCGGCCAAGAGCGCACCGATATTGTGGCCATCACCGCCGCTATGGCGGGGCCCACCGGCTTGGCCGAATTCGGCGAGATGTTCCCCGATCGTTTCTTTGATGTGGGTATCGCCGAGCAGCATGCCACCACCTCCGCAGCGGGGCTGGCGCTCGGTGGGACACACCCGGTGGTAGCCATCTATTCCACCTTCCTCAACCGGGCGTTCGATCAGCTCCTGATGGATGTGGCGCTGCTGAAGCAGCCCGCCACCTTTGTGCTCGACCGGGCGGGAGTGACCGGCTCGGACGGGCCCAGCCACAATGGCGTGTGGGACATGGCAGTCACCGGCATCGTCCCAGGGCTGAGGCTCGCCGCGCCCCGTGACGCGCAGCAGCTGCGCGAGCAATTCCGCGAGGCCCTCGCTATCAGCGACGGCCCCACCGTGGTGCGTTTCCCCAAGGGGGCGCGCCCACCGCAGCTCGACGCCGTCGGCACGCTCAGCGATGGGGTAGATGTACTGCGCTATCACGACGATGAGCACAACGACGCCCCCAAGGTGCTGTTCATCGCCGTGGGCCCGATGGCCCATGCGGCCCTCGACGCCGCCCGTGCCCTCGAGGAGGAAGGGGTATCGACCATGGTGGTCGACCCGCGCTGGGTGATCCCCGTGCCGGCCTCGCTCATCGGGCTGGCCGCCGATCACGACCTCGTGGTCACTATCGAAGACGGTGTGGTCCACGGTGGAGTGGGATCCAGCGTCGCCCAGGCCCTCAACGCCGCCGAGGTGGATGTGCCCACCCGGCACGCGGCCGTACCGCAGCGCTTCTTGTTGCATGCCTCCCGTAACGAAATCATGGAGGAGATCGGCCTCGATGCCAACGGCATCGCCGCCTCCACCCGTGGCTGGCTCGACGGCATTGGCGCCACCGTGAGCGGCGCGGAGAACCCCGGATCGGACACCGACGTAGACGCCGACTCCGCCGACAGCTAGCCCACCCCCACGCGGGGCGCTTATCACTTTCTCCGCACGCCACCTATACTGTGAGCTCGTGGCTGAGAAAGAAAACTCTGAATTAAAAAAACGGCAGCTCAAAGAGCATAATCAGGCGGAGCACGCCCGTGGCGGGGAAAGTCTCGAAGAAGAGATCATCGACGCCTATGTCGATGCCGCCGCCACGGGCGCGGAACGCCTGCAGCGCTCCTGGCGGGTGATGACAGCCACGGGTTTATTGGGTGGTGTCGAGATCACCTTCGGTGTGCTGGCCTACCTGCTGACCTTGCATGAAACGGGCAGTCACTTATTGGCGGCCTTGGCCTTCTCCATCGGCTTTGTGGCCCTGCTCTTGGCCCACTCTGATCTGTTCACCGAAGGCTTCTACTATCCCGTCGTGGCCGTCGCCGCCGGCAAGGGCAGCTGGTGGGAGGTGCTGCGCATGTGGTCGATCACCCTGGTGACCAACTTCTTAGGCGGTGCCTTCTCCATTTGGTTGGTGCAGCTGGCCCTGCCGGAATTGCACGGCACCATGGCCGAGAGCGCGCACAGCTTCCTCGAAACCGGACTGAGTGTGCAGGGAGTGGCCTTGGCATTTCTTGCCGGCGGGGCTATCACCTTGATGACGCGCATGCAGGTGGGTTCCCAAGACGGCGCCACCACGATTGCCGCCGCTGTCGCCGGCGCTTTCCTCCTTGCCGGTCCGCCGCTCTTTCACTCGGTCTTGGATTCCATCATCATCTTTGGCGCGATCTTCTCCGGCGCACCGGAGGTGAGCTTCCTCGCCTGGCTCGGCTGGGTGTGGTGGGTGATCCCGCTCAACGTGCTCGGCGGTCTCATGCTCACCACCATGCCGCGCGTCCTGCGCGGCTGGCGCGCTGGCGCAGCCGATCAGTCCTAAGCCGGGCCGGCCGTAACTAGTAGTTGCTCGAGGCCTGGAGGTGCCGGTGGAATACGGCGCGGGTGAGCTCCTGCTGCCAGGGGCGCACCCCGAAGCGCTGATAGTCCGCATCTAGGATGGAATCATCGAGGGGGCCGATATTCACGCTGTGCGCGACGATCTTTTTCATCGCGCGGGCGTCGATAAGCAGACTCCGATCGAGGTGCAACTCCTGGCCCAGATCGTCGAGATCCTCGCGCACGGCCTGCAGGCTCGCCCTGTAGAGGGGATCACTTTTTTTCACCCAATACTCGGGAGGGCGGGGGCCATCGCTGGGGCGCTGCGGCCAGCTGTCCTTCTTCATAGAGCGGGCACGGCCGAGCCCCATGCTGAGCTCATCAATTAACTCCATGCGTACCCGCTGGGGGAGATCTTTGAGCCGCCGCTGCGGCTGCACCGCATCCTTCAGCTCTTTTTTGCTGCGCGGTTGGCGCCGCGCCAGATCCAGCACGAGCTGATTGGCGAGCACCTTAAAGGGCGGCAGATCGTGCTTTTTCGCAATGGTGCGCCGCGCCAGCCAGATTTCGCGCACATAGGCGAGCTGTTTGCGGCTGCGGACCTTGCCCACGCCCTTGACCTCGGTCCAGTTGGGGGAGGGGGAATCGACATCGCATAACTCGAGCATGTGGGCGCACTCTTGGGCCATCCACTCGCTCTTTCCGGCCTCCTTAAGCTGCAGTGCTTGGGCCTGCGCAAGCTCAATGAGCAGCTCGACATCGAGTGCTGCGTAGTTACGCCACGAGGAAGGCAAAGGCCAGCGTGACCAATTTTCTCGACCATGTCCCTTGGCAAGAGAAATGCCGAGGAAGTGCTCGAGAGAGGAGGAGAGATTAGGTTTGTCCAGGCCGAGCAAACGCGAAGCGATCTCGGTGTCGATGAGCCCGCGGGGATATACCCCCAGTTCGCGCAGCATGGGCAGATCATTGTGGGCGGCGTGCAGAATCCACGTTTCTGGGTTGAGCACGGGGCCAAGAATGCGCGCGACCTCGCGGCGGTGGCGCTCGGGTGCGATGAGGAATGTTCCCGCTCCCGCGCGGCGCAGCTGCAGCAGAAAAATACGATCGTCGAAGCGATAGGTTTGGGCCCGCTCGGTGTCTACAGCGATGGGGCCGGAACCGGCAGCCAGGTCAGTCGCGGCGTGCTGAAATTCAGTGGGCGTGGAGAGAACAGGGGGCAGGCCGTCTCGTGGCTCGTCAAGCTGCACTGTGCTTCCTGAGGTTGGCGTCGATAAGCAAAGTGAGCCGCACCAGCGGCTAAGGCATGGCTGGCTCCAGAAGCATTCTAGTGCTAGCGCAGCGTGCGGACTCCCTCGGGTGGCAGTCCAGCCACGAGGGCGAGCACATTGGCAAAGGCCCGCACGTGATCGCTGAGGTCCTGATCCAGTGCCGTCCACGAGGCGCGCATCTCCAGCTGGAAGGAGCGGGGAGAGCCGCCGATATCACCGAAACGCACAGAGGCGGTGGAGGTCACCGTGCCGCCCACATCAGTGATGGAGGCGCCGGAGTCGTCGAGGCCCTCGGAGAGCCACTGCCACGCCACCTCGGGAAGAAGCGGATCGTTGGCCACGGCATCGTCCATATCGGCCTGAATATAGGCCACCAGCCGCATATTGCCGTTCCAGCCATCCTCCGAGTTGGGATCGTAGAGCACGATCAAGCGGCCAAAGGCGTCGCCCTCGGACTCGGTGGGAATAGGCTCGTTCTCGCGAAGGGGATGTTCGACCTCCAGCCCGATCGCATGGGAATACGGCGCGAGCTTTTGGGGTGGGCGAATCGTGCCCAGAGAAATCTCCGGCCGCAGCGACACGCTATGCAGCGACTCCACAGCCGCAGCAAATTCCTGCGGGTAGCCCTGCGAGGACGTCCTATTCGGGGCGGATGCCAGGGTTGCGTCAGATTCCTTCACGTGATCCAAGCTAGCTTCTGCACGCGGGGCCGCGCGGGAGGCGCGCCGAGCCTTCTCATCGCTCTCCACGGCCGCTATGCATGCTTATCGACGCCATCTCGCCGCCACCTCGGCGCTACCCTCGGGGCACTGAACGCGGGGTGGGTATGGCTAAACTGCGTGGAGGTTAGCTAGACTTTGCACAGTCAGCAATCGCGTGGATAGTCCACTCTCAGATATGCAGGGAATCCCGTGGTTTCCCCCCACGCGACCAGTACTTTTCTCAACAGAGTGAAAAGAGGTCTTTTTCGTGAGTGAACGGCCAGATTACGCCAAGCTCAACTCCATCCAGCGCTACACCCAGTGGGCGGTATTCCGAGCCATTCCGGGCGCCCTCGGTTCCGAGCGCGAGGAAGTGATCGCCGAAGCCCGCCAGTTCTTCGCCAGCATTGACGACGGCGATCAGCTGGTCGTGCGCGGTATCTATGACATCAGCGGTATTCAGGCCGATGCCGACTTCATGATTTGGTGGCACGCCGAGGAGTACCAGCAGCTGCAGGAGGCCTATAACCGCTTCCGCCGTGAGACCACGCTGGGTCAGCTCACTGAGGTGGTGTGGACCGGCAACGGCATGCACCGCCCAGCGGAGTTCAATAAGTCCCACCTGCCCAGCTTCATCATGGGCGAGGAGCCAGGCGACTGGATCACCGTCTACCCCTTCGTGCGTTCCTATGACTGGTACATCATGGACGAGTCCAAGCGGCGCAAGATCCTCGCCGAGCACGGCATGGCGGGGCGTGACTACCCGGATGTGCGAGCCAACACCATGCCGGCCTTCGCTCTCGGCGATTATGAGTGGGTGCTCGCCTTCGAAGGCCCCGAGCTGCACCGTCTGGTGGACCTCATGCATCGCATGCGCTACACCCAGGCCCGCCTGCACGTGCGCGAAGAAACCCCCTTCTTCACCGGCCGTCGCGTCTCCGATATCGAAGAGATCGTGAGCATGCTGCCCTAATGCGCAGCGATGCGGCTATGCCCGCATAACTAACCGGCGCCCAGCGGTGCGAGATGATGTCTCGCCGCTGGTCGCCGGTGTCTATTCTGCTGTGCCTGCGCTAGGCCTCGGGATCACTTTCGAGAGTGAGGCAGATGGAGTTGATGCAGTAGCGCAGATCGGTCGGCGTGTCATAGCCCTCGCCGGCAAAGACGTGGCCGAGGTGGGAATGGCAGTTGGCGCAGAGCACCTCGGTGCGCACCCGGCCGAGGCTATGGTCCTCGCGTTCGATGATGCGCTCCCCAGCGAGCGGGGAGAAGAAGGAGGGCCAGCCACAGTGCGACTGGAATTTCTCCGTCGAGCGAAATAGCTCGGTGCCGCAGGCTTTACAGGAATACACCCCGGCCGTGGTTGTATCGGTGTATTCGCCCACATGGGGAGCTTCGGTGCCGGCCATGCGCAGCACACGGAACTCCTCGGGGTTGAGGCGGCGCTTCCATTCGCTGTCGCTGAGTTCGCGATAATCCGTCATTGTGTCTGTTCCTCTCGGTGGGCGATACTCGGCCCAGGCTGTGTATGGGTGCGGTGTGGGGCGTCGGAGTGGCTGCTGGCGTGGGCGCTGTGGGCCGCGGGGACGAAGGTGGGGTCTCCCAGCCGGCCGGCGAGTGCCGCGGCCCGATCGGGCTCCCAGAATAGCCAGCTCACCGCGGTGGTGGCAATGACCACAATGAGCAGCACCCAGCCGGCGTAGCCGATGGTGGTGCCGACCAGATAGCCCCAGAGGGAGACGCCGAGATCATCGGTGCGGAAGTGGAAGTAGAACAGGAACATCGCCAAGATAGTCAGCGGATTGTGCAGCATGCTGCGGTGCATGCCGGCGGTGGCGACGAGCGGCAGCAGCAGGATCGAGTAATACATCTGCCCCAGCGAGGACAGCACGAACACCCCGACGAGCAGCAGGGAGCCGGTGGTGAGCAGCCACACCACCTGATTGCTGCTGCGGATTGCGAGCAGGGCGATCAATCCGGCACCGACAAAGGCGGCGAGCAGCAGCCATAGCGCCATGGCCACGGTGGGGTGCACTCCGAAGTAGAGGGTTAGCCCGCGCAGGGAGGCATTGGCGTAGTCACGCACCTGGCTGAGATAGGGCACGACCACGGAGAAATACTCGCCGGCTCCTGTGACGATGCGCATGGCGATGAGATTCGCGATCACCGGCACACCCACCGCGCCGATCAGGCTCGGCCAGTGACTACGCAATAGCACCACAGGAATGAAGATCAGGGGTGCGAAGAGGGGTTTAATCACGATGGCCAGTCCGAGAACCAGGCCCGCCGCCCAGGGCTTGGAGGCGTGGGTGAGGGCGTAGAAGCTCACCAGCGCCAATAGCAGCAGCCCGTTGATATTGGAGAACAACAGGGTGTTGATCACGGACTCGGTACAAAAGGCCAGGGAGATGGCCAGTGGCAGCCACGGGGTGCGGATCGAGCGACCGGTAAGGCGGAAGAGCAGCACGATCGCGGCGATAATGGCCACGGCATTGGCGCAGATAAAGAGCATGCGCGCGGTGGTCCAATCCGTGGACCAGCCGAGCGGGGAGAGGATGAGCGTGGCCCCGGGGTTATAGAGGTAGTGCGGGTCCACGGTGGAGTAATCCTCGCTATAGACGTTCACTCCGTCGAGGTGGCGTCGAATAGCGAAATAGACGGTGGAGAAATCATCGGCGCGGCCGCCGGCAGCGGCCTGGATGGCCACGCGGTAGGCGATGATCACGAGCGCGATCGGCCACAGCGCGATCATCAGGCCACGATGCTGGAGGGAATTGGGTGCGATCACTCCAGTGAGTGTAATCGCTTCGCCTCGCGGTATTTGCTGCGGCACACCCAGTGGCTACGAGACTGTGGTCATCACAGCAACCACTGCTGGGCTAGGTGCGTGGCAGCCGGTAGCGGGTGAAAAGATAGCCCTCTTCATCGTGGTGCACGGCATCTAGCTGCAGCCGGGTGGAGGCAGCGGGATAGCTAAACAGCGGCTGATCCATGGGGGTGATCACCGGGGCGAGGCTTAAGTGCAGGTAATCGATCAGCCCTTGGGCAAGCACATGGCCGTAGACGCTGGGGCCGCCCTCAATACTGATGCGGTGATAGCCACGCTCCCGCAGCGCCGTAATGGCGTGGTCGATGGAGAGATCCTCAAGCAATAACAGCTCAGCACCCGCGGCCGCGAACTCGGCTGAGGCGTGCGCATTGTCTGCGCCGGTAATCACAATGGGGGCGGTGCCGCTGTCGCGAAAGAAGCGGGAGGTGGTGTCCATCTCTGCCGAGCCGGTGAGTACCACCAGCGGGGGAGTCTCCGCCTGCCCCAGGGCGCGGCGGTGCTGGCGCTGCTGGGGATCAAGCTGTACCCCGCCGTAGTTTTCGGCGCGGACCGTGCCGGCGCCAACGAGTACCACATCGGCCCAGGCACGCAGCGTGCTGAGCACTCGGGTGTCGTTGGCATTGCCCAGGGAGCCGGAGGTTCCCTCGAGCGTGGCGGAACCATTGAGCGAGGAGACGCAGACAGCGCGGATCTCGGGCTGCGAGGGCGGGCACTCGGCGCCAAGGATCTCACTGCGGGTGAGGGGAGTGGGGGCCATAACGGTCATTGTGCCACGCAGAGAAAACTCCCGCCCTCTCCGAGAAGGAGAAGACGGGAGTCTCTCAAGAGAGCGGATGACGGGACTCGAACCCGCGACCCTAACCTTGGCAAGGTTATGCGCTACCAGCTGCGCTACATCCGCATGCATACTGTTTTAAAGAACAATGCCTTGTTCTGCGTGCGCGATACTGGGATTGAACCAGTGACCTCTTCCGTGTCAGGGAAGCGCTCTCCCGCTGAGCTAAACGCGCTTAAGTGGAGGTGGAAACGGGAATCGAACCCGTGTACAAGGTTTTGCAGACCTTTGCCTCACCACTCGGCCATTCCACCGTGTCACTTAGTATTTACAACGATACACACCTTAAGTGTAAGGAGGACACCCCGAAGGGGTGGTGTATCCGAGCGGATGACGGGACTCGAACCCGCGACCCTAACCTTGGCAAGGTTATGCGCTACCAGCTGCGCTACATCCGCATGCATACTGTTTTAAAGAACAATGCCTTGTTCTGCGTGCGCGATACTGGGATTGAACCAGTGACCTCTTCCGTGTCAGGGAAGCGCTCTCCCGCTGAGCTAAACGCGCGTGCGCTGTTCAAATATGAGGCACATGACCGTGATCAGTGCTCATAAATGAACCAGAGCGGATGACGGGACTCGAACCCGCGACCCTAACCTTGGCAAGGTTATGCGCTACCAGCTGCGCTACATCCGCATTGCATCAACCACTCGATGGTTCTGCGTAAACAGTTCCTTGAGCTGTGGTGCGTTGAAAACAATAGCGTGAGAGCAAGTGAAATGACAAATCTGCATGTGACGCCGTGTTGGCCGCCATATGAACGCGGAGTGGCCACGGTGCTAAGGAAGTGACAGTGATGTGATTTAGCCGCAGGCTGGGGCTGGTCCGTAGGTGCGGGTTTCGCGGGCACGGGGGTCTCGCACCCCGCTCGCCGCCTAGTCCGTCGCCCAGTCCGCAGGGTGCAGGTGGGGCAGGGGGTGGATATGTCTTCTGCGGGCCACGGCTCCGCGCTGGGACGGGCTGTGCCGCGCTCTCGGGGCGGCATTTATGGTCCTGAACTGGTGATTAGTCCTCGCCGCGAATCTCGTGCTAGGTTATCTACTCGGAAGCGACGCACTGATTCTTTTCAGTTCTCGTCATTTCTGGTCCCATGGCTCAGTGGAAGAGCGTCCCGTTCACACCGGGAAGGTCGCTGGTTCGATCCCAGCTGGGACCACTTTTTTGTTTCTGGGGGTCTCCACGTCGGAGGCCCCCCAGTTCTGCTTTGTCCGGCCAGCGCGCTCAGGTGTGGGGCATTCCGGCGGGTGTGATGGCGTCGCTTTGTGTCGGCGGGCGGTCGCTGCGGTGGGGCGAGGCGGCCCACCACCTCTCCAGCTGTGGCATATGTCACGTGATGGATCGGGTGGGAACTATCGTGCGGGGATCTCCGACTGCTGTCATAGAGCCTGATGCCTTGGGGTATTGCAGAGTTCCTGCCGCAGGTGGTGGGGATAGGGGTGATGCCGAACTGAGGTGCAGGCTTAGTCTGATTCACGTCCTCAATCGCGGGTGGTGGCTAGGCGGCACGGCTAGTGCGCCATACTTGTCGTGGAAGCACAACAATGCAGTGTCGGCTCGAAGGAGAATGGTGTATGCGCAGAACCCGGGGACACACAGCCCGGCCCTCGCGGGCTAGGGCAGTACTGACCTCAGCGGGTATTGCGATTGCTGCTGTCGTCGCGGTGCTGAGCGCGCCGCTGGCTGCGGCGCATGACGTGGTGATTAACTCCACGCCTGGGGACGGCTCCACGGTGGAAGAATTTCCCGAGAAAATCGTGTTAGAATTTTCTGCTATCCCGCTCGATACCTTTAATCGAGTGGCAGTGAGTAATAGCGATTCCGGCGAGATTCTCTACCAAGGAGAGCCCGAGCTGGATCAGCAACTAGTCATCATCGACCTGCCCGAGGGGCTTGATCCCGGTGATGGAAACTATCTCGTCGGATTTCAAATTACCTCCTCCGACGGCCATGCCACCCGTGGTGGCACCACCTTCAGCGTGGATTCTGGTGAGGGCGGAACCGCCACGGCCACTGACGCTAGCTCGGATAATTCCGAGTCTTCCGAGGCAAACACGCTAGGCTCGGAGGAAGAATGCTCAGCTCCGACGATATTTATCGCCGGTGGCATAGTGCTACTGGTCGCAATCGTTGGGGCCATCCTGATGTTCGCCAAAAGAAAGGAATCATAGAAATGATTACCCGTAAATTCGCCACAGTTGCCGCAGCTCTACTCGCAACCGGCTCCCTGACCCTCGCTGCATGCTCCCCGGAGATGGAAAAAGACTCCGACATGCCGAAGGATCCCACCGATAACCCCTCGATGAGCTCCTCCGCTCCGGCAAGCACCGAGAGCAGCGAGACCTCTACCGAGGCCTCCTCCAAGGACGTCGAGTTCCAGAATGCCTACGTGAAGGCAAAGCCGGCAGATAAGAGCATGACCGCCGTCTTCGGCACCCTGGTGAATAACACCGATCAGGACATCCTGGTCACCTCCTTCACCACCTCCCTGGATGCACCGAAGAACGAGATCCACGAGGTAGCCGATGGTGTCATGCGTGAGCTCGAGGGTGGCCTGCCGATCCCCGCTAATGGCGAGGCTCCGCTGCAGCCGGGCGCTAATCACCTCATGATCATGGATTATGACAAGGCCATCAAGCCCGGTGACACCGTCTCCATTACCATTACCCTCGACGACGGCACTTCCTACACCTTCGACAAGGTCGAGGTTCGTGACATCGCCTCCGGCGAGGAGAGCTACGACGCCGATGGTGGCGTCCAGGGCCACAGCGGCATGGACCACGACCACATGGACCACGATCACGACCACTCCTAAGCATCGTCGCCGTCACCTCTTCCGCGGCGGAGCACTGTCGGGGCCGCGACTGCGGCTCCAGCAGCGCCCGCCATGAGGAGATGACGGACGTCGCTAGCTAAAAGAGGGCGCCTGTTTCGACCAGAAAGTGCGCTAGATCGTGTGTCTAGCTCGCGGCGTGGCCGCCGGCAGGCGCCCTTTACGCTGCCACCGCCTGTCCACAGGTGGGGCGGGCGAGAGGGCGGCGTCGATAAGCTTGCAGCTACACGCGTGTCTACAACTTCATACATAGTGCCCAGCGTGCCCGCATCTGGGGCCTCGTCGTGTGTGATATTTCTGAGGCGCAAGAGCGGGAGCGGAAACGTATAGAGGAGGATGGTGTCTTCCAACATGTCCCATGGCAAACCCGTGGACGAGAACCCCCAACCGCGCGTACCGGCTAGCCCGAGCCGATCCGGCGGAGTCAATCGCCGCGCCTTCCTCAGCGGCGCCACCACCTTGGCCGCTGGGGCGGGGCTGGCGTCCTGCGCCCGCGGCCAGGACGATCCCGAGGCCGGCACCGCAGTAGCGAATAAGGACGTATCCACCCGGCTTAGCCGTGCCACCGTGGACTTCGATGGCCCGCACCAAGCGGGTATCGCCACATCCAAGCAGGCCCGAGTAGCGGTCTGTGCCTTTACGGTGCGCCCCAATAGCACCGTTGAGGACATGCAGCGTCTCTTCCGGCTGTGGACCATGGATGCCCGCCGCCTGACCCAGGGCGTGGCCCCGCTGGGCGATCTCGAGGAAGAGCTTGCGGAGATTCCCGCGAACCTCACCATCACCGCTGGGGTGGGCGAGCGCTTCTTCGATATCATCGGCCGACCCGAGCTGCGCCCCGAGTGGCTGCACCCCATTCCCGCCTTTTCTCGCGATCAGCTGGATCCGAAGTGGGGCGAGGCCGATATTGTGCTGCAGATCTGCGCCGATGATGGTTTGACGCTGGCGCACGCGATGCGGCACATGGTTCGCGCCGGCGACCACTATGTCACGGTCAAGTGGATCCAGCAGGGCTTTTCCAATGCCGATGGCACGGTGACGGCCGATACTACGCAGCGCAATCTTTTCGGCCAGATCGATGGCACCGTCAATCCGCATACGGAAGAAGAGTATGAGGAGCAGGTGTGGATCGATGAGGGGCCCGACTGGATGCGCGGCGGTAGCTGCATGGTGCTGCGCCGTATCGCCATGAATATTGACACCTGGGAGATTCTGGACCGTGGTTCCCGCGAGCTGTCCGTGGGTCGCACCCTTGATACTGGGGCCCCGCTCACCGGCGGCGATGAGCACACCCCCGCCGATTTCGAGGCCACCGATAAGTTCGGGCTGCCGGTGATCGACCCGATGAGTCACATGGCGCGCTCGCATCCACCGGCGGATAATCCGGAGCAGAAGATTCTGCGCCGCCCCTATAGCTATGATCTGCAGCCGGAACCCGGCTCGGAGCAGCTATCCAATTCGGGTCTATTGTTCATCTGTTTCCAGAAGAATCCCGATGAGCAATTCACCCCGATTCAACGGCGTCTCGACGAAGGCGATCGTTTGAACCAGTGGATCACGCACATCGGTTCCTCCGTCTTTTTCATCTTCCCCGGCACCACCGAGGATGACTATTGGGGCAGGGGGCTGCTGGAATCCTAGCGGCACGGGGTAAGATACCCCGCAGACGTGTGTGCAGACGTCCATGGGAGCAGCGCTTATCGACGCTGCCCTCGGTGGCGTCTGCAACTCCCTAAACAGAGAGGCGACGTCTGGGTGGGCGACCCCCGCCTAGGAAACGCCCTGGCGACCAGGTATGTCGCCGGGGCACAAGATGTGTGAGGAGCACGAAGAAACGTGAGTATGTCAGACCCGGTCTACTGCAGTGTGGATCCCTTCCTCGTCCCCGCCGGCCAGGCTGTGGGCCAGGCCATGCGCGAGCTCGATTTGCCCAATAAGGGCCCCGAAGCCATCGTGGTGGCGAAGGATCCCGAGGGAACATTGCGCGATTTGTCCTTTGTCCCCACTGAGGACACCGAGTTCACCCCCGTTCCTGCGTGCTCCGAAGAGGGCCGCGGAGTCATCCGTCACTCCTGTACCCACGTGCTCGCCCAGGCGGTCCAGGCAGAGTTTCCCGGCACCAAGCTCGGCATCGGCCCAGCCATCGACAATGGCTTCTACTATGACTTCGACGCCGCCGAGCCTTTTACCCCCGAGGATCTCAAGCGCATTGAAAAGCGCATGAAGAAGATCATCAAGCAGGGGCAGAAGTTCGAGCGCCGGGTCTACGCCACCCAGGATGAGGCCCGCGCCGAGCTGTCCCATGAGCCCTATAAGCTCGAGCTGATCGAGGATAAGGGCAATGTGGACCCCGATTCGGATGAGGCCACCGAGGTGGGCGCCGGCGAGCTCACCAGCTACGCCAACTGCAATCCGCGAACCGGCGATGTGGAATGGTACGACCTCTGCCGCGGCCCGCACGTGCCCACCACCAAATACATTCCGGCCTTTGCGCTCACCCGCTCCTCGGCCGCGTATTGGCGCGGCGATCAGAACAACGCCGGCCTGCAGCGCATCTACGGCACGGCGTGGGAGTCCAAGGAAAAGCTCGCGGAATACCAGACCATGCTCGCCGAAGCCGAGAAGCGCGATCACCGTCGCCTCGGCGCGGAGCTGGATTTGTTCAGTTTCCCCGATGAGATCGGTTCCGGCTTTCCGGTGTTCCACCCCGCCGGCGGTATCGTCCGCCTGGAGATGGAGGAGCACTCCCGCCGCCGCCACATCAGCGCCGGCTACTCCTTTGTCAACACTCCTCACTTGACTAAGGGTGATCTCTTCAAGAAGTCTGGGCACTTGGACTTCTACTCGGACGGCATGTTCCCGCCCATGCAGCTCGATGGCGAGTACGACGATGATGGCGCGGTGGTCAAGCCCCCGCAGGACTACTACGCCAAGCCCATGAACTGCCCGATGCACAACCTGATCTTCGCCTCTCGGGGTCGGTCCTATCGCGAGCTGCCGCTGCGGCTTTTCGAGTTCGGAACCGTCTATCGCTACGAGAAATCCGGTGTGATCCACGGACTGACCCGCGCCCGCGGCTTCACCCAGGACGATGCGCATATTTACTGCACCGAGGCGCAGTTGGAAGACGAGCTCACCCGGGTGCTCGACTTCATCATCTCGTTGCTCAAGGACTACGGCCTGGATGATTTCTACCTCGAGCTGTCCACCAAGGACCCGCAGAAGTTCGTCGGCTCGGATGAGATCTGGGAGCGTTCCACCGAGATCCTCGAAAGCGTCGCTACCCGCTCCGGACTGGAGCTGGTGCCCGATCCGGCCGGTGCTGCGTTCTATGGTCCGAAGATCTCCGTGCAGGCCCGCGATGCCATCGGCCGTACCTGGCAGATGTCCACCGTGCAGCTGGACTTCAACCTGCCCGAGCGCTTCAACTTGGAGTACACCGCCCCCGATGGCTCCAAGCAGCGTCCGATCATGATTCACCGCGCGCTCTTCGGCTCGATTGAGCGTTTCTTCGGCGTGCTGCTCGAGCACTATGCCGGCGTCTTCCCCGCGTGGTTGGCCCCGCACCAAGTGATGGGCATTCCGGTGGCGGATGAATTCTCCGGCTACCTCGAGGATGTCTGCGCCGGCCTGCGCCAGTCCGGCATCCGCGCCGAGGTGGACACCTCGGATGATCGTATGCAGAAGAAGATCCGCAACCACACCACCGGCAAGGTGCCCTTCATGCTGCTGGCCGGTGGCCGCGATGTCGAGGCCAACGCCGTCAGCTTCCGTTTCTTGGATGGTTCCCAGGTCAATGGGGTGCCGGTTGAGCAGGCGCAGACGCTGATCCGCAACTGGGTGGCCCAGCGCATCAACGCCCAACCGAATAAAGAACTCGTTGAGGAGTTCCGTGGAACGGCAAGCTAAACCCGAGACGCAGCCCGCGGAGTCCTATAAGGACTCTGGGTTGGGGATTCCCGACCGCCTCGAGCGGCTCTGGGCGCCCTATCGGATGAACTATATTCGCGACGCCAGCGCGGGCAACGCGGGCAGTGCGGATGCGCGGCCGCGCAATCCCTTCCTCGCCATCCCCGAGATGAGCGATGAGGAGGGGCTGATCGTGGCCCGCGGCGAGCTCGTCTACTGCGTGCTGAACCTCTATCCATATAACTCTGGCCACGCCATGGTGGTGCCCTACCGGCAGGTGGCCAACCTAGAGGATCTCCGCGTGGAGGAGACCGCCGAGCTGATGGCTTTCGCCCAAAAGCTGGTGCGCGTCATCAAAACCGTCTCGGCCCCCGATGCCTTCAATGTCGGCTTCAATCTGGGTCGCGCCTCCGGCGGCTCGGTGGGGGAGCATCTGCACCTGCATGTGGTGCCCAGGTGGAGCGGCGATTCCAACTTCATGACGGTGATCGATGGCGTGAAGGTGCTGCCGCAGCTGCTGCGTGATACCCGCCAGCTCCTCGCCGATGCCTGGGAGGCTGATAGCGATGCTTAGCGTGCATGGACGCAAACCCGCCGCCGTGGTGGTGGAGCCGATCGCGAAGCGTTTGGTGAAGTGGAATCTCACCCCCAATGTAGTCACCGTGTTCGGGGCAGTGATCTCCACTTTGCTCGCCGTGGTCCTTATTCCCACCGGCCATCTGGTGGCGGCGGCCGTGCTCTCCGGGCTATTCGTGGCCTTCGACATGGTCGACGGCACCATGGCGCGGCTGCGCGGCGGCGGCACGAAATACGGTGCCACCCTCGATGCCACCTGCGACCGGCTCACCGATGGTGCTCTCTTCGCGGCGATTACCTGGTGGCTGATCTATAGCTACGAGGCACCCCAGCCGCTGGTGGTCGCCTCCTTGGTCGTGCTGGTGTGCTCCCAAGTGATCTCCTATGTCAAAGCCCGTGGCGAGGCCAGCGGCCTGAAGATGGTCGGCGGTCTCATCGAGCGCCCCGAAAGGCTCATCATCGGGCTTCTGGGCATTGGCCTGCAGGGCTTCGGTGTGCCCTATGCGGTGGACGTGGCCATCTGGGTATTGGCGGTAGGATCGGTATTCACCGTGGTCCAACGACTCGCCATGGCCGCCAACTCCACCCACGGCCAGGACAGGATCGCCCCTCCCGCGGGGGCGCGTACCCCGAGGACCCACTAGACCCTATCCGCCCACGACACTGTGCATCCACTGGGCGGCGTCGTCGCCTACAGCGTGGGCGCGGCGCTGCCCATGCTGTGTGAGGAGCCCGCCCTACGATGACCCCCTGGAGCCGCCTACGCTACGCCCTTGCCGAGCGCCACTGGGCTGCCGCCGGCTACATGTTCGGCTGGGCGGCACTATCCCAGCTACCCCGCCCGGCCGCCACCGCCTTAGCAACCATCGGCGCCGATATCGCGAGCAAGCGAGGACGCGGACCCGCTCAGCTGCGCCGCAACCTCGAACGCGTCGTGGGCCCCGCCGCGGTAACCCCGGCATTGATGCGGGCATCCATGCGCTCCTATACCCGCTATTGGATGGAGGCCTTCCGGCTGCCGCGAATCGCCACCGAGCCGGAGCTGCTGGACTCGCTCAATTCCACGGTGCGCGGCTTCGATCACTTGGACGAGCCCCTCGCCGCTGGGCGCGGGGTGATTCTCACCCTGCCGCACAGTGGCAACTGGGACATGGCCGGGGTGTTTTTGGTCCATCGCCACGGCAGCTTCACCACTGTGGCCGAACGCCTCGAACCCGCCGAGCTCTACGAGGCCTTCGTGGACTATCGCTGCTCCCTCGGCTTTCAGGTCTTGCCGCACCGCGATGAGCAGGGCAATGGCCCCTACCAGAAGCTCAAGCAGACCCTCGATAATGGCGGGGTGGTGTGCCTGCTCGGCGAACGCGACTTACGCGCCAGCGGGGTAGAGGTGGACTTCTTCGGCCAGCCCGCCCTCTTCCCAGCCGGTCCTGCCCGGCTCGCCATGGACACCGGCGCCAGCCTGCACGTGGTGCATAGCTTCTATCCGAGCGCCGATACCTGGGGGCTTGACGTTTCCCCAGAAATTGAGGTGGATGAGCTGCAGTCCACCACCCAGCGCATCGCCGCGGGATTCGAGGCCAATATCGCCGCCCACCCCGCCGATTGGCACATGCTGCAGCCGCTCTGGCTCGCCGACCTCGATCCGGCGCGCCTCGCCCGTGCCCGCGGCCAGCAGCAGGAGAACCCGCCCGCACCGGGTGCCGGAGACACCACGGAGGGCCACTAATGCGTATTGGTATCGTCTGCCCCTATTCCTTCGATGAACCCGGCGGCGTCCAGGCCCATATCTTGGACCTCGGGCACGCCCTGCGCGAACGCGGACACTATGTGCGCGCCATCGGCCCCGCCACGAGCGCTGCGGAGGTGCCCGATTGGGTGGTGCGCGGCGGCAGAGCGATGCCCATTCCCTATAACGGCTCGGTGGCGCGCATCTCCGTCGGCCCGCACGTCGATAGCGGATTGAAGCGCTTTATCGCCGACAATAACTTCGACATTCTGCATATTCACGAGCCCAACTCGCCCAGCTTTTCGATGGCGGCGCTACGCCTCGCCCACGGACCGATCGTCGCCACCTATCACGCCTCCAGCTCCGGGTCGAGGCTGCTGAAGCTCTCTACCCCGGTGCTGCGGCCGCTGCTGGAAAAGATCCGCGGCGGGATCGCCGTCTCCGAGCTGGCACGGCGCTGGCAGGTGGAACAACTCGGCGGCGATCCGGTGCTCATCCCCAATGGGGTGGATACGCGGCAGTTCGCTGCGGCGCGCCGCCGCAGCGAGGAGTGCGCGGCCGGCGAGGCGGCGTCGATAAGCGAAGAGCAGGTGCCGGAGATCGTCTTTCTCGGGCGGCTCGATGAGCCCCGCAAGGGCCTCGATATTTTGCTGCGCGCTCTCACGCAGCTGGATCGCCCCTTCCGTTGCACGGTGATCGGGGCCGGGACCCAGCGGCCGATGCCGGGGGTGCACTACGCAGGCAAGGTCTCCGATGCGGAGAAGGCCGAGATTCTCGGCCGAGCCGATATTTATGTGGCCCCCAATACCGGCGGGGAGAGCTTCGGCATCGTGCTCGTCGAGGCCATGGCCGCCGGCTGTGCAGTGCTGGCCAGCGATCTAGAAGCCTTCGCCGCGGTGACCAACGCCTATAGCGATACCCCCGCCGGGCTGCTGTTCCCCAATGGCAGTGCTGCGGATCTGGCCGCACAGCTGCGGCGGCTCATCGACTCGCCCGCACAACGCCGCAGCCTCGTAGACGCCGGTGTGGCCCGCGCCGCCAGCTATGACTGGGATACAGTGACCACCCAGATCCTGCAGGTGTATGAGGCCGTCGCCGATGGCACCAGCGTGAAACTGAAGTGAAAGGTACGTCATGAGCGCGGTATATATACTCGTTGCCATTGTCCTCACCACGGTGGTGCTCTGGGCCGTCTTTACCGCTCAGCGGCTGAACCGGATGCATATTCGGCTCGATGCTGCGCTGGTGAACCTCCAGGCGGCGCTCGATATGCGTGCCGCCGTGATCGCGGCAAGTATCGAGGAGGTGGCCTCCCACGCCTATGCTGCGCAGAACGAGCCCCTAGACCCGCACAATGTATCGCTGCGGGTGGATAAAGAAAAAGAGCTCATTAAGGCCCTCAAAAAATACAGCGAGGCCCACGCGGATGAGCCGCTGCCCAGACCCATCACCGATGCAGCGGTGCGGGTGCAGCTGACCCACCGCTTCTACAACGATGCGGTGGTGGACACCCGTGCGCTGCGGATTCGCCCCGTGGTGCGCTTGCTGCACCTGGGGGGACGAGCACCCATGCCGCAATACGTGGAATTGCCGCTTGCCACCCCCTTTATGGAAAAAACCTCCCACGATACGGGCAAAAAAAGCTAGCATTATGTGGCTAAAGATGTTCGATCGGCTCAAGAAGGGTTGGTTTATTCCCAGTGGCAGACACCAATGGAGTACACGCGGGCGTTACTGACCGCCTGCTCGGCGGAGTGATCATGGATGTGGTCACTCCCGAACAGGCAGAGATTGCCCAGGCAGCGGGCGCGAAGGCCGTGATGGCCCTCGAGCGCGTTCCCGCCGATATTCGCCGCGATGGCGGCGTGTCCCGGATGTCCGATCCGGACATGATCGCCGGTATCCAGAAGGCCGTGGACATCCCGGTGATGGCCAAGGTGCGCATCGGTCACTTCGTGGAAGCACAGGTCTTGCAGGCCCTCGGTATTGACTGGATCGACGAGTCCGAGGTGCTCACTCCCGCCGATCACTTCCATCACGTGGATAAGCATCGCTTCGAGGTGCCCTTTGTCTGCGGTGCCACCACCTTGGGCGAGGCCCTGCGCCGTATCGCCGAGGGCGCGGCCATGATTCGCTCCAAGGGCGAGGCCGGCACCGGGGATGTCTCCAATGCCGTCACGCATATCCGCACCATTCGCGCCGAAATCGCGAAGCTGGCGAGCCTCGATGAGACGGCCCTTTACCATGCCGCCAAGGAGTTGCAGGCCCCCTATGAGCTGGTGCGGCAGACCGCCTCCACCGGCCGGTTGCCCGTGACTCTTTTTGTCGCCGGGGGTGTGGCCACCCCGGCCGATGCCGCCATGATGATGCAGCTCGGCGCCGAGGGCGTGTTCGTCGGCTCCGGCATCTTCAAGTCCGGTAATCCAGAAAAGCGCGCTCGGGCCATCGTCGAGGCCACCGCCCACTACAACGATCCCAGCGTGATCGCCGAGGTCTCGCGCTCTCTCGGCGAGGCCATGGTGGGCATCAATTGCGATGACCTCAGCGAGCAGCAACGCATGGCCGATCGCGGCTGCTAAGCCCCGCCGACCCCGTCCACGCTATGCAGCAGCCACAGCCCTCACAGATCGAGCAGCTCTGCGATCTCCGCGAGATTGCCACGGATGAGTTCCAGGCATCGGTAGTGCCCACCTCGCTGGAGCGCACCTTCGGCGGCCAGCTCGTGGCTCAGGCTGTGGCTGCGGCGGCGCGTACCGTCGATGCGGAGTTTTCTCCGCATTCGCTGCATTGCTATTTCCTCGCCCCCGGTGATCCGGCCCAGCCCACCCAGGTGAGGGTGCAGCGGCTGCGCGAGGGGCGCTCTTTTCGCTCCCGGCTGCTCAGCCTCTCCCAATCTGGGCAGCTGCTGTGCAGCGTGCAGGTGAGTATGCACCACGGCAGGGATGCTGGGCTGAGCCACAACGAGCCCGCTCCAGTGCTGCCGGCGCCGGAGGAGATTTCCCGCGCCGACTCGGCCCGAGCGGCGTTTTTCGATCGCGAGTGGCCGGAGTGGGATATCCGTATTGTTCCCCGTGAGCGCTTGAGCGCCCCGCTTACCGCGGCCGCCACCCAGGTGGCGTGGATGCGCTCCACCGCAGCGCTGCCGGCAGATGAGCTGCTGCACAGCTGCGCGCTGTCCTATATCTCGGATGCCACCCTGCTCTCCGCCGCGCAGGTGCGCCACCCGAGCACCCCGCTGCAGATGGCCTCGTTGGATCATGCCCTGTGGTTTCTCCGCCCAGTGCGGGTGGATCAGTGGCTGGCCTATGTGCAGACCTCGCCGGCGGCCGGCGGCGGCCGCTCCCTCTGCGAGGGCCGGATCTATGATGCCGCTGGGCAGCTCGTCGCCCTCGCCACACAGGAAGGCCTGACTCGGCACCTGAGGCACTCACGCTATACTGATAAACCGCTTACTAACGACTGTTGAACGCGAAGTTTTTTCAAGAGAAGAGGAACGCTGATGTCAGGCCACTCAAAGTGGGCAACAACCAAGCACAAGAAGGCCGCTAACGACGCCAAGCGCGGCAAGGAGTTTGCCAAGCTGATCAAGAATATCGAGGTGGCCGCTCGGACTGGCGGTGGCGACCCGGCAGCGAACCCGACCCTCGATGACATGATCCGCAAGGCCAAGAAGGCCTCGGTGCCCAATGACAATATTGAGCGCGCCCGCAAGCGCGGCTCCGGCGAAGAGGCCGGCGGCGCCGACTGGCAGTCCATCATGTACGAAGGCTACGGCCCGGGCGGCGTGGCCATGCTTATCGAGTGCCTCACGGATAACCGCAACCGCGCGGCCTCCGAGGTGCGCAGCATTATGTCGAAGAACAACGGCAACATGGCCGAGTCCGGCGCCGTGGGCTACCTCTTTACCCGCGTCGGCGTGGTGGTAGTGGACAAGGGCGAGCTCACTGAGGACGATGTGCTCATGGCTGTGCTCGATGCCGGTGCTGAAGAGGTGAATGATCTCGGCGAGAAGTTCGAGGTTGTCTGCTCTCCTTCCGATACCCGCGGCGTGCGCGCTGCCTTGGAGGAGAACGAGATGAAGGTCGATGACGCCGACCAGGATTTCCGCGCCTCCGTCGAGGTGGAGGCCGATGCAGATCTTGCCCGCAAGATCCTGCGTTTGGTGGACCTGCTCGAGGATTCCGATGACGTGCAAAACGTCTACTCCAATATCAATATCTCCGATGAGGTGGCCGCTCAGCTCGACGCTTAGCGACACCGCCCGCCAGGCGCATCCCGTCTGCGGCACGATCAACGCCCTCTCCCTGCAGCCAATGCGGCGGCGAGGGCGTTTTCTGCGCCCCGCACACCGCTGATACGGGATCGTGCGAAAAAATGTGCTAAACATGGTCTGAGACAACGAGGAGGACACACGGGTGCGCGCTGCAAACACCATGGAGGGCCTGCGGGTGATGGGTATTGACCCAGGCTTGACCCGCTGTGGTCTGTCTGTGGTGCAGGCAGGGCGGGGCCGGGCCGTATATCCCGTGGCTGTGGGGGTGGTGCGCACCCCGGCGAAAGATGAGCTGACGGCGCGTCTGCTCCAGCTCAGCCAGGCGGTGAAGGAATGGATTCGAGACTATGATCCGGATGTGGTGGCCATCGAGCGCGTCTTCGAACGCGGTAACGTCTCGACGGTGATGCACACCGCCCACGCCGTAGGGGTGCTGGTGCTCGCCGCCGCCGAGTGCCACATCCCGGTGCACATGTACACCCCCTCGGAAGTGAAGAAGGCCATCTCGGGCAATGGCCGCGCCGATAAGAAACAAATGACCGCCATGATTACCCGGATTCTGGGGCTGGCGGAACCACCCAAGCCGGCCGATGCTGCCGATGCCTTAGCGTTGGGGGTATGCCACTGCTGGCGCGCCCCCGCCCTGGCGCACCAAGCGGAGCTGGCCAAGCAACACCAAAGGAGCAGCAGCACATGATCGCATCCCTGCGCGGAACCTGTATTGATCTCGGCCTCTCGGGCGCGATCATCGAATGCGCCGGAGTGGGCTATAGCATCAGCGCCACCCCGCGCACCCTCGGCACCATGCGCCAAGGGGAAGAGTGCTTCGTGGTGGTGGCACAGATCGTGCGGGAAGACTCGATGGAGCTATTCGCCTTCGCCAATAGCGAGGAAAAGGAGTTCTTCCATCTGCTCTGCACCGTCTCCAAGGTGGGCCCCAAGTTGGCGCTGGCGGCGCTCGCCATGGCCACCCCCACCGAGCTGGCCGGCTATATCAGCCGCAGCGATGCCGTCGCGCTGGAGAAGATCCCGGGCGTGGGCAAGCGCACCGCCGAGCGCATGGTGGTGGATTTGAAGCAGAAGGTCGAGCCCTTCGTCGGCGCCGTCGCCCAGCAGCCCAGCACCGCCGCCCCCGC
Organism: Corynebacterium sp. 51B; assembly: GCF_008930785.1. NCBI lineage: Bacteria > Bacillati > Actinomycetota > Actinomycetes > Mycobacteriales > Corynebacteriaceae > Corynebacterium > Corynebacterium sp. 51B. The sequence continues at coordinate 259,907 of NZ_PQMK01000001.1, read as the reverse complement.
ACTCACGGGTGGGGTGGCCGAAGATGTGGCAGAGGCGCTGGAAAACCTGGGCTTTAGCCGCAAAGACGCCGATGCGGCCGTGGCGAGCGTGCTGGCCGCCCAGCCGGAGCTGGACGTCTCCGCCGCGCTGCGCGCCTGCCTCGCGACGCTGAGCAGCAACTAGGCTCGAGGAGCAAGTGGGAAGGACACCTGCGCTATGTCGAATGTAGAAAAGACCGAGTTTCAGCTCCCCGAGGGGGCATTGCGCCCGCCGGATTCCGCTGTGCGCCCGCAGCTCAACGAGGGCGAGCACGATGATGAGGTGAACCTGCGCCCGAAAAGCCTGGGCGAGTTCATCGGCCAGCCCAAGGTGCGGGAGCAGCTCGAGCTGGTGCTGGGCGGCGCCAGGAGCAGAGGAGTGGCGCCCGATCATGTGCTGCTATCCGGCCCGCCCGGGCTGGGCAAGACCACGATGGCGATGATCATCGCCGCCGAGCTGAACTCGAATCTGCGCATGACCTCAGGCCCCGCACTCGAACGCGCCGGCGACCTAGCGGCCATGCTGTCTAATCTCACCGAGGGCGATGTGCTGTTTATCGATGAGATCCACCGCATGGCCCGGCCGGCGGAGGAAATGCTCTACATGGCGATGGAGGATTTCCGTATTGATGTGATCGTCGGCAAAGGCCCCGGTGCCACCTCGATCCCCTTGGAACTGGCTCCCTTCACCCTGGTGGGGGCGACCACCCGCTCGGGTATGCTCACCGGCCCACTCCGCGATCGTTTCGGCTTCACCGCCCAAATGGAGTTCTACGGCCCCGCCGATCTCACCCGGGTGGTGCTGCGCGCCGCCAAGATCCTCGGGGTGAGTATCGATGAAGAGGCCGGCCATGAGATCGCCTCCCGCTCCCGCGGTACCCCGCGTATCGCCAATCGCCTGCTGCGGCGGGTGCGCGACTATGCCGATGTGCACTCCAATGGGCATATCACCCTCGCTGCGGCGCAGTCCGCGCTCGTGGTCTTTGACGTCGATGAGATGGGCCTCGACCGCCTAGATCGGGCCGTGCTCACCGCCTTGATCAAGGGCCATGGCGGCGGTCCGGTGGGGGTGAGCACCCTCGCCATCGCGGTGGGCGAGGAGCCCTCGACCGTGGAAGAAGTCTGCGAACCCTATCTCGTGCGTGCGGGCATGATTAGCCGCACCGGACGCGGCCGGGTAGCTACTGCCGCCGCCTGGCGTCACCTCGGGCTGGAACCGCCGGAGGGAACCGTGGGGCTGTTCTAAGGACGGCCGAGAACTCACGGGCGGGTGTATATCCCGTTGTTCGCGGCGCCAGAGTTTGGCACACTGGTAGGCACTATGACGACTGTATTTCTGCTCATTATTCTGGCGCTCTTTTTGCTGCCCGCCTTTTTACAGATGCGCACTCAGCGCAAGCGGCTCAATGAGATCCGCCAGGTTCAAGAATCCCTGCGTCCCGGCGACCGTGTGGTCACCAGTGCTGGGCTCTACGCCACGGTGCGCGATCGCAGCGAGAACACCGTGGATCTCGAGATCGCCGCGGGCGTGGTGTCCACCTTCGAGCTGATCGCCGTGGTGCGTAAGCTCGAGGCCCCTGGCGCCGAGTCCGCGCCGGTGATGGAGGGCGCGAGCGAGCAGCCCCTCACACCCCAGCACGAGGAGCAGCCCGGCGAGGGGGTGCACCCCGAGAACCTGGAGCAGCCCTCGCATCCGGAGCAGCAGGATGCACCGGCCCCCGAGCAGCACCCAGAAGGTTGGCAAGGCTCGGCTGAGAACCGCCGCGACTAAGCTGTTGATTTCATTCACCGCCTCCACTGGCTACTGATTCAGTGGGGGCGTGTCCTATGCCGTACTATGGTCGAATGACCTGCGCGCGCTGTGCATGTGGCGCGCAACCGCCGCCCCGGTACATCGTTGTGGTGGCGGCTGATTCACGCCGGTTGATGAGGCACGCGGGCCACGGCGCCCGTGGTGAGCCTCATGTGTTCATTGGAGGAGGAAACGTTCGTGGCATCCCGCAGCAAGCGGTCGCAGCTGGGACCATCGGCGTGGCCGAAGCGGGCGATCGGCGTGTTTGCGCTGATCCTCGTGCTGGTTTACGCCTTGGTCTTGTTCACTGGAGACCGCAGGCCCGTCCCCAAGCTGGGTATTGATCTTCAAGGCGGGACCCGGGTGACCCTGGTCCCACAGGGCCAGGATCCCACCTCGGAGCAGCTCGCGCAGGCGCGCACCATTCTGGAGAACCGTGTGAACGGCATGGGTGTCAGCGGCGCGGAAGTGATCACCGATGGCGATACGCTCGTGATCTCCGTGCCGGGTGAAGATACCGCCCAGGCCAAGGCGCTCTCGCAGACCTCGCAGCTGATGTTCCGCCCCGTGCTCACCCCGACCGAGATTCCCTCCCCGGAGGATAACCTCGCGGCGCTGGAGACCATGGCGAACCGCTGGGTCAGCGTCGGCGCGAGCACCAAGGAGCACGCCCAAAGCGTGCTCGACGAGGTCGCCACCACCTTGTCGAATAACTCGGAGCAGCTCGTGGGGGAGAAGAAGACCTACGACGCTCCCACGGTGAGCGAGAACCCGCCGGCCGAGCCGAAGAACTCTCTCGAGCAGGCCGAACAGCGCGATAAGGAGCTGGAGGTGCTCCGCGAGGACCGCCAGTCCGATGATCTGGCGCGGCAGGTAGCGGCTCGCCAGCTCATGGTGTGCGAGCAACAAGAGGATCGCTCCCAGCCGGCCCCGCTGGATCCGCTCGCCGGCACCGATGATCCGAAAAAGCCCTTGGTTGCCTGTGATCCGAGCGTTGGCCAAGTGATGCTTCTCGACGCCGTCCCGCTGCTTGTGGGCCAGACCGATGAGGAGCAGGGCACGCGCCTGACCGGTAATGAGATTGATACTTCCCAGCCGATCACCGGTGGCTTCAACCCCGAGCGCAACACGATGGAGATCAACTTCGCCTTTAAGTCCTCCGGCGGCGAGGAGGGCTCCTCGACGTGGGCGAAGCTGACCGAGGAGTACCTGCAGCGGCAGATCGCGATCACCCTTGACTCGCAGATTATCTCCGCCCCGGTGATCCAATCCGCCACCCCGGTGGGATCGGGTACCTCGATTACGGGTAGCTTCTCGCAGCAGGAGGCCACCGAGCTGGCCAATAACCTGCGCTATGGTGCGCTGCCCTTGAGTTTCGCCGGCGAAAATGGCGAGCTCGGCGGAACCACCACCACGATCCCGCCCTCGCTGGGTAGCGCCTCGCTGCAGGCGGGCCTGATCGCGGGCATTGTCGGTCTGGTGCTCATCGCCGTCTTCGCCTTCAGCTACTATCGCGTATTCGGCGCCCTGGCGATCTTCACCCTCGTGGCGGCCAATGCCTTGGTCTACGGCGCCCTGGTGCTGCTGGGCCGCTGGATCGGCTATAGCCTCGACCTGGCCGGCATCGCCGGTCTGATCATTGGTCTGGGCACGACCGCCGACTCCTTCGTGGTGTTCTACGAGCGCATCAAGGATGAGATCCGCGATAATAACCGCACCTTCCGTTCGGCGGTGCCGCGTGGCTGGCAGTCCGCTAAGCGCACCATTCTCAGCGGTAACACGGTGTCGCTGATTGCGGCCATCGTGCTCTACGTGCTCGCAGTCGGATCGGTCAAGGGCTTTGCCTTTACCTTGGGTCTGACCACGATCTTCAACTTGGTCGTCACCTTCTTGGTGACCGCGCCGCTGGTGCTGCTCGCCAGCCGCCGCGCGTGGTTCAATAAGACGTCCCGCAATGGCTTTGGCGCGGTGATGAAGGTGCGCGATGAGCGCGCCGCCGCCGGCTCCGCTCCGGAGGCGCCCTATGCCAATGAGGTTATCGCCGGCAACGGCTCGAACGATGCGGCAGGAGAGAAGTAACCATGAGTGATACCTCAATCATCAAGCGGCTTTATACCGGCGAGGGCGGCGTCGATTTCATCGGCAAGCGCAAGCGCTGGTACACCATCGCCGCTATCGTCATCCTTATTGCTCTCGCCTCGATCGCGATCCGGGGATTCAGCCTCGGTATCGATTTCCAGGGCGGCACCAAGATGAATATGCCCGCCGGGGATCTCGACGAGACCCGAGTGGAACAGGTCTTTGAAGAGGCCACCGGGGTGGACCCGCACGCGGTGCAGGTTGTTGGATCGGGCGATGCCCGCATCCTGGAGATCACCTCGGAGCGCCTCGGCGAGGAACAGATCAATGACGCCCGCGCGGCGCTCTATGATGCCTTCCAACCCAAGGACTCGCAGGGAGAGCCTTCCCCGGATGCCATCGGTGACTCCACCGTCTCCGAATCCTGGGGCTCGACCATTACCGAACGCATGCTGCTGGCCATGGGCGTGTTCCTGGCGCTCGTCTTCGCCTTCATCGCCCTGCGCTTCGAGAAGCTCATGGGCGTATCCGCGATCGCGTGTATCACGGTGGACGCCATCGTGATCTCCGGTGTGTATGCCCTCATCGGTTTTGAGGTCACCCCGGCCACCGTGATCGGTCTGCTGACCGTGCTGGCCTTCTCGCTCTATGACACCGTGGTGGTCTTCGATAAAGTCTCCGAGCTCACCGCAGGTTTTCAATCCTCGCGCCGGCGCACCTATGCGGAGCTGGCCAACCGTGCCATTAACCAGACGGTGATGCGCTCGATTTCCACCACGGTGCTCTCGGCTCTGCCGATCATCTCGCTGATGGTGGTCGCGGTGTGGATGCTCGGTGTGGGCACCTTGAAGGACCTCGCTCTGGTGCAGCTCATCGGCGTGGTGCAGGGTACGCTCTCCTCGATCTTCCTCGCCGCCCCGTGCTTGGTGTCGATGAAGAACCGCACCAAGGAGGTGCGGGACCACAACGCCGCCGTGGAGCGCTACCGCTCTGGGGCAGCAGAGGAGCCGGAGGAGACTCCGGTAGACACCGGCCGCACGGTGCAGGCTCCGCAACCCGCGGAACACGGGCAGCCGGAGGCGCTCAGCTGGCGCCCCACCACCCATTAGCGATGTGCTTGGCGGCGCTGATGACCACGCTGCCACGGCAGCGGCGGTGTCCTGCGGGGCACGCCGGCTGCGGTGGCGCAGGTGGGCGTCGATAAGCACAGCAAGAATGAAGGAAACCCTGATGAGTGCAGGAATGACTCTGCGCCGCGTAATCGTGATGCTAGCTGTGGGGGTTCTCGGGCTGGCAGGCTGCGCGGAGGAAGAACAGCCGCCGCAGGAGGTCTTCGGCTATGCCGTGGACACCCCGCTGGTGACGACCAATGCGGCCTCCACAATCGGGGTGAGCACCAACGCGGAACAGCTGGCCTCTCGGCTGTATCCGCCGGTATTCATGCACGGCCCCCAGGGGCAGACCATCCCCAATATGGATCTGGCGCAGGGCCAGTCCCTGCCGGGGCAAACCGTGCAGATCATCTACACCATCAATAAGCGGGCCATCTTCTCCGATGAGGTGCCGGTGACCTGCGATGATTTCTATCTCTCCTTCATCGCCGCGACGCAGGAAGCCTATTTCAAGGCCTATAACCCGCTGATGCAGCAGGTGGCCGATGTGAAATGCGAGCGCGGCTCCAAGAACTTCACGGTGCAGTTCAAAGACTCCTTTGGATCCCGGTGGCGGCAGCTCTTCGGCCCCGGCACCGTGCTGCCCGCCCATATCATCGCCCGCGCCGCCGGAATGAGCGAAGACGAGATGTGGCAGGCGGTGACGAGCGGCGCTGCCGAGCCGATGGAAAAGATCGGCACCGCATGGAACGATGCCTTCTTGCTGAAGAACTTTGACCCCGAACTGCACGCCTCCTCGGGCCCGATGAAGATCTCTGAGGTCCTCGACGATGGCTCGGTCGTGCTCGTGCCCAATCCGCACTACGCAGGAGACGCCCCCTCCCTCGATAAGATCGTGGTCTATCCCGCCGGGGTGGATCGGGTGGCCAAGGCCGAGCAGAACTCCTTGGAGATCGCGGATCTGGTGAATGCCTCCTCGATCGACTGGGTGGACCGCAATGACACCGCCAATCCCTATGAAGTCACCCGCGAGGTCGGCCAACTGATCGAACAACTCAATCTCGCCAACTCGGGGGTGCTCGCCACCCCGGCGAAGCGGCAGGGCTTTGCCGCCTGCATAGATCAAAACGAGATAGCGCAATTATCTTCCGGCTACTCCGGTGTGGATGTGCCGCCGGTGGGCACCCGCCTCAGCCCGGCGATCGCGCCGACCTTCGAAAGCACCCGCGATATCTCCGATCGCAACCTCGGCACCGATATGGCCAAAGCCCGGGCCGAGCTGGAGGGGGCGACGATTCGTATCGGCTATACCGCCCCCGATCCACGGAAAAAGGCGATCGTGGACGCCATCAGCGAAAGCTGCGCCAAAGCCGGCATCACGATCAAGGACGTCTCAGATATCACCAATGATCTCGGTGATCTCTCCCGCACCGCTACGAATGAGTGGGGCGGCCCCGCCGATTTGGAGGGCCAGGCCGACGCGATCTTGGTGGCGGTGGATACCCGCACCGAGTACGCCTCGGTGAATGCGCCGGCCAATAATAGCGAGCTATTGCGCCAAGCGGAGGAGCGGCTGTGGGAGGAGATCCCCTCCATTCCGCTCGCTGCCCAACCCCGCACGTTTGTGGTGAACAACTCGGTGGGTAACGTTGTTCCTAACACTTCGCGAGCGGGGATCGGCTGGAACATGTCGCGCTGGCAGATCGACTAACCCGCGCTCGCCTCTCGCGGCGCCGGCACTGTATCGCGGCGATGCGGTCGTGGCAGTCGATCGCGTTCGTGGGGGAGTGATCCAACTTCATGCTCGATGAATCCCGTGCACCTTTGGTGCCCGCTGGGTGAGCCCCGTGCCTGCCCAGCACCTGACAGGAAGGCCACACCTATAGCCATGTCGTATGCAACCGCCCGCGACGCTCTTGCCGATCGCATCCGCTATGTGCCCGATTTTCCCGCCGAAGGCGTGATCTTTGAGGATCTCACCCCGGTGCTCGCCGACGGTGAGGCGCTGCGGGTGATCGTCGATGAGCTCTCCCAGGCCGTCAAAGAGATGGGGGCGGAGATGATCGGCGGCCTCGATGCCCGCGGCTTTCTGCTCGGCTCGGCGGTGGCCTATAAGCTCGGCATGGGCGTGCTGGCGATCCGCAAAAAGGGCAAGCTGCCGCCGCCGGTCTTTAGCGCGGAATATGACCTGGAATATGGCTCGGCAGCGCTCGAGATCCCGGGCAGCGGCGTGGAGCTACAGGGGCGCAAGATTGCGCTTGTCGACGACGTCCTGGCCACGGGCGGCACTCTCTGCGCGGCGCGAAGCCTGCTGGAAAAGGCTGGGGCCAGCGTGGTGGGCAATGCTCTCGTGCTGGAGGTCGGCGGCCTCGGCGGCCGGCAGAAGCTGGCGGACGTGCCCTTGGTTGTCCTCAACAATGGGGATATCGCCTAGGTTTATCTAATACACTTAGCGCTATGCCGGAAAACAAACCTGGACGCAACCAAGTCAGTGTCCGCAGCATGTCTGCCAGGCTCGCCCGTAGCCTCACCGGCAACAAGGTCAAGGCCAATCCTGTCCTCGAGCCGCTGATCAGCATTCACCGCGAGATCCACCCGAAGTGCGATGTCGCCCTCTTGGAGCGGGCATACTCCACCGCCGAGCGGTTGCACGATGGCGTGTATCGCAAGTCCGGTGACCCCTATATCACCCATCCCTTGGCCGTAGCCACCATCGCCGCGGAGATCGGCATGGATACCACCACCCTGTTGGCGGCGCTGCTGCACGACACGGTGGAGGACACCGACTACACCCTGGAGGATCTCACCCGCGACTTCGGTGAAGAAGTCGCCCGCATGGTTGATGGCGTGACCAAGCTGGATAAGGTGGCGCTCGGGGCGGCCGCGGAGGCGGAAACGATCCGCAAAATGATCGTGGCCATGAGCAATGATCCGCGGGTGTTGGTAATCAAGGTGGCCGATCGCCTGCACAATATGCGCACCATGCGCTTTTTGCCCCCGGAGAAGCAGGCCAAAAAGGCGCGCGAAACCCTTGAGGTGATTGCGCCGCTGGCGCACCGGCTCGGCATGGCGTCGGTGAAGTGGGAGCTGGAGGATCTCTCCTTCGCCATTTTGTATCCGAAGAAGTACCAAGAGATCGTGCGCTTGGTGGCGGATCGTGCCCCCTCGCGGGACCGCTATATCACCCAGATCATCGACGAGCTCAGCACCACCCTCAAGGACAACAACATCCACGCCGAGGTGATGGGCCGGCCGAAGCACTATTGGTCGATCTATCAGAAGATGATCGTGCGGGGCCGCGATTTCGACGAGATCTTCGATCTCATCGGCATCCGCGTGCTCGTCGATGACATCAATAGCTGCTATGCCGCCATCGGTGCGGTGCACTCCCTCTACTCCGCCATGCCCGGACGCTTCAAGGACTATATTTCGGCGCCGCGCTTCGGGGTGTATCAGTCCCTGCACACCACCGTGATGGGGCCGGGCACCAAGCCGCTTGAGGTGCAGGTGCGCACCCATGAGATGCACTACAACGCCGAGTTCGGCATTGCCGCGCACTGGCGTTATAAGGAGACCAAGGGCTCGCACAAGGGCGATAAAGCCGATCTGGATCAGATGGCGTGGCTGCGCCAGCTGCTGGATTGGCAAAAAGAAGCCGCCGACCCGAATGAGTTCCTCGATTCGCTGCGCTATGACCTCAGCAGCACGCAGATCTTCGTGTTCACCCCCAAGGGCGATGTGGTGAACCTGCCGGTGGATGCCACCCCGGTGGACTTCGCCTATGCGGTACACACCGAGGTGGGGCATCGCTGTATCGGCGCGAAGATCAACGGCAAGTTGGTGGCGCTCGAAACCAAGCTGAACTCCGGCGATCGGGTGGAGGTATTTACCTCTAAAGATCAGGCAGCAGGGCCCAGCCAGGACTGGGAGAAGTTCGTGGCCTCGCCGCGCGCCAAGGCCAAGATTCGGCAGTGGTTTGCCAAGGAGCGCCGCGAAGAGCATGTGGAGCTTGGCCGCGACGCCCTCGCCACCGAAGTACAACGCGGCGGGTTGCCCCTGCACCGGCTGATCACCTCGCAGTCCATGCGGGCGGTGGCCGAGGAGCTGCACTACCAGGACGTGGAGACGCTCTACGCCGCGATCGGTAATGGTTCGGTCTCGGCGCGGCATGTGATGAATCGCCTCATGGCGACTTTCGGCGATGCCGACGATGCCGAGGACGCCCTCGCCGCGCGCACCCCCTTCCACGAGCTGGTCAATTCCAAGCAGCGCGCCCATCAGGATTCCTCCACCGGCATCTTGGTGGAGGGCAGCCCGGATGTGATGGCGAAGCTGGCCAAGTGCTGTACCCCGGTTCCGGGCGATACCATCTTCGGTTTCGTCACCCGCGGCGGCGGGGTGAGCGTGCACCGCGCCGACTGCACCAACGCCGAGAAGCTCCAGCAGGAGCCGGAGCGGCTGATTCAGGTCTCGTGGGCCTCGGAGTCCTCGGGGACGGTATTCGCCGCCACGCTGCAAGTCGAGGCCCTTGACCGCAATGGCCTCCTGCTGGAGGTCACCCGGGTGATCGCGGAGCAGAAGGTGACGGTGACCGCGATGAATACCCGCGTCGCCGATGACCGGGTGGCGATGCTGCGCTTTACCTTCCAGGTCTCGGACTCCAAGCAGCTGGGATCCTTGATGCACCATCTGCGCAGTATCGAAGGCGTCTTCGACGTCTACCGCGTCACCTCTGGCGGCTAAAGCGCACTCAACGCTGTGCCCGCCCGTGAAGCGCAGCACAAAGGCCCACACTCTTATTCCCCGCAAGGGGGAGAGTGTGGGCCTTAGCTTTGTCGTGCCGGCCGCAGCGGCCACGCGGGTTATGTCCTAGCTCACCGTGGCGGTGGTGATCTTTACTTCCTCCGCAGGAGCGCCGTCGCTGGCGCCCTCGGCGGCACCCTTCTCGGCGATGGCGTCGAGGGTCTTCAGCCCAGCCTCATCGATGGTGCCGAAGTAGGTGTACATCGGCGGCAGCGGGGAATCATCGTAGTTGAGGAAGAACTGCGAGCCATTGGTATCGGGGCCGCTATTGGCCATGGCGATGGTGCCGCGCTCATAGTTCACGGGCTGCTGCTTTGCCTGATCCGAGGCCTCATCGGTGGGGAACTCGTTGGCGAACTGGAAGCCCGGGCCGCCCGATCCCTGGCCGCTCGGATCGCCGCACTGCAGCACGTGAATACCGGAGGTGGTGATGCGGTGGCAGATCGTATCGTTGTAGAAGCCCTCCTGTGCGAGGTGCTCCACCGCGTTGACGGTGCAGGGCGAGACGGAACGATCCAGCTTCATGCCGATCGGGCCTTGGCTGGTGTCGAGGGTGACGGTGACGGTGCCGCGGGCGGGCACATCCTCTTGGTTGGGGCGGGAGACCTCGCGGCTGGCCTCACGGCCGGAATCCTCATAGGAGCAGGTCACGGTTTCCCCAAGGGGGGTGGTGCGCTCTTTGGCCAGCGGCGTGATGTCCTGCTCCGCGGCCTCGGTGGTGCTGGTCTCCTCGGAGGCCTCCACCGCATCATCGCCTTCGTGCGTCGAAGCCCAGTAGATACCGGCGGTAGCGAGACCAATCACCGCCAGCGAGGCCAGTGCCACGCCGAGAGGCTGGGTCTTTTCCTTCCGATCACGGGACTTGATTTCGCGCTCGAGGGCGCGCATCGACTCCTCGCGACGCTTCTTATTGCTCTCCATTAGGGGTGCTCACCTAGCCTCATGTGCTCGTAGATTCCGTGCTAACTGAACACAGTTTAGAGTATCGCGGGCGCAGTGGTGGTACCGCCCGCGACCTATGATGGTGAGCATGAATCTTGCGATGATGGTCACCGGCCCTTTCCAGACCAACTGCTATGTCATCTCGGATGGCGAGCGCGCGACCGTGATCGATCCCGGCCTCGGCGCCGCCGCCGCGATCACCCAGCACCTGCGGCAGAACAATCTCACCTTGGAGCAGGTGCTGCTGACCCACGGCCACATTGATCACACCCGCGATGCGGCCGCCCTCGCCAACGAGCAGGGCTGCACTGTCTTCATTCACCCCCAGGATGCGGGCATGCTCAAGGATGGCTCCGGGGTGTCTGAGCAGGCGCAGCAGCTTTTCGACGCCGCCTCCATGCCCTTTCCGGACACGCTGGACTATCTCGATGACGGCGCTGAGGTCCACATCTGCAAGGAGCGCTTCACGGTGCGCCATGCCCCAGGCCATTCCCCGGGTTCGGTGCTCTTCGTGGGGCGGCAGGTGTGCTTTTCCGGCGATGTGCTGTTCGCCGGCTCGATTGGCCGCACCGATCTGCCGGGCTCGGATCCTGCCGCGATGAAGCGCAGCCTGGCCGATGTCGTCTCTCAGCTCCCGCCGGAGCTGCATGTGCTGCCCGGGCATGGGCCGGAGACCACGATGGCCACGGAGTTGAAGTCCAACCCCTTCCTCGCCTGATATACACTGTCATCCGTGACTGATTCGAAGAAACTCAAGGCATTTTCCGCTCCCAAGGGCGTTCCGGATTATGTTCCGGCGCACTCCGCTGAATTCAAGGCTGTCCAGAACACCTTGGTGGACCAGGCGCATCGGGCGGGCTATGAGCACATTGAGTTGCCGATCTTCGAAGACACCGGCTTATTTGCGCGCGGCGTGGGCGAATCCACCGACGTGGTGAGCAAGGAAATGTACACCTTCCCCGACCGCGGTGGGCGTTCGGTGACTCTGCGCCCCGAGGGCACGGCCGGGGTGATGCGCTCGGTGATCGAGCACAACCTCGATCGTGGCCAGCTGCCGGTGAAGCTGGCCTATGCCGGCCCCTTCTTCCGCTATGAGCGCCCCCAGGCTGGGCGCTACCGCCAGCTGCAGCAGGTGGGCGTGGAGGCCATCGGTGTCGATGATCCCGCTCTCGACGCCGAGGTGGTGGCCCTCGCCGATCGTTCTTTCCGTGCCCTAGGCTTGCGCGGTTACCGGCTGGAGCTGACCTCTCTTGGCGATGCCAGCTGCCGTGGCACCTATCGGGAGAAGCTGCAGGAGTTTCTCTTCGCCTTGCCGCTGGATGAGGCCACCCGGCAGCGCGCCGAGCTGAACCCGCTTCGCGTCTTGGACGATAAGCGTGAGGAGGTCAAGGAGATGACCGCCGATGCCCCGCTCATGCTGGACTATCTCTCTGCCGAGTGCCGAGAGCACTTCGAGACGGTCACCGGCCTGCTCGAGGACATGGGCATCGACTTCGAGATCAACCCGCGCCTGGTGCGAGGTTTGGACTACTACACCAAGACCTGCTTCGAGTTCGTGCACGATGGCTTGGGGGCACAGTCCGGTATCGGTGGCGGTGGCCGCTATGACGGGCTGATGAAACAGCTCGGCGGACAGGATCTCTCCGGTATCGGCTATGGCTTGGGTGTGGATCGCGCCCTGTTGGCCATGCAGGCCGAGGGCGTGAGACTGACCACCGGCTCCCGGGTGGATGTCTACGGTGTCGGCATGGGCGCAGACGCCAAGCGGCGGCTCGCCGCTGTCATCAATGAGCTGCGCGTGGCCGGTATCTCGGCCGATATGTCCTATGGCGATCGCGGCTTGAAGGGCGCGATGAAGGGCGCGGACCGCGCCGGCGCCCAGTTCGCACTCGTGATCGGTGATCGGGAGCTGGACAATGACGTGGTGGCGGTGAAGGATCTGAGCCGCCATGAGCAGCAGGAAGTCTCCACCGCCGCGCTGGTGGAGCACCTGCGCACCGCGCTGGCCTAATACGCTCCGAACGCAGATAACGGCGCTGCCGCGATTCCTCGTACCGCTTACGGGAATGACGCGCAGGGCCGTTGCGCATGCTAGGCCGGAACGCCGCACGGGGCGTGGCTAGCACTCCACGCGGTTGACCTTTAATCCGATGTTCACGGCGAGTCCGCCCATAGAGGTCTCCTTGTACTTGGAGAGCATGTCCTTGCCGGTATCACTCATGGTCTTGACCGCATCATCCAAAGACACCCAGTGCTGGCCATCGCCGAAGCAGGCGAGACGGGCGGCGTTAATGGACTTCACCGCGCCGATGGCATTGCGTTCAATGCAGGGGATCTGGACCAGGCCGCCGATGGGATCGCAGGTCAGCCCGAGGTTGTGTTCGAGGGCGATCTCTGCGGCGTTTTCTACTTGGGCCGCGGAGCCGCCCATGATCTGCGCCAATCCCGCCGCGGCCATAGCCGAGGCGGAGCCCACCTCCCCTTGGCAGCCCACCTCGGCGCCGGAAATGGAGGCATTTTCTTTAATGATGAGGCCAATGGCGGCGGCGGCGAGTAAAAATTCTCGGGCGGTGTCGTGGGTGAAGTCCACGCGGAAGTCGCGGGCGTAGTTCATCACCGCGGGGATGATGCCGGCTGCGCCATTGGTGGGGGCGGTAACCACCCGGCCGCCTGCGGCGTTTTCCTCATTCACCGCCAGCGCGTAGAGGTTCACCCACTCCATGGCGCGCAGCGCATCGCCCTCATCGTTCTGCTTCTCGGCACGGATACGCTCGAGCATGGCTGCGGCGCGACGACGCACCCGCAAGCCCCCAGGAAGCTCGCCGGTGGCGGCGGTGCCGCGCTGGATGCACTCGCTCATGGTGTGCCACACTCGGTCGAGATGGCCGAGCACATACTCGGCGCCGCCGTGCTCGTAGTGCAGTTGGGACTCATTGGCCAGCATGATGGCGGCGACCGACATGTCGTGCAGCCGACAGAGCTCCAGTAGCTCATTACCGGTGGTGAAGGGATACGGCAGCTCGCCCTCGCGGCCGGCGGTGGCGGCACCGGCGGGCAGGGTGGAGATCTCCTCCATCTCATCTTCCCGCAGAATGAACCCGCCGCCGACCGAGAAATAGCGCTGCGGCGCCCCGAGTGGCTCGCCGGAGGCGTCGAGCTGCTGGAAGGTCATGCCATTGGGGTGCTGTGGCAGGGGAGCGTTATCGAAGACAATCCGGTAGTCGATAGCCCCGTCGAAGGACTCGATGGTGCCGCTCTCCGGGATCGCCGCGCCAGGGGCGGGATCGATATCGTGGGGGACCGTATCGGGCTCGTAGCCCATCAGTCCAAGCAGCGTGGCGCGGTCGGTGCCATGTCCGAGACCCGTGGCGGCAAGCGAGCCGTGCAGAGTGACCGCCACGGCCCGGGGCTGATGCTGCCGTACATACTGCAGGGCAGCGCGCATCGGTCCGACAGTATGGGATGACGAGGGGCCGATGCCGATGCTAAAAAGATCAACCGCTGAAATAGTCATAGTTGCTAGTCTATTGCGGGCTACATCACATAAAGCTGCCCAGAATTACCCTCTGGTCTGGTATGTGAGAACAGGGCTTGAGCAGGGAAAATAGCACTATGTACGGGGGTGGTGATCTGGTATTTCAGACGCACCACGACACCAGGTGCCGCGGGCCCTACGAGGCAGAGGAGCCTGCCGCGTGCTCCATCATGATCGCCTCCGAGAGCTCCTCGGCGGCGCGCTGCACACGCTCCTCAAACTCGGCCGAATCCGCGCTATCGGTGGAGTGAAATACCGCCGTGGGCAAGACGCTGGCCTTCAAGTGTGTGATCAGCGGGCGCAGCGCATAGTCCACTGCGAGCAGATGGCGGGGACTGCCGGCGGTGGCCGCCAATGTCGTCGGCGTGCCCACCACCGCGGTGCGCGGCAGCGAGTCCACAAACATCTTCAATAGCCCCGAGAAACTGGCGGTAAAGATCGGAGTGGCGATAATCAGCCCATCGGCCTGCTCGACCTGGCGATGCGCAGCGCTGAGCGCCGGGCTGAGCTGAAACCCCTCGGTCATATAGGAGGCCAGATCGAAGGCCAGGGTGCGCACCTCCAGCTCGGAGCGGGAGATAGTCTCACCCTGCTGCTCCAGCGAGTCCTCGGCGGCAGTGGCGATACGGCGCGCTAAGGAAAGCGTGGAGGATGGCGAGGAGAGCCCAGCAGAAATCACGAGCAGAGATGACATGGTTTCTTAGGGTAGCCCAGCCGGTACAGAAGCGGCAGGGGAGGGGGAGAAGCCGAAGCGCACACGCCTCTGCGCGGGCCCAGCTGAAGCTGCGGGGTGGCTTAAAACTCCTCCAGCGCATCCAGCAGCGGGATCACATCGGCGGCGCCGACGATACGAATCGGCTTCTGCGATTTCTTGCCGTGCTCGGTAACAATCAGCACCCGCGGCAGCTCCGGATGCCGCAGCATCGTTACCGCCGTGGCCGCGTCCACATCGGCGGGGGCAAAGACCGCATGATCGCGCAAGGCGCGGCTATGGGCGAAATCAATTACCTCGCCCACCCGAACCGACTCGAGGGAGCCCACATCCTCGCCCGCGCTGCGGCGCAGCGACCAATCCGCAAACCACTGCGCCACCATGGTTGTAGTCAGCAGCGCCTGATAGGAGCCCTCGTGATAGATCGGGTACTGCGAAATGCCCTTCTCATTAATAATGTGAAATACCTCGGAGAGTGAGTCCTCCGGGGTGAAGCTATAGATCTTCTGCTGCCCGATCACCTGCACCACCCGCGGCGGGCTGAGCAATACATCGCGCAGCTTCTCAATTGCGGCCACTGTATCGGCCCGCGGCTCCGCAATGGGCTCGCCATCCCGATAGGAGCCGTGGCTGATCGCATTGCGCAGATCCACAAAGGCCTCAAGCTCCATCAACTGCAGGGAGGTGATGGCCCCGCTATTTTCCATGCGGCGCGCCATCGAGCCAAAGGCTTCGTAGCCCTTCGGCTGCAACACCGAGCGAAAGTGCGCCTCGATATCGTTAAATGCCGCTATGAATTGGTGGGCGCGATGCGCCGGTTCATTCGCGGCGTTGCGCTCGGCATCGCGCTCGGCGGGGCGGGTGTCAGTCATGGGGCCATCCTCTTTCCACGCATCGGGGTGTCACGGCGGCGGGCGGAAACGCTAGTTGCTATAGCCGCCGCGCTCTAAGGTGTCGCAGGTGGACATGCGTCCACTGGTGTAGCCAGTCATAAAGGCCTGCTGGCGCTGCTTCGAGGAACCGTGCGTCCAACTATCCGGTTGCACCTCGCGACCGGACTGCTGTTGGATATTGTCATCGCCAATGGCGCGCGCGGTATCCACGGCCTGCTGCACCTGCTCTTCGGTGATCTGCTCGAGATAGGCGTCCTCGCCCTTATCGGCGTAGTGCGCCCAGAGCCCTGCATAGCAATCGGCCTGCAGCTCGATCTTCACCGCATTCGAATCCGCGCCGGGATCGTTGTAGTTGCTCAAGCCCAGGGTGCCTTCCAGGTTCTGGATGTGGTGGCCGTATTCGTGGGCCACCACATACATTTGGGCGAGTGGGCCGGAATCGCCGCCGAGCTGATCCAGCTGGCTAAAAAATGAGGTGTCGAAGTAGGCGGAGTTATCCCGCGGGCAGTAGAAGGGGCCGGTGGCGGATTGTGCGATGCCACAGCCGGATTGGGTGGCGCCCTCAAAAATCACGGGGGTGGGCTCGGTGTAGTCGATGCCGGCCTGGGCCGGCAGCTGCTCGCGCCACACATCATCGACCGACAAGGCGGTGAACATCACGCGGCAATCGTCGTAGGTGTTGGCGTCCTCGCCGGTACGGCAGTGTTCCAGCGTGCCGGACTCGCTCTGGACTTGTTGTTCGGGCGCGGTGAGCTGGCCGAGGCTGCCAATATCGCCGCCCATGAATAGGTACAGCCCCACGAGCAGCAGGGTGCCGATGCCGCCGCCACCTAGCGCTACCGCTCGGCCACCGCCGCCGGTGCGGGCGCGGCTGCCCTCGCTCGTAACGTCTTTCCGAAAAGTCATGCGTTTATATTCTCACATTCTTTGCGCTTATCGACGCCATCTCGCTGCAGCCGCGGCGCGCGGGCGATGTGCGGGCGCGAGGATGGTGTCGATAAGCGTGCACAGGGGCCGGTGTCGAATATGTCCACTCTGGCGGGTAAACTCAGCACGGATCTACATATTTATGTAAAGGAAAGGGACAGCCTTCAGTGTTGCGTACTCATTATGCAGGGGATTTAAGGAAAGAAACCGCGGGTAGCGCCGTGACGCTGACCGGATGGGTCGCGCGTCGCCGTGACCACGGTGGCGTGATCTTTATTGATCTTCGCGATAGCTCCGGCGTGGCGCAGGTTGTGTTCCGCGAGTCCGAGGTGGCAGAGCAGGCACACAAGCTGCGCAGCGAGTTCTGCGTCAAGGTCACCGGCGTGGTCGAGCCGCGTCCGGAAGGAAGCGAGAACCCGAACCTTGCCTCCGGCGATGTGGAGGTCAATGTCTCCGAGCTGGAGATCCTCAATGAGGCCTCGGCGCTGCCTTTCCAGATCGAGGACGCATCCTCCTCCGGTGAGGTGGGCGAGGAAACCCGCCTGAAGTACCGCTATCTGGACTTGCGCCGCTCCAGCCAGGCCGCCGCTATGAAGCTGCGCTCGAATGTCAATCGCGCGGCCCGCTCGGTGCTCGATAGCCACGGCTTCCTCGAGATCGAAACCCCCACCCTGACGCGCTCCACCCCGGAGGGCGCCCGCGACTTCCTCGTTCCGGCGCGCCTCAAGCCGGGCTCCTGGTACGCACTGCCGCAGTCGCCGCAGCTGTTCAAGCAGCTGCTCATGGTGGCCGGCATAGAGCGCTACTACCAGATCGCGCGCTGCTACCGCGATGAGGACTTCCGCGCCGATCGGCAGCCGGAGTTCACCCAGCTGGATGTGGAGATGAGCTTCGTGGACCAGGAAGACGTCATCGCCCTGGCCGAGGACATTCTGGTGGCGCTGTGGAAGGAGATCGGCTACGAGATCTCCACCCCGATTCCGCGCATGACCTACAAGGAGGCGATGGAGAAGTACGGCTCCGATAAGCCGGATCTGCGCTTCGACATCCCGCTGGTGGAATGCACCGAGTTCTTCAAGGACACCACCTTCCGCGTCTTCCAGAATGACTACGTGGGTGCCGTGGTGATGGACGGTGGCGCCTCCCAGCCGCGTCGTCAGCTGGACGCCTGGCAGGAGTGGGCGAAGCAGCGCGGCGCGAAGGGCTTGGCCTATATCCTCGTGGGCGAGGACGGCGAGCTGGCCGGCCCGGTGGCCAAGAACATCACCGACGCCGAGCGCGCCGGCATTGCCGAGCACGTGGGCGCTAAGCCCGGCGACTGCATCTTCTTCGCCGCCGGCGATGCCAAGTCCTCCCGTGCCCTGCTGGGCGCCGCCCGTGGCGCGATCGCCGAGAAGCTCGGCCTGATCAAGGAGGGCGACTGGGCCTTCACCTGGGTCGTCGATGCACCTCTGTTCGAGCCCTCCGCCGATGCCACCGCTTCCGGCGATGTCGCTCTGGGGCACTCCCAGTGGACCGCCGTGCACCACGCCTTTACCTCCCCGAAGCCCGAGTGGATCGATAGCTTCGATGAGAACCCGGGTGAGGCCACCGCCTACGCCTATGACATCGTCTGCAACGGCAACGAGATCGGTGGCGGCTCCATCCGTATCCACCGCCGCGATGTGCAAGAGCGCGTGTTCAAGGTGATGGGCATTAGCGATGAGGAAGCTCAGGAGAAGTTCGGCTTCCTGCTCGACGCTTTCGCCTTTGGCGCCCCGCCGCACGGCGGTATCGCCTTCGGCTGGGACCGCATCGTCTCCCTACTGGGCGGCTTCGACTCCATTCGCGATGTCATCGCCTTCCCGAAGTCGGGTGGCGGAGTGGATCCGCTTACCGCGGCCCCGGCGCCGATCACCAAGCAGCAGCGCAAGGAATCGGGTATCGACGCCAAGCCGAAGGAGAAGGACGCTCAGTCCTAATCCGCACGCATCGCGGCCGCCACCCGCAGTGGTGGCGGTAGCGCGCTCAGCGAGGGTGGCAGTCTCGTGCACAGTGTGCGGCAGGCGCAGCGCCCTCGCTTTTGCATGCGCGCACCCAGATGGCGGGCATTCCGCCGTTGTCTCGCGCGATGCTGAACCGCGGGGCTGCGGATGTGATGTCGCTGTGAATATCGCCTAGGCCCTATCGGTAGGGCCAGCCACTCAGGCACAATGGTGCTCATGACTGTAAGGAATTGAGTGCGTGCGTACTGCCGTGCATAGCCCCGTAGGGGGGCGGTGTTTATGCGCGGGAGCCTTAACCGAACCATACTTTTAGCTCATAACCCCACCGAGGAGAGATCACGCCCATGTCGGCGACAATCACACCCACCGCGGCCGTCGAAGAGATCCACGAGCATGTGGTTGCTCGTGCAGAAAAGCTCTTGTGCAAGCGGTACGGTGGTTCCCTCAGGCTGGTCGGCGCAGAAATTCTCGAGGGCTCGGGCAATTCCACCGTGTTGCGGTTGAAGCTCACCCCCTCGCCCTATCTGCAAGAGCGCACGGTGGTGGTCAAACACTCGCCGTCCTCGGACGATCCTCTTGATCCCACCCGCTTCCTGCGGGAAGTGGTGGCCTATCAATTCACCACCTCGCTGCCGAATGATGTCCGGCCAGGGCCGGTGCTCTTGGCCTATGACATGGAGGAACGCCTATTGGTGATCTCTGACTGCGGCGATGTAGATACCTTCGCCGATCTGATGGATCGGGCCGATACCGAACAGCGCCGCTCCCTGCTGCGCCGCCTCGGCCGTGCCCTTGGTCTGCTGCACTCGGCTTCTGCCGATCACGAACAAGACTTTGACATCCTCTTCCGCCGCATGGTGTCCAAGCATGGGGCACAGGCCTCCCACGCCGGCTATCGGGACCAGGCACTGGAAACCGGGGTGCTCTCTGGCCTGGAGTTCCTAGAGAAGCACGGGGTGGTGATTGATGACACCGTGCGACGTTTCGCCCACGAGGCGCAGCGCCGCCTGGTCTCCGGGCAGCACCGAGCGTTCACGCCCTTCGATCTGTCTCCGGATAATATCGTCTACTCGGAGCGCCCTGAATTCTTGGACTATGAGTGGGCGGGCTTCCGCGATGCCACCTTCGATGTGGCCTGCGTGGTTGCTGGCTTCCCCCAATTCGTGTTCTCTCACCGGCTGAGTGATCAGGAAGCGGATCTCTTCGTCGAGGCATGGCGTCAAGAGGTGAGCAGCATGTGGCCGAACGTGAATAACCCCGAGCGTTTGCGTGCCCGCATCGTCACCGCGCTGGTGGGCTGGGCAGTGCTGTCGATCTGGCATCTCAATTTCGGCCCGCTCAATATTCTCGATCAGATGAGCCCGGCCGAGGACTCCGTCGACGAGGCCGCGCAGAACACCAACCTGGGCTGGTCCGCGCAGCAGATGCTCGACTCCTTCGATGACACCGCCGAGCTGGAGCGGCTCGCGAAGATCGACATCTACGAAACCTTCGATGCACTCATCCGCTTCGCCCAGCGTTCGGACGATCCCCGTTTCCCCGCCGTGGTGGACTTTGCCCAGCACGTGATCGATCGATTCGTCGGTGCCGACCTCGCCGAGACCCTGCGCGAGAACACCCACTAGGAGTAGGTAGAGCACACATGCCCCAACAAGGCCTGTTTGATACGGCCGGAGCGGACGCGGCCGGCGCGGGCGGCACAGCAGGGATGTCAGCAGGATCCGCCGCCGCGGACTATTTCCATCCCGGTGCCGCCGCCCCCTTGGCGGCGCGGATGCGCCCCCGCAGCCTCGATGAGGTGGTGGGACAAGACCACCTTCTCGGCCCAGGCAAGCCGCTGCGGCGGCTGGTGGAGGGCTCCGGCGACGCCTCGGTGATTCTCTATGGCCCGCCGGGGACAGGAAAGACCACGATCGCCTCGCTGGTGAGTGCCGCTACTGGCCGGCACTTCGTGGCGCTCTCGGCGCTGAATAGTGGGGTGAAGGAGGTGCGCGCGGTCATCGATGAGGCGCGCCGCCGCCTCATCCAGGGCCAGCAAACCGTGCTCTTTATTGATGAGGTGCACCGCTTTTCGAAAACGCAGCAAGACGCGCTGCTGGCCGCGGTGGAAAACCGCACCGTCTTACTCGTCGCCGCCACCACGGAGAACCCGAGCTTTTCGGTGGTCTCGCCGCTGCTCTCACGCTCGCTCTTACTCCAGCTCAACCCGCTGGAGGATGACTCCATTAAGCAGCTGATCACCCGCGCCCTCGAGGATGAGCGCGGCATCGGTGGCCGCATCAACGCCGATGATGAGGCCTTAGAGCAGCTGGTGCTGCTCGCCGGCGGCGATGGCCGCCGCAGCCTCACCTATCTCGAGGCCTGCGCGGAGGCCGTCGAGGATGGCGGCACACTTACTCTGGAGACCATCGCCGACAACGTCAATCGTGCGATCGTGCGCTATGACCGCGATGGGGACCAGCACTATGACGTCACCAGTGCCTTCATCAAATCCATTCGCGGCTCGGATGTGGACGCGGCCCTGCACTATCTGGCGCGGATGATCGATGCGGGGGAGGATCCTCGCTTTATTGCTCGCCGGCTGGTGATCGCCGCCAGTGAGGATATCGGCATGGCCGATCCCACCGCGCTGAGCATCGCCACCGCTGCTGCCCAGGCGGTGCAGCTGATCGGTCTGCCCGAGGGACGTATCGTGCTCGCCCAAGCGGTGGTGCATTTGGCCACGGCACCAAAGTCCAATGCGGTGTACCGGGCCATCGACCGCGCGCTCGAGGATGTGCGCCAGGGCAAGAACTATCCCGTGCCGCAGCACCTGCGCGACGGGCACTATGAAGGCGCAAAGAAGCTGGGCAATGCGGTGGGGTATAGCTATCCGCATGACGATCCGCGCGGGGTGGTAGCGCAGCGTTATATCCCCGAAGCGCTGGACGATGCCGTTTACTATGAGCCGAGCACCCACGGTGCGGAAAAACGTCTGTATGATTTTATCGGCCGCCTGCGCAGGATCGTGCGCGGCTAAAGAGTAAACTACCCAGAGATTGACACTCATACCACGGTGAAGCGAGGAATTTTTCGTGCAGACTCATGAGATCCGAGAGCGTTTTACGCAGCACTTCGTGAAGGCAGGCCACGAGGCCGTGCCGAGCGCCTCGCTGATTCTTGACGATCCCACCCTGCTGTTCGTGAACGCCGGCATGGTTCCCTTCAAGCCCTACTTCTTAGGCCAGCAGAATCCGCCTTTCCCCAATGGCACGGCCACCTCCATCCAGAAGTGTGTGCGCACCCTCGACATCGAGGAGGTGGGCATTACTACCCGCCACAACACCTTTTTCCAGATGGCCGGCAACTTCTCCTTCGGCCAGTACTTCAAGGAAGGCGCGATCACCCATGCCTGGGAGCTGCTCACCGGAGATGTAGCCGAGGGCGGCTATGGTCTCGACCCGAAGCGCCTCTGGGTAACGGTGTACCTCGACGATGACGAGGCTGCTGATATCTGGTATAAGAAGATTGGTGTACCCACCGAGCGAATCCAGCGCCTAGGCATGGCAGATAACTACTGGTCCATGGGCATTCCCGGCCCCTGCGGCCCCTGCTCCGAGATCTACTATGATCGCGGACCCGAATATGGCCAAGAGGGCGGCCCGGTGGCGGATGATAACCGCTACATGGAGATCTGGAACCTCGTGTTCATGGAGAATGAGCGCGGCGAGGGCACCGGCAAGGACTCCTTCGAGGTCCTCGGCCCGCTGCCGAAGAAGAATATTGATACCGGCCTCGGCATTGAGCGTGTCGCCTGCATCATGCAGGGCGTAGACAATGTCTACGAGACGGATCTGCTGCGCCCCGTCATTGACGTGGCCGAAACGCTCACCGGCGCCACCTATGGCAAGAACCACCAGAACGATATTCGTTTCCGCGTGATCGCCGATCACTCCCGCACCGGCATGATGCTCATCCTCGATGGTGTCACCCCGGGTAATGAGGGCCGCGGCTATATTCTGCGCCGGCTGTTGCGCCGTATCATCCGCTCCGCGAAGCTGCTCGGGGCCACCGGCGAGACCATGGAACAGTTGATGAACACCATCATGGACACCATGGAGCTGTCCTACCCGGAGATCGCGGACGCCCGCGCCCGCATTCTGCAGGTGGCCACCAATGAGGAAAAGGCCTTCCTGCGCACGCTCGAATCGGGCACGCACCTCTTTGATAATGCCGCCACCGAGGCCCGCTCCGCTGGGGTGACCAGCCTCTCCGGCGATAAGGTATTCGCCCTGCACGACACGTATGGCTTCCCGATCGATCTCACCCTCGAGATGGCCGCCGAGGCGGGCCTCGACGTGGATCGCGAGGGCTTCGATCAGCTCATGGCCGAGCAGCGCGCCCGCGCTAAGGCCGATAGCGTGGCCAAGAAGCACGGCCATGCCGACATGTCCGTCTACCGCGAGTTCGTGGACGATCACCCCACCGAGTTCGTCGGCTATGACAACCTCGAGTCCGAATCCCGTGTGCTGGGCCTGATCCGCCAAGGGCAGCGTCTCGACGCCGCCTCCCCGGGCGAGGAGGTCGAGGTGATCCTCGACGTCTCGCCGATGTATGCCGAAGCAGGCGGCCAGCTGGGCGATCGTGGCCGTATCACCGCCGGCTCCGCCGATTTGGAAGTCAGCGATGTGCAGAAGATCGGCAAGAAGCTGTGGGTACACAAAGCCCGCGTGGTCGGCGGTGAATTGGGTGTGGGCGCGCAGGTGCACGCCGCCGTCGATCCGGCATGGCGGCACGCCGCCCGCCAGGCACACTCCGCCACCCACCTCATTCACGCCGCGCTGCGGGAGGTTCTCGGCCCCACAGCCGTCCAGGCTGGCTCGATGAATAAGCCGGGCTATCTGCGCTTCGACTTCAACTACACCCAGGCACTGAGCCCGGAGCAGATGCAGCAGATCGAGTACATCACCAATCAGGCTGTGGACACCGACCACCAGGTCAATACCATCGAAACCACCCTGGATGAGGCCAAGGCCATGGGTGCGATGGCGCTCTTCGGCGAGAACTACGGCCGCAATGTGCGCGTGGTGGAAATCGGTGGCCCCTTCTCCATGGAGCTCTGCGGCGGCACCCACGTGCAGCACTCCTCGCAGATCGGCCCCGTGGCCGTGCTGGGCGAGTCCTCGGTGGGATCCGGAGTGCGCCGCATCGAGGCCTATTCCGGCCTGGATTCCTTCTCCTACCTCTCCCGCGAGCGCGCCCTCGCCGCCGGCCTGGCGAGCTCCTTGAAGGCTCCCAGCGAGGAGCTGCCGGAGCGCATCTCCCAGCTGACCGAGAAGCTCAAGCTGGCCGAGAAGCAGATCGCCCAGCTGCACAAGCAGCAGCTGGCCGCCCAGACCGGCGAGATCCTCTCCTCGGCCCGCCCAGTGGGCGGCTATGAGCTGATCACCGCAACCCCGGCCGAGAATCTCTCCGGCGGAGACCTGCGCGAGATGGCCTCTGATCTGAAGAACCGCCTCGGCGAGCGTGCCGGTGTGGTGGTGCTGGCCAGCGATAATGGTGGCAAGGTGCCCTTCATCGTTGCTGCCACCGCGCAGGCGGTGTCCCAAGGCATCAAGGCCGGCGAGTTGGTCAAGACCTTCGGCAGCCACATTGGTGGCCGCGGCGGCGGCAAGCCGGATATGGCCCAGGGCTCTGGCTCTGACGCCTCCGGTATCGCTGCCGGTTTCGCTGCAGTAGCCGCAGCACTCGAGGGCTAGACGCCCGCAACGCGTGCACCCATCCCGAGGTAGAAGGGGTGGGTGTTTCGTTTGCCATAAGAAATAAATCTGCGCTGAATCGACGCGGCTCGCCGCTCCCGAGACGCCCATTAGTCAAGGCCTGATACTTGAATCATTGTGGGTGGTGTGGGGGAGGTGGGCGTCGAAAAGCCATATTACTGGGCAACACACGCCGGAATATTTATCACTAAACGGTTACGAATCGCTACATTGTAGGTGTAGCTATGTGCTCAATGCCCGTTGTGAAGATAGAAAGATGCGAATGGCCAATAAACCAGTACCCGATGAGCCTGGGGTTGATGATCCCGGAGTGGGTCGACGGCTCGGTATCGACGTCGGGACGGCGCGTATTGGTCTCGCCATGTCGGATCGTGGCGCCTCGCTGGCTATGCCGGTGGAAACTGTGCAGCGCCAGACGGGGTTCGGGGGCAGAGACCTAGCGGATATTGACCGTCTGATCGAGATCATCGAAGACGGTCAGGTAGTGGAGGTCGTGGTCGGTTTGCCGCGCGATCTCAAGGGACATGGCTCCAAGTCAGTCAAGCATGCCAAAGAAATTGCGTTCCGGATTAACCGGCGGCTGAGTCGCGCGGGGCACAGCATCCCCGTGCGTTTCGCCGATGAGCGCCTCACCACCGTCGTGGCCACCCAAGCGATGCACGCGGCGGGGCGCTCTAGCCGCACGAGCCGAGACGTGATTGATCAGGCAGCTGCAGTGGAAATCTTGCAATCGTGGCTGGACGCGCGGAACAACCGCCTCTGCCGCGAGGGCGAGGAGTAAAGAATCTGAGAGGCTCAAATAAGTTATGGCTCAACGTCCTCAAGCCCGGCGCGGTAGGCGCATGGAACCGGTGTATGTCAAAAGGCGCCAGCGCGGTGTGGCTATTTTGGTTGCCTCTCTGCTGCTTATCATCGGCTCCGTCATCTACATCGCCGTGATGCGCGCAAATCCACCGAGCCTCGCCGACTACTCCGGCGAGGGCAATGGCGAGATCGAGCTCGTGCAGATCAACGAGGGCGAGTCCGTCTCCGAGCTGGGAGGGGAGTTGGTCGAGCGCGGCATCGTGAAGTCCAATGGTGCCTTCCAGCGGGCGGCCGGCGCGAACCCCGATGCCGCCAGCATTCAGCCCGGCTTCTACCGTCTGCAGGGCGAGATGAGCGCCGAGGCGGCCGTGGCGGCGCTGGTGGATCCCGCCAATAAGGCCGAGGCGCTGCAGGTGCCCGGCGGCCAGACCCTGATGGATGTGCGTGCCGTCAGTGGCGAAGTCCGGCCCGGTATTCTTTCCGAGATCTCCCGCATCAGCTGCGAGGACGCGGCAGGGGAGTGCATCCCGCTACCCGAGCTGGAAAAGGCGGCCGCCAACGCGAACCTCGAAGAGCTCGGCGTGCCCGCGTGGGCGCTCGAGCCGGTGCGCGCCCGCGGCGCGGATCCGAAGCGTCTTGAGGGGCTCATCGCCCCCGGCACCTATGTGATCGACCCCAAGGCCGATGCCACTGCCGTGCTGAAGGATCTGGTGACCCGCTCCACCAAGATCTATAACGACACCGATATCGTCGCCCGTGCCCAGGCCGTTGGACTGAGCCCCTATGAGCTGCTCATCGCCGCATCCCTGGTTGAGCGTGAGGCCCCGGCCGGTGACTTCGACAAGGTGGCCCGCGTCATTCTCAACCGCCTCGATAAGCCGATGCGCCTGGAGTTCGACTCCACCGTGAACTATGGCCTGCCCGAGGTGGAAGTGGCTACCACCGATAAGGACCGTTCCCGCGTCACCCCGTGGAATACCTATGCCAAGGAGGGTCTGCCCGAGACTCCCATCGCGGCCCCCTCTGAGGAGGCGCTGCGCGCCATGGAGAATCCGGCCGAGGGCAATTGGCTATTCTTCGTGACGGTGGATAAGGACGGCACCACCGTGTTCAACGACAACTTTGACCAGCACCAGGCCGATACCCAGCGCGCCATCCAAAACGGCGTGCTCGACAGCGGCCGTGAAGAGCCCGAGCCCCCAGCAGCGCCGGAGCCGCCGGCACCGGAGGCTCCCTAAACAAAAGGGCTCTAGGACGATAGCTCCGCACGGGGCTGCACGCCCCAGGCACGCTTGACGCCCGCCTTGGGCGCACACAGCGCCCGCCTCCCACGTAACGGAGGCGGGCGTTTGTGCATGTCTGCATGTCCGCGTGTGCGTCGGCGCGCATCCCCCGCGCCGCCCCCACCTCGCCGCGGTGTGTGGACAGTACCCGAGTGAGGCGAGACAATGGCAGACATGCCACGCGCCGCAGTTTTAGGATCCCCGATCGCCCATTCCCTCTCCCCAGTCTTGCACAACGCCGGCTACCAAGCCTCTGGTCTGAGCCAGTGGAGCTATGGCCGCCGCGACACCTCCGCCGAGGAGATGGCCACGGTCATGGCCGAGGCCGCCGCAGACCCAGAGATCGCCGGTTTTTCGGTGACGATGCCCTGCAAGTTCGAGGCCGCTGCCCACGCTGTGGAACGCAGCCCGCGCGCCCGCGCCATCGGCTCGGCCAATACGCTCGTGCGCTGCGAGAATGGCTGGCGCGCCGATAATACCGATGTGGAAGGTATCTACGGCGGGCTCGGGGTGCTCGGCGTGGAGCTGGCCGCTCAGCCCGTGGTGGTCATTGGCGGTGGCGGTACTGCCCGTCCCGCCATCTATGCGGCCGGCCAGCTCGGTGCCGCGGAGATCACCGTGATTAACCGCAGCGATAAGACCGAGGAGCTGCGCTCGCTCTGCGAGGCGCCGCTGCGCTGGTTGTCCTGGGAGGATACGGCAGCGATTGCCGAGGCCTGCCGCCGCAGTGCCGTGGTGATCTCTACGGTGCCCGCCGCTGTGGTTCAGGGCAAGGAAGAACATATCGCCCACGCGCCTGTCTTCGATGTCATCTACGATCCCTGGCCCACCCCGCTCGTCGCGGTGGGGAGACAACGCGGCCTGGCATGCGTTGGCGGGCTGAGCATGCTCGCCTTCCAGGCCTTGAGCCAATTCGAACAATTCACCGGCGTGGCCGCACCCAAGGACTCCATGGTGGCCGCGCTCGCCGAAGCCACCGGGGTATCGGCCACCGAGATCGCCGGCGCCGCTTAAGTGTTCTGTTCCCCGTGCCAGCACGGGGAACAGGTCGGATATCTCAGCACATATCGAGGGGGAGTATGTGTTCACAATTACCTGCGCCGCACCCGGCGGCAGTGTGCAGCAGCTGCTGCTGAGTGCCATCTGCGTGCTGCTCATTCTTGCCGCCGGCTGGGATCGCGTTCACGCCCGCCTGCCCAACGCGCTCACCCTGCCGGCCATTCTCATGGCGCTTGTGCTCTTTCCCGCCGCGTGGTGGGGAGGGCTGCTCTGGGGCGCCAGTTATGGGCTCGCGTGGTGGCGGGGCTGGGGT
Source organism: Corynebacterium sp. 51B (assembly GCF_008930785.1). Taxonomy (NCBI): domain Bacteria; kingdom Bacillati; phylum Actinomycetota; class Actinomycetes; order Mycobacteriales; family Corynebacteriaceae; genus Corynebacterium; species Corynebacterium sp. 51B. The sequence goes on along the minus strand of NZ_PQMK01000001.1, from coordinate 231,951 downwards.
ATCGGCGGCGGAGACGTCAAACTCGCCGTCTCTCTAGGCATTATCGCCGCAGCTCAGGGGGCGCTGGTGCTGCCGTGGGTGATCGCCGGTGCCGCGTTATTAACGCTTATCGACGCCGCCCTCCAGCACCGTCAGCTCCTGCCCGCGGCAGCAGCGCGCGGCCGCGTCCCGCACGGGCCGGGGATGGTGTCGGCGACGCTCATGGCCGCGCTGCTGTGCGCCGAGGTTTAAGGGCGGCGAAATTAAACGGGGGTAGATGTGCGTGTATCCAGCCGCGGCGTGCAAGAATATGGGGCATGCTTCGATGGACTACAGCTGGGGAATCCCACGGTCAAGCCCTAATCGCCACCATGGAACACCTGCCTGCGGGCGTGCCGATCACCTTGGAGGAGATCTCGGCGCATCTCGCTCGGCGTCGCCTCGGTTATGGCCGCGGCGCCCGCATGAAGTTCGAAGCCGATGAGCTGTCCCTGCTCACTGGGGTGCGCCACGGCAGAACGATGGGTGCGCCGATCGCCATCATGATCGGCAATACCGAGTGGCCTAAGTGGACCACCATCATGTCCGCCTCGCCATTGGATGAAAACGACCCTGAGGTGCAGAAGGCGATGTCCTCCGGCCGCGGTGCCAAGCTCACCCGGCCCCGGCCCGGCCACGCCGATTTTTCCGGCATGATCAAGTACGGATTCGACGAGGCCCGCCCCGTGTTGGAGCGCGCCTCCGCCCGCGAAACCGCAGCCCGAGTGGCCCTCGGCGTGCTGGCGCGTAACTTCCTGCGCGAGACCATCGGAGTGGAAGTGTTTTCCCATGTGATCTCGATCGGCGAATCCGAGCCCTATGACGGCCCCACCCCCAGCTTCGAGCAGCTCGAGGACATCGACGCCTCGCCGGTACGCGCCGCCAATAAGGCCGCCGAGGAGTCCATGATCGCGCATATCGACAAGGCGAAAAAGTCCGGCGACACCCTCGGCGGCGTGGTGGAAGTCGTGGTTAATGGCCTGCCCATCGGTTTGGGCTCCTATACCTCCGGCGAGGATCGCCTCGACGCCCAATTGGCGGGGGCGATCATGGGCATCCAGGCCATCAAGGGCGTGGAGATCGGCGATGGCTTCCTCGAGGCCGTGCGCCCCGGCTCCCAAGCCCACGATGAAATGGTCCGCACCGCCGATGGTGTGGACCGGCTGTCCAACCGAGCTGGTGGCCTCGAGGGCGGCATGACCAATGGTCAGCCGCTGATCGTGCGGGCCGCGATGAAGCCGATCTCGACGGTGCCGCGGGCCCTGCAGACCGTGGATATGGCTTCTGGCGATGCTGCCACCGCCATCCACCAGCGCTCCGATGTGTGCGCCGTCCCCGCCGCCGGAGTGGTGGCCGAAGCGATGGTTGCTCTCGTCCTCGCCCGCGCTGTGCTGGCGAAATTCGGCGGTGATTCGCTTGCCGAGACTAAGCGAAATGTCGATACTTATACCGAAAGCGTTGCTAAGCGATTGGAGTTCTAAAAACACATGGGAACCCCTCGAGTTGTTCTCGTTGGCCTGCCGGGTGCGGGGAAATCCACCATTGGTCGCCGCCTATCGCGGGCGCTGAACATCCCCCTTGTGGATACTGATCAGATGATCGAGGAGCGCGAAGGCGAGCCGTGCGGCGAGGTATTCTCCCGCCTCGGTGAGCAGAAGTTCCGCGCCCTCGAGGCAGAGGTGGTCGCGGAAGCCCTCGATCAGGACGCCATTGTCTCCCTCGGCGGCGGGGCAGTGGTCACTGACTCCGTGCGCGCCGCACTCGATCATCACTCCGTGGTGTGGATCGATATCTCCGTGGAGGAGGGACTGCGCCGCACCGCCCAGGATTCCTCGCGGCCCATTCTGCAGTCCGAGAATCCGCGCGAGCGCTATCAGCAGCTCTACAACGAGCGCATCGGCTACTACAAGGATGTGGCCACCTTCCGCGTTCGCTCCAATGAGCGCAGCCCACAGCGGGTGGTTGCCGATGTGCTCGCCTATCTCGAGACCGTCTGCGAACCCGAGCCCAGCGTCTAATACCCCGTAGCAAGGACAATCATGCGTTCCATCCCCGTTAACGGCGCCTCTCCCTATGAGGTCGTCATCGATCACGGTATCGCGCCGGCGCTGAGCGAGCTGGTGAGCAGCGCCGCAGACGTCCGCAAGGTGGCGATCATCCATCAGCATTCCGTGGAGCACATCGCGGCGCGGATCGGCGCCGCCCTCAGCTCCGCCGGCATGGAGGTCCATCCCCTGGAGCTGGCCGATGCGGAATCCGGCAAAACCCTCGCCGAGGCGGGGCGCATGTGGGACGAGCTGGGCAGGCTCGAATTCTCCCGCCGCGATGTGGTGGTCTCTGTGGGCGGTGGTGCTTGTACCGACGCCGCTGGTTTCATCGCCGCCTCGTGGATGCGTGGAATCAAGGTGATTCATTGCCCCACCACGCTGCTGGCCATGGTGGACGCCGCTGTCGGCGGCAAAACCGGCATCAATACCGCGGCCGGGAAAAACCTCGTGGGCGCCTTCCACGAGCCCTTCGGGGTCTTCATTGATCTCGACTGCCTCGCGACCCTGCCGCGGGAGGAGATCATCGCCGGGTCCGCGGAGATCATCAAAACCGGGTTCATCCGCGATCCGGAGATTCTCGCCCTCTACGAGTCCGATCCGGCCGCCTGCGTGGACCCCACCGGGCATCTGCCGGAGTTGATTGCTCGCTCTGTGGCGGTCAAAGCCGCCGTCGTCGCGGCCGATCTGAAGGAATCGAATCTGCGCGAAATCCTCAATTATGGCCACACCTTCGGCCACGCCGTGGAACTCAATGAGCAGTTCCGCTGGCGGCACGGCAATGCGGTGGCGGTGGGCATGATGTATGTTGCCGCGCTCTCGCAGATTCGCGGCGAGCTCTCCGCGGCCGAGGTGGAGCGCCACCGCGCGATCATCTCCAGCGTGGGCCTGCCCACCGGCTACAACGGTGCCAGCTTTGAGCAGCTGCTCGCCGGCATGCGCAAGGATAAAAAGAACCGCGGCGGCTCCATTCGCTTTGTTGGCCTCACCGGGGTGGGGGAGACCACCCGGCTAGAGGACACCACCGACGAGCAGCTGCGCCAGGCCTATGAGCAGGTGGTGGCATGGACGTCCTAATTCTCAACGGTCCGAACCTCAACCGTCTCGGCAAACGCCAGCCCGAGGTCTATGGCAGCACGACGCTTGACGACGTCGAGCAGCGGCTCGCCAGCCGCGCCCAGCAGCTGGGCCTCGCGGTGGAGTGCCGCCAATCCAATCACGAGGGCCAGCTCATCGATTGGGTGCATGACGCCGCCGATCAGGGCGCCGCAGTCATCATCAACCCCGGCGGGTTCACCCACACCTCGGTGGCGCTGCGCGATGCCCTCGCCGAGATCGCTGATGGCCACGGCTTCGTCGAGGTGCACATTTCGAATGTGCACGCCCGCGAGCCTTTCCGCCACCATTCCTATCTCAGCCCGATCGCGCTCGGGGTGATCGCCGGCCTCGGGGTGAAAGGCTATGAACTCGCCCTCGAGTACCTAGCGGAGCGCATCACCTAGAGTTGAGCTAGATCCAAACCACCCACGATTTGAGCCGAGAGGGGCCCTGAATAGATGTCTTTGAGCGATACCCGATTCCTCACCCGCCGCCGCGCACTGTCTGCCGAGCTGAACAGCCAGCGCGTCGATGTCATGCTGGTCACCCATCTCACCCACGTGCGCTATCTCTCCGGGTTCTCCGGATCCAATGCGGCACTGCTGGTGAATAAGGATCTCACCGCCAGCATCGCCACGGATGGCCGCTACACCACTCAGATCGCGGAAGAAGTCCCGGATATTGAGGCTGTGTTGGAGCGTCGCTGCGCCACTGGGCTGCTCAAGCGGGTGGAAGGGCATCGCCGCGTGGGCTATGAGGCCGACTATGTCACCGTCTCTGAGCTGGAGGCCCTGGAGAAGGCCTGCCCGGAGGACGTCACCTTGGTTCCGGTCAGCGGCATCATCGAGAAGCTGCGCCTAATCAAGGACGATGTGGAAAAGCAGCGGCTGCGCGACGTCGCGGCGCTGGCCTCCCAGGCCTATCTGGACATGCTCGCCGCCGGCGAGGTGGCCGCGGGCCGCACCGAGCGGCAGGTCGCCGCGGATCTGGAGTACCGGATGCGCATGCTCGGCTCCGAGCGGGTGTCCTTCGATACCATCGTGGCCTCCGGCCCGAACTCGGCGAAGCCGCACCACGGCGCCGGCGATAGGGTGCTCGAGCACGGCGATATCGTCACCATCGACTTCGGCGCCCACGATCGCGGCTTTAACTCGGATATGACCCGCACCATCATCATCGGCGAGGCCAGCGACTTCGCCCGCGAGATCTACGAGGTGGTGCTCAAGGCCCAGCTCGCCGGCGTGGAGGCCTCGCGACCTGGGGCGAAGCTGGTCGATATCGACCGCGCCTGCCGCGAGGTCATCGAGGAAGCCGGATATGGCGAGTACTTTGTGCACTCCACCGGCCACGGTGTTGGCCTCGACGTGCATGAGGCCCCCGCTGCCGCCCAGACCAGCACCCACGTGCTGGAGAAGGACATGACGCTGACCATCGAGCCGGGCATTTACGTTCCCGGCAAGGGGGGCGTGCGTATCGAGGACACCCTCATCATCACCGACGGCCAGCCCGAGATTATTACCAAGGTGAGCAAGCAGCTCACCGTGGTGTAGTCTGGTTTGGTCAAGTACACGCTTTCATATTGTTGAGTGCTCGCGCCGCGCGGCGGCGGGGAAACCTTTCCCGCAGCCGACGTCGTTGGGCGCGGGCCCGAAGGAGCTAAACACGTGGCAACTACCGCCGATTTCAAGAATGGTCTTGTGCTGAAGATTGATAACAAGCTGCAGCAGATTATCGAGTTCCAGCACGTCAAGCCGGGCAAGGGGCCCGCATTCGTGCGCACCAAGCTGAAGGACGTTGTCTCCGGCAAGACCGTAGACAAGACCTTCAACGCCGGCGTGAAGGTGGAGACCGCGCTGGTGGATCGCCGCGACATGACCTACCTGTACAACGACGGCACCGCCTACGTGTTCATGGACGATAAGACCTTCGAGCAGGTCGAGCTGGAGCCGCACCTGATCGGCGACTCCGCCCGCTTCCTGCTGGAGAACATGCCCGTGCAGGTCTCCTTCCACGAGGGCGAGGCTCTCTTCGCCGATCTGCCCGTGGCCGTGGAGCTGAAGGTGGAGCACACCGATCCGGGCCTGCAGGGCGACCGCTCCACCGGCGGCACCAAGCCCGCCACCCTCGAGACCGGCGCCGAGATCCAGGTGCCGCTGTTCCTTGAGACCGGCAACGTGGTGAAGGTCGATACCCGCACCGGCGAGTACCTGTCCCGCGTGAACAACTAAGCACCACACTGCACATGCACGTCTCGCGGACAAGTGCCGCGCGGCGTGCGCATTGTTTTTACTATCAGGAAGTTCTGAGGAGACTGTGACTGACTTCAAGCGGCGGGGAACTCGGTATAAGGCGCGTCGCCGCGCCGTCGATATCCTCTTCGAGGCAGAGGCCCGCGATATCGATCCCGTGGCCTTGGTGGAGGAGCGCGCGACGCTCTCCCAGGACCAGAATGCCGGGGTGGCTCCCATCAAGCCCTATACCCGCGAGATCGTCGAGGGTGTGGCGGTCGAGCTCGATCGCATCGATGAGGTTATCGAGCGCTTCCTCGCCGCCGAGTGGGAACTCGATCGCCTGCCTGCCGTCGACCGCGCCATCCTGCGCGTCTCTGGCTGGGAGCTGCTCTTCAACCCGGATGTGCCGCGCCGCACCGCCGTGGTGGAAGGGGTAGAGCTCGGCAGCGAATACTCCACCCCCGTGGCCTCGCCCTATATCAATGCCGTGCTCGACGCGATGGCGAAGAACCTCGAGGACATCAAGGCCGAGGAACTTCAGCCCGTGGAAGACGCCGCAGATGAGGACACCCTCGACGAGGCTAACGAGACCCTCGAAGGCCCCGTGCCCGTCACGGTCGACGATGAGCAGGCGCCGCTGGACGGTGCGGACATCCCGGCTGAGAGCGATGCCGCCGTAGTGGCTGAGCAGGAACAGGAGCGCTAAGCACTCGCACTGGTCGCTGAGGTTCCTCCTCTTCTCGAATACCGAATACCGCCGAGAACTCCACTGCGTAGTAGCAGAGTTCTCGGCGGTTGTTGTCTGTGTTGGCCCGGTTCTAGGCGCGTGTATCCGGCTCCGTCCACGGCCCGTTGAGTGTGCGGGGTAACCACTCGGGGTTAGGGGCGGGAACGATGGTGGGGGTATCGAGGGTGGTACTCAGCCAGTGCAGCGCGTCGGCAATGTCGTAGCAGCAGCGTAAAACATGCCGCTCCAGGCGGGCGGTGGTGAGCGAGTCCACGAGGAAGGTCGATGCGGTGCCCATGGCGGTGAGCGCCTCGGACTGGCCGAACTGGGCTATTCCGAGCTTCGCGTGATGGCCCTCCTGGTGGTAGCCATTGGCGGCGAGGACGGCGTCGTGGCGCTGCTCGGCGGTATAGGACTCCCGCAAGGCTTCGCTCGCGGAAATGAACATCACCGCCGGGGCGCGCAGATGGGCGTGAAAGACCAAGGGATGATCGGGAAAGCAGAACCGTATTCCGCGGCGCCGATCGATGATGCGGGCGTGGGCGGAGACCGCCTCCACGAGATGGAGATAGTGAACGCTCATCGGGGCGGGCTTTCGATAATCGGCATGGTGGGCAGCCGCAGCATATAGGGGTGGTGATCCACGGTGGTACCACACACATCGGGCAAGAAGTGCTCCATTTCGATGAAGAAGATGTCCACCATCGCCAGGTAGTGATCCACAGCATCGCCCAATTCTTCCGCACTGCACTGGGAGGCATCGGGAAGATGCACCACACAGCCCACACCGAGGGAGGCGTCCTCGCCGGTGAGCATATAGCCGATGGGCTGGATGCGGTTGACGTTCCAAAAGTCCACGAAGTTCGTCAAGCGCTCGAGGGTATCGACGGTGGCCTCCTTGGGCCACATACCGTGCACCGCCAGGGCATCGCGGTAGGGATCGTAGGTGATTTCCACCGCCGCATGGTCGGTGGTGACGAGAAAGGACTCATGGCCGAACCTCACCGGCAGGCGCACACTACGCAACCAGGCATGAACAGCCTCGAAGATGCGTAGTGCTGCGGGATGGGAGCGGCGCGCCACGATAGTGAACTTACTTTTTCCCGAGATCCTGCAGGGCCTTCATGCCGGCAAGAACCAGATCGATGCGGATCTCCAGCGACTCCTGCAGCTGCGCATCGCTCATATAGGCAGAGACAGGGAACTCGGACTCGGTGCGCAGGCCGTGGGTATCGCCGGAGGTGGCGACTACCGCTTTGACCCCGTGCAACCGGGCATTGAAGTGGTTGCAGGCGGCAAACCACGGGCCCTCGAGGGACTCGAGAGGATATTCGGCGCGCACGATCACGGACTGATTGTCCAGCACGGCGATGAAGGTATCGATGTTATTGAGGCGGGCGTGACCCACATCGGGGAAGTCGATGTCTTCCAGCTCCACATCGACACTGGCCAGGGCGTCCTTGACGCGGGCATAGGTGACTGCGTTGAGTTCAGGCACGGCGTGATCCTTTAAGCGTTGTCGTTCTCGGAGGTGGTGGCGGGCGCATCGGCCGCGGGGGCGGACTCCGCCTCGGGGCGCTCCCAGGTGACCAGATCGGGGAAGGAGTTGGCCAGATAGTCGCAGGCGGTGGCCGTGGCGGTGAAGAAGGAGACCACAAATAGCCCCAGCTGGTTATGGGTGTAGCCGCCGGCTTTATTCAGCGCCGGCAAGGCCCGCTGCAGGTGCACTTCCACACCGTCCTCGCTGCCGGAGGCGGCCCCGACATACATGGTGGGTTTGATCTCCAGCACGTTCCACTCATGGGCGGCTTGGAGCAGATCATTGCCCTGATCGGGGCTCGGCTCGCCGCGCCAGCGGGCGTCGAGCAGCAGGGTGCCCTCGTGTACCACGATGCCGATGGCGGCGTCATAGAAGCCGGTGCGAATAGCGCCCTCGATGGCGTCGAACTCGAGGTCCTGTTCGCGTAGCACGGCGGCCACCCGCTCGATAGTGAGGGGCATGAGTAGCTGCTCGTCGGCAGCGGTGTCGGCTGAATCCACTGATTCACTCCTTAAAGAAGGTGATGGGGGATAGGTTGAGATGCGGACAAGGGTTAGGAATCGTCGCCGGAGGTGGCGTCGAAAAGCGTCTCGCCGCCAAGCTCGTGGGCGAAGGTCGCCGCGAGCGTAGGGTGGGTGAAACGGTGGCCCAGCTTCTCAAACTTGGTGGGCACCGCGTTCTGCGAGGTCATGAGCAGCTCCTCGGAGGCGATGGGGCCCATCATCAGCTTGGGGGCAACCGCCGGAATCGGCACCACGAACCTGCGGTGCATCGCGCCCTGGAGGGTCTCGCCAAATTCCTCGGAGCGCACCGGCTGCGGGCCGGTGGCGTTGAAGGGGCCGGACATCTGCGGATCAACGGCAGCGCGGTAATACATGGAGGTGAGATCATCGATGCTCACCCAAGGCAGATAGCCGCCCTCAGTACCCACCTGTGGGGCCAGACCCGCGCCGAAGGCGGCGCGCAACCCAGGCAGCATGCCGCCGCCGGCGCCCATGACCAGCCCGGTGCGAAGATTCACCACGCGCTTTCCGGCCTCGCGGGCCGGAGCGCAGGCCTCCTCCCATTCAGCGACCACATCGGCCAAAAAGCCCTCGCCGCGCTCGGCGGACTCATCCAGCAGCTCATCGCCACGGTCGGGGCCGTAGAAGCCCACCGCGGAGGCGACGATCATGGCGTGGCAGGTCTCCGATGTGGCCACCACTTCCGCGAGACGGCGGGTGGGGGCGACGCGGGAGTGGCGGATCTTATCGCGGTGGGACTCGCTCATGCGGCCGGCGATGGACTCGCCGGCAAGGTGGATGAGCACATCCACACCATCGAGGAGATCCTCATCGGGCAGGGTCGTATGCCAGCGGCGCTGGCCGGGTGTCAGATCCGAGCCGCGTTTGAGCTCGATCACGGTGTGTCCAGCGGTGCGCAGCTGGGCGGCGAGATGGGTGCCCACGAATCCGCCGGCACCGGTGAGCGCAATGGTGAGCGGCTCGGTGGGGGCACCGTCGAGCGCCTGGAACTCCGCTATACGGGTGAGATCCTCCAGCAGCTGGTGCTGCCGATAGGCGAAGGTGGCCTCGAGGAAACTCCCCGGAAGCCGGGTGTGCACGGTATCAGTGATACGGGTGCCGGCCGGGCTGTCGGCGAAGGCGTGTATGTGGCGCCACTGCGAGAGCGCCCGCATGGGGGCGTTGATACACACATCGGTAAATTGGCGTCCCTCGTGGTAGCCGGCGAGATCGTGCTTGGCCACCCATTTCAGGCCTGCTGGCAGGGAAAACTCGGTGGTTCCGGTGGCCAGCGAGCTAGCCTGCTTCACAGGGGTCATGGGTACGAAAGGCGGGGTCAGTCGCACCACCGCACCAGGGCGGGTGTGCCACTGCCAGACTTCTGAGCGGGGGAAGGGAAGAATGTGCTCGGTTGAAATACCCACGTGGGTTGGTGACCTCCTCAAAGCGGCGGCAAGTGTATGAGTGTCGATTATACGGAGACAGCCGGACACTGCCATGAGATTCAGCTCTCGCCTGGTGTGGGACGCGGGGCAGGTGAGCGTCGATAAGCGATAGCCCCGCGGGTGGGGTGAGGGGTGGAGGTCATTTCCTAGTGGCGTGCCAAGGCGAGTGCTAAGCTAAGAAAACGATAAAGTTCATAGGATTCAGTGGCTGCATAGCGACTGCAGTCTCGGTGTCTGAGGGCATCCTTTAACGGACCGCACAGAGAGGCGGGGAAGGAGGTCACGATGGCAACGCAATTAATGAGCGCCGACGATGTCGGACGCACAATTGCGCGCATCGCGCACCAGATTATTGAAAAAACAGCACTTGATGCTGCGAAGGAATCAGCGCACCCCGAGGTGTGTCTGATGGGTATTCCTTCGGGGGGAGTGCCGCTGGCCCAGCGCCTGGCGGCGAAGATTGAAGAATTCTCGGGCGTGGCCGTGAGTGTCGGCACCCTCGATATCACCTTGTACCGCGATGATTTGCGCCACCGTGCGCACCGCGCGCTCAAGCCCACCACCATTCCTGATACCGGCATCGATGACATCACCGTGGTGCTGGTCGATGATGTGCTCTATTCCGGTCGCACCATTCGCGCCGCCCTCGACGCGCTCCGCGATATCGGCCGCCCGCACTGCGTGCAGCTCGCGGTGCTGGTGGATCGCGGCCACCGTGAGCTGCCTATCCGCGCGGACTATGTGGGCAAAAACCTGCCCACGGCCGTCAGCGAGGGCGTGAGCGTATTGCTTGCAGAGATCGACGGCGAGGATGCCGTGGAGATCTCCCGTACGAATCATCCCGGCGAATCCGCCACCACCCGCGAGTAGCGCGCGCCAGCCGCGGCAGCTGCGAACGCCGCCACGGCCTGCACGTGCTGTCGAGAACCTAGTGAGCTAGAGGCTAATGAAACACCTGCTTTCCATCGAGGACCTCAGCAAAGACGAGATCCTGACCATCATGGATGAGGCGGATAAGTTCCTAGAACTGCTGTCTCACCGCGAGATCAAGAAGCTGCCGACACTCCGCGGCCGCACCATTTTCACCCTCTTCTACGAAAACTCCACCCGCACCCGCTCCTCCTTCGAGACCGCCGGCAAGTGGATGAGCGCGGACGTGATCAATATTTCCGCCTCCTCGTCCTCGGTGAAGAAGGGCGAATCGCTCAAGGACACCGGCTTGACCTTGAGTGCGGTGGGGGCGGATGCCATCATCATCCGGCACCCCGCCTCGGGCGCGGCCGAGCAGCTGGCCCGCTGGGTGGCCCCGCAGGGGGAGGGGCCGAGCGTGATCAACGCCGGCGATGGCGCTCACCAGCACCCCACCCAGGCCCTGCTGGATGCGGTGACCATGCGCCAGCGCCTGGGCCGCATCGAAGGCAAGAAGATTGCGATTGTGGGCGACTGCCTGCACTCGCGGGTGGTGCGCTCCAATGTGGATCTGCTCACCACCTTGGGCGCCGAGGTCACCCTCGTCGCCCCGCCCACGCTACTGCCCTTCGGCGTGGAGAACTGGCCGGTGACCGTCTCCTATGAGATGGACCCGGTGCTCGCCGACCAGGATGTGGTGATGATGCTGCGCGTGCAACAAGAGCGCATGAACGGCGGGTTCTTCCCCTCGCATCGCGAATACGCCACCCTGTACGGGATGAGCAAGGCCCGCCTGGCGCAGCTGAAGGACGAGGCCATCGTGATGCACCCTGGGCCGATGCTGCGCGGCATGGAAATCAACGACTATGTTGCCGACGCCCCGCAAACCGCCGTGCTGCAACAGGTATCCAATGGTGTGCACGTGCGCATGGCCGTGCTCTTTACCCTGCTCTGTGGCCAGGGCAGTCCGCGCGAGTAAGTCCCAAAGGAGAAAATTAATGACGACTGAGACCACATATCCTGCCACTGGGGAACTCGCGCCTGTTGCCGAGGGAACCCTCCTCATTCTCAACGCCCGTCCCTATGGCGAGGGCGAGCCGCGCCACCTGTTGATTCGCGATGGCGTGATCGACAGCCTCGACGCCGCCGCCGATACTGCGGCCGATCGCACCATCGACGCCGCCGGGGCGGTGCTGTTGCCCGGGCTGGTGGACATTCACGTGCACCTGCGCGAGCCCGGTCGCGAGGACACTGAGACCATCGCCACCGGCTCCGCGGCCGCTGCCAAGGGCGGGTTTACCGCCGTGTTCACCATGGCCAATACCCAGCCGGTGACGGATCAGCCGGTGATCGCCGAGTCCGTTTGGTTTAAAGGCCAGCAGGTGGGTCTCTGCGATGTTCACCCCGTGGGCTCGATTACCAAGGGGCTGAAGGGCGAGACGCTCACCGAGTTCGGCATGATGGCCAACTCCGCAGCCAAGGTGCGCATGTTCTCCGATGACGGCGTGTGCGTGAATAATCCGCAGGTGATGCGGCGCGCCCTGGAATACGCCAAAGGCCAGAACGTGCTGCTCGCCCAGCACTGCGAAGATGCCCGCCTGACCGAAGGGGCAGTGGCCCACGAGGGCGAGATGGCTGCCCGGCTCGGCCTGCGCGGCTGGCCGCGCGTGGCGGAGGAGTCGATTGTGGCGCGTGATGCGATCATGACCCGCGATTATGGCGCCCGCATGCATATCTGCCACGCCTCCACCGCTGGCACAGTCACGCTCGTGCGCTGGGCCAAGGACTGCGGCATTCCGCTCACCGCCGAGGTCACACCCCACCATTTATTGCTTCACGACGCTCGCCTGCACAATTTCGATGGCCGCGACCGAGTGAATCCGCCGCTGCGTGAGAAGTCCGATACCGAGAAGCTGCGCGATGCGCTGCTCGACGGCACCATCGACTGCGTGGCCACCGACCACGCACCGCACGGCTCCGAGGAGAAGTGCTGCGAATTTTCTGAGGCCAAAAACGGCATGCTGGGCCTTGAGACCTCGCTGGCCATCGTGCACCAGATCTTCGTGGAATCCGGGCTGGCCGATTGGCGCTTCGTGGCCAAGGTGATGAGCGAAAAGCCCGCCGAGATCGTGCGCCTGCCCGGCCACGGCCGGCCCATCGCCGTCGGCGAGCCCGCCAACCTCACGGTGGTGGATCCGCACAGCCCGTGGACCGCCCGCGGCGAGGAGATGGACTCCAAGGCCAATAACACCCCCTATGAGGGCATGGACTTCAACGCCCAGGTCACCCACACCATCCTGCGCGGCACCGTGACCTATCAGCGTCGCTAAGCCACAGCACACTCCCACACCCCAAAAAAACTTCATGGAAAGGCCCTCACACAGTGACTACTGAGACCACCCACTCGGCCACCACGCGGCCCGCAGTGCTCGTGCTCGCCGACGGCAACACCTACCGCGGGCTCGCTTTCGGCGCGGACGGCAACGCCTTCGGCGAGGCCGTCTTTACCACCGCCATGACCGGTTATCAGGAGACGATGACCGATCCCAGCTACCACAAGCAGATGGTGGTGATGACCGCCCCGCAGATCGGTAACACCGGCTGGAACGACGAGGATAATGAGTCCCGCGAGGACAAGATCTGGATCGCCGGTCTGATTATTCGCGATCTCTCCCACACCGTCTCTAATTGGCGGGCCCGCCGCAGCCTCGAGGAGGAGATGATCTCCCAAGGCCTAGTGGGCATTAAGCATGTAGATACCCGCGCCATCGTGCGCCACCTGCGCAACTACGGTTCCATCAAGGCGGGCGTGTTCACCGGCGAGGACGCCCTGCTCGATACCGAGGAGCTGGTGCGCCGCGTGCAGGCCCAAGAAGATATGGAGGGCGCGAATCTCTCGGCCGATGTCTCCATTGCTGTGCCGCAGGTCCTCGAGCCCGAGGGCGAGGTCCGCGCCACCGTGGTGGCCTATGACATGGGCATTAAGTCCAATACCCCGCGCAACCTACTTGCGCGCGGCATGCGCACCGTGCTGGTGCCGGCCAATTACCCCTGTGAGAAGGCCATGGAGTTCCAGCCCGATGGCGTGTTCATCTCCAATGGCCCGGGCGATCCGGCCACCGCAGATGAGATGGTGAGCATCGTGCAGCAGTTCCTGGACAAGGATCTACCGATCTTCGGCATCTGCTTCGGCAACCAGATCCTGGGCCGGGCCTTCGGCATGAACACCTACAAGCTCAAGTTTGGCCACCGCGGCGTGAATATCCCCGTGAAAAACCACGTGCAGGGCCACATCGAAATCACCGCCCAAAACCACGGCTTCGCCCTCGAAGGTGAACAAGGCCAGGAGTTTGCTACCCCCTATGGCCCCGCGCTGGTGACGCATACCTGCCTCAACGATGGCGTGGTCGAAGGCGTGGCGCTGAAGAATGGGCGGGCCTTCTCGGTGCAGTACCACCCCGAGGCTGCCGCCGGCCCGAATGATGCCAACCCACTCTTCGATCAATTCGTGGAGCTGGTTCTTGCGGACATCGCGGCGAAAAAATCCGGCTCCGGCGACGGCCAGAACTAAGCACACCAGGAAGAGAAAGAGGAATACAGACAATGCCCAAGCGCACTGACATCAATCACGTCCTGGTTATTGGATCCGGCCCCATTGTGATCGGCCAGGCCTGCGAGTTCGACTACTCCGGCACCCAGGCGTGCCGCGTGCTCAAGCAGGAGGGGATGCGGGTGACCCTCATCAACTCCAACCCAGCGACGATCATGACCGATCCGGAGTTCGCCGATCACACCTACGTGGAGCCGATCCACCCCGATTACATCGAGAAGATCTTTGAGAAAGAGATCGCCGAAGGCCATCCCATCGATGCCGTGCTGGCGACCCTCGGCGGCCAGACCGCCCTCAACGCCGCGATCGCACTGGATCGACGCGGCAGCCTAGAAAAATACGATGTGGAGCTCATCGGCGCCGATATCCCCGCCATTCAGCGCGGCGAGGACCGCCAGAAGTTCAAAGACATCGTGGCCAAGATCGGCGGCGAGTCCGCGCGGTCGCGCGTCTGCCACAACATGGACGAAGTGCACGAGACCGTCGCCGAGTTGGGCCTGCCCGTGGTGGTGCGCCCCTCCTTCACCATGGGTGGCCTCGGCTCCGGCTTGGCCTTCGACAATGATGACCTCGAGCGTATCGCCGGCGGCGGCTTGGCCGCGTCTCCAGAGGCCAATGTGCTCATCGAGGAATCCATCCTCGGCTGGAAAGAATATGAGCTGGAGCTCATGCGCGATGGCGATGACAACGTGGTGGTCATTTGCTCCATCGAAAACGTCGACGCCCTCGGCGTGCACACCGGCGACTCCGTGACCGTGGCGCCGGCCTTGACGCTGACCGACCGCGAGTTCCAGAAGATGCGCGATCAGGGCATCGCGATTATCCGCGAGGTGGGCGTGGACACCGGCGGCTGTAATATCCAGTTCGCCATCAACCCCACCGATGGCCGCATCATCACCATCGAGATGAACCCGCGCGTCTCCCGCTCCTCGGCGCTGGCCTCGAAGGCCACTGGCTTCCCGATCGCGAAGATCGCCGCCATGCTGGCCATCGGCTATACCTTGGACGAGATCACCAACGACATCACCGGCGAAACCCCGGCCGCCTTCGAGCCCACGCTGGACTATGTGGTGGTCAAGGCTCCGCGCTTTGCCTTTGAGAAGTTCCCCGGCGCCGATGACACGCTCACCACCACCATGAAGTCGGTGGGGGAGGCCATGAGCCTGGGCCGCAACTACGCTGCGGCCACCAATAAGGTGATGCGCTCGCTGGAGAATAAGGACACCGGTTTCTGGACCGCGCCCGATCGTTGTGCCGACGCCGACGCCGCCCTGGAGTCCCTCAAGCGCCCCGTGGCCGGCCGGATGTACGAGGTAGAGCAGGCCCTGCGCGGCGGCAAGACCATCGCCGAGGTCCACGAGGCCTCCGGCATCGATCCCTGGTTCCTCGCCGAGATCCAGCACCTAGTAGAGCTGCGCCAGCAGCTTATCGACGCCCCCGTGCTCACCGAGCAGCTGCTGCGCCTGGCGAAATACTATGGCCTTTCCGATAAGCAGATCGCGGCCCTGCGCCCAGAGTTCGCCGGCGAGACCGGCGTGCGCTCGCTGCGCTGGTCGCTGGGTATTCGCCCGGTGTTTAAGACCGTGGACACCTGCGCGGCTGAGTTCGAAGCCAAGACCCCGTATTACTACTCGGCCTATGAATTCGATGCTGCGGCGGAATCCGAGGTGAGCCCGCAGACCGAGAAGGAGAAGGTGATCATTCTCGGCTCGGGCCCGAACCGCATCGGCCAGGGCATCGAGTTCGACTACTCCTGCGTGCACGCCGCGCTGGAGCTCTCGCGGGTGGGCTATGAGACCATCATGGTCAACTGCAACCCCGAGACGGTCTCCACCGACTACGACACCGCCGATCGTCTCTACTTCGAGCCGCTGACCTTCGAAGACGTCATGGAGGTCTACCACGCCGAGTGTCAGTCCGGTACCGTGGCCGGGGTGATTGTGCAGCTCGGCGGCCAAACCCCGCTGGGCCTGGCCGAGAAGCTGCGCAACGCCGGGGTGCCCGTGGTGGGCACCACGCCCGAGGCCATCGATTTGGCCGAGGATCGCGGCGAGTTCGGCGAGGTGTTGGCCAAGGCTGGTTTGCCGGCACCCGAGTTCGGTACCGCCACCTCCTTCGCCGAAGCCCGCGACGTCGCCGCCCGCATCGGCTACCCCGTGCTGGTGCGCCCGAGCTATGTGCTGGGCGGGCGCGGCATGGAGATCGTCTACGACGAGCAAACCCTCGAGGACTATATCAACCGCGCCACCGAGCTCTCTAATGAGCATCCGGTGCTGGTGGATCGCTTCTTGGATAACGCCATCGAGATCGATGTGGACGCCCTCTGCGATGGCGAGGAGGTCTACCTCGGCGGAGTGATGGAGCATATCGAGGAAGCCGGTATCCACTCCGGCGATAGCTCCTGTGCCTTGCCACCGATGACGCTCGGCGCCGAGGACATCGAGAAGGTCCGCCAGTCCACCGTGGCTCTCGCCCACGGCATCGGAGTCAAGGGCCTGATGAACGTCCAGTACGCGCTGAAAGACGACACCCTCTACATCATCGAGGCCAACCCGCGTGCCTCCCGTACCGTGCCCTTCGTCTCGAAGGCCACCGGGGTGCCGCTGGCGAAGGCTGCCGCTCGCATCATGATGGGCGCCAGCATCGCCGAGCTGAAGGAAGAAAAGCTCATCCCCACCACCCACGACGGCGGCTCGCTGCCCATGGATGCCCCGATCGCGGTGAAAGAAGCCGTGCTACCGTTTACTCGCTTCCGCCGCCCCGACGGCTCCATGCTGGACTCGCTTCTCAGCCCAGAGATGAAATCCACCGGTGAGGTGATGGGCCTGGCCGATAGCTTCGGCGCTGCCTATGCCAAGGCCGAGGATGCCGCCTTCGGCGCGCTGCCCACCTCCGGCACCGTGTTCGTCTCTGTCGCCAACCGCGATAAGCGCACCCTCAACTTCCCGATCCAGCAGCTGGCCAAGCTCGGATTTAAGATGATGGCCACCAAGGGCACCGCCGATATGCTGCGCCGCAATGGCGTCGAATGCGAAGTGGTGGCCAAGGCCAGCCAGGTACGCGAAGGCAGCGAGGAGCTGTCCATCGTGGACAAGATCGCCGCCGGCGAGGTGGATCTCATCCTCAACACACCCGCAGGCTCCGCCGGTGCCCGCCACGATGGCTACGATATTCGCGCCGCCGCCGTGAGCGCTGGGGTGCCGCTGGTGACCACCGTGCAGGGCGTGACCGCCGCTGTGCAGGGCATCGAGGCGATGCGGGACAATGAGCTGAGCATCCTGCCGCTGCAGGAGCTCAATCACGAAAACATCGCAGCTAAGGCGGGGGAGTAAGTGAGCGACTTCGGATCCCAGCTCCACCAGGCCTCCCTCGAGCATGGCCGGCTCTGTGTGGGCATTGACCCCCACCCGGCGCTGCTCGACGCCTGGGGGCTGCCTCGCAGCATCGAAGGGCTGCGTAAATTTAGCTCCACCTGTGTGCGCGCCTTCGCGGGCTCTGTAGCCTTGGTGAAGCCGCAAGTGGCCTTCTTCGAAGCCTATGGTGCCGCCGGCTACACCGTGCTCGAGGAGACCATCAATTCGCTGCGGCAGGCCGGCACCTTGGTGGTAGCCGATGCCAAGCGCGGCGATATCGGCTCCACCATGGCCGCCTACGCGGATGCTTGGCTGCGCCCTGGCTCCCCGCTGGAGGTGGACGCCCTCACGGTCTCTCCCTACCTGGGCTTCGGTGCCCTCGCGCCGGCCCTAGACTATGCGGAGCAGGGCAAGGGGCTATTCGTGCTCGCCGCCACCTCCAACCCGGAGGGGCAGAGCATCCAGCGGGTGGTGAAGCAGGGCGGCCTGTGTGTCGCCCAGCACATCGTCGATGAGGCTGCCGCCTGCAATGCGGCGCGAGCAGCCGCCGGCAGCCCCGGCAACGTCGGCGTAGTCGTAGGGGCAACGCTGCGCGACGCCCTCGATCTCGCGGCGCTCAATGGCCCCATCTTGATGCCTGGGGTAGGCGCCCAAGGAGCCGGCGCGGACGACGTCGATAAGCTCGCACAGGGAATGACACACATGGCATTTCCCAACGTCTCTCGTGGGGTATTGCAGGCCGGTGCAAGCGTGAAAGCGCTAGAAAAGGCCGTTTCAGACTTAGCCGGCCAATTTCCGGGAATCCCCAGCTAGAAGCGTTATCGGGAGAGAGTGCGCGACAAGCCCGCGGCCTGTCACCTTGGCTTTTGTCCAAGTAGTGCTAGACTGATGCGAGCTTCAAGTATTCCGCTCGGCGCACACGTTGTGTCGAGGCGGTTTCCACCAGATAGCCCAAGTAATTAATCGCCTACGAATCGGAGGAACCAACGTGGCCCTTCCCAAGTTGACTGACGAGCAGCGCAAGGAAGCCCTCGCGAAAGCTGCTGAGGCCCGCAAGGCCCGTGCTGAGCTGAAGGAAAAGCTGAAGCGCGGCGGCACCAACCTTAAGGAAGTTCTGGATCAGGCCCAGGACAACGAGATCATTGGCAAGACCAAGGTTTCCGCTCTCCTCGAGGCCATGCCGAAGGTGGGCAAGGTCAAGGCTAAGGAGATCATGGAGGACCTCGAGATCGCTCAGACCCGCCGTCTGCGCGGCTTGGGCGACCGTCAGCGTCGTGCCCTGCTCGAGCGCTTCGGTTTCTCTGAGGACTAATTCAGATGACCGGCGAGAACCCGACGCCCCGCCTCGTCGTTTTAGCTGGTCCCTCTGCGGTGGGTAAATCCACCGTGGTTCATCGTCTGCGTACGGACGTGCCCTCGCTGTATTTCAGCGTCTCAATGACCACGCGTGACCCTCGCCCCGGTGAGGTGGATGGTCAGGACTACTTCTTCGTGTCGATGGAGAAGTTCAATGAAACGATTGCGGCAGGGGAGATGCTCGAATGGGCGGATATTCACGGCGGATTGCAGCGTTCTGGCACCCCAGCGCGGCCGGTCACCGAAGCCCTTGCGGCAGGACGGCCTGTGCTCGTGGAGGTTGATCTACAGGGGGCGCGCAACATCGTGAAGGCCATGCCCGAGGCAACCACCGTGTTCCTCGCCCCGCCCTCTTGGAAGGTACTGGTTGATCGCCTGACCGGTCGTGGTACCGAGTCCCAAGAGATGATTGATCGTCGTCTGGCGACGGCGCGCAAGGAGCTCGATGCGCAAAGCGAATTCGACCACGTGGTGGTCAACGATGATGTGGACGCAGCAGTCGAGGCTATTCACCAGCTTCTCACCGGCCACTAGCCGTCGAGGGTGCCACTCGGACCCGCGGGCGTAGTGGACCGTAGTGGGCAGCATGGTGCAGAGAGAACTTTTACAGATAGCAATCCAGAAAAAGGATGACAGTGAGTAACCAAACCACAGGCAATGAGTCTGTTTTCGATGATCCGGTAGGCATTACCGCACCGCCCATCGACAGCCTTATGAACCATGTGTCCTCCAAGTACGCTCTCGCCATTTTCGCGGCGAAGCGTGCCCGTCAGATCAACAGCTACTACCAGCAGGCGGACGAGGGCGTCTTTGAATTCATTGGCCCACTCGTCACCCCCGAAGCTGGCGAGAAGCCGCTGTCTATCGCCCTGCGCGAGATCGACGCTGGAATGCTGAACCACGAGGAAGGCTAAAGCCTCATCCCTTGATCGGCCTCCGTGTTTGCACGGTTACTGACAGGGGCCAGCTCGACGCTGTCCCAGTCGGCATCACCAACCCAGTACGCCCACACTCACGGTGCGTGCTGGGTTTTGTGCTGTGCGCATCTAACGGCCGTAGGGGTATCGGCTACCCTTGACTCTTATGAGCTCGAGCGAGAAACTCTCCATCGTCGTTGGTGTGACCGGCGGTATCGCCGCCTATAAAGCCTGCCATGTGATCCGTGCCTTCACCGAAGCTGGGCACAGCGTGCGGGTGGTCCCTACCCGCAATGCCCTCAAGTTCGTCGGGGAGGCCACCTTCACCGCCCTGTCCGGTAATCCGGTAGCCACCGACGTGTTTGAGAACGTGGATAAGGTGCAGCATGTGATGGTGGGGCAGCAGGCCGATCTCGTGGTGGTGGTTCCCGCCACTGCTGATTTCCTTGCTCGGCTGCGTCTGGGCATGGCGGATGATCAGCTCACCGCCACCTGTCTCGTGGCCACCTGCCCAGTCGTGGTGGCCCCAGCTATGCATACCGAGATGTGGAACAACCCCGCCACTCGGGAGAATGTCCAGGTGCTGCGGCAGCGTGGTATCGCCGTGATGGAGCCCGCCCATGGTCGGCTCACCGGCTGCGATAGCGGTCCAGGGCGGCTGCCCGAACCGGAGCAGGTAGTGGACTATGCACTCGGTGTACAGGAGGAGGGACGCGCCCCGCAGCGCGATCTCGAGGGCGTGCGGGTCCTGATTTCTGCCGGCGGGACACGCGAGGAGATCGACCCTGTGCGCTTTATCGGCAATCATTCTTCCGGCCGCCAAGGCTATGCCTTGGCCAATGCCGCCGCCCAGCGCGGTGCAGAGGTGGTGCTGGTCGTCGGAGCGGCGGACACGATGGTGGATCCCATCGGGGCGCGGATCATCCGCATTGATTCCGCCGCCGAGCTCCACGCAGCCATGGACCGCGAGGCACAAAAGGCCGATGTGGTGATTATGGCCGCCGCAGTGGCGGATTATCGCCCCGCCCACCGAGCGGAGTCCAAGATGAAAAAGGGCAAGGCCGAGGCGGATCTATCGGTGATTGAGATGACCCAAAACCCCGATATTCTCGCCGGCCTGGTGCAGCAGCGCCGCGATGGCGCTATGCCCGCCGAGACGATCATCGTCGGCTTTGCCGCCGAGACCGGCGATGAGCACACCAGCCCGTTGCAGCTGGGGCGAGAAAAGCTCCGGCGCAAAGGGGTGGACCTGCTCATGGTCAATCACGTCGGCGGTGGCCGCGTCTTTGGCCAAGACACCAACGAGGGCTGGCTGCTCGGCGCCGATGACACGGAGACAGCCGTGCCCGCGGGGACCAAGAACGCGGTGGCGCATCGGATTCTCGATGGGGTCAGCGCGCTTCGGCGCTAGTGCGGCGCAGGAGCGCATATGGAAGCGCGTGCCCTGCATGTATTGCTAAATTAGACCGCTTAGTCTATGTTTGTTGTCTATGACCAGCGCAGCTAAAGATACTCGACTTTTCACCAGCGAGTCGGTGACGGAAGGTCACCCGGACAAGATCTGTGATGCCATCTCAGATACCATTCTCGACGCCATGCTCGAGGTGGACCCGCACTCTCGAGTGGCCGTGGAAACTGTGGTCACTACCGGTTTAGTGCACGTAGTGGGCGAGGTGCGCTGCGCCGGCTATGTGGAGATCCCGCAGCTGGTGCGCACCAAGCTGAAGGAGATCGGTTTCACCTCCTCCGAGGTGGGCTTCGATGGCACCACGTGTGGAGTAACCGTGGCCATTGGCGAGCAGAGCGCCGAGATCGGCTCGGGCGTGGACACCTCCCAAGAGGTGCGTAGCGGTACCTCCCAGCACGATGATGATCACGCGGGCGCTGGCGATCAGGGCCTGATGTTCGGCTATGCCACCAACGAGACGGACGAGTACATGCCGCTGCCGATTGCGTTGGCGCATCGGTTGTCTCGGCGTCTCACCCAGGTACGCAAGGAGGGCATCGTGCCCCATCTGCGTCCGGACGGTAAAACCCAGGTGACTTTCGCCTATGACGAGGCGGATGATCCCAGCCATATCGACACGATCGTGATCTCCACCCAGCACGATCCGGATATCACCCAGCAGTGGCTGGAGGAGCAGCTGCGGGAGCACGTGATTAACTGGGTGATCGCCGATGCAGGGCTGGAGAGCTTCCTCAGTGAGGAGCTCACCGTGCTCATTAACCCCTCCGGCTCCTTCGTGCTCGGCGGTCCGATGGGCGATGCTGGGCTGACCGGCCGCAAGATCATTGTGGACACCTATGGCGGCATGGCCCGTCACGGCGGTGGCGCCTTCTCCGGCAAGGACCCCTCGAAGGTGGATCGCTCCGGCGCCTACGCTATGCGCTGGGTGGCGAAAAATATCGTGGCCGCCGGCTTGGCCGATAAGGCCGAGGTGCAGGTGGCTTATGCCATTGGCCGCGCCGCTCCGGTGGGGTTGTATGTAGAAACCTTCGGCACCGCCAAGCACGGTCTGAGCGATGAGCAGATCCAGCACGCTGTGGCTGAGGTCTTTAATCTGCGCCCGGCGGCGATTATCCGCGAGTTGGATCTCTTGCGCCCGATTTACGCGGATACCTCCGCCTATGGCCACTTTGGTCGCACCGATGTGGACTTCCCGTGGGAGCACACCAACCGTGTGGAGGAGTTGCGCGCCGCAGCGGGGATCTAGACTAGAATCTCCCGCATGGCTACCCACCCGCGCACCCCAGCAGAATCCCTGCCGGTGGCGCGGGTGTTGCCTTTGCTGGGGCTGATTCACCTCGACCGCTACTTCGATTACCGTCTCAGCGAGGCCGATTCTGAGAGCGCCCAGCCTGGGGTGAAGGTGCGGGTGCGCTTCAGCGGGCGGCTGGTGGATGCTATCCTGATCTCTCGGCACGAGACCTCCGAACACCAGGGCTCCCTGCGCTATATCGAGCGGGTGATCTCGCCCGAGGTGGTCTATCCACCCAGCACCCAGGCTCTCGTGGAGAAACTCGCCGAACGCTATGCCGGGTGCCGTTCGGATATGATCCGCGCTGCGGTGCCGAATCGCCATGCCGCCGCCGAGAAAACAGATTTCAGCACCTCCTGGGAGACGCTTGGCGGCGCCGCCGAGCCGGACATGAGCGCCTGGGACAACTATGTGCGCGGCCAGGCGTTTCTCAAGGCCGTGGAGGAGGGCAAACCCGCCCGCATTGCCTGGCAGATCAACCCCGACGGCGACTGGGCCGCCGAGCTCGCCGCCGCCTTGGTGCACACCGTGCGAGCCGGCCATGGGGCTTTAGCGGTGGTGCCGCACCAACGCGCCTTGGATCGTCTCGAGGCCGCGCTGCGCGAGCTGGTGTCGGCGAAACAGATCACCACACTCAGCGCCACGCTGGGCCCACAGGCGCGCTACCGGCGTTTTTTGTCGATCCTGCATGGTCAGTCACGGCTGGTGATTGGCACCCGTTCTGCGGCCTTCGCCCCCGTGCAGGATCTGCGCCTAGCTGCGATCATGTTCGATGGCGATGATAATCTCGTCGATCCGCGCGCCCCCTATTGGCACGCGCGCGAAGTGTTGAGCACCCGTTCCGCACAGGAAAAATGCGCGCTCATTATGGGCGGCTATGCCCGCACTGCCGAGGTGCAGCTCATGGTGGAGCGTGGCTGGGCCTTCGACTGCGCCGGCGAGCGCGGACACATTCGCCAGGCCGCGCCCTTGACCATGGCCACCGGCGCATCCGCCTATGGTGGCGGCGATCCGCTGGCGAAGAGCAGGCGCATTCCCAGCAAGGCCTATCAGGCGGTGCGCGCCGCCGTGGAAGCCCAGCGGCCGGTGCTGGTGCAGGTTCCACGCAAGGGCTATGCGCCTATTCTTGCGTGTCGACGCTGCCGCGCTGCCGCCCGTTGCCGCCACTGCAATGGCCCCCTTGAGCTTCCCGCTACCGGCGATCCCCATGTGGCAGTTTCTCCGCAGTGCCGGTGGTGTGGGCGTATCGACGCCCACCACGAGTGCCTTGAATGTGGCTCCACGGAGATTCGCGCCGTGGTGATCGGATCAGATCGCACCGCCGAGGAACTGGGTCGTGCCTTCAGCGGGGTGCGGGTGGTGACCTCGAGTGGGGACAAGATTGTCTCCGAGATCGAGTCCGGGCCCACCATCGTGGTGGCGACCTCGGGCGCGGAGCCCCGCGTCGTCCGGGGCCGATACGGTGCTGCAATTCTGCTCGATACCTGGGGGCTGCTGAGTAAGCAGGATCTCCGCGCCGGCGAGGAGGCTTTAGCGAGCTGGCTGCGCGTTGGCTCCTTGGTGGACTCTCGGGATAATGATGGCCAGTTGATCGTGGTGGCCGATCAGGATGTGCCCGTGGTGCAGGCGCTCCTGCGCTGGGATCCCATCGGCGCTGCCCACAGGGAGCTGGCCGAGCGCGCTGAGGTAGAGCTGCCACCGACGACCACCATGGCCGTGGTGGATGGCGGCCGCGCCAGCTTGGATCGTTTCGTGGAACTGCTCGAGCTGCCCGAGCAGGTGGAGGTGTTGGGGCCGGTGGATCTTCCCCCAGGAGTGCATTTGCCAGGGGAGTGGGATGAGCGCGCCTTTGGCCCGCCTGAGCGGATGATTATTCGCGGTAGCCTCCCCGCCCAACAGTTGGGGCGGATCTTGAAGGCCGGGCAGATCAAACGCGAGGTCCGCTCGGAGGACCCGCCCTTGCGCGTCCAGGTGGGACCGCTGCGTATCGGCTAGCTAATACATGGAGTCGAGAGGGCAGGGTAGCGGCAGCGCGCCTTGCTCGGGGCCGTCATCACGGCCCTTCCTCGCGGGCCTTCCACCGACACATGCACAGGCGGGCCCGCGCCAGCGTGGCACCGGACCCGCCGTGCAACCGTGGGATCCCCCTCGACTAGCTCGGGTACCTATCCCAGCGGGTTCGGGGTGAGATGACCGAAGCGGTGGGTGGTAATAGACACCGCCTGCTCCAGTAGCAGCGGCAGGAGCTCGCGGCGGCCATCGGAGAGTACCGGCGCTGTGAGCAGGGTCGCGCCCAAGCGCACGGCGTGCTCGCGCATCGCGTCACTCGGCTCACCGAGCACGCGGACCCGCAGCTGCGCTACCTGTTCGCTTTCTTGGGCGCGCAGCCCTGCGGCGCGGGCTACAGCTGTCGCCTCGGCATCGCCGGTGACGACCACGGTGGTGCCGGTGCGTAGTGCGCCGAGGTGAATGCGCAGCAGATCCCGTAACTTCCAGCCAGCGCCGAGGTGCACCTGCAGCGGCTCGAGTAGCGGCCGGTAGCGGAAGATATTGCTCTCGGATTGCAGCCCCGTGCGATCGTGGGTGCGACCAAACTCCCGCTCCCACCAGTACTGATCCGAGTGGGCGGCACGGCGCAGCCACTCCAGATCGGCGGCGTTAAGATCCAGGCGCCCATCGTGGGCGCGTTCTGCGATATCGCGCAGTGCGCGGTTGATGCTCGGTTCGAGGGAGACCGGCGGCACCTCCACTGCCTCGTTTTCGCTCCACACGCCCTGCTGGGCCACGTAGTTCGGGCCGCCGGCCTTGGCTCCCGCGCCGAGGGCGGATTTCTTCCACCCGCCGAAGGACTGGCGTTGCACGATCGCGCCGGTGATACCGCGATTGACATAGGCGTTGCCGACTTCCACATGCTCCACCCAGTGCCGGATTTCCTCCTCGTCGAGGGAGTGGAGCCCACCGGTCAGGCCATAGCCGGTGGAGTTTTGCCACTCGATGGCCTCGTCGAGATCGCGGGCCCGCATGATGCCGAGCACCGGCCCGAAGCATTCGTGGGTGTGATACCAGGAGCCGGGTTGGACGTTATCGCGGATACCGGGGCTCCACAGCGTGCCCTCCTCGTTGAGCTTGCGTGGCTTAATCAGCCAGCGCTCGCCCGGTTCGAGGGTGGTCAGCCCGCGCAGAAGTTTCTCATTGGGTGCTTCGATGAGCCCGTTCATGGTGGTGGAGATATCGGTGCCCACACCCACCTTGAGGGTAGAGACGGCATCAACTAGCTGGTTGATGATGCGCTCGGACTTGCCCGCGCTGCCCACCAGAATGGCAAGGGAGGCGGCGGAGCATTTCTGCCCGGCGTGGCCGAAGGCGGAGTGATAGAGATCCGATACTGCTAGGTCAGGATCGGCGGCGGGGGTGATGATCAGCGCGTTCTTGCCTGAGGTTTCGGCGTTGATCACCATCTCCGGCTTCCATGAGCGGAAGAGCTCTGCGGTATCGGAGGCGCCGGTGAGAATCACCGACTCCACATCCTCGTGCGCGATTAGCCGCTTGCCGGCCTCGTCCTCATCGGCATCGACCAGTTGCAGAATGTCCTCGCCGATACCGGCCTCGCGCAGGGCCTCGACCGCCACCTCAGCACAGCGCAAGGCCTGCGGCGCGGGTTTGATGATCACCGCGGAGCCTGCCGCCAGCGCGGCGAAGACCCCGCCCATGGGAATGGCGATGGGGAAGTTCCACGGTGGGGTCACCACCAATACTGAGTAGGGCGTGAACTGTGCACCGGAGTGCGCGTCGATCGCCCGGGCAGATTCTGCGTAGTAGCGGGCGAAGTCGATGGCCTCGGAGATCTCCGGATCGGCTTGGTCGACAGTTTTGCCAGCCTCATGCGCCGCCACAGAAATTAGCTGTCCGCGGTAGCATCCCAGCGCGTAAGCGGCACGGTCGAGCACCTCGGCTCGCTCCGCACCGGAACGTGCAGCCCACGCCTGATGCGCCTGTTGGGCACGGGCGACAGCCTGATCAATCACCGCAGGATCGGTGATCACGTCAGACACCGGCGCACCTGGATCCTGGGCGAGCGCTGCCAGCGCCCAGGCGCGGTTGGCCGCGAGGGCGGGATCTGTGTCGGGCTCGTTGTGGAAATGCCCGTCATGACCCAGCTGGGTCTCGGTGTTCTCCGCGCGGTTTTGGGTGCGCCGCGCGCTATCGCGCACCTCCCAGCGCTCCCGCACCGCGTCGAGATAGCGCTGCTCTTGCTGCTCTAAGGGGGTGTGGTGGTCGGGCCCTTCGACATCAGGGGCGAACATCGCATAGATAAAGTTCTGCGGCTCGCCGTTTTCCTCCAACCGGCGCACCAGATAGGAGATGGCCACATCGAAGTCTTCCTTGTGCACCACCGGGGTGTAGAGGATGATGCGCCCAGCGTCGCGCTGTACCACGCGGCTTTGGGCTGGGGCCATGCCTTGGAGCATTTCGATATCGAGCTGCCGGCTCACCCCGCGCTTATCCGCCAGCTCGATGGCGGTGGCGAGAGTGTAGAGGTTGTGGCTGGCCACACCGATGCGAATGGCATCGGCGTTGTCCTCAGTCAGCACATAGTCCAGCAGGCGAAGATAGTTGGCGTCCACCTCGGCCTTGCTCATATACGGCGCCTGCGGCCAGTCGTGCAGCTCGGCCTCCACGCGCTCCATGGAGAGGTTTGCGCCCTTGACGATGCGCACCTTAATCGGCGCGCCGCCGTTGGCCACGCGCTCGCGGGCGAAGGTGACCAGTTGCTCCAGCGCGCCCACCGAGTCCGGCAGATAGGCCTGAATCACGATGCCGGTCTCGAGATCGTGGAACTCCTCTTCGGCCATGAGCTCGGTAAAGAGCCGCAGCGTGAGCTCGAGGTCCTTATATTCCTCCATGTCGAGGTTGATAAAGGGCCGATCGGCACGTTCTTGCGCGGCGCGATACAGCGGCCGGATCTTGTCTTTGAGCGCCTCGACCGAGCCCTCAAAGTCCCAGTGATTCAGCTGCGAGACCACCGCGGAGGCCTTAATAGAGACGTAGGTAACCTTCGGATTTTGCAGCAGCTCAAGGGTGCGCTCTAAGCGTCGATCCGCTTCCTTTTCACCCAATACGGCCTCGCCAAGCAGGTTCACATTCAGCTGAAAGCCCTGCTCCGCAGCGCGATCGAGCAGCTTATCCAGCTTCGAGCCCTGGGCATCAAATACCAGGTGGCCCACCATCTGGCGCAGCTTGGCGCGCGCGATCGGCATAGCAACATGCGGCATCGCCGGGGCGAGAAGAGAACCCGCGGTGATCAGCGACTTATTCACCACGCCCATAAAGTCCGGAATCGCGCTCTGCGTGCGCCGCTGCGCATCAAGCGGGCTCGCGAGCCGGTTGAGCTCCCGCGCCGACACCGCATTATCTTCCGGCCGTGCCACCCGATCCACAAAACCCATGGTGAAGTCAATGCCGCCCTCAGAGCGCACCATCTCGGATAAAAGCTCGGTGTTTTTCGCTTCCTTGCTGGTCACCGACGCGTTCTCGGCTTCGCGCATCCACCGTTGCGCCCGCGCAATAGCGCTGTCGGTGATCTGCTCAAGGTCATCATTCAGGCGGATTGGCATGGTGTGCCCCACGTCCTCTCTGTGTGTCGGGTACAAAACACTTGACCGGCATTGGGTGGGCCGCGTCACGCGAGTGGATAGTGGGCCCCAGCGTAGCAGTACGCCCCGCTGTTCTGGGAGGGTTTTTCGGCTTCGCTTATCGACGCCATCTAGCCGCCCACCAGCGCGTAGCCGAGCTGCAGCCGCGCTGCAGGTGAAACTCGGCTTTTGCTATCAACGTGTCCCGGGAGACAGCGCCTCAGGCAAGAGGCGCTCTCGCAGATGGAGAACTACTTGACAATCGTGAACTCCTACGCACCGCTATGGAGCGAGTACAAGGAGGTCGATTCACCTATCACACCACTTGACGTCACCCAGCGCTTCCTAGAGCAATACTTCCTCCAGCTGTGGGGGTACGACGGTGCGGACCTGAAAATGACGCTGGTCAAAAACCATCGCGATACGTTCATCCGAGTAGACGAACAAGGCAACGAAGACCACTCCAAGACCACCTTGTACGGTCAATGCTGACATACATCAGCCACCACGCAAGCGGACTTGCAGACGACACCTACCTCATCGCCGAAGATCATGACCCAACCAACTACGGCACGTATTTCAACTGATCTTCACCTCTATGGGACACGAACAGCACTACGGAATGATAGTTGGAGACTATCCAAGCAGCCCCACACCGATCGAACTGGGATAACATGAAGATTAATTCGCATCCTCAACAACATGCCATGACTAAAGAAGACCTATGCACCGCCACCGGCCTATCCGCAGCAACCATCGCCAAGTTCGCACGTGACGAGAGCGTCACAACCGCCGTACTAGTTAGAATCTGCAACGTACTCAACTGCGATATCGCCGACATTTGCGAGGTCGTCCCGAACAAACAGGAGATCACACAATGATCCGTAATACACGCGAAGACAACGAAACCGTTACCCCGAACGATTTTGAGATCGAACGCCTTCGCACGGCGTTGCCGGAGTATTTCGACAAAGACGGAGCATTCATGCTTGATCGGCTTCAAGAGACTCTAAAGGAAGGCGACGTCAGCATCACCAAGGAAAGCTACGAACTGAAATTCCTCGGCAAATCTTATGCCAAGTACCTAACCTCCACCGCAACCGAAACCGTTGTCGTCCCAGACCTCGACCACAACAGCCAACCGGAGAACAAGAACTCAGAGAACCTCTATATCGTTGGTGACAACCTCGATGCGCTTAAGCATCTTCTTGGCTCCTACACAGGCCAAGTCAAATGCATCTACATTGACCCTCCCTACAACACTGGTTCTGACGGGTTCGTCTATAACGACGACTTTGGATTCACTCCCGAGCACCTTGTCGACAAGATCGGGCTCAGTGAAGACGAAGCAGAGCGAGTCCTCGATCTCCAAGGCAAGTCCTCACGCTCTGCATGGCTCACCTTCATGTACCCCAGGCTCCAACTCGCAAAAGAGCTTCTCACTGACGACGGCGTCATCTTCATAAGCATCGACGACAACGAACAGTCTGACCTTAGGTTCTTGTGCGATGAAGTCTTTGGGGAACAGAGCTTTCTAGCGCAAATATCTGTGAAGAATAATCCTCGCGGACGTCAATCCAATTCTTCAATTGCCCCAACACATGACTACGTCATGGTTTATGCTCGGTTGAGTGAAAATGTGGGGTTGTCTGGACGACCGCTCACCGAAGACGAAGAAAAAGAATTCAATCTCGTAGACGACAATGGAAAGTATCGTCTTTTAGGTTTGAGGCAAAGAGGTGTCGCCTCGCTCAGAGAAGATCGACCAGAGATGTTTTTCCCAATTTATGTGTGCCCTGATTCTCTCGAAGTCTCTTTAGATCCAAAGCCTGGGTGGGTATCCGTAGTTCCTCGAAAGGGCGACGGACGTGACGGAAGATGGATGTGGGGTGAACAGAAAAGTCGATTGGAAAGCGACAAGCTTGTACCTAGGTTCATCGCAAAACGCAACGAATTCGACATCTTTGTCAAGGATTATCTGCGCCGTGGCTCTGGCTTTCAAAGAACGCGCAAGGTATTTAGCATCTGGGATGATAAGAGCTTTAATCAGCAAGTCGGAACTCAAGAAGTTAAAGCCCTGCTAGAAGCGGATGCTGCCAGTTTTCCAAAGCCAACGCCATTGCTGAAACGGATTATTGAGATAGGGATTCGTCCAGGGGACACGGTTGTCGATTTTTTCTCTGGATCCGGAACAACTGCAGATGCACTTCTCCAGTTAAATGCCAAGGACAATGGCGATCGGAAATATGTCATGGTTCAGCTGCCGGAGATTATTGAGCCGACTCAGCGAGCCTACAAGGCTGGCTATCGCACGATTGATGAGATTGGTCGTGAGCGTATTAAGCGTGCGGCGGCGATGATCAAGGATGAGACTGACGCTGATATTGATTATGGGTTCCGTCTGTATCGGTTGGAGGAGCCGTCTGGTCAGGTGTTGGATCAGCTTGAGCGATTCGACCCAGAGGATCCTGGTGCGTTGTTTGCTGGGGACTATGTGTCGAAGTTCGATCTGGATGGGACACCTGGCCATGAAACCGTTCTCGCGACGTGGCTTGTGAAGGACGGCTATGGATTAACAGCCTCCGCTAGGAAGGTGACACTGGCCAACTATGCCCTCGACGTGTGTGGTGATTCCGGATACGTAATTGATGCCGGGTTGACGAGCGATGATGTGGAGGCTCTTGTCCGTATGCTGGAGACTGGCGAGCTGGGTTTGTCTCGGGTTGTGGTGTTCGGTTATTCGATTGATTTCTCGATAATGCACGAGTTGAAGAAGAATTTGGCTGTGTTGAAGTCTGGTAAGACCGTCGCCGTGATCGAGAGGTTCTAGCTGATGCAGATTAGGCTTCAACCCCTCGACCACCAGCAGCGCGCGTTGAACGCGGCCACTGGAGCGTTCACGGATGTTGATTTTAGTTTCGCGTCTCCTTCGGAGGCGAATCCAGTTTTTGACGTTCGCGATCCGCAGATCACGCATAATATTGCCCAACTACAGTCTGGGTCTATTAATGGTGTGGGGGCTGTGCCACGTGCGTGGCGTACCCGCACTGATGACGGGGTGCTGGGTGTGGATATCAAGATGGAAACCGGTACCGGTAAGACGTTGGTGTATACGCAGTTAATGTTCGAGTTAAACCGACTTTACGGGTTCCACAAGTTCATCATTTTGGTGCCGTCGACTCCGATTAAAGAAGGTACCCGCTCGTTTATCAAAGCCGATTATGTCCGCCAGTATTTCGATGACACCTATGGGAGTCGTTTCAAACTGGTTCTTGAGGTGCTCGATCCGCAAAAGCGACGCAAGGGGCGCAAAATGTTCCCTTCGGCGATCTCAAACTTCGTGCAAGCCTCAAGGCTAGCCAAGGGCCACATTAGCGCGTTGTTGATGACCGATGGCATGTTGCAGTCGAAGGCAACCATGGCAACGGTTTATGACCAGTCGGTGCTGGGAATGGCGAGCCAACCCTATGAGGCGCTGGCAATGACACGCCCAGTTGTCATCATCGACGAGCCGCACCGGTTCCGCCGCGAGAACAAGGCATACCAAGTCTTACTTGAGCAGATCCAGCCGCAGGCGATCTTCCGCTTTGGTGCAACGTTCCCGAAGCTCGACAAGTCTGGGGCGACCGATTACAACAATCTCGTGTTTAACCTTGGGTCGGTTGAGGCGTTCAACGAACAGCTCGTCAAGGGCGTGGCGATCCAATACCCGCAAGATAACGGTGGCGAGTCCGTGCGTCTGAAGCTCACCGGCATGTCCCGCTCGAAACCGAAGAGTGCTACGTTCAACAATCTTGACACGGGCAAGTCCATCACACTGCGAGTGGGGGAATCTCTGGGCGATATCGATGGTGACTTTGCAGGCGTCACGGTTGAGGGCGTAGGCAAGACTGAGAACGCGTTGATCAAATCCGGTGTCACGTTGTCGAACGGGCAGATTCTTGCCAAGGGGGATATTTTGGCTAGCCGAGTGTATTCAGAGACTTATCAGAGCTTGATGATGAAGCAAGCACTCGATAATCACTTCGAAGCCGAGTGGGAGAACTTCCGACGTTCCACCAAGGTCAAAACACTCACCTTGTTCTTCATCGACTCGGTTGACTCCTACCGTGGTGAGGACGGGCCAGGGCATCTACGTGCGCGCTTCCACGAACTACTCACTACCAAACTGGAGGAGCAGATCGACAAGCATAAAAACGACACATCCGTAGCAGGTCAAGAGTACGTCGCCTACCTCCAAGCTTCGCTGGCAGACGTAGGGGCGACGAACGGTGGCTATTTCTCAGCGGATAATTCTTCGAGGGATGAGGCGATCCAAGCCGAAGTCGATCAGATTCTGCGAGACAAACAGTCATTGCTGTCATTCACGCAACCGGATGGTACGCCCAATACGATGCGGTTCATTTTCTCCAAATGGACGCTGCGTGAGGGGTGGGATAACCCGAACGTCTTCCAGATCGTCAAGCTACGTTCCTCAGGCTCAGAAATCTCCAAGCTGCAAGAAGTCGGACGTGGCCTGCGTCTGCCAGTGGGTGTGGACGGTACTCGGCTTGCACACGAGCAGTTCTACCTCACTTATCTGATTGACTACACCGAGAAGTCGTTCGCTAACGCACTTATCGGCGAGATCAACGCCGACATTGCCATGGCAACCCCGTCGGTGAAAGAACTCTTGCCCAAGGTCGCTGTAGAGTGCGGTATGAGCGAGGACGATTTGTTCTTCGATCTGTGGTGCACACACAAGCTCATCGACCGGGACTGCAACGTGCTGGAGGGCAAGGAACAAGAACTATTCGACCGCTATCCGCAGTTCAACTTGGGCAGACTCAAGCCCGACAAGGTCGTCACGAACAAGTCCAAAACCAAGGTGGGGATCCGCCCTGGACGCTACGCGGAACTCAAAGACCTGTGGGAGACTGTCAACGCCAAGTACTATCTGCGGCTCGAGGAACTTACCGAGGAGGAGATCGCGGCCTGTATCGACGGCATTTTGGACTCGGGAATCTACACCCCACAAACCGGCCGGTTCACGCAAGAGACGGTCGAGCGTGACGACGATGGCGAGCTGATTGCAAAAACATCAACCAAGGCCGTGTTCTTCATTGATGACACGCTCACCTATGGTGAATGGCTTAAAGGTGCCTACCTGCAAACCTATCTGCCGCTCCATGCGATCAATGCTGGGCTTGTGCGCTACAACGCGAAGCATCCGCTACCAGAGGGCTTCTTCAACAAGGCAACGATGGCTAAGTTCGTCGCGCGCTTCCACGAGTGGATGCAAAGCGAGTTCATCAACCGCTTCTCATATTCACGAATCGACGCGCCACTGGGGGCTACAGCGCTGACCGAACCAGACGGGCAACCACTACGAGACATTGTCCAAGGCAACATCGGTATCTATCGTGATTCCCGCGCGAACGTGCCAGACAAATTCCTCTACGACGCATTCGTCTACGATTCCCCGGAAGAAAAGGACAACATCCAAGACTCCGACGTGCTCGACGAGGTCGTCGTCTACGGCAAGATCCCGAGGCGCTCTATTCGCGTGCCTGTCTATTTCGGCGGCACTACAAGCCCTGACTTCATGTACGTGCTCAAGGGTACAGACGGCAAAATGTCGCTGAACTTCGTCATCGAGACCAAAGACGTCAACGCCCAATCCGACCTACGCGAATCAGAGAAGCTACGGTTCAAGGCAGCCAAAGAGTTCTTCAAATCCATCAGCGACGAGAAAATCAATGTTCAGTTCGCACCACAGCTCAAGCATGATGGCATTGTTTCGCTAATCAAAAAGGTGGTAGAGTCATGATCACGAGGGTCCATATTCGTGGCTACAGAAAGTTCAAAGAGCTAAAGCTCCAGCCTCACCACGAAATGAACATTATTGTGGGAGCAAATGAATCCGGTAAGTCCACTCTTCTAGAAGCTGTCACGATGGCGCTCACAGGCAAATTCGAAGGGGTGGCCGCAAGCGAGGCACTAAACCCCTACTGGTTCAACATGGAACTTCTCGATACTTTCTTCAGCGCGCTCTCGGATACGAAGGCTGGAGATCCACTTCCTTCGATCCCGGAGTTCCGTATCGATATACATCTTAAGGTTCAAGATGGGGATTCCCAGAAGATGCGGGGCATTAACAACATGCTAAGGGAGGAGAGCGTCGGTCTCTCCATTCACGCATATCCCGACCCTGATTATTCGGAAGAGATCGAGCAGTATTTTCGAGCAGAGAATTGTCCCCATATCCTCCCAGTTGAGTACTACCGTCTCGATTGGCGAGATTTTGCCGACCAAGTTGTCTATCGACGCCCCAAGGAACTAGGGGTTGCTCTTATCGACACGCGCACGATTCGTTCCGATCGGGGTATGGATTACTACACCCGTCAGATTGTCGAAGAACGCCTCGATCCTAAAGTGCGCAATCATGTCTCAGTTGAGCACCGTAAAATGAGGGCTTCTCTGGGTGATGGTTTGTTAACAGTGCTTGACGGAGCGTTAGGCACGGACTTTTTCGCGTTTCGCCAGTTGAAACTTGGCATTCAAGTTGACCAGTCGCGCTCATCATCATGGGCAAACACTCTGGTACCTGCGGTAGACAAGGTTCCATTTTCTCAGTCCGGAAAAGGAACGCAGGCTATAGCCAAAACGGTTCTTGCGATGGGAAGGTCGTCTGAGTCTTCCGCCTATCTACTGGTTGAAGAACCGGAGAACCACCTCAGCCATACAAGCTTGCGTGAGCTACTTTCTTACATTTCAGCAGCGCGTGGGGGCCGACAAGTTCTCGTCACCACACACAGCTCATACGTCCTCAATCGCCTTGGCCTAGACCAGCTCGTTCTCTTACACGAGGGCACTGCGCACGCGTTCCAAGAACTGAGCGACGGCACATCAGAGTACTTCAAGAAACTTTCTGGATTCGACACGTTACGACTCGTCCTAGCAAAGAAGGCCGTACTGGTTGAAGGGCCTTCCGACGAAATCGTTTTCAACAGATTCTTTCTCGATAAATACGGTGCTGAGCCCCTCGATTACGGAGTGGACGTCATATCAATAGGTGGAGTCTCGTTCCGTCGAGGATTCGAACTAGCTTCAGTGCTCCATCGGCCACTCGTAGCACTACGCGACAACGATGGCAAGACCCCCGAACACTGGCAGGACAAGATCAAGGACTTCACGAAGCCCAACGAACGCGAGCTCTTTGTTGGCCAACCCAATTTGGGGAAGACACTCGAGTATCAAATAAAGTCGGCGAACAATGAAGATACTCTTAGAACAGTTCTCGAGCTAGACGACAAAACGAACATTTTGGATTGGATGTCGACAAACAAGACAGCTACAGCGCTCAAGATTGCAACTTCGCCGAAAAAGCTGAATCCTCCAAAATACATCGCAGATGCAATCAACTCACTTCAAAGCATCGTGATCAGGACAAGCGAATTATCATGATCCACAACTTCGTTCATGCTTGTGCTGGAGCAGGGAAAACAGAGCTCATCGTCCAAAGATGCGCTAACACGGTGGATCAAAAGAGACGACTGGTCATCACACTGACCGACTCTGGGCAAGAAGAACTCGTTTCACGACTTTCCGCCGCGTGCAGCCAGTCTCAAATGCCAGACGTCATGGGTTGGTACGCATTCATGATAAGACATTACGTCCGACCATATCTCCCCATCCTATTCCCGGACGTGCGCCCTACGGGATTTATCTTTGAGCGTGACCAGCACCCCAAAAACTTCTTCAGATTAGGAGGGATTCGGCGCTATTTTTCCTCGAATGGGTCGATATACAAAGAAACATTGCCCGAGCTTGCAGTGAAGGTCGCCGAAGCTATGCAAGGTGCAGTCGAAAGACGGCTAGGCCGCATCTACGACGAAATAATTATCGACGAAGTGCAAGATATCAGCCGAAAAAGCCTCGACGTCATCGAGCGACTCTTGAGCCAAGCGATACCGCACCTGATCTTGGTCGGTGATGTCAGACAATCCCTGCTTGATAGTGATCAAACGTCATCGAAAAACCGAAGTGCGGATCGTCTTGGGCTCATCTACTGGTACCGGAAGCACGAATCGGCAGGCCTTCTTTCAATCAAAGAGCTACGTGAAACTTGGCGATCTAACCAGAGAATTGCTGACTTCTCAGATCGTATTTTTCCCACCGAACTAGGGTTTGCATCAACGAACTCCAAAAACCAGAAGGTGACTGGACATGACGGTGTATTTCTCGTGCATGAAAAGCACCTTGTGTCATATCTCGAGAAATACCATCCAGTGCCGCTGCGCTACAATAAGTCCTTCGGTACACATCTTACAGGGCTAGATTTCACAAATATACGGAAGGTAAAAGGATTCACTTACGAACGCGTGATTATTTTTCCGACTAATCCGATGTTAAAGTTAATTGCAAGCGGTACGCCGTTGCGTGAAACAAGCGCTTGTGTATTTTATGTCGGTGTAACAAGGGCTAGGGCGTCAGTCGCAATAATTGTCGACGACAAAACTCTGACGAAAAGGCTGCGAGAAAATCCATTTATCCCAATTAGCGTATGGGCTCCAGGTTCTTCCGAACAATTGTCGCTGTAAAAAATTGGACGCTGTCTCAAAACTGTCTACGCTCAACCTTCAACCCAGAAAGGTGGGCGCACAGCCTTGTCCAGTCACTGCCAAATGCTGACCACAAGAAGCCCAAAAACGGAAGGGGGGGACTCCATATAGCCGTAAACGCCTCGCCACCCCTGACCAAGCATTTCGCGTGTTACAGTGGTATTTAACACCGCCAGCACGTACTCGCGTAGGCTCTTGTTTTGTAGCAACGCCTTAGTCCAATGTTCGCTCACGATCACGTGGACGGGTGCGTTCATCTGCCGCTGGATAGCGGCGTTGTTGTCCTTGAAGTAGTCCAGATCGAGGGTGTCGTCTTCCTCGGTGATCTGGAAGGTATCGGCCAGTGCAATGCCTTCGAAGGGGACGAACTCTGGTTCAGGCTCGTCGTTGCGCCGTGCCTTTTCTACCTTGAGGGCGTTATAGGTGGATTCGATATTCACGGCGGCCACATAGTAGACGAGCAACATGATCTCGGTGGCGTGGAGCTCAGTGGCGTATTTACGGGCCAGGTCCTCAGACCGGATGAGTCCAGACTGCAGCAGCCGCACCATGAAGGTACCGGTGCCGGTAAAGGGATCGAGCACATGCACGCCTGGATCGCTCAAGCCCTTGCCGAAGTGTGTGGCAGACAGCTCATTGGCGCTACGTAGGATGAAATCGACAATCTCTACGGGGGTGTAGACGATGCCGAGGGCCTCTGATTGCTTCTTAAAGGCTTTGCGGAAGAACTTTTCGTAGAGCTCCTTGACCACCTGTTGCTTGCCGGAGTCGGAGGTGACTTCGCTGGCTCGTACCCGCACGGAATCATAAAAGCGGTGCAGCGACTCTGTTTCCGCGTTAAGTTTGGCGCCTTCGAGTGCATCGACCATGCGTTGCATCACTCGAGAGACTGGGTTGTGTTGGGCGAAGTCATGCTCGCTGAAGAGCGCGTTGAATACTGGGGCGGTGATCAGATGCTGCGAGAGCATGCTGATGGCTTCTTCGGTGGTGATCGCATCATTGAGGTTGCCTCGCAGACCGGCGAGGAAGTGATCGAACTCTTCCTTTATGCTGACGTCTGCGATAGTTAGCAACTTGGTGATGCGCTGGGTTTGAGATTGAGCGATGGCGGCGACATCGTCTGGCCAGTCTTCCCAGTAGGTGCGGGAGCCAACCTTATCAACCATCTTGACATACATGGCCTCTTCCCACTGCTCGAGGGAGAACAACGCCAGAGTGGATTCAGTGACGCCCTCCTCGCTGCTCGCGGAGTCAGTGGCGGTGTTTGTCTTGTTGATCATCTCGCGGGTGTTGCTAACGTGATCGGCTTCCAAAGGCAGCGCCTCGGCACCGTTTTTTGTCTCAGCGACCAGTGTGTCGGCTGGGGAGTTGAACGCGATGGAGTTGATCTTGGCGTTGAAGCGCTCATCGTGGGCGCGGAGCGCATTGAGGATCTGCCACACGACCTTGAAGCGGGTGTTGTCGTTGAGCGCCTGCGACGGCGATGTGTTCGGGGGAACCGCCACGGGAAGAATGATGTAGCCGTAGTCGTTGCCCTCCTTTTTGCGCATCACTCGGCCCACGGATTGGACCACATCAACCATGGAATTGCGAGGATTGAAGAAGGCTACGGTGTCGAGTGCCGGCACATCCACACCTTCGCTGAGGCAGCGGGCGTTGGTGAGGATGCGAGCCTCATGTTCGTTCATGGTGGACTCCAGCCAGGAAATGCGGGAGTTGCGCTGCATGGCGTTCATCGAACCATCAACGTGTTCTGCGCTGATGCTAAGGTCGATGTTGTGCAGGGCGGCGTCGTCAAGCGCAGAGTTCTCGCGGAGCTGCTCTTGGTGGCTGGCGATCAGCGCGGGGAAAGTGGTGGCAATGGTGGTGGAGGTTTTGATGTCCTTTGCGAAGGCCACGGCGCGGTGCATGGGTGCTTCGGTGGCGCTGAAACCGGCCTTTCCACCTTGGAGCGTGCCAGAGCGTTTGGCTAGGGCATTCCAGACGCCGATCATGGCGGCGGCCGTGGGAGAAACGCTCCGCGATAGCCGCACCATTGGTAGAGACGGGAATCTCCAGATCATAGGATGCGATGTCCTCGGCCTTCTTCGAAACCTTCGAATCAGAGCACACCGCATAAGGCTTGAGGTCCATGCGGGTTTGAGCCAGCCACTCTTTCATGGTCTGGCTCAACAGCGCGATGGACGGCACCAAAAACAACACGCGGGCTCGGCCACCATTGGCCTCGGCGACCCGCTCGGCCAAACGTAGCGAGGTGAAGGTTTTACCGGTGCCGCAAGCCATGATCAGCTTGCCCCGATCGTGGGTTTCTAAGCCCTCCATCACCGCAGCAATAGCGCGCTCTTGATGCGGGCGCGGTTCGAAGGTTTCCTTCTTGGTGAGGTTGATCTCTACCGTGTCGCCAGGGAAGGTGAGATCCCAATCAATAGGGGACTGGGCGATATCCGCCAAGCCGATGCGAGCCGCAGGAATAACCTGATTTTCCAGCATCGACTCTGCATTCTTACTCCACGCATCCTTGGTAGAGATGATCACGCGGTTGGCGAACTGCTCCACACCGGACTCCGTGTGGAAGGAACGCCCTGAGGCCTCAAAGAAGGAATCGAGATGCCTTTTAGACAGCGTGGTGGCATCGTCAAAGAACTTGCACTGGATCGCAGTCCACGTGCCATCCTCGGCACGCTTGGCCACCAGGTCAATGCCGTAATCCGAGCGGCCATTGGTGTACGGCCAATCCAACCACTGATATACCTCCGAATACTCGGTGCTCAGCACTGGATCAGCCTTGATGTAATTGACCATCAACCGCTCAAAGGCATAGCCATAACGGGCGGGATTGGGCTGGTTGGCACGGAGCTGCTCGAGGGCCTCAGCGAAGGTAGACATGAGGACCATTATGGCCAATAGTCTTACCGTTGGGAGAAGGTTTACACCCACAATGGTTCAATTTTGAGACAAAAGGCGGGGTGACTGTGAGCGTCGATAAGTAGCCGCCGAACAGTGATGTAGCCTAAGTCCTAGACACGTGAGGAAGGGAGCGCACATGGCAAGCCTGGACACGCTACTCGCCCCGGGAGCTACGGCATTTCACGGCGAGGCACATGACTGGCAAGAAGCGATACGCTTAGCTGGCCAGTTACTCGAGGACGCCGGTGCGACCACCGCTGACTACACCGCGCAGATGGTACGCAGCGTGGAAGACAACGGTCCCTATATCGTGCTCGCGCCGGGATTCGCCCTAGCGCACGCGCGGCCCAGCGAGGCCGTGACACACTCCGCTCTCGCATGGCTCCGACTAGAGACGCCAGTACGTTTTGGCCACGCCAGCAACGACCCTGTGCATATCGTTGCCGCACTAGCCGCAACAGATTCCAGCGCCCACCTTGAGGCGATGAAGGATTTTGCCAAACTGCTACGCACACGGCGTGAAGACCTAGACAGTGCCGATAGCGAGGAAAGCCTGCGAGCCATTTTGAATGGCGAGGCACACGATGCGCCTAAACCGGCTGGCACCACACCAGTGAGAACAGCTACAGAAGACACGAGACAGCACACCCCTAGCGCCGACTCCGTGCCTTCCAAAGGGAAGATCCTAACTGTGTGCGGTAACGGGCTGGGCACATCACTCTTCCTCAAAAACACCCTCGAGCAGGTGCTCGAAGAGTGGGGATGGGCACCCTATCTCACCGTCGAAGCCACAGACACCATCTCAGCCAAAGGCCGCGCCGGGGAGGCAGACTTCCTGCTCACCTCTGGCGCGATCGCGGCAACCCTCGGCGATGTGGGCGTGCCGGTATATGTGGTCGACGACTTCACATCCACGCAACAAGTAGACACCGCCCTACGCGAGCTCTACGACATCTAGCACTACGACAAGACATCACAAGGCGCGAAAAGGCATAACCGATGAGTTCAGTGACCCAAATAACTCTTGATGTAGCGAACTTCCTCGTCAACGAAATCCTGTCAGTGCCCGCATTCCTCATCGGCATTATCACCGCCGTGGGTTTAGCGGCGATGGGGCGCGGAATCGGCACCGTACTCGGCGGGGCGATCAAAGCCACTCTCGGCTTCCTCCTCATTGGAGCTGGCGCAGGGCTGGTGACCGCATCGCTCGAGCCACTCGGCACCATGATCGCCGGGGCCACAGGTGCACATGGCGTCGTACCTACCAACGAAGCGATCGTGGGAATCGCGCAGGACCAATTCGGCGGGCAAGTCGCGTGGATCATGATTCTTGGATTCGTTGTGAGCCTCTTGCTCGCGCGGTTTACTCCTATGCGGTACGTGTTCCTCACCGGGCACCACGTGCTTTTCATGGCCACATTGCTGGTAATGGTGCTTGCCCCGGCAGGGTATTCCCCGTGGGTGGTGGTGATTGCAGGTGCGTTGCTGTTGGGCATCGTCATGGTCTCTTTGCCGGCCATCGCACACCCATGGACCCGGAAGATCACTGGGGATGACTCGATTGCTATCGGCCACTTTGGCACCGCAGGCTATGTGCTTTCTGGATCCGTGGCCAAGGTCGTGGGCGGGAAGGGACGTAAGCAATCGCCTTCTACCGAAGAACTCAATCTGCCTGAGGGATTGCGGTTCCTGCGCGACTCCATGGTGGCCACAGCACTCTCGATGGCGTTGATGTACGTGGTGCTTGCGGTGCTGTTCATCGCACGGGCTGGAACTGAAGAAGCCTATACCGCATTTCCTGATGGAGCGACGGGGGTGGGGAACTACCTCATGCAATCGCTCACCCAAGGCCTGCAGTTCGGCGTAGCTGTGGCCGTGATTCTCTTCGGTGTGAGGACCATTCTGGGTGAATTGGTGCCGGCATTCCAAGGAATCGCTGCCAAAGTTGTGCCCGGAGCCATCCCGGCGCTCGACGCACCCATCGTATTCCCCTACGCCCAAAACGCCGTGCTGGTTGGGTTCATCTCCTCCTTCCTCGGCGGTTTGGTGGGACTCGGTGTTCTCTCTGCATGGCTCAACCCTGCTTTCGGGGCAGCGCTGATTCTGCCTGGACTCGTGCCGCACTTCTTTACCGGTGGTGCCGCCGGCGTGTACGGCAACGCCGTGGGCGGGCGTCGCGGTGCGGTCTGCGGTGCCTTCGCTAACGGTTTGCTTATCACCTTCCTGCCGGCGTTCCTCCTTGGGGTTCTCGGTGCCTTCGGGGAGGAGAACACCACCTTCGGTGATGCCGACTTCGGCTGGCTGGGACTGCTTCTGGGCTGGTCTTCCCGAGGAGGCGGAGCCATCGGACTGGTGTTCATTGCGGTACTTGGCGCTGCGCTGTTTGGAATTGGCTGGGTATGCCAACGCCGGCTGGTGGATGGTCACTGGAATCCGGCGCCTGGACGTACCGCGGGTGGTGCAGTGGACTCGGCCGTTGGCGGTGCTAGCGGTCAGGAGCGTGCGACTGGTAGTGATGCTCAGAATGAGGCTGCGGGCGGAGGAAACGGGAGGAAGTACCCGAAGATCTTGCCGCCCGAGGGCGCGCCGGTGCCGGTAAAACAAAAGAACGTTTCGGTCGATTGATAATGGGGTTCGAGGGCATGTAGCTCTGCTACGAAAACCGATAGTCGTTCCGAGGCCGTTATGCAGAAATCGTCTACGAAAAGTTGGTTTCGCCTTAGCAATGATCGCGACGTTTCCTCATCTTCGTGTTCTCGAAGTAGGACATGGCCACCGAACGCGGCGAGCTTGTGCCACCAGCCAACCCGCACACCGAAGGCGCGGTGTACCAACCGATCTGGGCCGAGCAGCAGCCGATGAAACTCGACCAGGACCACGCCACGGATTCCGATAACGCCTGGGCCAGCTGCTTCGGTGGTACCACCAAGGCGAAGGATGCTAAAGAGGTGGTAGAAACCGCCGAGCTGCTTTCTGCGTGGGCGAACTCGCGCGGGGTGTGGGACTATGCCCTTCGCCGAGAAGTCCTCGATCGAACCCGCCCGAATACCCGCGCGAAGATCGAGCTGCCCGAGGTAGATCCACGCACCGTCGACCTCGACAGCGTGCTCGTGCCCGGCACCCGGGTGGCGTTTAGCGGCTGCGGCTACAGCAGCGAGGATGAGCGCACAGACAGCGACTTCGAGAAACTCTGCACAGCCCATGATCTGGAGCACCGCTGGGGCGTATCCCGCAAAAAGTGCGACGTTCTCATCGTCGGCGACGCTAGCTCCACCTCCCGCAAAGCCAAGCGCGCCTGCGAGTTTGGTCTCCCGATCATTGATCTCGCGGCTTTCGATAGCTGGTGCGACAACACTACTCAAGCGCCCAGTGAGGCGACTGGGGCTGACGTTGCCACGCGGAAAGACGCCGAGAACGAGACCAGTGCGCACGAGCCTGCATGGGATGGCGACTGGGACAGCGAGTGGGACGATGCCTGGGATGCTGCTCCGCTCAGCGAGATGGCCACGGCGGAGACAGAGCCAGCCACCAGTGCCGCCGATGCGAATACGGACGATGATCCCTCCACCCGTAACGAGAACGCAGGAGAAACAGCCACCCCAGATACACTGCGGCAGCGGGTCCTCAGCCCACAGGAAGCCGCCGAGCTACTCGATAGCGGGGCACGTGTGGCGTTTCGGGGCTCTACCTACGTTCATGGAGAACTCCGGCCACACGGGGCTGTGCTCGATGAGCTATGTCTGCTGCTCGGTTTGGAATATAAACAAGCCGTGTCCAAAACCCGCTGCGACGCGCTCGTGAGCGATGACCTTGATTCGGACGACGGCAAAAACTCCCTCGCCCTGCGCTACGGCACACCGCTCATTCTCGCCCGAGACTTCACCGCATGGGCAGAGAAGAAACTCGATGATGAGCCAGAGCTGATCGATAACGTCGAGGATCTCGACGACGACACATTCCTGGACGCCCTTGCCCGCGGCGAGCTCGTGCACGCGTGGGAGGACAGCGCCCCAGAGTTCACCTACGCCACCACAGCGTGGGACTTCGCCCCAGCATGGGACGCCCTCTCGGAGGCAGAAGACGCACCCGAGGAGGAGACCACCCACGCTCAGGGCACTCACTTCCAAGCAGAACCCGATACGCCGTGGGGAAGCGAGGAAGCACTCCGCGAGGACCCAGCTAGTGCGGACTGGACAGCTGAGAATGCGATGTCTGAGGGGTCGATGTCTGAGCGCATGGACCTTGGCGGCGTCGTACCTAGTGGCGACGCCTCTAGCTCCTCGATGCGCAGCAGCTTCAACAGCGCCACGTCGTTGAGCGGCGAGCAGACCAGCGATACCGATAATGATGACGCCATGGTTGGCAGCCACGGCGGCGCCGACACCCCCGCGGGCAAAGAACCCTTCGCTGCGATGCTCGCCAGACTCCAAGCGGAGAACAACCCCAGCGACACCACGCCTCGATCGCGGTCGCGCCGGGCTGTCTCCGATGAAGAGGACGAGACGCATCAGCCGGCCGAGGCGGAGGGAGACGATAGTCAGTGGACCGCGGAACCCTTTGCTGACACGCTGCGAATGCAGCCCGATACGCACCTGGCCGAGGACAATGATGATGAGGACTCGGA
The DNA here is from genome assembly GCF_008930785.1 of Corynebacterium sp. 51B. Lineage (NCBI taxonomy): Bacteria > Bacillati > Actinomycetota > Actinomycetes > Mycobacteriales > Corynebacteriaceae > Corynebacterium > Corynebacterium sp. 51B. The sequence goes on along the minus strand of NZ_PQMK01000001.1, from coordinate 187,673 downwards.
CTGGGATGAGTGGGAGGACGAAGCAGCCACTCCTGATAGCGAGGACGACGAGCACGGGCGAGACGCCGACGCCGATGAGGATGCAGATCGGAACGAGTGGAACGCCGGCGGATTCGACAAGGATGACGATAAAGACGATGGCGACGACGCCGTCGTGGAGGGGAAAGAGAAAAAGGAAGAAGCGCCCGAGAAGGACGGTGACGACGAGCCGTACGAGAAGAAGCAAGCCCAGGCCCACGCCGCAGCTATTCCTGAAGAGCAGCAGCGCGCAGCGGAACCCAACGAAACTACGCTCCAACGGCGACAGCGCAAACACAAGTCCGCGTTGAAGCGGATGTGGGCGACGCTAAAGTGGGGGATCGCCATAATGATCATTGGAGTGACTGCCGCTGCGTTTGAGTGGACTCGAGTGCAGGATATCGCCGCTGGCATCTTGATGCTGCTGATTCTGCTCTTCGCTCTGTTCACCCTCCAATGGATCATCCGTTTGTGCGCGCTGGGGGCCGCGAAACTCAGCGCCGATGACTCCACGGAGGAGGCGACATCCCCGCCCGCAGAGAAAGACAACTCTCAAGGACAGTGGGAGAGTGGCGGCGCCTAAGCGCAGCGGCAGGCAGGGGTGAACGCCGCCGTTGCGGCGCTGGGAGGACGGGTCTTATACTCGGAGCTAACAGCAGAGCACGTACCACCGCCCTGCTGGAACTAAAAAACACCCCCACGGTGTTGCAGCACTGTGAGGGTGCCGGGTACATGACCCTAGGTGAAGATCGCTACGGCGAGCTTCACGATAGCGGTCAAGAAGCGTAGAACCTCGGTAGCCAGCGTCAGTTTCTTAGACCGGCTGGCACCGGGGTTTTCTTCGTCTAGACCGGGCGTGCGTTCCGGCGTTGAAGCCAATAGCACCTCCTTTCTCTCGCTGTGATCCTCTCGCCAAGCAGTGCTGCGCGAGGTACTCACGATCGCGCGCGGGTACACCGCGCAGCGACGAAAGAAGCCGTCCCCGTGAGAGGACGGAGCCGAGTGCGATTCTAGCGCGGACACCACTACGTGCGCCCCAGCCGGCCCAGCGCCTGCTCGCTCACGACATCGAGGGGCTCATGCCAGAATGGCGGACATGGGCACGCAGAACATCACCGCGCTTCAGGCGCTGCGCGGGCGTATTCCAGTGGGGGAGTACGCCTTTCCCGGCCCACTGAGAGATCAGTTGGTGGCGGCCATTATGGATGGCCGGAAAACGACCACCACGGGCCTTGTGGTGGAGTACGAGTGCGAGGGCATAGATCCGCTGCAGTTGCTTGGCGGCTATGAGCTGGTAGTTGATAGCGCGGATCAGCCGGTATGTGTCACCCGTACCACCTCGGTGCGGGTAGTGCCCCTGCACCAGGTGGATCTGCAGCACTGCCGCGATGAAGGGGAGGGCTATGACAGTGTGGCCGAGTGGGAGCACGCCCACCGCGAGTTCTGGGAATCGGAGGAATTCTGCGCGGAGCTGGGGGCTGCGGGAGTATCGCTTGGCGCACACACCCCAGTAGTGCTGCTGCGTTTCGAGGTGATCAACCCAGAGGACGTGCTCATCTAGCGGCGCATAACGGGGGTGATCTCGGTTAGAAGACGCTCGTCGGGCACACTGGCAGCTATGTGGTTTGATTCGTGGTTTCCCATTATCCGTGCACTCGCCGTGGGCACGGCCAGCTATGTCACCTTGCTGTTTTTTCTGCGCATAGCAGGGGCGCGCTCGCTGGCGAAGCTCAACGCCTTTGACTTCCTTGTGACCGTGGCCATCGGCTCGATCCTCTCGACCGCGATGGTGACGAAGGATCTCAGCTACGCCACCGGCATTGTGGCTATCGCCATTTTGCTTACGCTGCAATACGTCGTGGCCAAAGTCATCCGTCACTCCACGACGCTGCGCGAGATCGTCACCGCCGATGCGATCGTGGTGGTGCGCGACGGGGTGATGCTCGATGCGGGCATGAAGAAGGCGCGCGTGGGCACGGCCGATATCTACCAGGCGGCGCGCTCGGCGGGCTGCGGTGATCTCAGCCAGATCGCGGCGATGATTGTGGAAACCGATGGCACGATCTCTGTGATCACCACCGATGCTGTGGGCTCCGGCGAGGCGCTCACCGCCATGGATGCGTGGAAATAGCAGCGCGTCACGGCGTTCAGGGCACCCACCGGCGCTTTTAAGTGCCACTAAGCGCAGCTTGGCGCTACTAAGCGTCGCTAAGCGACTTAGGCGCCGAGCTTGCGTACGGAGTTGATCATGGGAATCTGGGCGGGCACGCGGGCGAAGGCGAGTGCTTTGAGCAGCGGCTTTTTATTCCGCCAGTCCCAGGCCATTTTCATATTCGCCGGCCATACCGCCGCCAAGAAGACAGCAGCGGCCGGAGCTACCAGCTTGTTCTGATAGGGGCGCAGGCTGGGTGCGAGAGTGGTGGCAGCAATAGCGCCGGCGAGTGCCAGCTCGGCGACGCCGCTGGCGTAGGTCCACTGGCGCTTGGTGCCGGGCACAGCTGCAGGCACGATGGCATCGAAGTTGTGCGGGTGCACAAAGTGCAGGGTTCCGGCGAGACCAAACACGCTCGCCCACACGCCAGAACGCAGCGGCGAGTTGGGCATGGAGTCGGAGGAACAGCGGCACGGGAGATTCTTAAAACAGCTCACGTGTACCTAGTGTAGGCCGTGCATGTCCGCGTTCAGCGACATGATGGCGCACAGAAGCGCTCCGCCGCCCGCGAGTGACCGCGGGCACGCGAGCCGCCACCTAGGAGACGCTGGTGGACCAGGTATGCACCGGCTCCCCGGATTTCTGGTTGCGGAGATAGGCCTTGAGCATCTGGGTGATGGCCGCGCGCCGCACCGGTGAATCTGGGGTGTTGAGGGAGTCGCTGTGCGTCTCGACGGCGGTGCGTGAGCGTGCGCCCTCGGCCATGATGGTCGCGGCTGCATCGTCGAGGGCGGCCAGCTGCCACGTGGCGCCATTCTGGCGGGTCCGGGCGCGCCCTTCGATAATGCCGAGGTAGCGGTCGATCAGTGCGGGGTCGACGTGCAGGTTCTTCAGGCCCTGTTCGGCCTGGGGGAGCAGATGCTCGGTGACTAGCTCGGAGACGTGGATGGTGCCGAGGGTGGGCCAGGTCATGCTGGCGTAGAGGCCGTTGCGGGCGCCGGCGAAGAAGTTGCGTTCGGCATCCTCGAAGGCCATACGCGACCACACTGGGCGGGTCTGATCGGCGAGGAACTTCACCATGCCGTAGTAGAACGCGGCATCGGCCACGATATCGGCCACCGTGGGCCCGGCCGGCAAGAGGCGGTTCTCCACGCGGATGTGCGCCAACTCGGTATTGGGATCGTAGATCGGGCGGTTCCACCGCCAAATGGTGCCATTTTGCATACTCAGGTAGTGCAGCCCGGGTTTGCCGTCGGTCACCACGGGAGTGCCGGCCTCAAGGCGGTCCTCGGGCAGCAGCGGCGAAAAGTAGCGGACATTCTCCTCGAAGAGGTCAAAGGCGCTAGTAATCCAGCGATCGCCAAACCAGACGCGCGGGCGCACACCCTGATGAATCAGCTCTGGGGTGCGGGTGTCGATGGACTGCTCAAACACGGGGATACGGGACTCGTGCCATAGCTTGTGACCCGCAAAAAGCGGGGAGTTGGCGCTGAGCGCGGTTTGTACGCCGGCGATGGCTTGGGAGGCATTCCACGCATCGGCGAAGCGATCCGGCGCCACCTGCAGATGCAGCTGGATGGAGGTGCAGGTGGATTCGGGGGCGATATCCTCGAATTCCTCGTTATAGGATTCTTGGCGCTCCAGCTCGATGCGGACGAGTTCGCCGCGGGATTCGACGATGCTATTGGACAGCGCCTTATAGCGATTCTCGGGGGTCATCCACGAAGGCCCGCGCAGAAAATCGGTGTTCACACTCGGCAGGGTGCCGACCATCGCTACTTCTGCGCCGGCTGTGGCTGCGGCTTCGCGCACGGTCTCGAGGCGTTTGGTGAGCCCATCGGCCAGCTCCTGCAGTCCCGTGCCCGCGATGGACAGCGGCGGATGATTGAGCTCGACGTTATAGGCGCCGATCTCGGACTGGTACTCATCGGAGAGCTCGGCGAGTACCGCGTCATTGCATAGCGTCGGCTGCATCTTCTCATCCACGAGGTTGAGCTCGAGCTCCAGCCCGATGGTGCCTTCGTTGATGAACTCGGCGTCTTGGAGGTGGCGGTCAAACACCTCCAGATCATCTATGAGTCGTTGGCGATAGCGCGTGCGCTGTCGCGGCGTGTAGGTCTCACTACTTACTGCATCACCCATGCTGTCCCATCATAGTTATAGTTTTTTGAATCTATAGGACATATGCGCTCCCCCCGCTTATCGACGCTTCTCTGTCCCCACCAGCCCCACCCCCCTAGGACACCTCTCGGTGGAGCGTTTAGCAGGTTTACTCAGAAAATGTAGCGTTTTCCCCGCAATGTGGGTACCGGTTAGCTCTGTCACCTGTAAAGAGTACGGGGGTGATGGATCTTAGGGCCCTACGCTGCAGATTCTTCTATGACCTGCGGTGATGAGTGAGCTACCCCACGCTATGTATGTATCTGCACAAAGGTGTAAAAAACGCCTATTCAGTACTCATCGCAGTCAATACTCTCAGGTCTAAGACACCGACCCCACGCCTGACGTGCGACGATGTACCGATATCCGCCGGGCGCCTGCGGCCCTCGACGCGGGATTCGGCCGGCGATCCGGCTACCCGCATTGTGAGGGGAGGTGTGTCGAAAAAACAACGGTGCATACACCTACCGATTCCTGTGGGATGTGGCGATCGCCGGAAGACTGGTCCTTCGCCTCGGGCAGCGCGGCTGCACGGGGCAGGCCTGTCCGGCGGGCCGCGGCTGATCTCGGAGGGCTGTGGGTAGTGCGCCGCATCACCGTCCACTGCGAGTTGTAGAGACGAGACATACGTAATGAAAACTAGGCGAATCACACCCCCGCTCTACGGCCGGAAGCGCCGTGTTGCCATCCGTTCTGGCATTGTGCTTGTGCTTGTTGCACCGCTACTGGTGGCGGCCGCATGGATGTGGTCCATGTGGGATCCCTCGCACTTCCTCGATGAGGTGCAGATCGCCCTAGTCAATGAGGACGAAGGCACCATCCAGGATGGGCAGCAGGTGAATTTCGGCGACGACATTGAAAAAGGGCTGGTGGAGACCAGCTATCTCAATGTGGACTCGATCTCGGCAGAGGCGGCCAGCACGGGGATGAAAGAAAGCGTCTACGTGGCCACCATCTCCATTCCCCGCGATTTTTCGCATCGGGTGGCCACAGTGATTGATGATCAACCCCATCAGGCCGAGGTGGTGATCTCCTATAACGATCACTACGGCACCAATACGCCGCTGCTGACTGCGGGGCTGATCCCCGGCATCCAAGCCGGTATCCAGGCCGGCATCACCGAGGGCTATTCCAGCGAGATCCTCGCGGGCATGAACCAGCTCGGCGACGGCCTTCATGAGGCCGCGAATGGCGCGGTGCAGCTCGACGATGGTGCCGCCATGCTCAAAGATGGCATGGAGCAGGGCATCGATGGCGCCCACCAACTCAAGGACGGCACCACCCAGGTGCGCGATGGCGCCGCCCAGCTCGATGATGGCTTGGCCCAGCTACTCGATGGTACTGGCCAGCTCGGCGATGGCGCCGCCCAGATTGATGCCGGCGTGGGCCAGCTGACCGATAAGCTCATCCCACTGGCGCGCCAGGCCGGTGCGGCCGCCGAGCAGCTACGGCCCATGATCTCGGTACTGCATACCGTGCAGCTACACAAGGAGGCCGCGACGCTCGAGGAGATCGTCGCTGGGCTGGACACTAACAACCCCGAGGGCCTCGCCAATCAGCTGCAGCTGCTGAAAAACGGCACGGCGGAGATGAGCTATAACCTGAATAATCCCCAGGCCCCGTATCTTTCCGGCGTCCTGCAACTCAAGGACGGCACCGGCCAGCTGCGTTCCGGCTCGGTGGAGCTCGACGATGGCATGGGGCAGATGCTCGATGGCACCTATCAGCTTGACGACGGCGTCCGCCAGCTCAAGGACGGCACCGGCCAGCTGCGCACCGGCTTGGTCGTAGGCGCCGCGCAGGCGCCTACGATCAGCAATATCGCGGCCTCCTCGCAGCAGATGGCGGTGCCCGTGGTGTACTCCCAGGACTACCGCAACCCCGTCCAAGAGCTGCAGGATCTTAATGACCCCACCTCCAAGCAGCTCTCCGGTGGCGTGACCTTCATCCTCATCTTGGTCTTCGGCATCCTCATTATGGTGCTGGTGAGCATGCTCGCCCCGCATATTCTGGGTCGCCATTCGGAGCGCCGCCCGCTCTGGCAGGTGCTCAGTGGCTTCGGGCTCGTCGCCGCCGCGAATACCGCGCTGCTCTTCCTGCTCACCTGGTTGGGCACCCTGCTCGGCTTTAGCGTGCAGCATCGCGCCGCCTTCGCCCTCGGCCTGGTGATCCTCGCGGTCAATGGCACCGCATCCTTCCAGCTGCTGCGCATCGCCTTCGGTCGGCTCATCGGCGGCACCCTGGCGCTGGGATTCTTCGCCTACGGCGTCTTCAGCTTCGGTGGCGTCTGGCCCATCCAGCTCACGCCGAAGCCACTGCGCCTGCTGCACGATATCCACCCAATGACCTATGCGCGCAACCTCTTCATCGGTGGCGTGGAAGGCGATACCGGGGCGATGTATCTCAGCGCCGCCTTCCTGCTGTTGACGATGACGGTGCTCTGCCTGATCATCTCCGTTCTCATCCTCCGCTACCGGCAGTGCCCGGCCGTGATGGAGGTCGAGGAGGATAAGGGTCCCGAGCTGCTCGACGCCCGCTAGAGCGGCATCCAAGCGCTCCGTGGCATCGCCCGCGGCGCGCTGGTGTCTCTGCTGTGGACGCATGGGTGAACGGCCTGAACGAAGGTGTCGATAAGCGCAGAAATCACCCCTCCCTGTGTAGCCACGAGGAGGGGTGATTAGAAGTTAAGGGGTGGGGATGAGGTAGAAGCCGGCGTTGCGGGCGACGGAGTAGGTGATGGGTAGGAGATCGAAGCGGTCCCCATCAGCGTAGACGGGCATGTTCGGCATCTCGATGCGGATCGTCTCCGCACGATACTGGTGCACGCCCTCGACGCTGCGGATATTGCCGGTGTAGATGCGCGGGAACTTCTTCGCCACGTTGTAGCGATTCATCCTTCCCAACACCGTGAGGTCCAGAAGGCCGTCGCTGTGGAGGGCATCGGGACAGATCTTCATTCCACCGCCATAGGAGCGGGTATTGCCCACGGCGGCAAGGGTGATCGGCTCGTCGATCTCTAGCGCGCCGTCAAGGTAGATCTTGGACGGGATGGAGTGGAAGTGGAGGAATTCGAGCAGAATCGCCACCACATAGCGGGCCGAGCCCTTAGGCCAGGAGATGGTATTGGTGCGCTCGGTGGCGATCGAGTCGAATCCCTGGGTCACGCAGGTGCCAAAGAAGCGCTCGCGGCCGCTATCGGTGCGCATTACGCCGAGATCGGTTCGCAGACACACCCCGTGGGCGATGAGCTCGGCGGCTTTCTCCGGATCCAGGGGTACGCCATATTCGCGGGCGTGATCGTTCCCCGTGCCCGCCGGAATGATACCCAGCGGCACATCGGTCGTGGCCTGGGCCTGCAGGGCTAGATTGATCAGCCCATCGCCGCCGCAGACCACCAGCGCATCCACCCCAGAGGCCACGGCCTCCTGAGCCAGCTCGGCTGAGGCAGCGGGAGTAGCGCCCGAGATACTCACCACATCAATGCCGAGCTCGTTGAAACGACGCTCTGCAGTGGCGCTCTTCGCCTTCGCCACACCCTTGCCGGCGGCGGGATTGGTCAGTAACGCTACCCGAGAAATCTCTCGTTGGTAGATAGCGATCTCATTCATGGCAGCAGCTTTCCTGGGTTTAAGATGCCGGCCGGATCGAGGTGGCTCTTGATCGCGCGAAGCACTCCGAGGCCCATCTCGCCGACTTCCTTGTCCATGAAGCTCGCATGATCCTTTCCCACCGCATGGTGGTGGGTGATGGTGCCGCCATTATCGGTGATAGCCTGCAGGATTGCGCGCTTGGCAGTGCCCCACTGTTGGAGTGGCTGATCGTTCTGTGCGCCAAGGATGGTGAAATACAGCGAGCAGCCATTGGCGTAGACATGGGAGACGTGGCAGAGCACAAGCGCCACCGAATCGCCATCGCCGAGAGAGGCGGTGACAGCGGCCGTGACGGCCTTCTTCAGGGCTGGCACATTGCTCCACGTGGTGGCCGTTTCGAAGGTTTCACAGAGCACGCCGGCATCGAGCAGGGCATCACGCAGCACAGGCGCGCCAAAGCGGCCCTTTTCCCACTTGCGCACGGGGGCTTCTCCAACGGAGGTAGCACCCATCGATAGCAAGAGGTTGCGGGTCTCCTCATGTCGGGAGGCCACATGCTCGCGGGTGCCCTCGTACATGGTCAGGCACAGGCAGCCGTGCGGGGCGGCGGCTTCGGACTCCCCGATCGCGTCGGTGGAGGTGAGGTTGGTGGCGGATTCGATCTCATCGGAGAGACGAATCACGGTGGGGCCGGTGCCCTGTTGTTCCACCGCCCGTACCCCGGCAACGCCGTGGGCAAAGTCCTCGAAGACGAAGGCCTCGTACTCCTTGGCCTCGGGTATGGGGTGCACCTTCAGCCGCACCTTGGTGATCACGCCGAAGGCTCCCTCGGAGCCGAGGAAGACTTCCTTGATGTCCGGGCCGGCGGCCGAGGCCGGGGCGGCGTCGCCGACGGTGGTGATTCCGGTGGGGGTAACGACCTCCATGGAGGCTACCATCTCATCGAAGCGGCCATAGCCGGCAGAGTTTTGCCCCGAGGAACGGGTGGCGGCAAATCCACCGATGGTGGCATAGGGGAAGGACTGCGGGAAGTGCCCGAGCTGCAGGCCATGCTCGGCCAGGGCGATCTCGGCGTGGGGGCCGGACATGCCCGCGCCCAGGGTGGCCTCGCCGCTGATGGGATCGACGTTTTCGATGGCGTCGAAGCGCGCCAGATCCAGGCTGAGCACGGCATCGAAGTCACCGCGCAGCGGGGAGACACCGCCGACCACGGAGGTGCCGCCGCCGAAGGGTACCACGGCCACGCGCTCATCCGTGCACCACTGCAGGATCGCCAGCACCTCGTCGTTGCTGGCCGGGGCGATTACGGCATCGGGTACATCGATCACGGCATCCTCGCGCCAATCGAGGAGGTCAAAGTAGGACTTGCCGCGGGCCCGCGGGATGCGCTGCTCGCGATCCTGGGTGACGTAGCCGGTGCCGACGATCGCGGCGAGCTGCTGGATCTGCGACTCGCTCAGGGCGGACTCGGTGATCTTCACATCCGGCTGGCTGGGGGCCGGTCGGGGAGTGGTGGAACCGACAACCTTGCTTACCAGCGACTGCAGGTTCGCGCTGAGAGGCTTGGCTTCCTGTTCAGTGCCCCAGATGGAAAAGGACATGGGGGGAGTGGGCAGAGTGTTCATATCGCTCACGCTACAAGCGCATTCGGGGGCCCGAAAGAGGGTGTAGCAGCTAAAAGGCGTCATGGGACGGGGTGTGTAAAGGTGCCTCTGCGTGTAGGGGTGTGTTCTGAACTGGGGTGATATGGCTTCTGGAGATGAGCGGTTAAAAGATGTAAAGCGGAAGTTGTTGACACCCCCGTAGCTGCGTCGGCGAGAATGAAGCCATGGGGATCGATATTGACCAAGCGATTATGCAGGCCGCCCGCGAGCTCGTGCTCGAGGCGGGCATTCGCGGTACCACCATGTCCGCGGTGGCCCGCGGGGCCAAGATTTCGCGCCCCACGCTCTATGCGCGTTTTTCCGGTAAGGACGCCGTGATCAGCAAGCTGCTCACCTACGAATTGATCCAGGTTACGATGTCACTACAGCGGCAGCCTGCCACCGGCCCACAGCTGGTCGAGGCCCTGCTGGATGCGGCACGGATGGTGGCTGTGCACCCCGTGATCACCGTCATCGTGGAGGAAAAGCCCGAGCTGCTGGGAACCTACTTTTTCCGGCGGCTCGGCGAGTCGCAGATCAGGATCATCGCCATCCTCGAGCAGGTGATCCAGCGAGTACAGCAGCAGGCACCGGAGACCATCTGCCAGCGCAATGAACACGCCTTGGCCACCATGTGCTGCTCGATTCTGCAGCACTCCGCATTAAGCTCCCGCATCTTCGCGCCGATTCTTCGCGCGCACCAGCCCAGCAGCACCTGGGACCAAGAATTGAGAATCATCCTAGAAGGGTACGTACTGCCATGAACACTGCTTTAAACGCAGCTCGTCGTGCGGAGGATATTGCCTATCTCAAAGACAACCCCGCAGATATTGATCTCGTGGTCATCGGCGGTGGCATCACCGGCGTCGGTATCGCGCTCGACGCCGTCACCCGCGGCCTGAACACCGTGCTGCTCGAGCGGCGCGACCTGGGTTTCGGCACCTCCCGGTGGTCCTCCAAGCTGGCCCACGGGGGCCTGCGCTATCTGGCCAAGTTCGAGATCGGCATTGCGCTGCACTCCGCCAAGGAGCGCGGCCTACTCATGGAGCACAACGCCCCGCACCTGGTGCGGGCACTGCCGCAGGTGGCCCTGCTGGGCGCAGACACCAACCTGGTACAAAAGGCGGCCATGCGCCTGGGCTTTATCGCCGGCGATATGCTGCGCATCGCGGCCGGCACCAGCTCCGCGGTGCTGCCGCGCTCCCGCTATGCCTCCAAGAAGGAAACCCTCAAGCTGTGTCCCACCGCATCGCAGGAGAAACTCCGCGGCTCCTGGGTGAACTATGACGGTCAGATGATCGATGACGCCCGCATCGTCACCGCCGTAGCCCGCACCGCCGCCGGCGAAGGTGCGCGCATTATCACCCAGGCCGAGGTGGTGCAGGCCCACGGCAGCGGGGTGACCGTACGCGATGTGCTCGACGGCTCCGAGTTCAGCATCTCCGCCCGCGCGGTGGTCAATGCCACCGGTGTGTGGGCCGAGGCAGTGGATCCCGATATCACCATCCGTCCCTCCCGCGGCACCCATATCGTGGTGGACGCTGCCACCCTCGGCAATCCCACTGGGGCACTCACCGTGCCGCTGCCCGGGTCCATCTCCCGCTATGTGTTCCTGCTGCCGCAACAATTCGGTCGCGTCTACATTGGCCTGACCGATGAGGACACCCCCGGCCCGATTCCGGATGTGCCGCCCACTCCGGAGGAGGATATCGAGTTCATTCTCCACGCCATCAACCGCGGCCTAGGCACCGCACTCACCCGCGAGGACGTCATCGGCGCCTTCACGGGGCTGCGTCCGCTCATCGACGCCGGCGGGGATGGCAACACCGCAGATCTCTCCCGCCGCCACAGCACCATCGAGGCCCCCACCGGGCTGATCTCGATCGTCGGCGGCAAATACACCGAGTTCCGCCTCATGGCCGAGGAAGCCATCGACGAGATCCTGCGCCGCAGGGGTCTGCGCGCCGGCCCCTGCCGTACCCACACCCTGCCCTATGTGGGCGCTCCCACCCATCCCGATATGCTGCGGGTCACCGCAGCCGAGCTGGAGGGCCTGCCCACCTCTTTGGTGGAGCGCTATGGCTATGAGGCCCCCACGGTGGTGGCTGCGGCCCCGATCGAACGCCCCCTCGACCGAGTAGCTGAGCTGGATATCACCCGCGCCGAGATCGCCTTCGCCCTCACCCACGAAGGGGCGCTGACGGTGGAGGATATCCTCGACCGCCGCACCCGCATCGGCCTCGTGGAGCGTGATCGCGACGCAGCCTATGACGAAGTGAACAGCATTGTTGAGGCAGTGCATGCAGGACAAGAAAAGGACTAAACCATGACCCTGTCTCAGCGCATCAACCGCATGAGCACCCACGGCATCGCCCGCCTGCTCTCCTGGGCTCAGGTGAATAAGCCCGGGCTGGTGGCCAAGGCCATCCAGCTGGCGATCGCCCGCTCCCACTCCACGAAGAAAGCCGCGGCGCATAGCTCCACCCCGCGCTCTGCGGGACTTGCGGCCGCAGCTCAGGCGGCGGGGGTGCCCGAGCCGGTGCACTTCGAGCGCACCAGCGGCATCGCGGCTGCCTCCGCCATCGCCGCCATCACGCCCGCCCAAGGCGAGCAGCTCGCGCACAACTGCTAGCAGCACCTTATATATGCGGTCGAGACATCACGGCCCGTCCCGCTCTCCTTGAGAGGAAGCCGGGGCGGGCCGCGTGGCGTTGTCGGCGGTAGTGGCCTCTGTGCTCGGCGCGGGGAGGGCTGCTGGCATCAGGGTGGCGTCGATAAGCGTGCACGCCCCGCGCAGTATGCCCGCTGAGAGGGGCGTGGTGCTTATAGTGGGGGAGTTAATTCTGATCTATCCCAGTGAACGTCCAAGGAGACTCTGCCACCATGACCATTCGAGAGGTTCGTTTATTCGGCGATCCCGTGCTGCGCAGCCGCGCCGATGAGATCACCACATTCGATAGCGCGCTGCGCACCCTAGCCGAGGACATGCTCGAGACCATGGAGGAACACCACGGGGTGGGCCTGGCGGCGAATCAGGTGGGGATTCTGCAGCGCATCTTTGTCTACGATTGCTCCCACGAGACCGAGGGCGCCCGCGGGGTCGTCATTAATCCGCGGTGGGAGGCCCTCGATGAGGACACCGAATTAGGTAATGAAGGCTGCCTCTCCATTCCGGGGGTGCACAAGGATGTCGAGCGCGCCGTCCGCATCCGCTGCACCGGGCAGGATCTCGAGGGTAAGGAGATCAGCTTCGAGGCCACGGGGCTGCTCGCCCGCTGTGTGCAGCACGAAACCGATCACCTCGACGGAGTGCTCTTTCTCTCCCGCCTCAGCCCCGCGCTGCGCAAGGAGGCCATGGCCGAGATCCGCGCCTCCGAGTGGTTCTAGCAGCGGCATCGTGTCCCGCTGCACTATGCTTATCGACGCATCACTGCCCATCTTCGCGAGCTTGTCAAAGGACATCCCCTCACCCCATGCGCCTAGTATTTGCCGGCACCCCCGAACCCGCCGTCGTGGCCCTCAGCAGGCTGCTTGACTCCGACCACGAGGTCGTTGCCGTGATCACCCAGCCGGACGCCCGGCGCGGTCGCGGCAAGAAACTCAGTCCCTCGCCCGTCGCGGCCCTCGCCGAGACACGCGGCATCGAGGTGCTCAAACCCGCCACGTTGAAGCACGGCAGTGAGGATGGTGCGGCTGTGCGCCAGCGCCTCGCTGAGCTGGCACCGGACTGTATTCCGGTGGTGGCCTATGGCCAGCTCATCCCCGGCGATATGCTCGATTCCGCCCCACACGGCTGGGTGAACCTGCACTTTTCGGTGCTGCCGGCCTGGCGTGGCGCGGCCCCTGTGCAATCCGCGATTCTGCACGGCGACGACATCACCGGCGCCTCCACTTTCCGCATTGAAGAAGGCTTGGATACCGGCCCGGTGCTCGGCACCCTCACTCAGCGCATCGGCCCGCGCGATAATGCCGATGATCTGCTCACCACCCTCGCCTATGCCGGGGCGGAGCTGCTCGTCGCCACCATGGATGGCCTGGAGGCTGGCGCTATCGAGGCGCGGGCCCAGCAGGGCGAGCCCAGCTATGCGCCGAAGATCAGCACCCAGGATGCCAAGCTGGATCTCAGCCAGCCGGCCATCGCCGTCGACCGCGCCATTCGCGCCTTCACCCCAGCGCCGGGTGCTTGGGTGCTCGATGCGACCGAGAAACGGGTGAAAATCGGCGCCGCCCGTATCGCCGAGGACGCGGATGCTGCGCCCACTCTGGCGCCGGGTGCGGTGGCGCTGACGAAAAAGGCTGTATTCCTCGGCACCGGCACCACGCCGCTAGTGGTGGAGAAAGTGCAACTACCGGGGAAGAAAATGATGGAGGCCACCGCGTGGGCGCGCGGGGTGCAGGCAGCAGACGCAGAAGGGATGCAGTGGCGATGAGTAGCAGTGGTGGATTCCGTTCCCGTGCGAAGAAAGGGTCGCGTTCGACGAAGCGGGGTGCTGACCGTGGCGGGCAGCGTGGCGCGCGGGGCGAGCGCCGTGATCGCGGGTCGGTGGTCTCGCACTCCCGTGATGCTGGGCGCGGGCGTGAGCAACAGCGGCGCCGCGGCGGCCAGCACGCAGCCGGCGGGCTCAGCCCGCGCCAGCAGGTGAAGAACCTGCGGGACAATGAGGTGGATCTGGCGCGTATCGTGGCGCTGCAGACACTCATGGCGGTGCGCCGCGATCAGGCCTATGCCAATCTGCTGCTGCCGAATCTGCTGCGCGAGCAGAAGCTCTCCGGCCGCGACGCCGCCTTTGCCACCGAGTTGGCCTATGGCAGCCTCCGGGCCCGCGGTGTGCTGGACGGGATCGTCTCCCGCGCCGCTGCACGGCCGCTCAAAGACATCACGCCCGAATTGCTCGCCGTCCTGGAATTGGGCACCTATCAGCTGCTTTATACCCGCGTGGAGCCCCATGCGGCGATCGATACCTCGGTGCGCATGGCCCGCGGTTTGGGCCATGAGCGCGCCACCGGTTTCATCAACGGCACCCTGCGCACCATCAGCCGCTCCAGTCTTGAGCAGTGGCTGGATGATGCCGGGCCGAGCATGGGTATCGCCCGCACCGCCTTCCGCGCCCAGCACCCCACGTGGATCGCTCGCTCTTTCGCGGCGGCGCTGGGGCTGGATGCTGAGGGCCAGGCCACGGAACTTCAGGAGGCCTTGGCGGCCAACTCGGAGCGGCCCACCGTGCACCTGGTGGCCAAGCCGGGGCTGATGAGCGCTGAGGAATTGGCTTTGATCAGCGGCGGTGAGGAGGGCGCTTATAGCCCTTATGCCGTCTACCTGCCCGGGGGTGACCCGGCGGAGTGCCCGCCGGTGCAGGAGAAATTGGCCGCCGTGCAGGACGAAGGCAGCCAGCTCATTGGCCGCGCCCTTACCGAGGCCCCGCTGCTGGGCGAGGACAGCGGCCGCTGGCTGGATCTCTGCGCCGGCCCCGGCGGCAAGGCGGCCCTCATCGCCGCGATTGCTGGTATCGATGGCGCCGCCGTGGACGCGGTGGAGCCGGCCCCGCACCGCGCGAAGCTGGTGCGCACCGCCACCGAGGGGCTGCCGGTCACTGTCCATGAGGCAGATGGCCGCTCCCCGGGGCTACGCCCTGGCTATGACCGCATCCTCGTCGACGCCCCCTGCTCGGGGCTGGGCTCTTTACGACGCCGCCCCGAAGCCCGCTGGACCAAATCGGAGAGCGATATCGCCGAGCTCACCGCCCTGCAAGCGGAGCTGCTGGATTCCGCCGCACACTTGGTTCGGGACGGGGGAGTGATCCTCTATTCCACCTGCTCTCCGGATCTGCGCGAAACCCGAGAGATCGTGGATAAGACGCTGCGGAAGCACCCAGAGCTGGAAGAGCTGGATGTACGGCCCCTGCTGGCGCCCATGGAGCAGGTGGGCGAGTACCTCTCGGCACACATGTGGCCGCACCGTCATGGCACCGACGCGATGTTCTGCGCGGTGCTGCGCAAAAAGAGTGTGTCCTAAGGGTGTCGTATGATCGAGGCATGAGTACCCCGATCATCGCCCCCTCTATTCTTGCCGCCGATTTCACCGCCCTCGGTGCGGAGATTGATCGCGTGGCCAACGCCGATTGGCTGCACGTGGACATCATGGATGGCCACTTTGTGCCCAACCTCTCCTTCGGTCCCGGTGTGACCGCCAATGTCAACGATCACACCGATACCCACCTCGATGTGCACTTGATGATCGAGCGCCCCGAGGCTTGGATCGACACCTACGTCAAGGCCGGCGCCGACTGCATTATTTTCCACGTCGAGGCCGTGGACGATCCCGTGGCCGTGGCCCGCCAGATTCGGGCCCATGGGGTCAAGGCTGGATTCTCCCTGCGACCTGGCACCCCCATTGAACCGCTGCTCAGCGAGCTTGAGCACTTCGATCTCGTGCTGGTGATGAGCGTGGAGCCCGGCTTCGGCGGCCAGTCCTTCATGCCGGAGCAGCTGGAAAAGGTGCGCGCCCTGCGGGCGGAGATCGACTCCCGCGGTCTATCCACTCTCATCGAGATCGATGGCGGTATCGGCGCCGGCACCATCGAGCAGGCCGCGGCCGCAGGCTGCGATGCCTTCGTGGCCGGCTCCGCTGTCTTTGGTGCAGAGGATCCCGGAGCAGAGGTGGATCGGCTTCGCGAGCTGGCCGCTGGCGCCCGCTAAACCACCGCGCCGATGCAGCCAGACCCGGCGGCGCTGCTGCGCCGCGCCATCGAGCTCTCCCGTGCAGTGGCCGGCACGACCGCGCCCAACCCGGCGGTGGGCTGTGTGATCACCGATGCCACCCAGCGCCGCATTCTGGGCGAGGGCGCCACGCAGCCGCCTGGCGGGGACCATGCTGAAATCCAGGCCCTGCGCGCTGCGGGCGCGCCTGCTCGGGGCGGCTGTGCCTTCGTCACTCTCGAACCCTGCAACCACGTTGGCCGCACCGGCCCCTGCGTCGAGGCGCTGCTGGAGGCAGGTATTGCCGAGCTGCACTATATTCACGCCGACCCCAATCCCGTGGCCGCAGGCGGAGTCGAGCGATTGCGCGCTCGCGGTGTGCGAGTGGTGCAGCATCCGCAGCTACGCAGCGACCCACTCGTGCCCTGGCTTCTCAGTACCCGCCTCGGCCGGGCGCACCTCACGCTGAAAACAGCGCATACCCTCGACGGGTTTAGCGCCGCCGCCGATGGCACCAGCCAGTGGATCACCGGCCCGGTCGCCCGCGCCCGAGTCCACGAGGATCGCTCCCGCCGCGATGCCATCGTGGTGGGCACCGGCACGGTGTGGGCCGATAATCCGCGGCTGAGCGCCCGCACCCCCGAGGGCCAGGAGTATTCCCACCAGCCCGAGGCGATCGTGCTCGGCACGCGCGCCCTGCCACCCGAGAGCCACCTGTACCGCCGCAGCGTCCGCCAGTGCGCCAGCATCGAGGAACTGCTGGACTACCTCCGGCAGCGCGGGCACGTGGATGTGCTCATCGAAGGTGGCGCGGCCGTGGCCGGCTCGCTGCTGCGGGCGGGGCTCGTCGACGCCCTCGAGTCCTATACCGCCCCCACGCTGCTCGGCAGCGGCCGCGGAATCAGCACCGGCGAGCTGGCCACCACTATCTCCGAACAGCGTCGTTTTGTGCTTGAATCAAGCGAAGTCCTCGATAACGACGTACTACTTATCGCACGATCCCCGCAGGCCCACCGGCTGCTCGCAACTAGGAAGGAATAAATGTTCACCGGACTCGTCGAAGAAATCGGCCAGGTAGCCGCGATCGACCATGGCAGTGACTCCGCGCGCCTCAGCATCGCCTGCCAGCGTGTGCTCGAGGACGCCACCGCCGGCGCCTCTATTGCCGTCAATGGAGTGTGCTTGACGATCACGGAGTGGAACGCCACGAGCTTCAGCGTGGACGTCATGCAGGAGACCCTAGATCGCTCCAGTATCGGACAGCTCCAAGTGGGCGATGCGGTGAATCTCGAGCGCGCCATGGCCGCCGGCGGTCGATTCGGTGGCCATATCGTGCAGGGGCATGTCGACGGCGTCGCCACGCTGCTCTCGCGCACCCCGGGCGAGCGCTGGGAGGTTGTCCGCTTCAGCCTGCCCGCCCCGTTGGCGCGCTATGTGGTGGAAAAAGGCTCCATCACCGTCAGCGGCACCTCGCTGACCGTCAGCGCCGTGGGGGAGGAGTATTTCGAGGTCTCGCTCATCCCCACCACGCTGCGCGATACCATCTTCGGCGAGCTGCAGCCTGGGGACACGGTGAACCTCGAGGTCGATGTGATCGCCAAGTATGTGGAGAAGATGACTCGCGGTGCTGCGCCCCACGAGGGAAAGGACACCCCGCAGGATGACTGATCATGCAGGCGTGCGTCTGGACTCCGTGGAGGAGGCGCTGCGCGATATCCGCGAGGGTAAAGCCGTGGTGGTCGTGGATGATGAAACCCGCGAGAACGAAGGCGATATTATCTTCGCCGCCGAAAAAGCCACACCCGAGCTCATGGCCTTTATGGTGCGCTATTCCTCCGGCTATATCTGCGCCCCGCTGCCGGCCGCCGACTGCGACCGGCTGGGTTTGCCGCCGATGACCGCGCACAACGAGGACGCCCGCGGCACCGCCTATACCGTGACTGTGGATGCCAATACCGGCACCACCGGTATTTCCGCGAGCTGCCGCGCCGAGACCGTGCGCCGGCTGGCTGATCCCTCCAGTACCCCGGATCACTTCACCCGCCCCGGCCACGTGGTGCCGCTGCGGGCGCGGGCCGGCGGGGTGTTGGTGCGCGCCGGCCACACCGAGGCAGCCGTGGATCTCGCCCGGCTGGCGGGGCTGCGGCCCGCCGGGGTGCTCTGCGAGGTGGTCTCCGAAGACGATCCCACCGATATGGCCCGGGCCCCAGAGCTGCGGCGCTTCTGCGATGAGCAGGGATTGCGCCTGATCTCCATCGAGCAGCTCATCCACTATCGCCGCCGCAAAGAAACACTCATCGAGCGAGTCACCGACACCGTGCTGCCCACCGACTATGGCACCTTCCGCGCGATCGGCTACCGCAGTCTCGTCGATGGGGCCGAGCATGTCGCACTGCTGGTGGGCGATCCCGCCAGCGAGGGCGGTGAGGATGTGCTGGTGCGCATCCACTCCGAATGCCTCACCGGCGATGCCTTCGGCTCGCGGCGCTGTGACTGCGGCCAGCAGCTGCATAGCTCGATGGCGATGGTGCAGCAACGAGGCCGCGGCGTGGTGCTCTACATGCGGGGCCATGAGGGCCGCGGTATCGGGCTGCTCGCCAAGCTCAAGGCCTATCAGCTGCAGGATGGAGGAGCAGATACCGTCGACGCCAATCTCTCCCTCGGCTATCCGGCCGATGCCCGCGAGTACGGCACGGGGGCGCAGATCCTCAAGGACTTAGGCATACGCTCGCTGAACCTCCTGAGCAACAACCCAGCCAAGCGGCATGGGATCGAGGGCCACGGGCTCACTATTGCCGAACGCACCCCCGTGCCGGTCGAGGCCCACGAGGACAATATCCGCTATCTGCGTACCAAGCGCGACCGCATGGGCCACGATCTTCCCGTGGTCGAGCAGTGGGACGCGACCCACCCCAGCACCGAGCCGAGAAGGAGCTAAAACATGGCCAAAGAAGGACTCCCCAGCACCCCGCATATCAAGGCAGAGGGCCTGACTGTGGGCATTGTGAGCGCCACCTGGAATGAGGAGATCTGCGATCAGCTGCACGCCCGCGCCATCGCCCAAGCCAAGGAGCTGGGCGCCAGGGTGATCGAGGCCCGCGTGATGGGCGCCCTCGAGCTGCCCGTGGTGGCCCAGGCGCTGGCCGAGCAGTGTGAGGCCGTCGTTGCGAATGGCTGCGTAATCCAGGGCGGAACCCCGCACTTCGACTACGTCTGCGACTCTGTCACCGAGGGGCTTACCCGCGTCGCCCTCGACGCGGGCACCCCAGTGGGCAATGGGGTGCTGACGACCCACACCGTAGAACAGGCCCGCGAGCGGGCCGGCTTCCCTGAGTCGCTCGAGGACAAGGGCGCAGAGGCCACCGTGGCGGCGCTGCACACTGCAGCAACGCTGGCGCGGCTGCGTCGCTAAGAGGCGGCGGCCGGCGCGCTCGGCTGCCGGAGTTTTTAGCCCTTGAGCATGCAGGCAGGTAAGTTTGGTCTAGTGATAGTGAAGGCGTCGGTTGCACCCCGGTGCCACGCAAAAGTAGAAAGTGGTTGGGAAAGATAGTGACTAGCTCTCGCGAAGAGAACCTTCAGACATATGTCTCGGCGGATGCGGCCACCACTACCGATAAGCCTTGGGAGCTCGTGGTGACGTCTCGGATGTTGCGCGTGATTTCGTGGGCATCCATGGCGGTGGTGCTCGCCGTCCATATCTTCATGGCCTTCGTGGTGGCTGTGGGCGATACCGGCGCCGCCGTCACCCCGATCGACCAATGGGCCTTCGTGGGCATCGGCCTCGTATTCGTGTGGCTGTGCTGGGGCATTCGCCGCCCTCGCGTGCGGGCCAACGCAGATGGGGTAGAGGTACGCAACTTCATCGGCACCCGCTTCTACCCGTGGCAGCTGATCTACGGGCTGTCCTTTCCCAAGAAAAGCCCCGCCGCGCGGCTGGAGCTACCGGACTTCGAGTTCGTTCCCATGTGGGCCTTCTTCGCTCGCGATGGGGAACAGGTGGTGCGCGCCGTCACCGATTTCCGCGAGCTCGAGTCCAGGTATATGCCCCAGGACTAGCCCAGCTCAGCAGCGCCGCTGCGTTCTCTCCTTCCCACTCCAGCAGTTACCTTAAGGTCGCGTCCACACCCCTATGGCTGATCCAGCAACCTATCGCCCCGCCCCCGGCACCATCCCTGTGGACCCGGGGGTGTATAAGTTCCGCGACGAGCATGGCCGCGTGATCTATGTGGGCAAAGCCAAATCGCTGCGCTCGCGGCTGTCCAGCTATTTTCAGGACGTGGCCAACCTGCATCCCCGCACTCGGCACATGGTCTTCGCCGGGGCGAGCGTGGAATGGACGGTGGTATCCAGCGAGGTGGAAGCGCTGCAGCTGGAATATACGTGGATCAAGAAATTCGATCCCCGCTTCAACGTCAAATACCGTGACGATAAAACCTACCCCGTCCTAGCCGTCTCCATGGGGGAGGACTATCCCCGCGCCTTCGTCTACCGCGGCCCGCGCCGCCGACACGTCCGCTACTTTGGCCCCTACTCGCACGCCTGGGCCATCCGCGAGACCCTCGATCTACTCACCCGAGTATTTCCCCTGCGCACCTGCTCCACGGGGGTATTCAAGCGCCACGAAAGCCTCGGGCGACCCTGCCTGCTCGGCTATATCGACAAATGCTGCGCCCCGTGCGTGGCGCGGGTGACCATCCCGGAGTACCGCGAGATCGTCGCCGGTTTTATCGACTTCATGTCCGGCCGCACAGATCAGGTGCTCCGCCGCATCGAAGCCGATATGTACGCCGCCTCCGAGGAGCTGGACTTTGAAAAGGCGGCGCGGCTGCGCGATGATCTCGCCGCCGTCCAGAAGGTGATGGAGCGCCAAGCCGTGGTGCTCGGCGATGGCACCGACTGCGATATCATCGCCGTTTCCACCGATCAGTTGGAGGCGGCAGTACAGCTCTTTCACGTCCGCCAGGGCCGTATCCGTGGCCAGCGTGGATGGATTGTGGAAAAAGACGCCTCGACCGCCAGCAACACCGAGTTCAACGACGCCGCCGACCCGGCCATCCCCGCGCTGCTGGGCACCTTCCTCACCCAGTTCTATGGGGATGCCGCCGAGTCCTCCGAACACGCCGAGCTCGATATGTCCGATAACCGCCGCGGGGTGGATCAGGAATCCCGGGCCACCCCGGAGCGCCAGGCGGTGATCCCCCGCGAGGTGCTGGTGCCAGTCATGCCCGAGGACGCCGAGCAGCTGCGGACCTGGCTCAGCCAGCTGCGCGGGGCGAATGTGGATCTCCGCGTGCCGCAGCGCGGCGATAAGCGCGCCCTCGCCGATACCGTGGCCCGCAATGCCGCCGAGGCCTTGAAGCAGCACAAGCTGAAAAGGATCGGCGATCTCACCGCCCGCTCTGCCGCGCTACACGACATCCAAGACGCCCTCGGGCTCGAGCAGGCGCCGCTGCGCATCGAGTGCACCGATATCTCCCACATCCAGGGCACCGATGTGGTGGCCTCCTTGGTGGTGTTCGAGGACGGCGCCCCGCGCAAGTCGGACTATCGCCGCTACAAAATCAAAGAGGCCGCCGGCGAGGGGCGCTCGGACGATGTCGCCTCCATCGCAGAGGTCACCCGCCGCCGCTTCATGCGCCACAGCACCGATAAATCCGCGGTGCCGCACGAGGAAGAATTCGACGGCTCCACCTTCAGCGATGAAAAGGTCGAGGAACAATCCGCCGAGGCCAAGCGCTTCGCCTACCCACCGCACCTATTCATCGTCGATGGTGGTCTGCCCCAAGTGAATGCTGCCCAGGCCGTCTTCGATGAGCTCGGGGTGGTGGATGTCACTCTGATCGGATTGGCCAAGCGCCTCGAGGAGATCTGGCTGCCCGGCGAGGAGGATCCGCTGATCCTGCCGCGCAACTCCCAGGGACTGTTCTTATTGCAGCAGATCCGCGATGAAGCCCACCGCTTCGCCATTACCTTCCACCGCCAGCAGCGCTCCAAGCGGCTGCGGCACTCCGCCCTAGATTCCATCCCGGGGCTGGGACCGGCCCGCCGGACGGATCTGGTGAAGCATTTTGGCTCGGTGAAAAAGCTCCGCGAGGCCAGTGTGGAGGAGATTCAGGCCGTCAAAGGCTTCGGGCCGAATCTCGCCCAAGCCGTCTATGACGGGCTACATTCCTCCACTACTTAGTGCGCGTGACGACGCCTCTTCCCCTCCTCCGCTCTGTGGCTAGAATGAAAGCCATGGATCGAGCCCCTCACTCCCCGGACCTGACAGACGATTCCCGCCCCGCCGAGGCGGCTGAGAGCCGCAGCGAGAAGGCGTCGACAAGCGCCGTGCACAAGGATGCAGAACGGCCGCTGGAGTCGAAGCCTGTGCTCATCACCGGTATGTCCGGTGCGGGGCTGAATACCGCAGCCCGTGTGCTGGAAGACCTGGGCTATCACGTGGCGCAGAATCTGCCGGCAGCAATGGTGCTGGAGTTTGTGGATCTCTGCTTGCGCGAGGGCTCGCCGGTGTCGAAGTTTGCGGTGGTCACCGATGTGCGCTCCCGCGAGTTCAAAGGCAGCCTCGATCAAACCATCGCGGAGCTGAACGAGCGCGGCAATAATCCCACCGTCTTGTTCATGGAATCCCGCGATGATGTGCTCATCCGTCGTTTCGACTCGGTGCGCCGCACCCACCCCCTGCAGGGCTCCGGCACGCTACAAACCGGCATCGAACGCGAACGCGAGATGCTCTCGGCGGTGAAGGAACAGGCCGATGTGGTCATTGACACCTCCGAGATGTCCGTGCACGATCTGCGCCGCTCCATCGAATCGAGCTTCGCCACCCTGGAACGCCGCCGCCAGCACGTGACCGTGCAATCCTTCGGCTTCAAACATGGCGCGCCCGCGGATGCCGATATCGTGCTGGATGTGCGCTTTTTGCCCAATCCCTATTGGGTGCCGGAGCTGCGGCCCTTCCGCGGCACCGACCAGGCCGTGTCCGATTATGTGCTCTCCCAGCCCGGTGCGGAGGAGTTCATCACCGCCTTTTTGGCTATGCTCACCCCGATGACCACCGGCTATCGCCGCGAGGGAAAGAACTTCATCTCGGTGGCCGTGGGCTGTACCGGCGGGCACCACCGCAGCGTGGCAGTGGCCGAGGAATTGGCGCGCCGCATCCGGAACAACTTCAGCGATGTGGATGTGTCGGTCGCGCACCGTCACTTCAGCCGCAACTAACGGCGGCTCGCCCGCTGTCCTTATACGTTCCTCGTCGTTGCAGAAACGAGTTATACACCAACTATGTCTTCCCAACCTGCTGTGATTACCAGCCTTGGCGGGGGCCACGGCCTCTTCCAGACCCTTCGTGCTGCCCGGCTGTTGGCCACCGACTCCGTCAACGCCGTGGTCACTGTGGCCGATGATGGGGGCTCCTCGGGACGCATCCGCAAGGAGCTCAACCAAGTACCGCCCGGGGATCTCCGCATGGCGCTGGCGGCGCTATCGGCCCGCACCGAACACGGCCAGCTCTGGGAGGAGCTGCTGCAGCACCGCTTCGGCGGCAATGGTGCCCTCGCCGGACATGCCGTGGGCAACCTGCTGCTGGCAGGGCTAGGGGAGATCCTCGACTCGCCGGTGGCCGCCCTCGACACGGTGGCGCAGCTCGTGGGCTGCTCGGGGCGGGTGCTGCCCATGGTGGAAGAGCCCCTCGATATCGAAGCCGACGTGGCGGGGCTGGACGATGATCCGCGGATCATGCACCCCGTGCGCGGCCAGGTGGCTGTGGCCACCACCCCCGGCACGGTGCGGCGGGTGCGCGTGATCCCGGAGGCCCCGCAGGTCAGCGAGCACGCCCGGGAGGCCATTCTGGGCGCCGATATCGTCACCCTGGGCCCGGGCTCGTGGTTTTCCAGCGTGATTCCGCACCTGCTGGTGCCCGGAATCGTCGACGCCATCGCGGAGACGAAGGCGCAACGCATCGTGGTGCTCAACCTGACCTCCGAGCCGGGCGAAACGGCGGGCTTTTCCATCGAGCGCCACATTCACATGCTCTCCCAGCACGCGCCGCGGCTGCAGGTGGATCGCATCATCATCGACGCCGATACCCCCTTCACTCACAACGAGAAAAACTATCTCATCCGCGCTGCGCAGAAGCTCTCTGCGGAGATCGACTTTGCCCCCGTGCGTGGCCGCGATGAGGCCGGCAGGTACCTTGATACCCACGATCCGCAGCGCCTCGCCACGGCTCTCGAGCACGCCTACGCCCAGCGCTAGACGCACCACCACCGCATAGAACACAGGGAGGACCATGGCCTCGCTCACCGCGCGAGTCAAAGAAGAACTCGCCGTTTCCCGTTGTACCCGGCCCCAGGCCCGCGCGGCGGAACTGGCCGCTCTCATCCGCTACGGCGGCGAGATCGGCATCGCCCAGGGCCAGCCGGTCATCGACATCGAGGTAGATACCGAGGCCATCGCGACCCGCGCCGAGACCTTCTTCCGCGAGCTTTTCGACGTCACCCCGAGCATCACCACCCCCGGTCCTAGCTCGACCTCGCGGGATGGCCGCTATGTGCTGCACCTCGACGATGGCACCACCGATATCATTCGCCGGCTGGGGTTGGTGACCCGCTCGGGGCATCTCGTGGTGGGACTGCCGCCGCATATCGTCTCAGGCACCGTAGTGGAGATCGAGGCAGCGCTGCGCGGAGCGTTCCTCGCCTCCGGGCAGCTGGCCGATCCCGCGCGCTCGACCGCGCTCGAGATTGCCGCACCCTGCACCCTGGCGGCCTCCGCGCTGGTGGGTGGGGCGCGACGGCTGAACGTCAACGCCAAGGCCAAAGAAACCCGCGGGGTAGTGAAGGTGGTGATCAAAGACGGCACCGATATCGGGGTGCTGCTCGCCCGTCTCGGCGCCCATCTCACGCGACTGCAGTGGGATGAAGAGCGTATCAAGCGCGAAGACCAAGCGTCGGCCAATCGGCTCGCCAACTTCGACGATGCCAACCTTCGTCGTTCGGTGCGGGCAGCGGTGGCCGCAGCAGCCAAGGTGGAGCGGGCCATGGAGATCCTCGGCGACGATGTGCCCGAGCATCTCGTCGAGGCCGGCACACTACGCATCAAGCATCGTCAGGAATCTCTCGAGGAACTGGGGCGCCTGGCTGATCCGCCTATGACTAAGGACGCGGTGGCCGGGCGTATACGCCGGCTGCTGACGATGGCCGATAAAAAGGCCGCCGAGATCGGGGTGCCGCCGACCAGCGAGGCAGTGGTCGAAGAGAACCTCGAGGATATCTAGCACCCTCCTGTGGCGGGTGGTGGTGTTGTGGCTGCTGGGGCGCTTTGCCCGTGCCATCCATCCGCTGTCACAGTAACTGTGAGTAATCCCACTATCCTTTCGCGAAGGTGGAGGCAGGCGTAGCAATCGCCCCCGCCGCGCGGGAGGATTTTCACATTCGGGGGTGATGAGGTGCGCATGCGGTGGGAAATCGGGCGTCGGGAGATGGCAATCGCATAAACGGACAGAGAAACCTTTTTGTTTTATTGGTTTTCGGGAGTGGATGCGGGCATGAATGGGCGTCGATAAGCGAAAAAAGTGGGGATCCGCCACTGCATAAATGTCGCTACGTCGGTAGAGTAAGTAAGCGACACCGGATGAGCCGACCGGCCCGCTGGCAAAGGTGAGTGTGGGAATCCACAACCGCCCCAGTGAGTAGGGGATTAGCCCCTGTGGGTGGCTTCATTCGGAGACAACATCCCCAATCTTCAAGGAGATCTTTCGTGACCATTCGTGTTGGTATCAATGGCTTCGGCCGCATTGGCCGTAACTTCTTCCGCGCTATTCAGTCGCGCGGCGCCGACATCGAGGTCGTCGCTTTCAACGACCTCACCGACAATAAGACTCTCTCCACTCTGCTGAAGTATGACTCCATCCTTGGCCGCCTGGGCAAGGAGGTCTCCTACGACGACGAGTCCATCACCGTTGATGGCCACCGCATGGTTGTGACCGCAGAGCGCGACCCGAAGAACCTGAAGTGGGGCGAGCTCGGCGTGGACATCGTTATCGAGTCCACCGGTTTCTTCACCGACGCTAACGCTGCCAAGGCTCACATCGAGGCTGGCGCCAAGAAGGTCATCATCTCCGCTCCGGCGAAGAACGAGGATGCCACCTTCGTCGTGGGCGTGAACCACACCGACTACGACCCGGAGAACCACCACGTGATCTCCAACGCTTCCTGCACCACCAACTGCCTCGCCCCGATGGCAAAGGTGCTGGACGAGAAGTTCGGTATCGAGCGCGGCCTCATGACCACCGTGCACGCCTACACCGGTGACCAGCGCCTGCACGACGCTCCCCACAAGGACCTGCGTCGCGCCCGCGCTGCCGCTCAGAACATCGTCCCCACCTCCACCGGCGCCGCCAAGGCTGTGGCCCTGGTTCTTCCGGAGCTCAAGGGCAAGCTGGACGGCTACGCACTGCGCGTGCCCGTGATCACCGGCTCCGCCACCGACCTCACCTTCACCGCTAAGAGCGAGGTCTCCGTCGAGGCTGTCAACGCTGCCATGAAGGAAGCTGCCGAGGGCGAGCTCAAGGGCATTCTGGCTTACTCCGACGATGAGCCGCTGGTGTCCACCGACATCGTTACCGACGCTCACGCCTCCATCTTCGACTCCGGTCTGACCAAGGTCATCGGCGACCAGGTCAAGGTTGTCTCCTGGTACGACAACGAGTGGGGCTACTCCAACCAGCTCGTCTCCCTGACCGAGTACGTTGGTGAGCGCCTCTAAGAGCCTCGGCTCTCTCCACGCCCTCCGCTGCGTCCCAGTCGTGAGACACGGCTCGGCGTAGACCCTACCTCGCGGCCCCGGGGTGTGCCTCGCGGCACACCACCGACGGGCCGCGTTTGGTTTCACTAGGCTTGACTAGCGAATAAGTGAATATCCACGGCACCACCCTTGAGCTGCGCGCTGGGGGGAGTGCCGCCCCAAGAGACACACTGTGTTGAAACATTTTTAAGGAGCTCAGCCGAGATGGCTTTGAAGAACATTCAGGATTTGATCAATGACGGCGTGGACGGCCGCTACGTCCTCGTTCGCTCGGACTTTAACGTGCCGCTGAACGAGAACCAGGAGATCACCGATCCGGGCCGCATCAAGGCCTCCCTGCCCACCCTCAAGGCCCTCACCGAGGCCGGCGCGAAGGTTGTCGTTATGGCCCACCTCGGCCGTCCCAAGGGCGAGGTCAACGCGAAGTTCTCTCTCAAGCCCGTCGCCGAGGCCCTGAGCGAGGAACTGGGTCAGTACGTGGCTCTGGCCGGCGACGTGGTGGGCGAGGATGCCCACGAGCGCGCTAATGGCCTGAACGAGGGCGATGTGCTGCTGCTGGAGAACGTGCGCTTCGACCCGCGCGAGACCTCCAAGGACGAGGCCGAGCGCGGCGAGTTCGCCGACCAGCTCGTGGCACTGGTCCCGGATGGCGCTTTCGTCTCCGATGGCTTCGGTGTGGTCCACCGCGCCCAGACCTCCGTTTATGATGTGGCCAAGCGTCTGCCACACTACGCCGGCTCCTTGGTGGAGAAGGAAGTATCCGTGCTTCAGGGCGTTGCCGAGGATCCCGCCCACCCATACATGGTGGTGCTCGGTGGTTCGAAGGTCTCCGATAAGCTCGGAGTGATCGAGGCACTGTCCTCCAAGGCGGACAAGCTAATCATCGGTGGCGGCATGTGCTACACCTTCCTCGCCGCACAGGGCCACAACGTCCAGCAGTCCCTGCTCCAAGAAGAAATGATCGACACCTGCAAGGAGCTGCTGGAGAAGTACGGCGATAAGATCGTGCTCCCCGTAGACCTCATTGCCGCCTCCGAGTTCAACAAGGATGCCGAGAGCAAGGTTGTGGATCTCGACTCTATCCCCGAAGGCTGGATGAGCCTGGACATCGGACCGGAGAGCGTCAAGCACTTCGCCGAGGTCATCGAGTCCTCCAAGACCGTGTTCTGGAACGGCCCCATGGGCGTGTTCGAGTTCGAGGCCTTCTCCGCCGGCACCAAGGGTGTTGCCCAGGCCATCATCAACGCCACCCAAAACAACGACAGCTTCACCGTTGTCGGCGGCGGCGACTCCGCAGCCTCCGTCCGCGTGCTTGGCCTGGATGAGGACGGCTTCTCCCACATCTCCACCGGCGGCGGCGCCTCCCTCGAATTCCTCGAGGGCAAGGAACTGCCCGGCGTGGCTGTGCTCGCCTAAACCCCACCACTATCACCCGCCTCAGGTCCGCGGCGCGCGACCGTGCTCCGCACCGGCCTGAGGCGGCAGGGGGCATTCCCCCGCAATCCACCACCTTTTGAGAGGACAACGAACACTTTATGGCTACCCGCACCCCGCTTATCGCCGGCAACTGGAAGATGAACATCAACCACCTCGAGGCCACCGCCGTCGTACAGAAGCTCGCCTTCGCCCTGCCGAAGGAGTACTACGAGACTGTCGACGTCGCCCTCACCGTTCCCTTCACCGACCTGCGTAGCGTGCAAACCCTCATCGAGGGCGACAAGCTGCAGATCAGCTACGGCGCCCAGGACGTCTCCCAGCACGACTCCGGCGCGTACACCGGCGAGGTCTCTGGCAGCATGCTCGCCAAGCTGGGCTGCTCCTGGGTCGTAGTGGGCCACTCCGAGCGTCGCGAGTACCACCACGAGACCGACGAGATCGTCGCCGCCAAGGCAAAGGCCGCTCTGAAGAACGGCATCAGCCCCATTGTGTGCGTCGGCGAGCAGCTCGAGGTCCGCGAGTCCGGCGAGCACGTCTCCTTCGTGGTCGAGCAGACCAAGGCCTCCCTGGCTGGTCTGGACAAGGAGGAGCTCTCCAAGACCGTCATCGCCTATGAGCCCGTCTGGGCCATCGGTACCGGCAAGGTGGCCTCCCCGGCCGACGCCCAGGAAGTCTGCGCCGCCATTCGCTCCGCCGTCGCCGAGCTGGCTTATGAGGACATCGCCGCCGGTATGCGCATCCTCTACGGTGGTTCCGTGAAGGTGGACTCCATCGCCGAGATCGTCTCCCAGGCCGATGTGGACGGCGGCCTCGTCGGTGGCGCCTCCTTGGACGGCGAAGAGTTCGCCAAGCTGGCCGCTAACGCCGCTCAGGCCGTGTCTTAAAATCCCACGCGGCACACACCTCGCGCCGTCTACCAGCCGTAGGCGGCGTTGGTGTATGCTTAGGGATCGTTCATCGGGCGGCGCGCCACCGGCGTCTGCCGCCCACGTCTTAACTGCCTAATCCAGAGGAGACACATGGTTCTCGCACTCCAAATTGTGCTGGTTGTTTCCGCACTTCTGATGACCCTGTTCATTCTTTTGCACAAGGGCAAGGGTGGCGGACTGTCCAGCCTTTTCGGTGGCGGCATGCAGTCGAATCTTTCCGGTTCGACCGTCGTTGAAAAGAACCTCGACCGTCTCACCATCCTCACCGCCTTGGTGTGGATCGGCTGCATTGTCGGTCTGAACCTGCTGCAGGCCTACGCCTCCTAGCTAGTGCCAGCCCGCGCGCACGACGTGCGGGATAGAAAATGCCGCGCCACCTTTTATCGGTGGCGCGGCCTTTGTGCTGCTGTGGGGTAGCCTGCGGAGCTCGGGCCGCTGGCGGCTAAAGCCGTGGCCTGGTCGCTATACCTCGCTCTGGCTCAGCGCATCGGTAGACACATACAGGGCTGTTTCCACTTCGCCGCGCGCCCCGCAGGCCGGCCACTCGGCGGGATCGCCGCCGTGCACCACATGGGAGACCGCCTCGGCCTTTTCCTCTCCAGACACCAAGAGCCACACATAGCGGCAGGACTGTACCCGCGGCAGAGTGAGGGTGACGCGCTCGGCGGGCGGCTTCGGGGAATCCTGCACGGCCATCACTGTGCCTTCGCTGGCGAGAGTCGCGGCGGCATGCGGGAAGAGGGAGTTGATGTGCCCCTCATGTCCCATGCCCAGCAGGTGGAGATCGATCAGCTCCGGCAGCGTCGCTGCGTAGTCTCGGGCAGCATCCTCCAAGCTGTTCTCACCTAGGCCATAGCCGTGAATGTGCGCTTCGGGGATGTCCACATGATCTAATAGCGCCGCGCGGGCCTGGCCTTCATTGGACTCCGGATCAGTGACCGGTACCGCGCGCTCATCGCCGAAATACACGTGCACCTTCTGCCAGTCCACGCTGCACTCACGCAAGGCCGCGAGGGTGCCGATACCCACCGAGCCGCCGGTGAGCACCACATGGGCCTCGCCGCGTTCCGCGATGGCCTCGGCGATGATATCGGCGATGTCGCGGGCCGTGCCCGTGCACACGGCCTCTTTGCTGTCGAATTCACGGATGGCCACAATAGATTCCATAGTGCGTGCTCCTTGCGAAAGGTAGGGGTTAGTCCGTGCCGGTTACGCTCGCTGCGCCGCCCGCCGGCTCATCAGCAGGGTGGACCCGCGAGATTCCGCGGAGGGCCTGGCCATAGGCGCGATCGGGGTCGAGGTGACGCAGCTCCTCGGCGAGACAGTCCGCGATACTGCGCCGCGACGCAGCCACCAAGGCATCGGTGGAGCCTGGCACTGAGACCCGCATGGTGCGCCGATCCACGGCCTCGACCACCAACGGCTCGGCATCCTTGCGGTGCAATACCAGCGTGAACACCGGCGAGGCGAGGCGGGCAAAGGCCACAGAGTGGCGCGCCACTGTGAGCCCCAGACGATCAGCCAGCCAGCCGCCGGCGAGCTCCACGGAGGGGGACTCCTGCGGACCGGTGATCTCCACGCCCACGATCTCGTGATGCGGCGGCCGATCCAGTGCCGAGGCCACCACACCGCGCCAGGTGGTCAGCCGCGACCACGCCAGATCGGAATCGCCGGGGGCATAGTTGCTGCGGCGGACGCAAATGGCGTCCTCGCGGGGATCAAAGAAGGAATCGGTGATGCGCCGCTGCGCGATCTTGCCGATGGGATCCTCGGCGGGAATCTCCGGCGCCCGCGAGGGCCACCAGGCCACGATCGGGGTGTCCGGCAGCAGCAGGGGAGTAACCAAAGAATCGATATGCGAGGCCAGCTCGCCGCGTACCCGCATGACCACGATCTCGGAGGCGCCGGCGTCGCCACCAATGCGAATTTCCGCGTTGAGGTTGTCCTCGCCCTCGGTGGGGTCGGGCAGCACCATGAGCACGCGGGCGGGGTGCTCGCGGGTGGCGTCGGTAGCCAATTCGATGAGTTCTGTGGTGTTGTCCTCGGTGGAGGCCACAATGATGAGAGTGAGCACGCGGCCGGTCATCACCTGGGAGCCGGTGTCGCGGATACTGACAAGCGCCTTAGAGATATCCCTAGACGTTGTGGAGGGCAGAGAAAAGATCACGGGAGACTTGTCTTTCCTTCGTTGGGGGCAGCGGACGATAGAGGGCGGGCCGTCATAGCTCGCGGTGGTCGCATTAGGGGCGACGCCAATGGCGTCCGTCGCGTTCCATCATAGTGTCGGCGGACTCTGGGCCCCACGTGCCGGCGCGATAGTCATCGGGCTGGCCGCGCTGCGCCCAAAACTCCAGAATGGGATCAAGGATCCTCCAGCTCAACTCCACCTCTTCATTGGTGGGGAAGAGGCTGGCCTCGTCGAGAAGCGCATCGAGGATGAGACGCTCATAGGCCTCCGGTGATTCCTCGGTGAAGGCCTCGCGATAGGAGAAGTCCATGTTCACGTCGCGGACCTCCATGGTGGAGCCGGGCACCTTGGAACCGAAGCGCATGAGTACGCCCTCGTCCGGCTGCACGCGAATCACCACGGCATTGGGGCCGAGGGTGCCCATGGTGGAATCCCCGAAGGGATTATGTGGCACATTCTTCAATACCACGGCGATCTCGGTGACACGACGGCCGAGCCTTTTGCCCGTACGCAGATAGAAAGGCACTCCCGCCCAGCGGCGGTTTTCGATCTCGAGGGTGCAGGCGGCGAAGGTTTCGGTATTCGAGTCAGGATCAAAGCCGTCCTCATCGCGCAGTCCAATGACCTTCTTCGAACCCTGCCAGCCGGCGGTGTACTGGCCGCGGGCGGTGGTCTTGCCGAGCGGATAGACCGGCTTCGTCGCCCGCAGCACCTTCACCTTCTCCGTCTGCAGCTCATCCGGGGAAATGGTGCGTGGCTCATCCATCGCCACCAGCGCCAGCAACTGCAGCAGGTGGTTTTGGATCACATCGCGGGCCGCACCAATGCCGTCATAATAGCCGGCGCGCCCACCCAGGCCGATGTCCTCGGCCATGGTGATCTGCACGTGATCAATAAACTGCGCATTCCAGAAGGGCTCGAAGAGTTGATTGGCAAAGCGCAGCGCCATGATGTTTTGCACAGTCTCTTTGCCGAGATAGTGATCGATACGGAAGACGGCATTCTCGGGGAAGACCGAGTTCACGATCTCATTGAGTTCCTTAGCCGACTCCAGATCGTGGCCGAAGGGCTTTTCAATAATCACGCGGCGCCAGGATTCGCCCTCGTCCTCGGCGAGACCGGATCGATCCAGCTGATGGCACACGTCGGTAAAGTGCGCCGGCGGAACCGAGAGATAAAAGGCCCAGTTACCGGCGGTGCCACGGGAAGAATCAATGGCGTCGAGCGTGTCGCGCAGCTTATCGAAGTCTTCGTCCACGTTGAGGTTACCGGTGACAAACTCCATGCCCTCGGCGAGCCGCTCCCACACGTTCTCGCGGAAGGAGGTGCGGGCGCCGTCCTTCACGGCGGTGCGGACATAGTCCTCGAAGTCCTTTTTATCCCACTCGCGACGTCCATAACCGACCAAGCTAAAACCAGCCGGCAGCAGCCCGCGATGGGCGAGATCGTACACCGCTGGCAGCAGCTTCTTGCGCGCCAGATCGCCCGTGACGCCAAAAATCACCATGCCGGAGGGGCCGGCGATACGCGGTAGGCGCTTATCGTGCGGATCCCGCAAGGGGTTCGACGGCGGCTGATAGTCCATGTCAGTCCTCTTCTGATGTGTGGATCGTTCCTGCGTTCTCACTACCCCAAATCTAGCGCGCACGCTGCAGCATTGACGACGCCGCCTTCTCGGGGTGCGAAAGCGAGCCGCTTCATTCTAGGCTGCAGGGCCATACAGCCGGAAACACCGCCTAGAGGGCAGATATTCCACTAGGCGGTGCAGGCTCGGCCGCTAGATGCGAGCGTCGATCTTTTCCAGCAGGTCATTCCAGCTGTCGACGAACTTCTCCACACCTTCGCGCTCGAGGGTGTCAAAGACGTCTTCGAAGTCCACGCCGAGCGCATCGAGCTGGCTGAACAGCTCGTCCGACTCTGCGGAGTGGCCGGTGAGGGTCTCGCCCTTGGCGCTGGCGGCAAGGGTCGCCTCGATCGTCGCCTCGGGCATGGTGTTCACCGTGTGCGGGCCCACCAGCTCGGTGACGTAGAGATCCGTGGGGTAGTCTGGGTTCTTCACCCCGGTCGAGGCCCACAGCGGGCGCTGTGCATGGGCGCCGGCAGGCAGATCGGCAGCGTCGAAGAGCTCCTGGAACACGTCATAGGCGCGGCGAGCATTGGCCACTCCCGCCTTGCCGCGCAGTGCCAGCGCGTCCTCGGAGCCGATCTTTTCCAGTCGGGCGTCCACCTCGGTGTCGAGGCGGGAGACGAAGAAGGAGGCCACCGAGTGAATAGTGGAGACATCGTGGCCGTTCTCGGCGGCGCGCTGAATGCCCTCGATATAGGCGGCAACAACCTCCCGGTAGCGGGCCACGGAGAAAATAAGGGTGACGTTGACGCTGATGCCCTCGGCCAGCGCATCGCTGATCGCCGGCAGAGACTCCTCGGTGGCTGGGATCTTGATCATCAGGTTCGGACGGTCCACGCGCTGCCACAGGTTGCGAGCCTGCACCAGCGTGGCCTCCCGCTCAGCAGAGATGCGGGGATCAACCTCGATGGAGACCCGTCCATCGACGCCCTTGGTCTGCTCATAGACCTCGGCGAAGGCATCGCAGGCGCGACGCACATCGTCGATCGCCATGGCGTAGACGGCCTCATCCGCGCCCAGACGGGAGCTGGCGAGCTCCTTGAGCTGCTCATCATAGGCGTTGCCGGTGGTCATGGCCTTGGCAAAGATCGCCGGGTTGGTGGTGACGCCCTTAATGGACGTGGAGGCGATCATCTCGGCGAGGTTGCCGGAGTCGAGGCGATCGCGCGAGAGATCATCGAGCCATGTCGAGGTTCCGAGCTCATAGATGTCATCGATAGTGCTCATAAACTGCACACTCTCCTTGAGAGCTAGTGGGGTAATGGATGCCCACCAC
Organism: Corynebacterium sp. 51B; assembly: GCF_008930785.1. Lineage (NCBI taxonomy): Bacteria > Bacillati > Actinomycetota > Actinomycetes > Mycobacteriales > Corynebacteriaceae > Corynebacterium > Corynebacterium sp. 51B. The sequence continues at coordinate 153,151 of NZ_PQMK01000001.1, read as the reverse complement.
CATAGCCCCGGTCGCGGCGGACCGGTGACGGGTATGGCGATGGGCAGAGGATGATTAATGAGGATGCTTAGCGGGAGAGGCTCTTCTTGGCGGCGGCCACCACGGCGTCGGTGGTGATACCGAACTCCTCGAATAGCTTCTCATAGGGGGCAGAGGCGCCGAAGTGCTCCAGAGACACGGCCTCGCCCTGGCTGCCCAGCCACTGGTACCACGGCATAGCCACACCGGCTTCCACGGACACACGGGCGGTCACTGCGGGAGGCAGCACCTCGTCGATATAGTCCTGGTCCTGCTCGGCGAACCAATCCATGCAGGGCATGGAGACCACGCGGGTGGCGGTACCCTCGGCCTCGAGGCGCTGGGCGGCCTCCACAGCCAGATGCACCTCGGAGCCGGTAGCCATGAGGATCACATCGGGGGTCTCAGCGGACTCTTGCACCAGTACATAGCCGCCGCGGGCCACGCCCTCGATAGCCTTATCCTTGGTGCCCTCCAGCACGGGGATGTTCTGGCGGGTCAGCGCCAATCCCTTCGGGCCCTTGCGGTACTCCAGTGCCGCCTTCCACGCGGCGGCGGTCTCATTCGCATCCGCCGGGCGCAGCATGGACATGTTCGGGATGGCGCGCAGCGAGGCCAGCTGCTCCACCGGCTGGTGGGTGGGGCCGTCCTCGCCCAGGCCGATCGAATCGTGGGTCCAGACATAGAAGGCGTCGGTACCCATGAGGGCGGCGAGACGCACAGCCGGACGCATGTAGTCGGAGAAGATGAGGAAGGTTCCGCCATAGGGGCGGGTGCCGCCATGCAGGGCGATACCGTTCATGATCGAGCCCATAGCGTGCTCGCGGATACCGAAGTGCATATTGCGGCCATAGGGGCTGGTGGACCACGTATCGGTGGTGATCTCCGTCGGGCCGAAGGAATCGGCGCCCTTGATCACGGTGTTATTGGAACCAGCCAGGTCGGCGGAGCCGCCCCACAGCTCGGGCAGGGTGGCGCCCAGGGCCTGTAGCACGGCTTCGGAGGCCTTGCGGGTGGCCACGCCCTTGGCATCGGCATCCCAGGTGGGCAGCTCATCGGCGTAGCCCTCGGGCAGCGTGTAGGCCTTGAGGCGATCGAAGAGGGCGCGGTTCTCGGGATTGGCCTCGGACCAGGCATTGAACTTCTCGGTCCATGCCGCCACGTTCTCCTTGCCGCGCTCCACGGCCTCGCGGGTGTGCGCGATCACGGCGTCGTCGACGGCGAAGTGTGCCTCGGGGTCGAAGTCGAGCTCGCGCTTAATGGCGGCCACTTCTTCCTCGCCGAGAGCAGCGCCGTGGGAGGCGCCGGTGTTCATGGCGTTCGGGGCGGGGTAGGCGATCACCGAGCGCATACGAATGAAGGTGGGGCGCGAGGTCTCAGCCTTGGCCTGGGCGATCGCCTCTTCGATGGCGGTCACATCTTCGCCGGTGACCTCGAGCACCTGCCAGCCATAGGCCTCATAGCGCTTGGCGACGTCCTCGGTGAAGGCGATGGTGGTGTCATCCTCGATAGAGATGCCGTTATCGTCCCAGAACACGATGAGGTTGCCCAGCTTTTGGGTGCCGGCCAGGGAGCACGCCTCGGCGGTCACGCCCTCCTGCACATCGCCATCGGAGGCGATGACATAGATGAAGTGATCGAAGGGGGACTCGCCGGGGGCGGCCTCGGGGTCGAAGAGACCACGCTCACGGCGGGCGGCCATAGCCATGCCCACAGAAGAAGCGAGGCCCTGGCCCAGCGGGCCAGTGGTGATTTCCACACCATCGGTGTGGCCGTACTCGGGGTGTCCCGGGGTGAGCGATCCCCAGGTGCGCAGCGCCTTGAGATCGTCCAGCTCGAGGCCGAAGCCCGCGAGATAGAGCTGGATGTACTGGGTCAGCGAGGAGTGGCCGCAGGAGAGCACGAAGCGGTCACGGCCAGCCCACGTGGGATCGTGGGGCGCGACGTTCATGACGCGGTGGTACAGGGTATAAGCCAGCGGGGCCAGGCTCATGGCGGTGCCGGGGTGGCCGGAGCCGCAGTTCTGGACGGCGTCGGCGGCGAGGACGCGCGCGGTATCCACGGCGCGAGTGTCCAACTCAGTCCACGTCTCCGGGTAGTTCCGGGTGGTGAATTCCTTCAGCTCAGGGGAAAGGGCCACTGCTTCAATCATCCTTCTTATCAGTGCTGGTTGTATGGTCGCGTCCACCGAAACTGTGAGACCCACCCGCGTTGGGGTGGGGCAGGGGCGGTGGCCGCGGCAGTGCGCGACGGGGCCACGCACAATCGTTCACCAGTGTAGTGGGTGCAGCGCCCGCGCACCCACACGCGGTAGCGGTGTTTCTCACACCCCACGAATGAGGTCGATCCCACCCTCCCACACGGTGGGAAGGTGTGGCGGTGATTCACCTTCGGCGCTGGCGCACGCTAGGATTAGGCCCTTGGTGGCTGTCATGGCCGCCGCCGCGACCCCTGGTGTGGGTTGCGGCACACTTATTCGGTAGCAGCCCGCCCCCGTAGAAGCGGGGTACGGAATTCGAGTCCGCATCAGGGATGCGCGTTGGGTTCCCGAACCACTAGGGGGCGGCGTGTGGGAACTTTTTTGCCCCGGCCACCGACTACTCTCGAGGTGGACTGCGGAATTTTTCATGCAGCGAACTGAGAGTAGACGCACCGATGCCACCGTCCTGTGCGTTGTGCACGGGCCGCGCGGCGAGCACCAGACAGCAATAACCAGCGACGAGCGATGTACACCTGTGGGAAGGCGATTTCTTGGAGACGATCAAGGCTTATTTTGCGCTGACGAAGCCCAGAGTGATCGAGCTTCTCCTCGTGGCCACTTTCCCCGCGATGCTCCAAGCCGATCGCGGCTCCATCGACCTCGTCCTCATCCTGCTTACCCTCATCGGTGGCTGGATGGGCGCGGCCGCCGCCAATACATTCAACATGGTGGCTGATGCCGATATCGATCAGGTGATGGCCCGAACTTCCACGAGGCCGCTGGTGAAATCGAGCGTCTCTACCCGCAACGCCGCCGTCTTCGCCTGGGCGCTGACCGTCGCCAGCTTCCTCTGGCTGTGGCTACTGTGTGGCTCGCTGACCGCCGCGATGTTGGTGATGGTGACCATCGCCTTCTATATCTTCGTCTACACCAAATGGCTGAAGCGTCGCACCCCGATGAACGTGGTCTGGGGCGGCGCCGCGGGCTGTATGCCCGTGCTCGTGGGCTGGGCGGTGATTACCGATAACATCCCCAACCTCGCTAATGCCCAGTGGTGGCAGGCCATTGTGCTCTTCCTCATCATCTTCTTCTGGACCCCGCCGCACACCTGGGCGCTGGGAATGAAGTATAAGAAGGACTATGCGGCCGCGGGCGTGCCCATGCTGCCGGTGGTGGCCACCGAAACGCAGGTGACCAAGCAGATCGTGGTCTACACCTGGATCACCGTGGCGACCACGCTGCTGCTCTTGCCTGCGACCGGTTGGATCTATGCCGTGGCTGCCGTGGCTGCGGGCGTGTGGTTCATCATGGAAGCCCATCGCGTGCACCGGCTCACCGCCGCCGGTGATCGTTCCAAGCCCTACCGGCTGTTTATCATCTCTAATAACTATTTGGCCGTGGTATTCGTGGCGCTCTCCGTCGACGCCGCCCTAGGGATACAGACCCTCGGCGAAGGCTTCGGTTGGGGCCAGATCCTCTTCTAATAGCGGCACCAGCCCAGCCGGTCCCCAGCGACAGCAGCACCCTCGATGCGTAAGAGTTCATCACAGGCATCGAGGGTGTCTGTAGTCTGTGCCCCGGGGCACGCAGCGTCTTAGATTTTCAGCACAATCGAGCCGGTGGTGGCACGGCTCTGCAGATCACGATGCGCCTGGGCGGCGTCGGCAAGATCATAGACACCGCCGACTCGAACGTTGAGGTTGCCGTCGATGATCTCTTGGGTGACGGCCTGGGCGCGACGGGTGAATTCGCCTTCGAGGCTGGTCCACGCGCCGATTGAGGGGCGGGTGAGATAAATGGATCCGTGGGTGTTGAGCAGCTGCGGGTCGAAGGGCTCCACCGGCCCGGAGGCGGCGCCGAAGAGACACACCACGCCCCGCGGCTTCACCACCTCGAGGGACTCGTGGAAGGTCGCTTGGCCCACGCCGTCATAGACCACATCCACGCCATGCCCGCCATTGAAGCGTCGTACCTGCTCGGCAAGGTTCTCGGAGTAACGAAAGACCTCGGTGGCGCCGGCCTCATAGGAAAGCTCGGCCTTCTTATCGGAGGAGGTAACGGTGTAGACGGTGGCCCCGCGCAGCCGCGCGAACTGGGTGGCCATCAGGCCCACACCACCCGCGCCGGCGGTGATGAGGCAGCTATCGCCCTGTTTCAGGGGATAGACGCCATCGGTGAGATAGTGGGCGGTAATGCCCTGCAAAAGCATGGAGGCCGCCACCTCGGGCTCGATGCCCTGAGGCACCGCTACGAGACGATCCCGCGGCACGGTGGCGTATTCCGCATAGGAGCCAAAGCCATCGCACCAGGCGACGAGGGTGCCGGCGGCGATCTCGTCCTGGGGGTCATAGGCCACCCGCCCAGTGCCTTCGAAGCCGATCGTCATCGGCAGCGAGGAGTGATAAATGCCCTCGCGATAGTAGGTGTCGATGTAGTTGACGCCCGCATAATCTACGGACACCAGCACCTCAGAATCGCTGGGCTCGGGAACGCTGACCTCACGTAGTTGGAGCTTCTCGACGCCACCAGGTTCCTCCACGCAGATCGCGCGCATGGTGCTGGGGACAGTGTTCTTTGATGCGGTATGTGCAGTCATAGTGTCGATACTAATGAACAACCCCAGCACCGCGCTGCGGGTTGAGCAGCGGGGTACTGGGGGAGAGGAGTTCGGGGTATCAGGAGCGCGCTAGTTCTTCGCGGCCTTGTTGCTGCGATCCTCTTGGATGATGGTTCGTTTGTCATCGCCCGCGGGAGAGCCGGTGACGAGCGCCGATCCTTGGCGGCGAGCGTAGTGGGCGTAGACCACCGCGGTCAGCGCGGTGCACACCGAGCTCATGCCGACGTGCACGGGCACGGTCCAGGCAGGAATGGACCAGTTGTACTGAATGATGCCAACAGCGCCTTGGACGACGACCATAGCCACTAACCAGAAGCCGAGCTTGACGATCTTCAGCTGGGTCTTCACCGCCACGAAGGCCACGGCCAAGCCAATGGTGAGGCCGAGGTAGAGATACATCGCGTGCGCGTGCAGATTGGCGATCTCGACGATGTCTACCTGCAGGCGATCCTCGGGGCGGATCTCAGCGTCACCGGAGTGCGTTCCGGCGCCGGTGACCATGGTGCCGGTGATCACGGTGATCAGCAGCGCCACGGCAGCGCCGGCGGCGAGCCCACGGAGAGCGGCCGGATAGTTGAAAGTGATCGTGCCGGTATCGGGCTCTTGGACGCGTACAAAGAGTATGCCGGCGAAAAATACCAGCAGGATGGAGGGGATAAAGTGCAGGGCCACCGACCACCACTGGAGGTTGATGAGCACCGAGACGCCGCCGATAATTGCCTGCAGCACGATGCCGAGAACCTGTACCCATGCGAGATTGATGATCTCCTTGCGGCGGCCAGCGGAGAGTACCGAGAGCAGCAGCATGCCGGCGAAGATAATGAGCACGAAGGTCAGCAGACGGTTGCCGAACTCGATGGCCTGTTGAATCCACGGCGCTGCCCCAGCCACCGGCACGAAGGAGCCTTCGTGACATTGTGGCCACGTATTACACCCCAATCCGGAGCCGGTGACGCGCACAATGGAGCCGGTTACGGTGATGCCGCCTTGGGCGATCAGCGTAAATAGGGCAAGCAGGCGCTGGGTGGATACTTTGGGCGACTGGCTGCGCAGACCCATGCGACGATTCTGCACGGGTTGCGGCGGCGTTGGGGTCGATGCGTGGGTACTCACAGTTGTCCTATTTTATTGTCTGACGTGGCTGAAAGAAACTTAGGCGCGCATGAGAATGCAGAGGTGTGACACGTCTCTAGTCGTGGAACTTAAACCAGCGATTCGCCGCCCACATGGCTGCCACTGCCCACAGCACCAATATGAGCGCCTGGACGAGGGGGAAGGTGCCGTTAAAGGCCCGGTCGAGGCCGATGGCCAATGCCACCGAGGGCACCGCATTCAGCAGCCCGGCGGCGTCGGGGTCGAGCATGGAAAAACCGGCGATGCCGATGAGGATGAACCAGATGAGATTGGCCAGCGCCAGCACTGCCTCGGAGGAGAGTGTGCCGCCGAGCAGCATGCCGAGCGAGGTGGTGACGCACAGCCCGATGACGAGCATGAGCGCGGCATAGGCCACCCCGAGGCCGCTGGTGTGCCAGCCGAGGAGCAGGGCGGTTCCGCCGATGAGTACCACCTGCACGATGGTGACCACCACCACGGCGCAGATCTTGCCCACGATGATGGCCCAGGCCGGTACTCCCGAGGCGCCGATGCGTTTCAGTGCCCCGTAGCGGCGATCGAAGGCCACCGCGATGGCCTGGCCGGTAAAGCCGGAACTGAGCGCCGCAATGGCGAAGGTAATGGGCACCGCGAGGGCGATGGGGTCGTCGAGATCAAAGACGTTGACCTTGCTTATGCCCAGCAGCAGGGCGATGGGAATGATCACGCTGAGCAGTTGCTGCTCGCCGTGGCGCAGGAAGAGCTTGGATTCGATCACCGCCTGCGCCCACACCATGGCCGGCACAGAGGCTCGTTCGGGATCCGCACGAAATGTGCCCGCGGGGAAGGGGGTGTGCGCGCTAGTCACTGATTATTCCTCTTTTCTCTGCTTCAAGTCCGTCATGCAACGTGGGGCGCTGGCGCTGCTAGGAGCGCATCTCGCGTCCGGTGAGATCAAGGAAAACATCCTCGAGGGTGCGATGGTTGGTGGATATGCTGCGCAGCAGCACATCATGGGTGCAGGCGGTGGTGGCCAGAGCTGCGATCAGCTCCGGGGTGGCCGCCGCCTGCACGCGATAGCTGCGGGGGTGGGTCTCCACGACATTCGCCCCCACGGCGGCGGAGAAGGCTGCGGTATCGATACCCACGCTGGTCTCAAAACTGATATCGGCGGCCTCGGCGCTTAAGGAACTGAGCTCCTCGGGCGTGCCCTCGGCCACGACGCTGCCGTGATCGATGATGACAACCCGATCGGCGAGCGCCTCGGCCTCATCCATGAGGTGGGTGGTGAGGATGACCGTCAGCCCGTCCGCCTTGAGGCTGCGGATGATCTTCCACACTTGCAGCCGCGATTGGGCATCCATGCCGGCGGTGGGCTCATCCAAAAAGACAAGTTCTGGGCGGCCGATGAGGGCACAGGCCAAGGAGACGCGCTGCTGTTGGCCGCCAGAAAGCCGCCGGTAGTTGGTTTTTACCAGCCCCTCGAGGCCGAGGGTATGCAAAAGCCAGTCCACATCGAGGGGGCGTGCCGAATAGGAGGCCACCAGTCGCAGCAGTTCTCCGACCTTGATGCCTGGGTAGGTGCCGCCGCCTTGGAGCATGATGCCGATGCGACGGCGGACCTGCTCTGGGTGGGTCGTGGGGTTGATTCCCAGCACCTCAATGCTGCCTGCGGTGGGCGTGAGGAAGCCTTCGCACATCTCGATCGTGGTGGTCTTGCCTGCGCCATTGGGGCCAAGCAGGGCCACGACCTCACCGTGGTCCACGCTGAGACTGAGCGCGGCGACGGCCCGGGTGGCCCCGAAGGATTTGCTTAGCTCTTTAAGCGCGAGGGCGGGACCTGGGGCCGCCGTTCGATCTCTGTGCTCAGTATTCACAACTCGATAGTCTATGATACCCAGCCGCCGCGTGGCATAACCTGCCCGCCGTGGCGCGCATCCTGTGCCGCTTATCGACGCTTAGTCCCAGCCAACGATCCCGCGACGGCGCAGGAAAACGTAGACCAGGGTGAGGAAAACCACGCCCAACAGGGCAGAGCCCACATAGATGGCGATCACTGTGGTGGGGGGAAGCGACAGCCCGCGCGGCATGATGAACAAACTGAGTAGGGCGCAATAGCCGGCCGCTCCGGCGCGGAAGAGCCGCCGGTTGGCCCAGGCGGCGAGGGGCAGGATTGCCCAGAGCATGTACCAGGGATGTACCACCGGAAAGAGAATCACCAGCATGAAGGTGGCCACTCCCAACCCACCAATGGGATGGATGGTGCCGCGATAGGTGGCAAAAAGCATGCGCACCATGAAGGCGGCTGCCAGCAGCAGGCCCACCCCGCGAGTGATGCTCAGCAGTGCCTCTGTGTGATCGCCGAGTTCGAGCAGCATGCCGATCCAACCGCCGATCACCCCGATGTCTGTGGTGAGGGAGAGCCAGGAGCGGATGGTGGCCGCGCCGCCTTGGCCGCTGATCCAGCCGGTGGGGATGCCCGTGAGCGCGGTGACGGCCGCCACGGAGCCGACGAGTATGGCGAGCTGCACCGCGCCCGCGCCGAGGACCGCCACGGCCGTGTGGCGCCCGCGGAGATGGATATGACGAGCGAGTGCCATACCGATGAAGCCGAGGCCGATAAAGCCGGTGACTTTCACCATGCCGGCGCTCGAGATCAGCACCCCGCTGGCCACCACCAAGCCCCACGCCTGCCAGGCCGGTCCCTTAAGGGCGCTGAGACGGTCGATGCCGCGCAGCCCCAATTCCATGCCGAGTAGTACGAGGCCCAATTGGATCGACTCATTATGAATTCCGCCCACGAGGTGCAAGATGGCTAGGGGATTGAGAATGCCCAGCCACAGCGCCGCCTGTACGGACACCCCGCAGCGGGTGGCCAGCTGGCTGAGCGCCCAGGCGGCGAGAAGCATGCCCACCAAGCTGACGATGCGATGGGCGAACACCCCGGCCGCGATCGAATCGCCGGTGATCTTCGCGATCACGGAGGCGATGCCGAGCGCCACGGGGCCATAGGGCGAGGGGGAGTGGGACCAAATCAACGGCACCGAGCGGGCCAGCACATCATCGGTGCCGAGGATGTCTACTGGGCCGGCGCTATAGGGGTCGAAACCGCGATGCACGATCGCCCCCTGCGCCAGATAGGAATAGATGTCTTGGGTAAACAGGGGAGCGGTGAAGAAGATCGGCGCCACCCAGGCCACGAAGGTGCGCGCCAGCATGGAGGTCGATACCAGCACCCGCGAGTGCCGGGGGCGGGCGATATCCGCGCCCACAAACGGGGCGATGAGCAGCCATGCAATCACCATCAACCCCGCCCCGGTGATCACCAAGATGGAGGAGGTTTGGATCATCCGCCCCATGATCGAACCGCCGGGGAAAGAGGTATAGGGATCGCCCAATACCGGCTTTGCCCCAGCGCCCAGTCCGCCGAGGGCCAACATCAGTGCCCCGAGGGTGCCCAGCCAGCGCAGCGTCGCAAAGCGAGCAAGCTGCAGTGGATCCATCCGCCGTGGGGCGCGGGAGCTGGATACAGGGAGGAGATCATGGCCGGTGGCGGCGCGCACGATCGTGGACCCATTCGCCTCTGACTCGGCGCCAATGTGCAGACTGGCCGAGCGCGAGCCAGCGTGGCCGAGACGCGGCAGGGTTGCCTTGAAATCATCTGCTGCTGCGGCCGCGCGCCGGCGGCGGGGCTGTTGGGTATCCGACACAGCTATGAGTCTAAAACACTGCCGGCACATCGTTGGAGCGCGCTGTCCGGCGAGGATCACGTTTGCGCGGCCCCGGCTAATTAAGGAACACTAGTGTTGTCTTATAATGAGACACGAGTTGTCCATCATAGTGAATTTAAGGAGGTGAACGCGCACATGACGCACTCTGTTTCCCGTCTCACCACTCCGTCCGTGCAGTCACGGGCGGCGGCTGCTTTTCGCACCGGGCTCGCTCGCGGCGAGGAGAAGAAACGCGGCGAAGTGGAAACCCGCTCAACGGATGGTGATACCCGCAAGCAGATCCTCATGACCTTGCTCAAGCAGGGGCCAATGACGGCCTCCGCATTGGGTAAGACATTAGGGCTGTCCGCAGCAGGTGTGCGGCGTCACCTCGATATTTTGGTTGACGACGCCCTCGCGGAAACGGTGGAGCCTCGCTCCTCTCGCGGGCGTGGGCGCGGTCGACCAGCCAAAGCATTCCAACTCACCGACGAAGGCCGGGCCCACTTTGGGCACGACTACGACACTCTCGCCGTGCTCGCTATCACGGCGCTGCGGGAGACCGGTGGGTCCGAGGCCGTGCGGGAGTTCGCTCGGCAGCGTGTAGCTCAGCTACTTGCGCATGTGGACCCTGCGGCGGACGATGAAGACTCGACATATAAAACAGCCCAACAGGTCGCGGATGCACTTAACGCCAGTGGCTATGCATCCGAAGTCAAAGAAGCTGGTGGGGGCGTGCAAATTTGCCACCACCATTGCCCCATCTCGCACGTGGCCTCGGAACACCCGGAGCTATGCGCTGCAGAGTATGAGGTGCTCTCCGAGCTACTCGGTCAACACGTGCAACAGCTGGCGACCATTACCGAGGGGCACGGAATTTGCACGACCAACATTCCCTTAACACCCATAGACCACACTCCTGAAGAAAGGAGCTGAACATGACTCAAGCAACACCCACTGCTCCGTCCTCCGATGACGAGATCATTGAGTCCATTGGCCCCTATAACTACGGCTGGCATGACTCTGATGAGGCTGGCGCCACCGCCAAGCGCGGCCTCTCGGAGGACATCGTTCGCGACATCTCCTCTAAGAAAGATGAGCCGGAGTGGATGCTGAACAACCGTCTCAAGGCGCTCAGCATCTTCGATAAGAAGCCCATGCCCACGTGGGGTGCGGACCTCAGCGGCATCAACTTCGACCAGATCAAGTACTTCGTGCGCTCCACCGAGGAGCAGGCACAGACGTGGGATGACCTGCCCGAGGACATCAAGAACACCTATGACAAGCTGGGCATCCCCGAGGCCGAAAAGCAGCGCCTCGTCGCCGGCGTCGCCGCGCAGTACGAGTCCGAAGTGGTCTACCACCAGATTCGCGAGGACCTCGAGGCCCAGGGTGTGATCTTCCTCGACACCGATACCGCCCTGAAGGAGCACCCCGAGCTCTTCAAGGAGCACTTCGGCTCCGTGATCCCGGCCGGCGACAATAAGTTCTCCGCGCTGAACACGGCCGTCTGGTCCGGTGGCTCCTTCATCTACGTGCCCAAGGGCGTCCACGTCGACATCCCGCTGCAGGCCTATTTCCGTATCAACACGGAGAACATGGGCCAGTTCGAGCGCACCCTCATCATCGTGGACGAGGATGCCTACGTGCACTATGTGGAGGGCTGTACCGCTCCGATCTACAAGTCGGATTCGCTGCACTCCGCCGTGGTCGAGATCATCGTGAAGAAGGGTGGTCGCTGCCGCTATACCACCATCCAGAACTGGTCCAATAACGTCTACAACCTGGTGACCAAGCGCACCAAGTGTGAAGAGGGCGCCACCATGGAATGGGTCGATGGCAACATCGGTTCCAAGGTGACGATGAAGTACCCGGCCGTGTGGATGACCGGCCCCCACGCCAAGGGCGAGGTGCTGTCTGTGGCCTTTGCTGGTGAGGGGCAGTTCCAGGACACCGGCGCCAAGATGACCCACATGGCTCCCTACACCTCCTCCAATATCGTCTCCAAGTCCGTGGCCCGCAGCGGCGGCCGTGCGGCCTACCGCGGTCTGGTGCAGATCAACAAGGACGCCCATCACTCCACCTCCAATGTGGAATGTGATGCGCTCTTGGTCGATAGCATCTCCCGCTCGGATACCTATCCCTATAACGACATTCGCAATGACCACGTGACCCTCGGCCACGAGGCCACCGTGTCGCAGGTGTCGGACGATCAGCTCTTCTACCTCATGTCCCGCGGCATTCCCGAGGACGAGGCCATGGCCATGATCGTGCGCGGCTTCGTGGAACCGATCGCCAAGGAGCTGCCGATGGAATACGCCCTCGAGCTCAACCGCTTGATCGAATTGCAGATGGAAGGATCGGTGGGTTAAGCACAATGTCAACTCCCCTCACTGAAACCGAAGCGACTATCACCCCAGTTGGGGCCGGCACCGGCCACCAAACCAAGGGCGATCGCTTCACATCGTTCTCCACCGCCGATTTCGAGGTCCCGAAGGGGCGTGACGAGGACTGGCGCTTTACCCCCATGCGTAAACTCCGCGGCCTCCACGATGGCAGCGCCGCTGCGGGGCAGCGCGCCGCGATCACCGTCTCGGGCGCGACTGAGGGCGTGAGCGTCAGCGAACTGGCGATGGACGATCCCTCGCTGGGACGCGCCGGCGCCCCCGTGGACCGTGCCGCCGCTCAGGCCTGGGAGAACTCCGAGGTAGCCGATCGGGTGAAGGTGGCCAAGAACGTCGCTCTCTCCGAGCCCGTAGTGATCACCATTAGCGGCCCCGGCGCCGATGCCGTGTCCTATGGCACTTTGTTGATCGAGCTGGAAGAGAGCGCCGAGGCCATCGTCTTCCTGCGCTATAAGGGCTGTGGCGCCCACTCCGACAATGTCGAGTTCATCATCGGCGACAATGCCCGGCTGACCACCGTGGTGCTCGAGGACTGGGAGGATGACGCCGTCCACCTGTCCAACTCCCACCTGCTGGTGGGCGCTGACGCCACCGTGCGCCACTACTACGCCGCCTTCGGTGGCGAGGTGGTGCGCGCCGTGCCGCACGTGCGCTACTCCGCTCCCGGTGGTGACGCCGAGATGCTCGGACTCTACTTCGCCGACTCCGGCCAGTATTTCGAGCAGCGCCTGTTGGTGGATCACTCCGTGAAGAACTGCCGCTCCAATGTGCTCTACAAGGGCGCGCTGCAGTCCACTGGTGAATCCAGCCGCTCCGAAGCCCGCACCGCGTGGATCGGCGATGTGCTGATCCGCCCGGAGGCCACCGGCACCGATACCTACGAGAAGAACAACAACCTGCTGCTCACCCAGGGTGCCCGCGCCGATGCGGTGCCGAACCTGGAGATTCAGACCGGAGAGATTGTCGGTGCCGGCCATGCCGCCACCGTCGGCCGCTTCGACGATGAGCACATGTTCTACCTGCAGTCTCGTGGTATCCCCGAGTCCGAGGCCAAAATGCTGATCGTGCGCGGCTTCTTCACCGACGTGATCAAGCGGATCCCCATTCAGGAGATCCGCGACAACCTGGAAGAGATGGTGGAGCAGGAACTGACCGCCACGGTGCTCTAGCGCGTCATGCGCCCGACCACCGCCCCTGCCACACCATTGCGACAAGGCGCCGCTATGCTCGGTGCCGATTCACCACAGTTAGGAATACATACCACTCATGAGCACTCTTGAGATTAAGAACCTGCACGCCCAGGTTGTGCCGGCCGACGAAAACGAGAAGCCGAAGATGATCCTGCACGGCGTGAACCTCACCATTAAGTCCGGTGAAACCCACGCCATCATGGGCCCCAATGGCTCCGGCAAGTCCACCCTGTCTTATGCCATCGCCGGCCACCCCCGTTATGAGATCACCGAGGGTGAGGTGCTTCTCGACGGCGAGAACCTGCTGGAGATGGACGTCGACGAGCGCGCCCGCGCCGGCCTCTTCCTCGCCATGCAGTACCCGACCGAGGTGCCCGGCGTCTCGATGGCGAACTTCCTGCGCAGCGCCGCCACCTCCGTGCGCGGCGAGGCTCCGAAGATTCGCGATTGGGTGAAGGAAGCCCGCACCGCGATGAATGAGCTCGACATCGATCCGGCCTTCGCCGAGCGTTCGGTGAACGAAGGCTTTTCCGGTGGCGAGAAGAAGCGCCACGAGGTGTTGCAGCTCGGCCTGCTGAAGCCGAAGTTCGCGGTGCTGGACGAGACCGACTCCGGTCTGGACGTGGACGCCCTGCGTATCGTCTCGGAGGGCATCAACCGTTATAAGGAGCGCGAGAATGGTGGCGTGCTGATGATCACCCACTACCAGCGCATCCTCAACTACGTAAAGCCCGATTATGTGCACGTCTTCGCCGCTGGTCGCGTGGTGGAGTCCGGCGGACCCGAGCTGGCCGAGCAGCTCGAGGCAGAAGGCTACGAGAAGTTCGTTAAGTAGCAGCCCAGCGCGTAGTCGCCGCCGCACCATCACCTCGACCGAGACACCCATAGAGGAGAATCACCCATGACAGAAGGGCAGAGCCCTGTCGATACCGCGCGGATTCGTACGGATTTCCCGATCCTGAGCCGCACGGTGCGCGAAGATCGCCCGCTGATCTATCTGGATTCTGGCGCTACCGCCCAGCGCCCTCGTCAGGCAGTGGATGCGGAGCGTGACTTCCTCTTCCACCACAATGCCCCCGTGCACCGCGGGGCCTATCAGCTGGCTGAGGAAGCCACCGATGACTACGAGCAGGCCCGCGAGCGTATCGCTGGCTTCGTGGGCGCATCGGTGGGGGAGATCGCCTTCACCAAAAACGCCACCGAGGCCCTCAATGAGGTCGCCTATATTCTCGGCGATGATCGCTCCGGCGAGTACGCCGTGGGCGCGGAGGATGAGATCGTGGTCTCCGAGCTGGAACACCACGCCAATCTCGTGCCTTGGCAGGAGCTGGCGCGACGTACAGGCGCCACCCTTCGCTGGTACAGCAGTACTGAGGATGGTCGAATCGACCTCGATTCCCTCGAACTCAGCCCCCGCACCAAGGTGGTGGCGCTGACCCACCAGTCCAATGTGACCGGAGCCGTGCTCGATGTCGAGGAAGCCGTCCGCCGCGCCCACGAGGTAGGGGCACTCTTCGTGCTCGACGCCTGCCAGTCTGTGCCGCATATGCCTGTAGATCTGCACCAGCTGGGTGTGGACTTCGCCGCCTTTTCTGGGCACAAGATGCTCGGTCCCACTGGGGTGGGTGCACTCTATGGCCGCCAAGAACTGCTGGATTGCCTCCCGCCCTTCCTCACGGGCGGGTCCATGATCGAGAAGGTGAACATGGACGGCTCCACCTACACGGTGGCGCCGCAACGGTATGAGGCCGGCACCCAGATGACGAGCCAAGTCGTGGGACTCGGCGCTGCGGTGGCCTATCTCGAAGAGGTGGGGATGGAGGCGATTGCCGCCCACGAGCACGAACTCACCGCTTATGCGCTGGAGCAGCTTCAGCAGATTGAGGGGCTGCGCATCATTGGCCCCACAACCGCCGAGAATCGGGGCAGTGCCGTCAGCTTCGTGGTGGAAGGTATCCATCCGCACGACCTGGGGCAGGTTGTTGACGATCACGGCGTGTGCATCCGGGTGGGCCACCACTGCGCGTGGCCGGCGCATACCACCCTGGGCGTACAGGCCACCGCGCGGGCGAGCTTCTACCTCTACAACGAGAAGTGGGAGATTGACGCCCTCGTGGAGGCCATCAAGGCCGCCCAATCCTTCTTTGGCCTGAGCCGCTGATACGTAAGGCGGCCACGGCCACTATCTCCCTGAGTGGCTAAGATCGGGGAGATAGGTTGATAGCGTGAGGCGGGCGTCTGAGTGCCTGCACCGCGGAATACCCGTGCGAAAATCCGACTTTGTATTGCAGAAGGGCTAGTCCAGGCTGATGAAGCTGGAAAACATGTATCAAGAAGTGATCTTGGATCACTATAAAAACCCCCAACACGCAGGGCTGCGCGAACCCTTCAATGCGGAAGTGCATCACGTGAACACCTCCTGCGGCGATGAGCTCACCTTGCGCGTGCGACTGTCCGAGGACAAGTCCACCGTGGAGGATGTCTCCTATGAGGCCATCGGATGCTCGATTAGCCAGGCCTCCACCTCAGTGATGGCAGAGGAGATCGTGGGCAAGTCCGTGGAGGAGGCCTTCGCGATCCTCGCCGAGTTCGAGAAGATGGTCACCTCCCGCGGCACCATCGAGGGCGATGACGAGATCATTGGCGATGGCATCGCCTTCGCCGGCGTATCGAAATACCCGGCCCGCGTGAAGTGCGCCCTGCTGGGCTGGAAAGCCTTCGAGGCCGCGACGTATGACGCCGGCGCCGACCCCGCCGCCTAGCCACACCACCGCCAGCCCGAGCAGCTACACACACCGAAGCGAGGACGCATGTCTGAAGAACACACCACGCCCGAGACCGAGGACACCACGATCGACGCGGCCGCCGAACAGCCGCAGCCGCCCGCCGAGCGCACCCCTGAGCAGCTAGCGCTCGCCGGCAAGGTAGAGGAATACCTGATGGATGTGATCGACCCCGAACTCGGCATCAACGTTGTTGATCTCGGCTTGGTCTACGACATCTGGATCGAAGGGGAGAGCACCGCCATGGTGAACATGACGCTGACCTCTCCCGCCTGCCCCCTGCAGGGGGTTATCGAAGAGCAGGCTAATACCGCTGTGCTCAGTAACCTCGAGGGTGAAATCAGCGAACTCCAGATCAACTGGGTATGGATGCCCGCCTGGGGCCCGCAGATGATCAACGAGGAAGGCCGCGAGCAGCTACGCGCGCTCGGCTTCTCCGTCTAAGCGCGAGCACCCGTCGCCTGCAGACATGGCGTCGTTGTATCTCACCGCACACCCGCGGCGATACGGCGGCGCTTTGTGCTACTACGCAGCAGTGCGGGAAGCACAATCGCCCACGGCCGCCGCCACAGCGGGCACAGAAAGGGGTGGCGCAGGCTGATGCGGCTCTGCAGCCGGACCATGGTACGCGCCACCGCCCACGGATCCTCGCCAGTGACATACGCCAACTGATCCGCCGCCGGCAAGGAGAAGAAACGCCCGAAGAAGTCCTGCAGCTGCGGCCCAGAGGCCTGGGTAATCAACTGGGCACCGATATTGCGCAGCAGATGAGCCAGCCAGCGCCGTGGCTGCGGCACGCGCAGAGCCGGCAGAACAGAGTGTTCGGCCGCGGCGAGCCGATCCAGCAGGGGATCGACGCTGCGTGCGGTGTCAGCCACCGAATAGCCAGTGGCGGGATTAATGGACCCAGCTCGCGCCCCGCACGCCCAGGCACCGGGCAGCGGCCGGCCATAGGTGCCCATCGGGATGAACACGATCTCCTCATCTTGCTGCGCGGCTGCGCCGGCGCGTGGATCCGGTAGATGGTCCGCTAAGCGGATGTTGAGCCGTTCGCGGAGAAGAGCGAGGAGATGGCGTCGTGAAGCGGCATCAGTGCAATCGATATCGGTGGCGAGGATGGTTTCCTCCCACAGCCACTGCCCCTGCACCCGCTGGGTGTAGAGGAAACTCGGCGGTAGCTGCTGCTGTGTCGTGGGCTGGCGCCAATCCATGAATACCGGCGTATCTTGCGGCGGGGCCGCGGGCAGCAGCCGGCCGACGGCGACCTGCCAGAGCGCGCGGTGCGGGTTGGCGCCACGGCAATCGATGATCGCATCGGCGCTCACATCGGCGGCGCTATGAACAGCCGCGGTGTGCACTCGGAACCGGTCTGCACGGCACAGCCGCTCCACGGCCCCGTGCACCGCGGCATTGTCCAGCATGCGATAACAGAAGGGTAGCGGCTGCAGCTGGCCGCTCGTGCCGCTGGACTGCATGGGAGTCGGCGGCCCCAGCAGCGGCTCCAGCCAGGCGGGCAGTTGGTGATCGATCAGGCCATAGGTGGCGCTCCACTGCTGCAGCCCGCGGGGGTCATAGGCGTCGATCTCCCAGCCGCGGGCCGCGGCGCGCAGCGCCACCATCGCCCCCGCCGGCCCCAGTCCGAGAATCGCTATACGCACGCTTACCTTCCGGTTGTTGTCGGTGTTCGCCGCCGTCGATGGGTGGGAGCACGCGGGCGAGGTGAGGGCGGTGGCACGCACGCTATGTGCCACCCAGTGCCGTTCGTGCCGCCTCGCCGCATCGATGCCAAGGCGCACCTGCTATCTTGGCTGTTTGTGATTGTAACCAATGATCTTGAAGTCCGAGTTGGCGCCCGCACCCTGCTCAACGCACCGGGGCAGCAGTTGCGCGTGCAGCCCGGTGATCGTATCGGTTTGGTGGGGCGCAATGGCGCAGGTAAAACCACCACCATGCGCATCCTCGCGGGGGAGGGCGAGCCCTATGGCGGTAGCGTGACCCGCAGCGGCGAGATCGGTTATCTGCCCCAGGATTCCAAGGAGGGCGATATCGAGCAGACCGCACGGGATCGCGTGCTGTCCGCTCGGGGGCTGGATCAGATCCGGCGCAGTATGGATAAGCAGCAAGAGATCATGGAATCCACGCTCTCTGATACCAAGCGGGATGCCGCGATCGGCAAGTATGCCCGGCTGGAGGAGCGCTATCACTCTCTTGGCGGCTATGAGGCCGATAGCGAGGCTGCCCGCATCTGCCATGCGCTCGGCCTCGAGGAGCGCGTCTTAGAGCAGCAACTCAAAACACTCTCCGGTGGCCAGCGTCGCCGTGTCGAGCTGGCGCAAATCCTTTTCGCGGCCACCGCCGGCTCGGGGCGCTCGGCGACCACGCTGCTGCTCGACGAGCCCACCAACCACCTCGACGCGGACTCGATTACCTGGCTGCGGGAGTTCCTCTCCAAGCACGAGGGTGGGCTGATCATGATTTCCCACGACGTCGAGCTGCTCGAGGCCGTGTGTAACAAGGTATGGTTCTTGGACGCGGTGCGCGGCGAAGCCGATGTCTACAACATGGGCTGGAAGAAGTACCTGGACGCCCGTGCCACAGATGAGGCGCGCCGCCGGCGCGAGCACGCCAATGCGGAGAAGAAGGCCGCCGCCCTCAAACAGCAGGCCGCGAAGCTCGGGGCGAAGGCCACCAAGGCCAAGGCCGCCAAGCAGATGGCTGCCCGCGCGGAGAAAATGGTGGATTCCCTCGACGAGGTGCGCGTGAGCGACCGCGTGGCCTCCATTTCTTTCCCCACCCCGGCACCCTGCGGCAAGACACCGCTCAATGCGCAGGGCCTGACCAAAATGTATGGCTCCCTCGAGGTCTTTGCTGGGGTGGATCTGGCCGTCGATAAGGGCTCGCGCGTGGTGGTGCTCGGTTTCAATGGTGCCGGTAAGACGACGCTGCTCAAACTGCTCGCCGGGGTGGAACGCACCGATGGCGAAGGCGGCATCGTCAGCGGTCATGGTCTGAAGATCGGCTATTTTGCCCAGGAGCACGACACCATCGATACCGAGGCGAGCGTATGGGAGAACGCCATCAACGCCTGCCCCGATGCCAATGAGCAGGACCTGCGTGGTCTTCTCGGCGCGTTCATGTTCTCCGGCGACCAGCTCGAGCAGCGCGCCGGCACCCTCTCTGGTGGTGAGAAAACCCGCCTGGCCTTGGCCACGCTGGTGAGCTCGCGGGCGAATGTGCTGCTGCTGGATGAGCCCACCAATAACCTCGACCCGCAATCCCGCGAGCAGGTGCTCGATGCTTTGCGCACCTACACCGGAGCGGTGGTGCTCGTCACCCACGATCCAGGCGCGGTGGAAGCCCTCGAGCCGGAGCGCGTGATCGTGCTACCCGATGGCACCGAGGATCTGTGGAACGAGTCCTATCTCGAGATTGTGGAGCTCGCCTAAAGCAGCAGGCCGCCGCGTGCAGCACGCCCCGCAGGCCCACGCACGGGGTGCCGGCGCGAGGCGCCCCGCGGCGCCGGTGCTTAGTTGCGGAAACCGTGCACGGGCGCGGGGATGAAGCCGCCGCGGTCGATGAAGGCCTGATTGCCCACAGTGTTCACGGGCATGACGGGCGCGTAGCCCAGGAGCCCGCCGAAGTCCACCTCGTCGCCGACCTGCGCGCCCGGTACCGGGATCACGCGCACGGCGGTGGTCTTATGGTTCATCACGCCAATGGCCGCCTCGTCGGCGATAAGACCGGAGATGGTCGAGGCCGGGGTGTCGCCGGGAATGGCGATCATGTCGAAGCCCACCGAGCAGATGGCGGTCATGGCCTCTAGCTTGTCGATGCTGATCGCGCCCGAGCGCACCGCATCGATCATGCCCTTGTCCTCGGAGACGGGGATGAAGGAGCCAGACAGCCCGCCGACGCGGGAGCAGGCCATCAGCCCGCCCTTCTTCACGGCATCGTTGAGCAGGGCGAGCGCCGCGGTGGTGCCGTGGGTGCCTACTTGATCGAGGCCCATGTGCTCGAGAATGTGCGCCACCGAGTCGCCCAATTCGGCGGTGGGAGCGAGGGAGAGGTCCACGATGCCGAAGTCCACTCCGAGTCGCTCGGCGGCCATGACGCCCACCAGCTGGCCGGTGCGGGTGATTTTAAATGCGGCGCGCTTAATCTCCTCGGCCACTTGGTTCAGCGAGGCGCCGGCGAGGCTGCCGACGGCGCGATCGACTACTCCGGGGCCGGAGACGCCGACGTTGATCACCACGTCTTGCTCCTCGAGGCCGTGATAGGCACCGGCCATGAAGGGGTTATCTGATACCGAGTTGGCAAACACGACCAGCTTGGCGCAGGCGATGGCCGAGCGATCCGCGGTATTCTCCGCGCACTGCTTGATGATGTGGCCCAGCGTGGCCACGGCGTCCATGTTGATTCCGGCGCGGGAGCTGGCCACATTCACCGAGCCACACACCACATCGGTGGTGCTGAGCGCCTCAGGAAGGGAAGTGATGAGCCGTTTCTCTCCGGGGGCAGCGCCCTTATCCACCAAGGCGGAATAGCCGCCGATAAAGTTCACTCCCACTTCGGCGGCCGCCCGGTCGAGGGCGCGGGCGATCTCCACGGGGTTGCCGTCCACGGCAGAGGCCAGCACGCCCACGGGGGTGATGGAGATGCGCTTATTCACGATCGGGATGCCGAGCTCGCGCTCAATCTCCTGGCACACCGGAACGAGGTTCTCGGCGGCGGAGACCACGCGCTCATAGACCGCCTCGGCGGTGGCGCTCATGGTGGAGCGAATGCATCCCATGAGGTTGATGCCCATCGTCACCGTCCGGATATCCAGGCGGTAGCGTTCGATCATCTCAATGGTTTCAAGAATGTCAAGGCTATTGCCCTGACGGTAGCGGGAATCCATGTGTCTTCTCTCTCGGATGTGGTATCGACTACGCGCGGAAGGCTCCCGCTAAATACTGTGCATGGCGGAGAAAATGGCCTCCGATTGGACGCGGATTTCCAGCTTCTCGGCGGCCTCCACATCCTTCATGGCGTTCTGCACATCGGATATGCCGCGTACGGAATCGTCGAACTCGCAGTGCAGAATCATGGTGAAGTACTTATCCATGATGGTCTGAGAGACGTTGAGGATGTTCACATCCAGCTCTGCACACTTGGTGGAGACGGCAGCAATAATGCCGGTGTGGTCCAAACCGGTGACTGTCATGATTGCGATCATGGTCTTATTAGACCACACCACCCAGACACCCTCGGGTAGCGGATGCTTATCGACGCCGCTCCGCCGCCCAGCACCGCGGCCGCGGCCAGCGCCTAGAGCGCGGGTGCGCGCAGCGCCGGCGACTGCGGAACATAGTCACGGGCGAAGGCGATGAAGTTGTGCACGATTGTGTGAGCGGGGCTGACATCGGCGGCGTCGAGTTCCGCGCAGATGCGCTCATAATCGTCCTTGGCGAAGTAGCCGTCGTTCATATAGAAGCTCATGCGACGCTTCATGCCGGCGGCATTCATCTCGGGATGGAACTGGGTGGCCCAGGAATGCTCATGGGTGCGGAGCATGTGCACGATGCCGCCGGGGCCAGTCGCGAGAACCGTGGAGCCCGGTGCGGGGGTCACGACATTTTCTTTATGGCCGGTCATGGCGCGGAAGGTGGCGGGCACACCGGCGGTCAGAGGATCGCTCGCGGCGGCGTCGCTCAGCGTCACCGTGGTCAGCCCGGCTACCTCGGGATGGGTGTGGCCGACCTCGCCGCCGCGAACGGCTTGGCTAAAGCCGGTACCGAAGCAGACGAAAAGGCTCGGCACGGGGGAGTGCAAGATGGCGTCCAATTGCTCATGAACGGCCAATTGGTGCTCGCTGTAGTGCTCATTGGTCACGTTGAAGGGGCTGCCGCCGATGAACACTCCGGCATAGCGGCTGAGATCCGGTAGTTGCGCCGTGGGGGAGTCGAGCATGTAGTGATCCATCTCGGTGGCGTCGAGTCCTGCAGTGTTGAGGAAGTCGTCAAATTCTGCGCGGGCCACCGCATGGCCCAGACGAGGGGAAACCACCAAGAAAGTACGCATGGCAGATAGTGTACATACCGCTTGGTCTATTTTGTCAATACCTGCTGTGTCCGAGCGTTCATTACGATGGATACTATGAGTTCTCGCACCCAACCCTCGGACGTTGACATTGCCCAGGCTCACACCCTTGAGCCCATCACGGATATCGCCCATCGCGCTGGATTCAGCGACGAAGAATTGATCCCCTATGGCACCCGCAAGGCCAAGGTGGATATCACCTCGAGCATCGATAAACCCGCCGACGCCAAGCTGGTGCTCGTCACCGCCATGTCGCCCACCCCCGCCGGTGAAGGAAAATCCACCGTGCTCATCGGCTTAGGCGATGCCTTGCGCACTGCAGGCCACAACACCATCGTGGCTATGCGCGAGCCCTCGCTCGGCCCCGTCATGGGAATCAAGGGCGGCGCCGCCGGCGGCGGCTATGCCCAGGTGGTGCCGATGGAAGACATCAACCTGCACTTCACCGGAGATTTCCACGCCATTTCCACCGCCACCAACACCCTGGCGGCGATGATCGACAATCACCTGCACCAAGGCAATGAGCTCGGTATCGATCCCCGCAGCATCACCTGGAAACGCTGCCTCGATGTCAATGATCGGGCGTTGCGTACCGCCGTGATCGGCTTGGGTGGCCGCGCCCACGGCGTGCCACGCGAAACCGGCTTCGATATCACTGCAGCCAGCGAGATCATGGCCATTCTCTGTCTCGCTAGCGATCTGGAGGATCTCAAGGCGCGCTTCGCCCGCATCGTTATTGGCTTCACCACTGCCGGTGAGCCCGTGACCGCCGGTGATCTCCACGCCGAGGGGGCCATGACCGCCCTCATGGTCGATGCCATTCACCCCAACCTCGTGCAGACCTTGGGCGGCACCCCCGCGCTGGTGCACGGTGGCCCCTTCGCCAATATCGCCCACGGCTGCAACTCGCTCATCGCCACCACGACCGCCATGCGACATGCCGATGTGGTGGTGACCGAGGCCGGATTCGGCTCCGATCTGGGCGCGGAGAAGTTCTTTGACATCAAGTGCCGCATGGGCGAGATGTCCGCCGATGCGGTGGTCGTGGTCGCCACCATCCGCTCCCTGAAGTACAACGGCGGGGTAGAGCGCGATGCTCTCAATGAGGAGAATCTCGATGCGCTGAATGCTGGTCTGGCGAATCTCGAGCGGCACTGCCGCAATATCGACACCATCGGGGCGCATCCCGTGGTGGCGCTCAACCGCTTCGTCTCCGATACCGATGCGGAACGGGCGGTGCTGCAGGAGTGGTCCGAGCGCACCGGCTTCGCTGTGGTGGATACCCAGGTGTGGTCCGAGGGAGGCGCCGGTGCCACCGAGCTGGCAGCAGCAGTGGCCGAGGAGATGAACTCCGGGCGCAATAACCCGGCTCCGCTCTATGATCCCGCCGAGGGCGTGGAGGCCTCCATCACCACCATTGCCACCACCATCTACGGTGCGGCAGACGTAGAGTTCACCAAGCAGGCCCGCAAGGATCTCCAGGTGCTGCGCGATCATGGCTGGGATACGCTGCCGGTGGTGATCTCCAAGACGCAGTACTCCTTCTCCGATGATCCGAGCCAGCTGGGCGCGCCTGAGGGCCACACCCTGCATGTCCGGCAGCTGATTCCCAAGATTGGTGCTGGCTTCGTCGTCGCCCTCACCGGCGATGTGATGACCATGCCGGGGCTGCCGAAAAAACCCGCTGCCAACGGCATTGATGTCGATGGCAGCGGGCGAATCTCGGGGCTGTTTTAACGGCCGC
This sequence comes from Corynebacterium sp. 51B, assembly GCF_008930785.1. Lineage (NCBI taxonomy): Bacteria > Bacillati > Actinomycetota > Actinomycetes > Mycobacteriales > Corynebacteriaceae > Corynebacterium > Corynebacterium sp. 51B. The sequence continues at coordinate 129,311 of NZ_PQMK01000001.1, read as the reverse complement.
GGATGGTTTCCTCGATGAGGTTGAGAACCTGCTCCAAGTGGGCAGGTTCTTGGCCACTCACCAGCTGAGAGATGAAGCCATCCATGAAGGTCTCGAGGTAGACCATGAGCACATCCACTTCTACGTCGTCGCGCATCCGGCCACGGCTGGCATTGTCGCTGAGGCGGGAGCGCACGGCCTCGTCCAGCACCGCCTGATGTTGCTGCCAGAGCGAGCGGAAGTGGGGATCGGTGCGCAGCATGCGCGAGATCTCTAGCCGGGTGGAGAGCCAGTCATAGCGCTCGGGGTGGTGCAGCATATCGCGCATCACCTCCACCAAGCCTTCCCGAGCGGTCACTTCCGCCATGCGGGCAGCATCTTCTCGGGCGAGTGCCAAGAAGAGGTGCTCTTTATCGTTGAAGTGGTGGAAGATGGCGCCGCGGGATTTCCCCGTGGCTTCTTCCAGCCGACGCACGGTGGCGCCTTCGTAGCCGTGCTGGGCAAAGCAGGCCCGCGCCGCGTCGAGAATGCCTTGGCGGCGTCGATTGAGGTCACTCGAACTGACTCGAGGCATTGTCCCGCACCTACTTTCTTCACGACAAAGGCGGGCAGGTGGCATTGGATGCTTCCTGCCCGCCTTGTCTCACGTCTGAGCTAGGACTTAGCTCTTGACCATGTTGCGCAGCACGTACTGCAGGATGCCGCCGTGGCGGTAGTACTGGGCCTCACCGGGGGTGTCGATACGCACAACGGCGTCGAACTCGGTGGTGGAGCCGTCTTCCGCGGTGGCGGTGACGTGCACGGTCTTCGGGATGGAGTCGTTGTTGAACTCCTCGATGCCCGTGATGTCGAAGGTCTCGTGGCCGGTCAGGCCCAGAGACTCGTGGGACTCGCCCTCCGGGAACTGCAGCGGCATGACGCCCATACCGATCAGGTTGGAGCGGTGAATACGCTCGAAGGACTCGGTGATCACGGCCTTCACGCCCAGCAGCAGGGTGCCCTTGGCAGCCCAGTCGCGGGAGGAACCGGTGCCGTACTCCTTGCCGGCGAGCACGACCAGCGGGGTGCCCTCGGCCTTATAGTTCTCGCAGGCGTCGAAGATGAAGGACTGCGGAGCGTCATCCTTGGTGAAGTCCAAGGTGTAGCCGCCGGTCACATCCACCAGCTGGTTGGCGAGGCGGATGTTGGCGAAGGTACCGCGCATCATCACCTCGTGGTTACCACGGCGGGAACCCAGGGAGTTATAGTCCTGCTGCTCCACACCGTTCTCGTCCAGGTACTGCGCGGCGGGGGTGCCGGGCTTAATGGAGGAGGCGGGGGAGATGTGGTCGGTGGTGACGGAGTCGCCGAGCTTCGCAAGCACACGAGCACCGTGGATGTCCTCCACCGGAGCCGGCTCGGACTGCATGCCATCGAAGTAGGGAGCCTTGCGGATGTAGGTGGAATCCTCATCCCATGCGAAGGTCTTGCCGGTGGGGATGTCCAGGGAGCGCCACTGCTCGTCGCCCTTGAACACATCGGCGTAGTCCTCGACGTACATGTCGCGAGAGATGGACTCTGCGATGACGTCCTCGATCTCCTGGGTGGAGGGCCAGATGTCCTTGAGGAAGACATCGTTGCCGTCCTGGTCCTGGCCGAGCGGCTGGGCCTCGAAATCGAAGTCCATGGTGCCGGCGATAGCGTAGGCGATCACCATGATCGGGGAGGCCAGGTAGTTCATCTTCACATCAGGGGAGATGCGGCCCTCGAAGTTACGGTTACCGGAGAGCACGGCGGTCGCAGTGAGGTCGTGCTCGTTGATGGCGTCCGAGATCTCCTGCGGCAGCGGACCGGAGTTACCGATACAGGTGGTGCAGCCGAAGCCGGAAAGGTAGAAGCCCATGGCCTCCAAGTCCTTCCACAGATCAGCGCGCTTGTAGTAGCCGTCCACAACCTGGGAACCGGGGGCGCAAATGGTCTTCACCCACGGCTTTGCCTTCAGGCCCTTCTCCGCGGCCTTGCGGGCGATCAGGCCAGCACCGAGCATCACGGAGGGGTTGGAGGTGTTGGTACAGGAGGTGATGGAGGCAATAGCCACCATGCCGTGGTCGATGGTGAACTCGCCACCGTGCGGGGACCGCACCACGACCGGGTTGGACTGGCGGCCCTCGGCACCCTCAGCCGCGGACTCGCCGTGGCCGGAGCGGGAGGCGTTGTAGTTGGACTCGCGATCGGACTCGCCCGTCGGACCCTCGTGGTCCATACGCTTGGCGGGCTCGGAGGCGTCGACCGGCTCAGCAGAGCAGTAGTCGGGCAGATCCTTGCGGAACTGCTCCTTGGCCTCGGACTGCTTGATGCGGTCCTGCGGGCGCTTCGGGCCGGCGATGGAGGGCTCCACGGTGGACAGGTCCAGCTCGAGGTACTCGGAGTACTTGGCCTCGGGGGCGTCCTGCTCCAGCCACATGCCTTGGGCCTTGGCGTAGGCCTCGACCAGAGCAACCTGCTCCTCGGGGCGGCCGGTCAGGCGCATGTACTTGGTGGTCTCCTCGTCGATCGGGAAGATCGCACAGGTGGAACCGAACTCGGGGGACATGTTGCCGATGGTGGCGCGGTTGGCCAGCGGCACCTGCTTCACGCCATTGCCGTAGAATTCGACGAACTTCTGCACCACGCCGTGCTGGCGGAGCATATCGGTGATGGTGAGCACCACGTCGGTGGCGGTCACGCCGGCGGGGATCTCGCCGGTGAGCTTGAAGCCCACGACGCGCGGGATCAGCATGGATACGGGCTGGCCGAGCATAGCGGCCTCTGCCTCAATACCGCCGACACCCCAGCCGAGGATGCCGAGGCCGTTTTCCATGGTGGTGTGGGAGTCGGTGCCGATACAGGTATCGGGGTAGGCGAGACCCTCGTTGTCGAAGACGACGCGGGCCAGGTACTCGATGTTCACCTGGTGGACGATGCCGGTTCCCGGAGGCACCACGCGGAAGTTGGAGAAGTTCTCGGCACCCCAACGGAGGAACTTATAGCGCTCCTCATTACGCTGGTACTCGATGTCCACGTTCCGCTCCAGGGCGTCGGAACGGCCGAAGGCCTCGACGATCACGGAGTGGTCAATAACCATCTCAGCCGGGTTCAGGGGGTTCACCTGATCAGGGTTGCCGCCCAGGCTGGACACGGCCTCACGCATGGTGGCCAAGTCCACCACACAGGGCACACCGGTGAAGTCCTGCATGAGCACGCGGGCCGGGGTGAACTGAATCTCGGTGTCCGGCTCAGCCTCCGGATCCCAGTTGGCGAGTGCCTTGATGTGGTCGGCGGTGGTGTTGAGCCCGTCCTCGGTACGCAGAAGGTTCTCAGCGAGAACCTTCAGAGAGTAGGGCAGCTTCTCCATGCCATCGACAGCATCGAGGGCAAAGTAGTCATAAGACTTATCGCCGACCTCGAGCGTCTTCTTCGCATCGAAGGAGTTATTGCTTTCAGTCACGTAAAGCTCCGTTTCCTAGAAAATATGAGTGAACTGCTGCGAGGGGCGGTTCGTCTTAGGCTGACTCCTCCCTCGCGGCGCCCCGAATCCGTGCCACTCACATGCATGGGCACTGGTATCCGGTGCGAACCCAAACCAGCATAACAGTACGCCCGTTATGTTTAATAAAGATTGGGCGGGCAACGCGGTGCAGCCAGCGCTTCCACCCCATCGCGGGGGTGAAAACGGCGGCGTGCGTCACGCCGCACCTATCTATCCATGGTAGCCGGAATGCCGTGGAGATGGAGGAGATTAGGGCACGTGTGAGCAAAGAATTGGGCAATATATATGCCCTCCGCGCGGCAGCAAGATCTGGGGGAGTGGTGCACTAGACTCAGGGGGCAATGATCCGCCCCCCTTAACGAGGGGTGTCCCGAGGGGCGGCGAGTGAGCATCGATAAGCAAGAAAGCGATACAGCATCCATGGTTCCGAGCTCTATAGATATGGCCTCCATAATTGCCCAGCTGGAAGAGGACGGGGTGGCCTTCAGCTATGAGCATGAGGGCAATGCGGCGCTCAACGCCAAGCTCGTGGAGGTCGTGGAGATGGCCGCGGGGGAGGGCTATGAGAATCCCGGGATCATCGTGTTGGGCGCGAAGCAGCCAGGGCCGGGGGACGAACGCGATATTGCGCAGGCGGCCGCCGATGCCACGGACTCCAGCTTGATGATGGTGCGCACCCCCGGTAGCGCCGCGGTGGTCTCGAGCGAGCATGCCCGCGCCGATATTGAAAGCGCGCAATATGGCCTCGCCACTACAACCGACTATGTCCTCGGGGCGCGCGAGGTTGTCGAAGAACTGCCTGGGTCAAGTGTTGGGGCTGTACCTCTTGTCGTGGGAACGCTCGCCCTCATGGCCGTCGCGACGGCCTTTAGTGTTCGCTGGAGCGCGAAGCTTCACCGCAAGTAAAGCTCTTAGACTAGACGGTGCTCAACCTACCATTCAGACGTGTTCGAAAGTCGAACACTATCCGCACCCCTTTTTGCAGCGTGACACGCCGATATCTTTGCGCAAGTGAGCAAACTCACATATCTTTTTGATAAAGCTAAGTTCGCAGGTGAGCCGCCCGCATAGTCATGGGGCAGGGCTTTACTCGTGTGACTCAAGTGGATCGTCTGGTTATTGGTAGCGATTGTGTCCTAATGTTTCCATTGTCAGCTTGTGAGTAGTGCTGGGTTCGAGAGACCGAGGTTTCTCAGCCTCTATCACCTTCAGACGCCACAGTTGTTCTACTGCGCCGCATCCAGCGGTGGGGTGATCACGAACAACGCCCTCGCCTCTGGCGCCATGCCGGCGGCGGGATATCTTCATATCGAGTTCTATTGACTGCTGGTTGCTACCCGCATTCATCACAGGAGCGTGAGTCTCGCTCAGAGTTTGAGACTCCCGACGCACTGCGATGGCGTATGGCCACATCGAAGAGCACGTGGGGAAGCTTGCTTTTACCCGTGGTCGCAGGACAGATCCAGAGCAGAATTCGAGTCGAAGACACGGCGAGCGTGATGGCGATAGCCGAGCGGTGCTTACTGGCCGATACATGGTGCGAGCGCCGCACGCCCGATTCCCGCGGGCGAGGCTGCGGTTGCTGCACCCCTATCTTGACCGTGGGTCGTCTGCGTGAGGCGGCCCAGGGCGCGGGATAGGAGTAGGTCTGATCTAGTTTTCGATAGCGCCTAAGGAGAATTTGTGGCCACGTCTACCGAGCACCGAGGTCGTTTCCCTCGGCGGCGCGCACGCCGTGCACTGATGACGCTTGTTTCCTCCTCGCTTGTGTGCGTGCTGGCTTCGACGTCCGTCCACGCCGCGCCGAGTAATCCATCCGATGAGGCCATCCGGGACGCCATTAGTGCTGTGGATTCCTCCTCGCAGAATGTCGCCCAGTTGGCGAACACCGTGGCGGATGCCGCCGAGTCCATCGCTGCGATCGAAAACGAGATGGGTGCTCTCCGCGAAGCCGTGAATAAGGCCTTGGTGGATCTGCAGGATGCCCGCGCGGTGGCCGAGCTATCGCGCCAGCAAGCCCAGACAGCCCGCGAGGAGCTGGATGCGAGCCAAGCGGATATCGCTGGGGCCCAGGAACTGCTGAATGAGATCGCCCGTTCGGCCTATCGCCGCTCGGCATCTCCCTCCTCCCTCAATGATCTCGTCGGATCCTCCACGTCCGACGATGCGTTGGACCGCTTGACCTATCTGCGGCAGCGGGCGGAGGAGCAAAAAGACGCCATCCGGAACCTGGATTCGCTGCGCACCTCTAAAGCCAATGCCGAGTCCTTGCTGCGCCAGGCCCGCCAGAAGGCCGATGAGCAGCTCAGCGCCGCCGAGGACGCGGAACAAGACGCCCGTAACCAGATTGACGAGAGCTCTCGCCAGCTGGAAGAGGCGGAAGCCCGTCGCTCCGAGCTGGTGCGCGAGCAGGCCGAGGCCCAAGCGCAGCTCGACGCCGCTCGCGGCCACGCGGATGAGCTGAACTCCCAGCGCAGCGAGTACGAGGAGTACCAGCGCGCGGAAGAAGAGCGCAAGCGCAAGGCGGAGGAAGAGCGCAAGGCCGCCGAGGAGCGTCGCGCCAAGCAGGAGCGGGAAGAACAGGCCCGCAAGGAGGCCGAAGCCGCCGCCAAGGCTGCGGAGGAAGCCGAGAAGGCTCGTGCCGAAGAGCGCGAGAAGGCCCGCAAGGAGGCCGAGGCGAAGCGTGCAGAGGCGGAAGCCGCCCAGCGCGAGGCCGAGAAGGCTGCCGAGGATGAGGAGAAGGCTCAGGCCGCCCGCGAGGAAGCCCAGCGCGCCTCCCAAGAAGCCGCCGAGGCCGTGGTCGCTGCCAATGAGCCGGACCACACCGCCTTGGACAATCCCTATCCCACCGATGAGGACGCCGAGGCAACCACGGTGGCAGCCGTGTCGGGGGAGAACACCACCGAGGCAACGTCGAACACCACCACCGATGAGGATGTGAGCGAGCAGGCCACCGAGGTGGTCTCAGGTACTCGCCAGCAAAAGATCGAGACCGTGATCGCGCGGGCCGAAAGCCAGCTGGGCGTGCCCTACGCGTGGGGCGGCGGCAATGCCTACGGCCCGACGAAGGGTATCCGCGATGGCGGCGTGGCTGACTCGTATGGCGACTACAACAAGATCGGCTTCGACTGCTCCGGGTTGACGCTCTACGCCTTTGCCGGCGTGGGCATCTCCCTGCCGCACTATTCCGGCTATCAGTATCAGCGTGGCACTAAGGTGAGCCCCTCGCAAATGCAGCGCGGTGACCTCATCTTCTACGGCACCCACGCGCAGCACCACGTGACCATCTACTTGGGCAATGGGATGATGATCGAGGCGCCGCAGTCCGGCTCCTATGTGAAGAAGTCCCCGGTCCGCTGGGCCGGCATGAGCCCCTATGTGGTTCGCCTGATCTAGTAACAGCACTCTGGCGCTTATCGACGCCGCCCTCCTGACTTTTCTCCCCGCGAGAAAAGAGCCACGGAGAGCGGCGTCGTTGTCGTCTATCAGCCGCAGGTGACACACTCGGGCGCCGCCGCGTGAAGGAGCCGGGGATGAAGTTGGTAGTGTGTCTATCTATGACGTCGCCTCGTTCTGCTGCTTCAACTCCTGTGGACTCGGTCCCGGAGGCAGATGCACTGCTCGTTCTTTCCTTCGGCGGCCCGGAAGGCCCCGATGATGTATTGCCCTTTTTGCGCAATGTCACCCGCGGTCGCGGTATCCCCGATGAGCGGCTCGTGGAGGTGGGCGAGCACTACGCCCATTTTGATGGGGTGAGCCCGCTCAATGAGCAGAACCGTGAGATCATTTCCGATCTGCAGCAGCGCCTTGCCGCCCATGGCTGGGATCTGCCGGTGTATTTCGGCAACCGCAACTGGCATCCCTTCGCCGAGGAGACGGTCGAGCGCATGGCTGCTGCTGGGGTGCGCTCTGCCTATGTCTTCGCCACCAGCGCCTGGGCAGGATACTCCGGCTGCAAGCAATACCATGAGGATATTGCGCGGATGCGCCGCCACCTCGCCGAAAAGGGGCTGCCGGAGATCGAATTCACCAAGTTGCGGCAGTTCTTCGATCACCCCACGTTTATCCAGGCCGCCGTGGACGAGGTGGCGCCGCTTATCGCTGAGCACCCGCAGGCGCGCATGGTATTTACGGCCCACTCCATCCCCACTGCGGCCGATGCTTCCTCCGGCCGCCCCGAGGACGGGGCGCTGTATTCTCACCAGATCGCCGAGGCGGCGCGTCTGGTTGCGGAAAAGATCGGGATCAGCGACTGGGATGTGGTGTGGCAGTCGCGCTCCGGTGCTCCACATATCCCGTGGTTGGAACCCGACATTGTGGACCATATGGAGGCCTTGGCCGATGAGGGAGTGCGCGAGCTCATCGTGTTCCCCATTGGCTTTGTCTCCGACCACATCGAGGTGATTTGGGATCTCGATACCGAGCTGGTGGCTGCCGCCAACAAGCGCGATGTCTCCGTCTATCGCGCTGCCTCGGTGGGACACAACCCCCGCTTCGTGCAGATGATCATGGAGCTGATCCTCGAGGCCCGTGGGCTAGTGAGCCCGCAGCGCCTGGGGCATGAGCCCAGCTATGGCTGCGGGGTCAACGGATCTCCCTGTTCTCCGGAATGCTGTCCTTCGGCACGGCCCACCCGGCCGGCTGCCCGACCCGCTACTGAAGAGGGCTGATATGTCGCGCTACTCTACTGATATTTTCTCCGGTCACGCCTCCCGCTCCGCGCCCCGCTATCCGCAGCTGGCGCTGCCCCCAGGCGAGGTTGTGGAGGTGCTGGCCACCGGATTCGTCGGCGCCATCGTGGGCTATGAAAAGGCTGTCGAGGGCGATGTGGTGCGGCTAGAAGATCGCCGCGGTACCCGCCGAGTATTCGTGCTGCGACCGGGCGCTTTCCTCGTGGAGGGCAAGCGGGTCACACTGCAGCGCTATGTGGCACCAAGTGGCCCGCAGCGCTCCAATTCCGGCTCCCGCAAGGTAGCCAATGTGCAGGCGAAAGTCGCCGCCCCCTCGCGCATTTGGGTGGAAGGTATCCATGATGCCGCGATCGTGGAAAAGGTGTGGGGCCACGATCTTCGCGTCGAAGGCGTGGTGGTGGAATATCTGGAGGGCTTGGATAATCTCGAGCAGCGACTGGCCGAGTTCCAGCCTGGCCCCGGCCGGCGTATCGGGGTGCTGGCCGATCACCTCGTGCGCGGTTCCAAGGAGACCCGCTTAACCGAGCGCCTCGGCCCCGATGTGTTCGTCACCGGCCACCCCTATGTGGATATATGGGCGGCGGTCAAGCCCGAGCGCCTCGGACTCAAAGCATGGCCGGAGGTGCCCTATGGCGAAGACTGGAAGGAAGGGATCTGCCGCCGGGTGGGCTGGTCCGACCCGCGCGAAGGATGGAACCGGGTGTATAACGCCGTGCACAGCTTCCGTGATCTCGATTCCACGCTCATCGGGGCGGTGGAACGGCTCGTGGATTTCGTCACCGTTCCCGAGCTAACTAAGGAAGACCTCACTTAGTACTTTTTCACGTATTCTGGACAGCGTGAGTGCACTAATTTGGTTCATTGCAGGCATAGCGCTCGTCGGTGCAGAAATGTTCGTCGGCGAGCTCACCTTTCTCATGCTCGGAACAGGGGCCCTCGCTGGGGCTGGTTCCGCGTTGCTCAGCGATTCCTTGTGGGTGCAGCTCATCGTGTTCGCAGTGGTATCAGTGAGCATGATCTTCTTCGTCAAACCAGTTCTTCGAAAGAAGATGCTCTCGTCTACCTCTGATCGAGGTAGCTCCCTCGCAGCGCTTGCTGGCCGCTCCGCCGTGGTGGTGGAGCCGGTGGATGAGCACCGCGGTTTGATTCGCCTCGATGGCGATCTGTGGTCGGCTCGTGCAGTTGATCCTGCCGAGTCCTATCAACCGGACGATACCGTTCATGTCCTCAGAATTGACGGCGCCACCGCCGTCGTGTGGAAAGAGAGCTCATAACCATAGCCATGGAATTTCTTCCTCTCGCATTATTTGCGCTAGTGATCGTGTTTGTCGCGGTCGCTATCGCACGCTCTATTGTGATCGTTCCCCAGGGCTCTGCCGCCGTGGTGGAGCGCCTGGGTAAATACACCCAGACCATCGCCCCCGGTATTGGCTTCCTCATCCCCTTCGTGGATAAGGTGCGCGCCAAGGTCGACACCCGTGAGCGGGTGGTGTCCTTCCCGCCGCAGGCCGTGATCACCCAAGACAACCTCACTGTCGCTATCGACACGGTGGTGACCTTCCAAATCAACGAACCCGATCGCGCCATCTATGGTGTGGACAATTACATCGTGGGCGTGGAACAGATCTCTGTGGCCACGCTGCGTGATGTGGTCGGTGGCATGACCTTGGAGGAAACCCTCACCAGCCGCGAGGTGATTAACCGTCGTCTCCGCGGCGAGCTCGACAATGCCACCACGAAGTGGGGTCTGCGCATCTCCCGTGTGGAGCTGAAGGCTATTGATCCGCCATCCTCCATTCAGGCCTCCATGGAGAAGCAGATGAAGGCCGAGCGGGAAAAGCGCGCTATGATCCTCACGGCCGAGGGCCAGCGCGAGGCGGACATCAAGACCGCCGAGGGTGAGAAGCAGGCTCGTATCCTCGGGGCGGAGGGTGAAAAGCACGCCTCGATTCTCGCCGCCGAGGCCGAGCGCCAGGCCATGATGCTCAAGGCTGAGGGTGAACGCGCCGCTATCTATCTGCGCGCCCAAGGCGAGGCCCGCGCTATTCAGAAGGTGAATGCCGCGGTCAAAGCCTCCAAGCTCACCCCGGAGGTGCTGGCCTATCAGTACCTGGAGAAGCTGCCGAAGATCGCCGAGGGCGAGGGCAACACCACGTGGATGATCCCATCCCAATTCGGTGACTCTCTGGAGCGCTTCGCCAAGTCCTTCGCCAAGAAGGACGAGGAGGGGGTGTTCCGCTACGAGCCCAGCGGCGTGGATGAGGAAACCAAGCGCGTCGCCGAGGTGGATGAGGACGAGGATTGGTTCAATACCGAATCCGCCCCCGAGATCGCCGCAGCAGTGGCCGCCGCTAATGCCGTCGCCAATAAGCCGGTGGACGAGTCCGATCCGGCCCGCTCGATCGAGGCCTCAGTACCAGACGGCACGGCTACACCGCAGCACTCTGCGCTCGATACAGCACCCAGCCCGCTACCGGATACTCCGGCGGCACCCGCACCGCAGCAGTCCGCAGACTAAGGACTGCACTCGCGGCCCCGCCCCTGGCTTCTTGTGCTGGGGACGGGGCCGCTCGCCTGTGCGGGGTGGCGTATCCGAGCTAGGCGAGCGAGTCCGCCCGCTGTAGAAGGTGTACGGCCAGTTGCCAGCCGGCGGATTCCGCCAGCCAGCCCGCCGCCTGCAGCCGCTGCGACATCGCCTGTTTCGAGATGCCCAGTTCCTCGGCGGCTTCATTCTGATTCAATCCCTGGCGCACCAAGGCGGTGGCCTCGCGGCCCTCGTGGGTGCGCTTGGAGAACACATGATTGAGCAGGGCGAATACGGCAATAATGTCTTCGGTGATATCCGCCGTATCCACCCCAGGAGCGGAGATCTGTGCCTTAACCGTGCCCGCGCGCACGCGCTGCGGCATCGCTGCCGTAGCGATGGCCCGCACCCGCTCGGGGTCATTGGACAGGGGAGTCACCCCGATGGATACCGCCCACTCGCCGGCGCTCAGCAGCGCCATCGCGGTATCAGTAGTGGCACGGGCGGAGTCGATGGCCGCACAGATATCCTCCACCCCTAAGACGTCGAAAGTCCCGACACCATCGAGGGTGGACAGCGCCTCGGCGGAGCGTGCCACCAGCTCGGCGCGGTGGGTGGAACGGCCCCGATAGCGGGCGTGTACTGCAAACATCTAGACCCCTTTTTCACCTGGCACTCATGGGGACGGGACGCCACTGGGCCTGGATACTGGCCGAGAGGGCGTCCCTTAAGTCAAGTCCTAAACGTAGACTATACCGAAGGCTGGGGCGTGTGTGGGGAGGCTGGGCGAAGCGGCAGGAGAGCGTCGATAAGCATCCCCATGGCGCCCATGATGAGCAGGGCGATGGTGATGAGAACAAGGCGTGCATCGCCGCCGTGGCTCAATGCGGATCCCAGCACCACGGTGGCGATGGTGCCCGGTGCTGAGCCGATGAGGGTGGCGAGGGTGAACCAGCGACGCGGCACCTCTGAGATCGCGGCCACGTAGTTGAGAATGGAAAAGGGCACCCCGGCGATCATGCGCAGGCTGGTGACGGCCAGCCAGCCGCGGCGGCGCAGATGGGTGTTGATGGTCTCCACCGCTGGGTGGGTGAGATGGGGGCGGATCCAGTCGCTGAGGAATGCCCGCACCACGCTCAAAGAGATCCATGCCGAGACAGTCGTACAGCTCAGCGCCAGCACAATGCCGATGAGTGGGCCGAAAAGCACGCCGCTGGCGAGAGTGAAGACGGTGCGCGGAATAGGGAACTGGGTGGCCACGATATAGATGGCGGCAAACGCCAGCACAAACCCCGGGCCCAGCGCCTCACTCCAGGCGCGCCACTGCTCCATGCTGGGAATATCCACCAGCAGCGGCACCGCGATCACCGCCAGGACGCACCCCACGATAGCCACCTGGCGCAGCCGCGACTGTGCCCGGAAACCGCGGGCGATTCCACGCAGCGAGCGAGCTACGCGGCGCGCGGCGGCGGAGAGTCTGTGCATGGGCTCTGAGCATAGCGCCCCTGCCCGTATCCGCCCATATGGCCACGAACTGCGGACACACTCTGTGGACAAACCAACAGGGTGGTGTTGCTTTATTACCCACATTGGTGAGTATGAATCTATGCACTTCCGCAGCTATGCGCGGGCAGGGCCGGCGACGGCGGCGTCAATCTTCACATGAAGCGGGGGCTTGGCACTACACTGATGAGGTGAATGTGACCGTTTCCGAATACGGCGGCTCGGTGTGAGCACATCGCCTCGCACGGAGATGCCGCCGTGGAAGAAACGGAGCCCGCACTGCGACAGGGAATGGGTGCTCGACGCACCGCCCTGCGGGACCATTTCTTGCGCTGGAAGAGGTCACGATTCGAAGAGAATATTTCTGCGACAAATCAAGCTAGAGAGTCGGTCTCTGCCCTGGCTCGGGCGTCGCGCGGCCGCACCGGATGGTGGGGCATGCGCTGTATGCGTGGCGCCTGCACGCGAGGTAGGGGACGGCTCGACAAGGGAGAAGGTTCACTGTGACTGATACACAGTCCGGTACCCCCAACGCTGATCTTCCCGAGAACTACTCGGAGATGGAGAACGCGTGGCACAAGGCAGTAGCCAAAGTGTTCGCACGGGTACAGAAGAAAGATGTCGCCGACGCTCCACTCGATGTGTGGAAGAAGTTGGTGAAGGCCACCTATAACGATGTAGACATCAAGCCGCTCTACAACCGGGCCGATGAGCTCGCGGAGGCAGCTGCTCCCGGACACTTCCCGTACCTGCGCGGTGACAAGACTGCTCACGCTCGTGAGGGCTGGGGAGTGGCCGAGTCCTTCGAAGGCGAGACCGCCAATAAGGACATCCTGCACGCCCTGCGTGTGGGCACCACTCACCTCATCATCGACGGCACCGATCTGGAGAAAACCCTCGACGGGGTGCTGCTGGATCTCGCCCCGATCCGCCTCAACGCCGGAGCTACGGTCGCTGCCGCGGCCGATGCGCTCTACCAGCTGATCGACGAGGCCGGCGAGGAGGTAGCCGAGGGCGTGAACATCGATCTCGGCGCCGCCCCGCTCACCGCCGTCTATGACGGCTCCGAGACCATCAGCCTCGACGAGGCCGTGGAACTGGCTGTGGCCGCCGCCAAGCGCCCCGGTACGGTGCGCGCCATCCTCGTGGATACCGTGCCGCTGTCCAACCAGGGCGCGAGCGATATCCAGGAGATTGGCTACGGTATTGCCGCTGGCGTCGAGTACCTGCGGGCGCTTGTCGACGCCGGGCTCTCGGCCGAGGAAGCGCTTGGCCAGATCGCTTTCCGGGTTGCCGTCACCGATGAGCAATTCGCGCAGATCGCCAAGCTGCGTGCCCTACGCAGCCTGTGGGCTCGCGTTGCTGAGGTCATCGGCGTGCCCGAGGCCGGTTCGGCTGTGGTGCACGCGACCACTGCGCCGGTGATGTTCTCGCAGCGTGATCCGTGGGTGAACATGCTGCGCGTGACCGTGGCCGCCTTCGCCGGCGGTGTCGGTGGCGCCCAGGACATCGAGGTGCTGCCTTTCGACGCGGCTGTGCCCGGCGGTATGCCCACCGCCTCCCGTAACTTCACTCACCGCATCGCCCGCAACACCAACCTGTTGCTGCTGGAGGAGTCGCACCTGGGTCACGTGATCGACCCGGCCGGCGGTTCCTTCTACGTGGAGTCGCTGACCGCCCAGGTCGCCGACAACGCATGGGAGATCTTCACCTCCATCGAGGGCGAGGGTGGCTTTAGCTCCAGCACCGAGACCGTGCAGGCTGCACTGGATAAGCAGGCCGAGATTACCCGCGTGGACGTGGCTCACCGCCGCAAGAAGGTCACCGGCATCAACGAGTTCCCGAACCTCGCGGAAACCCCCTTGCCCCCAGAGAAGCGCGATGCCACCCCGGGTATTCGCCGCTGGGCTGCCGAGTTCGAGCGACTGCGTGACCGTTCCGACGAGTTCCTCGCCGAGAAGGGTGAGCGCCCGCAGATCGGCCTGATTCCTTTGGGCCCGCTGGCCAAGCACAATGTGCGCACCGGCTTCACCACCAACCTGCTCGCCACCGGCGGTATCCAGGCCCTTAACCCGGGCCAGGTAGAGCCCGGCACCGAGGAATTCACCGCCGCCGCACAGGCATCGCCGATCGTGGTGATCTGCGGCACCGACCAGGAATACGCCGCCTCCGGCGAAGCGGCCGTTAAGGCCCTGCGCGAGGCCGGGGTGAAGGAAATCCTCCTGGCCGGCGCGGAGAAGTCCTTCGCCGATGCCGAGGATATGCCAGACGGCTACGTAAATATGACCATCGACGCGGCCGGCACCTTGTCCGAGCTGCTCGAGAAGCTGGGAGCGTGAGGAGACAATGACCACCATCCCGAATTTCGCTGATGTCGCTCGTACCCCCGAGGCAGCCACTGCGGCTAGCAACGTAGACGGGATCAAGGGCGAGGAGCAGGTCTGGGCTACCCCGGAGCGCATTGATGTCGCCCGCGTGTTCACCCGTGACAACCGCGATGAGGCCGTCAATGACACCCCCTCGCACCCGCTGGATTCCTTCCCCGGTATGCCCCCGTTCATGCGCGGGCCGTACCCGACGATGTACACCAACCAGCCGTGGACGATTCGCCAGTACGCCGGCTTCTCCACCGCGGCCGAGTCCAATGCCTTCTACCGCCGCAACCTTGCCGCCGGTCAGAAGGGCCTGTCTGTGGCCTTCGACCTCGCCACCCACCGCGGCTACGACTCTGATAATGAGCGCGTGCTCGGTGACGTCGGTATGGCCGGTGTGGCCATCGACTCCATCTTGGACATGCGCCAGCTGTTCGAGGGCATTGACCTCTCGAGCGTGTCGGTGTCGATGACCATGAACGGCGCCGTGCTGCCGATTCTGGCTCTCTACATCGTCGCTGCTGAGGAGCAGGGCGTGAAGCCGGAGCAGCTGGCCGGAACTATTCAGAACGACATTCTGAAGGAGTTCATGGTCCGTAACACCTACATCTATCCGCCGCAGCCCTCCATGCGCATCATTTCCAATATCTTCGAGTACACCTCGATGAAGATGCCGCGCTGGAACTCGATTTCCATCTCGGGCTATCACATCCAGGAAGCCGGTGCGACCGCCGATCTGGAGCTGGCCTACACCCTCGCCGATGGTGTGGAGTACATCCGCGCCGGTAAGGCAGTGGGCCTGGACGTGGATAAGTTCGCCCCGCGTCTGTCCTTCTTCTGGGGCATCTCCATGAACACCTTCATGGAGATCGCGAAGCTGCGTGCCGGCCGCCTCCTCTGGAGCGAGCTCGTGGCCACCTTCGATCCGAAGAACCCGAAGTCGCAGTCGCTGCGTACGCACTCGCAGACCTCCGGGTGGTCGCTGACCGCCCAGGACGTGTACAACAACGTGCCGCGTACCTGCATCGAGGCAATGGCCGCGACCCAGGGCCACACCCAGTCGCTGCACACCAACGCCCTCGACGAGGCGCTGGCGCTGCCCACCGACTTCTCCGCTCGTATTGCCCGTAACACCCAGCTGCTGCTGCAGCAGGAGTCCGGCACCGTGCGTCCGGTGGATCCGTGGGCTGGCTCCTACTACATCGAGTGGCTCACCAATGAGCTGGCTAACCGCGCCCGCAAGCACATCCAAGAGGTGGAGGACGCCGGCGGTATGGCTCAGGCCACCGCCGAGGGCATCCCGAAGCTGCGCATCGAGGAATCGGCTGCACGTACCCAGGCCCGCATCGACTCCGGCCGCCAGGCCCTCATCGGTGTGAACAAGTACGTGGTGGCCGAGGATGAGCAGATCGAGGTGCTCAAGGTTGAGAACTCGCGCGTGCGCCAGGAACAGCTGGACAAGTTGGAGCGCCTGCGCGCTGACCGCGATGAAGAGGCAGTAACCAAGGCCCTCGACGCCCTGACCTACGCCGCCGCCCACGAGGACGAGAAGGAAGCCGGGGATCTCTCCCTCAACCTGCTCAAGCTCTCGGTGGATGCGGCTCGCGCCAAGGCCACCGTGGGCGAGATCTCGATGGCTCTGGAGAAGGTCTTTGGCCGTCACGAGGCCGAGATCCGCACGCTGTCGGGCGTGTACAAGGACGAGGTCGGAAAGGAAGGCCAGGTGTCTAACGTGCAACGCGCCATCACGATGGCCGATGCCTTCGAGGCAGAGGAAGGTCGCCGCCCGCGTATCTTCATCGCCAAGATGGGCCAGGACGGCCATGACCGCGGCCAGAAGGTGGTGGCTTCCGCCTACGCCGATCTGGGCATGGACGTGGATGTGGGACCGCTATTCCAGACCCCGGCCGAGGCCGCCCGCGCCGCCGTGGACGCTGACGTGCATGTGGTGGGCGTGTCCTCCCTTGCCGCCGGTCACCTCACCTTGGTGCCCGCGCTAAAGGAGGAGCTGAAGAAGCTAGGCCGCGAGGACATCATGATCGTCGTCGGCGGCGTGATTCCTCCCGGAGATTTCCAGGAGCTCTACGACGACGGCGCCGCCGCGATCTACCCGCCGGGCACCGTGATCGCGGACTCTGCCATTGACATGATGCAGAAGCTCGCCGCCGATCTCGGCTTCGATCTTCCTGATCCGAAGGAGGAGGCCGCAGCGGAGTAGCGCGCCATCGCCGCTACGTTCGCTGCCGGCTCAGCCGCTCACGCACCGCCCCTTGCACAACGCCCGATCATGGCCTGTGCAAGGGGCGGTTGTGTGTGCAGGGGAAGAAGGCATGGAATCAAGACCTGCCACGCTGCGGCCTGCCCTGGGCGAGGTACACACGGGCCTGGGAGCGGTGAGGGTGATTCTTATTAACCCCCATCTGGACTCACGCGCTGGGACGCTCAGGCACAATGGGGAACGAAGGACTATTTTCTGCAGAGAAAGGCTGGGAGCACCTAATCATGGAGGGCACACGCGAATACCTTGAGGAAAACCTCGGATCGCTGACTACCACGGCCGGAACCGATCTTGGCACTGCCACCGCCGTGGCCCCGGAGAAGGTGAAAAGGGCACGCCGCCGCATTAATGTTGAGGAGCTTTTCGACGGCGTCCGCAATGGTGAGCGCACCGCGATTGCCCGCGCGATCACGCTGCTGGAGTCTAGCGCCGCAGCGCATCGCGTTTTAGCGCAGGAACTGCTGGTGAAGCTGCTGCCCTTTAGCGGCAATGCCTTACGCGTGGGCATCACCGGTGTGCCTGGGGTGGGTAAGTCCACCACGATCGAAAGCCTCGGCATGAAGCTGGTCGATGAGGGCCACAAGGTGGCGGTGGTGGCGGTGGATCCCTCATCCACCAAGACCCGCGGTTCGATCTTGGGCGATAAGACCCGCATGGCTAAGCTCTCGGCGCAGGATGATGCATTTATTCGCCCCTCGCCCTCGGCGGGCACCCTCGGAGGCGTGGCGAAGGCCACGCGCGAATCCATGGTGGTCTTCGAGGCCGCGGGCTTCGACATCATCATCGTCGAAACCGTCGGCGTCGGCCAAAGCGAGGTGGCCGTGTCCAATATGGTGGACTGCTTCACCTTCCTCGCCCTGTCTGGGGCTGGCGATCAGCTCCAAGGCATTAAGAAGGGAGTGCTGGAGATGGCTGATCTGGTGGCCATCAATAAGGCCGATGGCTCGAATAAAAAGAACGCCAAGCGCGCCGCCCGAGAACTGGCCGCGGCGATGCGCATGGTGCGTTCCGAGGACGATGATTGGCACCCACCAACAATCACCATGTCCGCCGTGGAGGACACCGGGATTTCCGAATTCTGGGAGATCGTGGAAAAGCACCACCAGTGCCAATTGGAGACCGGTGCCTTCGAGCGGCTGCGCCGCGAACAGCAGGTGGGCTGGATGTGGCAGATGGTGCACGAGACGATTCTGCAGCGGCTCAACACCAATGCCTCGGTGCAAGAGACCAAGCAATTGGTGGAATCGCAGCTCAAGCAGGGGCAGATTACCCCGACGCTCGCCGCCGAGCGCATCCTCGCCGCCTTCGATAATGTTGCGCAGCCGGCACCGACGCCGGGGGAGGGTGATGACGCCAACTAGGGCCGATACCCGCTCAGGGCCGCTCTCAGGCCAGCCTTGATGAGAGCAGAAAGCTGCACCGCCAGCCCCACGTCCACGGGGATGGCGGTGCAGCTATGTCTGCGCTTGTCTCTAGCCGCCCAGCATGCGGTTGAGCTGCGCGACCAGCCACAGCACAAGCACGAGTCCGATGAGCACCATGCCACCAATGAGGAGCAGCTTCTGGGTGGGAGCGAAGCTCTCGCCCTTCGCTGGGGGCTGGTAATAAACGATGAGCGTGGCGAGGATAAACCCAATGATATTGCCGGTGAGCAGCTGGTGGACCACGCTGAACATGGCGTAGATGCGCAGCGTGCGCAGGTTTTCGGCCTCGGCCACACGGAGGAGTGCGGCCATAATAATCACCGAGCAGCTAGCGACGAACGCCAGCGCCACGCCGGGATCGGTGATGACCTCCTCGAAGCTCATCCCCGTCTGGGTACTCACCGCGGTTTGGTAGAGCAGATAGGCCACGGCGCTGAGCAGCCAATACCAAAAGAGAATCGTAGTGGCACGGCGATAGTCCTTGAACATCGCGAAGAATGTGCTCACGAGCGCCTGCTTTCTAGTTGCTGTTCGTTGTAGACAATAAGGCTGCGGGCCACGTAGTCCAGCAGCACGTTCAATCCCACGAAGGAATGGTGCAGCCCGGTGTTGATGCTGGTTATTGTCGGCGTTGAGGTGTAGGTGAGGGTGCGATCGGCATGCTGGGCGATATATCCATCGCTGCGTGCCGCGATCAGCAGTACCCTGATCCCGCGCAGCTCCATCTCGTGCAAAATCTCCTCGAGGCCATCGGTCGCTCCCGATAGAGAGACGATGACCACCATGTCTTCTGGCCCCATGACCGCGGTGGAGGCACTGAACTCGTTGATGGTCGGCAACACCACGGTAAAGCGACGGCTCGAAATCAATGACTTGGCGAATTCCTCGGTGGCAAGCCGCTGCGCATAGCCGGTGGCGAAGCAGTACAGCGTGCGCGCGTCGGCGATCCAGCGCAGAATCTCGGAGAGATCGGTGCCCTCCATGGTCGTGAGAGTGGCCTCCACATCCGAGCGCAGCACCCCAACCAGATCCTCTGAGGGAGTCGGGCTGTGGGCGAGGGAGTTTTTGATAAAGAACTTGAGTTCGCCGAACCCTGTGAAGCCGAGCTTCTGAGTCAAGCGGATCACGCTCGAGGTTGAGGTGAACGCCCGGTGTGCCACAGCGCTCAGCGTGGCATCGGCCACGAATTCCTGCTCGGCCAAAATGAAGGCCAAGACATCACGTTCAGTGGCACTGAGCCGGAGCTCAATCTTTTTTACATGATCCGCCAGATTCATGGCTCACAGTCTATCCCTAGAGTTAGCGCATCTGCTGCACCTCGTGGGACCTGCCCGCAGACACGGCACGAGGTGCCGCGCGAAGCACTACGCAGGAGAGTCGCTTGTGACCATCGCTTCGAAGGCGTCGCGGACTTGGGGAACATCCATGCCGACGATCACCTGGAAGGCGCGGCCCTTACGGACGATGCCCATCGCACCCGCGTCCTTGAAATCGGCGTCATTATCGGAGACCAGCGCGGCATCATCCACCGAAACCCGCAGCCGAGTGGCGCAGTTATTCACATCCGTGATGTTTGCTGGCCCGCCGAGCAGGGCGAGGAAATCCCGGGCGCGTTGGCTATAGGGATCATCGGCCACCGCCTCAGCGTCGGCATCCGTGCTGCCTTTCTTCTCCGCCTTCTTCGCCGCCTGCATCTCGCGATACTCCTTCTTGGAGTAAAGCTTCACATCGGCCCCATCGGCCTCACGGCCGGGAGTCTTCAGGTCGAGCTTGAGGATGAGGAAGCGGAAGAGCAGGAAGTAGATGGCGGTGAAGCTGAGGCCGATAAGGATCTGAGCAATATAGGTGGCGTGGTGGTTGGCCCACAGCGGCACCCAGTTCTGGAACACGAAATCGATCAGGCCACCGCCCATGTTGCCCACGACGCCGAAAGAGTACATGACCGCGGCCATCGTCGCAGCCAGGAGGGCGTGGACGACGAAGAGAATCGGGGCGGCGAAGAGGAAGGTAAACTCCAGTGGCTCGGTGATGCCAATGAGAATGGCGGTCAAGCACACCGGCACCAGCAGCGTGAGGGTTTCCTTGCGCCGCTCGGGGCGAGCTGTCGTATAAAACGCGGCCGCGATGCCAATCGGGGCGAATACCTTGGAGTTGCCGTGCAGCGAGAAACCGCCCGAGGGGAAGAGATCCTTCAAGGATTCGGTGGAGGAGGCATACTCATTCAGGTGCGCCACCCAGTACTTGGTAATGCCATCGGGCACCACTGCGGGGCCAAAGACGAAGGGGGTGTAGATGAAGTGGTGGAGTCCCGTGGGGATGAGGATGCGCTCCATGAACGTGTACAGCCACACGCCAAAGACACCGGAGGAGATAAAGAATCCCTGCATGCTGGCGATGCCGCTCTGGATACTCGGCCAGATAAACGCAGTGAGTAGTGCCACCGGAATCATGAGGAAAAATCCGAGGGCATAGACGTATTGGGTGCCCTGGAAGATACCGAGGAAGTCCGGCAGTTTCGTGTTGAAGTAGCGGTTGTGCAACCACACCACGATCGCGGAGATAATGATCGCGCCGAAAATACCGGTGTCGAGGGTTTTGATGCCGGCGATCTCTTTCAAGCCGGAGGTGCCGCCGACCTCAGCGCTGAAGTCCACGCCGAGCTTATCGCCGAAGTGCTCCAAGATAGAGCTGAGGAAGTACTGGAAGGTCAGATACACCATTGCGGCTTCCAGCACGGCGCGAGCATTGGCTGTTTTGGCGAGGGCGATAGGCAGGCCCAGCACGAAAAGCAGCTCCATCTGATTGAAGACTGTCCAGGCGCCGGATTGCCACACGGTCCAGAAGGACCACCACCAACTTCCTTCGGCGGCAATTCCGCCCACGAGGTCCTCGTTGAGCGCGATGATTGACAGGCCCACCGCGAGGCCAGCGAAAGCGAAGATGAGGACCGGGGCCAGCATGGCCGAGCCGAACCTCTGGACTTTCTCCATCATGGTTTCTCGTCCCTTTCCACTTCAGGGGCGCAGCTAGGGTGCAGGTGTCATGAGCTGCGTGTGTATTGGCTTAGTCTCTATTCATAGTTCTTCGCTTCAGTGCTGAGAAGCACTTTTGCGCCGGCTGGAGAACACTCCAGATTTTGGAGCATCGCGGCCTTCTGTGGCGCCGCCGCGGCTTCATACACTGGGGGAGACCGCTATTGTTGCGCCCCCGTGAGCTAGGAAGGCCTATGAAGGTTCTCACCCTCAACACCCACAGCTGGATGGAAGAGATGCAAATTCCCAAGCTGTATTCTCTCGCGCGCATGCTTGTCGACGAGAGCATCGACATTATCGCGCTGCAGGAAGTCAATCAGTCCCGTTATATGCCTCCGGCCGCGGATCTCGAAGGGTGGATACCTGCTCGGGATGCCTTGGATTCCATTGCCGTGCACGGGGACAACTACGCACTACTGCTCGTGCAGGCTCTGCGGCAGCTCGACTCCCACACCGCGTGGAGCTGGACGTGGATTCCGGTGCACCGCGGCTTCGGCGTCTTCGATGAGGGTACTGCGATCGTGTCCCGCCACGGCATCGCGGAGGCGCGCCAGCTCAGCCATGGTGGTGGATTCGAGTATGACGACGTGCGCCGCCGCGCCTCGCTCGCGGTACATAGCGCTGGTCTGTGGTGGGTATCCTCCCACTTCTCGTGGTGGCGTGGCGATAACGATACCTTCTTCGCCCGCGAATGGCGCCATATGAGTCCGCAACTCGACCAGCTGCGCCGCCTAGCCCCAGTGGTGCTCTGCGGCGACTTTAACGTTCCTGCCGGAGACACCGACGGCGGCTACGACTACGTGATGCGCTCGGGCCAGTGGTCCGATAGCTTCCACCAGGCGGCTGAGGTGCAGGGCGAGGCGACTGTGCACACAACAATTCACGGCTGGGACGACAACACCCAGGATTTGCGCATTGATTATGTGTTCACCAGCAGCGGGGTGCGCGCCCGCAGCCACACCGTGGTTTTTGCCGACAACAGCTCCGAAGCGGTGTCCGACCACTCCGGCATTGTGGTCTCGCTGGACACCACACCCGATCACGACCCACAACTCTAAGGAGTACCGAATGACCAGCCCACGCCGCAGCGTGCTCGACAACGCGGTGGTCTATCAGATTTATCCGCGCAGCTTTAAAGATTCCGATGGCGATGGCATCGGCGATATCCGCGGCATATGCGAAAAACTGGATTATCTGCAGCAGCTCGGCGTCGACGTGCTGTGGCTTTCTCCTATTTTCGCCTCGCCCAATGACGATAACGGCTATGACATCTCCGATTATCGCGCGGTGATGAAGGAATTCGGCACCATGGCCGATGTGGAGGAACTTATTGCGCAGGCACGCCAGCGCGGAATGAGGATTCTGCTGGATCTGGTGGTCAATCACACCTCGGATGAACACGAGTGGTTTCGCCGCTCCCGTTCCTCGAGGGACAATCCCTATCGCGACTACTACATCTGGCGCGATCCAGCCGAGTATAGCGAAGACGGCACGCCGCTGCCGC
Organism: Corynebacterium sp. 51B; assembly: GCF_008930785.1. Classification (NCBI taxonomy): domain Bacteria; kingdom Bacillati; phylum Actinomycetota; class Actinomycetes; order Mycobacteriales; family Corynebacteriaceae; genus Corynebacterium; species Corynebacterium sp. 51B. The sequence continues at coordinate 106,496 of NZ_PQMK01000001.1, read as the reverse complement.
CGAATAATTGGATCTCCGCATTTAGTCCCTCGGCATGGGAGTTCGATGAGACCACCGGGCAGTTCTATCTGCACATGTTCTCCCCCAAACAGCCCGACCTGAATTGGGAGAACCCTGAGGTTCGCCGCGAAGTCTACGATCTGATGCGTTTCTGGCTTGATAAGGGCGTCGGCGGTTTCCGTATGGATGTGATCAACCTGATTTCCAAGCCGCAGGAGCTTATCGACGCACCCCTGGCGGCCAATGATCCCGCCGTCGCACGCGGCAGCCGCGAATCCTCGCTCGCTATGAGCGCCAATGGGCCACGCGTTCACGAGTTTCTCCAGGAGATGCGCCGAGAGGTGCTCGACGACTATGACACGCTCACCGTAGGGGAGACCCCGATCACCACGGTGGAGGACGGCATTCTCTATGCCGGATTCGAGCGCGGGGAACTCGACATGATCTTCACGTTCGAGCATGTATCCCTCGACTTTTCCGAGCAGGGATGGGGTAAATGGTCGGATCGTCGAACCAGTCTGAGCGCACTCACTGCCACGCTGGAGCACTGGCAAAAGGGACTAGAAGATCGCGCCTGGAACTCGCTGTATTGGAATAACCACGACCAACCTCGGGCCGTATCCCGCTTCGGCAATGACAGCCCCGAGTACCGCGTGGTGTCCGCCTGCATGCTGGGCACTGTGCTGCACATGATGTGCGGCACCCCTTATATCTACCAGGGCGAAGAGATAGGGATGACCAATGTCAGCTTCCCTGAGATCGAAGACTACGACGATCTCGAAACCCACGACGCCTATGACACGTATGTGCGCAGCGGAATCATCTCGCATGAGCATATGATGCGCTATATCGCGGCTAAGAGCCGCGATAACGCCCGCACTCCTATGCAGTGGGATGAGAGTGAGCACGCTGGCTTCACCACGGGTACTCCGTGGCTGCCGCTGAACCCGAATTATCCCGCTATCAACGCCCGTGCCGCCGTGGCAGATCCGCACAGCGTCTATCATCACTACCGGCGCCTTATTGCCCTGCGTCGCGAGCATCCAGTGATTCGCTGGGGGAGCTTCCACTTGCTCGAGCCAGGCAGTGAGACCATCTTCAGCTACGCCCGCGCCACCGCGGAGGAACGGCTGGTGGTGGTGGCCAACTTCAGCGCCACCACGGTGGAGTGTGACTACGCAGCTGCATCTACCGCGGCGTTGCAGCGCCGTGGCGTCGAGGGCGCTGGGTGGCAGCTGATCTCGTCTAACTACGCAGACGATGCGGGTAGCGTTCTGCGCCCCTATGAGGCGAAGGTATATCTGGGCCACGCCCCGCAGTCCTAGCCCGCGCGCTGCAGGCGAGGGGAGACGTCCCGGTACGTATAGCGTGAACAGGGCTCTCCGCTCGCTTCTGTCTGGGCGCGGCAGTGGGGTAGAGGCCGGTATCGGGGGCTACCCGCCGCCGTGGTTGCTGTGCGCCCCGCGCACCGAGACATGAAAAAATCCCGCGCTCATCCGAAGATGAACACAGGATTCATAGAGTGCCCGAGGGGGGACTTGAACCCCCACGTCCGTTAATAGGACACTAGCACCTCAAGCTAGCGCGTCTGCCATTCCGCCACCCGGGCTTGGGTTTTGTTTGCAGCCTCTCGGCTGGGCACTCGCATACTGTAGCCCGAACGCGGCAATATAATCAAATCCCCTGCACAACGATACATTTCGGCACCTATGAACGGAGTGAATCTCAGCGGTGAAAGTTCCGCTTCGCGGCACGGCTGGGAGTTTTTCGGTAAAAACGGGGAGTATGAGCAACTACAACGATGCACGATTTCCCGGACCCGATCCCTATGCCCCGTTGAAGGACTTGCCGAGCTTCCCGCTCTCCTCGAGCGACTTCGAGGACGGCGGCACCTTCAAGGAGGAGCAGCTCGGCGGCCAGGATGTCTCCCCGCAGCTGGCCTGGTCTGATCTTCCCGAGGGCACGAAGTCTCTCGCAATCACCTGCTTCGATCCAGATGCTCCTACGGCCTCTGGTTTCTGGCACTGGGCTGTGTTTAATATTCCCGCCGATGTCAGCGAACTCGCCACCGGTGCGGCCAATGATGGCACCCTGGAGTCTCTGGGCGATGTTGTCTCGCTGCGCGCCGATTCGGGCTCCCGCGGCTACTTCGGGCCGCAGCCGCCGGAGGGCCACGGCCCGCACCGCTATCTCTTCGCGGTGCACGCCGTCGATACCGAGAAGCTCGACATTGATCCGGACGCCACCCCCACGGTGCTCGGCTTCAACCTCTACTTCCACTCGATCGGCCGTGCGATCACGTGGGGCTGGCACGAAAACTCCTAAACTCGCCGGCTTCTCCCATCCCCATCGCCCCCGCATTCGGTGCGGGGGCGTGCATATAACCCCAGCGTGGGGTAGTGTTTTGAATCACTATGGGAAAAAAGAAGCGTTCTCGGCCCCGCACCACTCCTGCATCCTCTGCGCAGCGCGCCCGCACCCCGCGGGCGCAGGACAAGACGGCCGTGGTGGTCGTTCCTCCGGTGCTGCGAGTGGGCGGCGCATTTTTGGCCCTAGCCATAGTCTTGGCGCTGTTTACGCTGATCAGCCTGATCACCGGCGGTTTGACCGGTTTATTTCCCGTGACGTGGGGGTTTTTGCTGATCATCGTCTCGGCCATGTTGCTGGGTGCCTTCGGCACGACACACCGCAATGAGGAACGCACCACCCGCCATATCGTGGTGCTGGTGGTTGCTGTGGGGCTGGTCGTGTTTAGCCGCTTCATCACCACCGAGCCGATTTATATCTTGGAATCGTGGTGGCTGCCGGTCTACGCCACCATGGCTCTCATCTGCGCGCTGGTGATCCGTCGCTCCGTGGCATAGCCACACTGGGGAGTCGGTGGAGCTCCAGCGGCAGACACGCAAGGCAGAAAAGAAGGGCGCGCCCCATGCGGGCGGCCCTTTTTCGGATGTGCGGCTGGCTCTAGTCCACCCACTCCTTGCCACAGCCGACGGCCTGGCTGAGCGAGGAGAAGCCGTGGGCGCGAACCTGGCGGGCGATGCCCTTATGAATATCGCGGATCCAGTCGGGGCCGCCGTAGATCAGGCCGGTGTAGCCCTGCAATAGGCTGGCGCCGGCAGCGATGCGCTCCCAGGCTTGTTCGGGGGTTTCGATACCGCCGACGCTCACCAGCACCAGCTGATCGCCCACGTGCTCCCGCAGGAGCCGGAGCACCTCGAGGGAACGGGCGGCCACCGGCGGGCCGGAGATACCGCCGGCGCCCATGGCCTCGACCTCGGCTGGGTCGGTGCGCAGCCCCGCACGGGAGATGGTGGTGTTGGTGGCCACGATGCCGGCGAGTTTGAGCTCGAGGGCGAGATCGGCCACGGCCAGCACATCCTCGTCCGAGAGATCGGGGGCGATTTTCACCAGCACTGGGGTGGTGGTGGATTCGAGGACCGCCTCCAGAATGGGGCGCAGTGATTCCACTGCCTGCAGATCGCGCAGGCCAGGGGTATTCGGCGAGGAGACGTTCACCGTGACGTAATCGGCCAGATTGCCCAAGAGGGTCGCGGAGCGGCGATAGTCGCTGGCGGCGTGGGCGGCATCGACCACCTTCGTCTTGCCGATGTTGATGCCGATGACATCGTCGGAGCTGCGGCGCTTGAGGTTCTTGGCCACCACGGCGGCGCCATCGTTGTTAAAACCCATGCGGTTGAGAATCGCGCGGTCCTCCGGCAGGCGGAACAGCCGCGGGGTGGGATTGCCCGGCTGCGGGGAGGCCGTGACGGTGCCGAGCTCGGCATAGCCGAAACCAATCGGGGTCCAAGCATCGGGGGAGCTGCCGTTTTTATCGAAGCCGGCAGCCAGCCCCAGCGGGCGGGGGAAACGCACGCCGAAGATGTCTTGGGCCAGGATCTCATCGTGCACCGGCAGGATCTTCTCTAGGCCGCGGTTGAGGGGCCCAGTGGTCTGCAGTACGGAAAGGCCGTTGTTGATGATCCCGTGGATGCGTTCGGGGCGCAGGGTGAACATCGCCTTCAAGGCCTTGTTATAGAGAGTGGAACGGAACGAAGATGAGGCCATACAGGGGTGTCCTTAAACGATGAGTATCAACGGTGTGTCAGAGGGGGAAGTCCGCCAAGCGCCGACGGCGGTAGCCACAGTGCTAGGAGTCGAGGAACTGAATGCCGTCACCGCTAGCGGAGGCAAGAACCTTGGTGCCATTATCCATCACAGCCAAACTCGTGGCATCGGCCACGGTGGAGTAGCGCTGCTGCTCGAGCGGCTCGCCAGTAGATAGGTCATATCCCACGAGGCTATTGGTGCCGGTGGATGCCACCCAGGCCAGCTGCTGGGAGGAGTCCCAGGCCACCGCCCACGGGCTGCGGTCAACGGGCATTGATTGATGCAGGCGCACCACATCGAAGCGGGTATAAACCAAGAGCTGGTCACCCTCGGTGTCGGCGGCGAGGAAGACACCCTGCTCGCCAGGGGCGACCGTGCCGACACCGGCGCCGGCACGCAAACGCCCGCCCTCACGCCGTTGCTCCCTGTCGAGGCCTTGAATAGTGGTGAACTTGCGGTTGATCACTACGACCGGGTCGAGGTGATCGGCATAGGTGGTAGACACCAGCTGATCCACCGTGTCGGTCATCGAGATCTCGGTGGTGGCCGTGGGATCGTCATGCGGAAAGGTAATGATGCGTGAGGAATCTGCGGCGGCAGCCACCACATCGCCGGTGCTGGTTTGGGTGGCGGTGGTGAATTTCTCCTCAGCGGTGCGCGTGTTCTCCAGCGTCGGCGCGGCAGGGTCAATGAGATACACCACGCCGCCTTCTTCCGTGCCGTCGACAGCCTGCGGGCAGGCGAGCACAAAGTCGGTGGCGCCGGCGCTGAGCTCTCCACAGTCCTCGGCGATATCGATAACGCTGAAGTCCTCGTCCTCGAATTGGTTCCGCGTGCCGATACCCAGCTTGTCGCCGGAGCGCACGGCAATATGATCGCCGAGAACGGCCAGCCCATCGATCGTGGTGAACTCGCCGCCGAGCATGAGCACGTCACCGTCCACGTTCTCCGCGGCGGGGGAGCGTTGCGCCTCTGCCGATCCCACTGGACGAGCCTGTTTTCCGGGATCGTCTCCACTGGATCCGCAGGCGCCCAACACCAAAGCGGAGGAGGTCACAAGTGCTGCTAGAACTAGATTCCGACGCTTCTTCACAACGCTTAAGGCTACCAGAGCGCTATGAGAGCGAGACGTCGTCTAAGGCCTCAATGATCGCCTTGGGAAGCTGCACCTCGGCCGCAGCGAAGGCCTCCTCGCACTGCTCCGGTGTGCGCGCCCCCACTAGGGTGGCATCGACCCCGGGTTGGGCCAAGACCCAGGCGATAGCGGCCGTGGTGGCAGAGATATTCAATCCCAGGGCCGCCGTAGTGAGCGCTTCGACGATGGCGCGATCGCGCGCCTCGGAATAGGCGTGGGCCTCCGCGCTGCGTCCCTGTGCAGAAGCATTCTGTTCGCGATACTTGCCGGTCAAGACCCCATGGGCCAGCGGCGCACCGGCGATAAACCCCACCTGCTGGTGGTGCGCAGAAGGCAAAAGCTCCTGCTCGGGGAGGCGATTGAGCAAGTTGTACTCGCCGCTGGCGCCCACCACGCCCCGGGCGGTGACGGGGGCGGCGGCGCGCAGCACGGCGAGTTGCCAGCCGCTGAGCCCACGCGCGCCGACATAGCGCACCCTGCCCGTGCGCACCGCATAGTCCAGGGCATCGGCGACCTCCTCCACGGGGGTGAGCTCGTCCCAGTAGTCGATGGAAAAGAGATCGAGATGGTCCGTGCCGAGCAGCCGCAGATAGCTATCGAGCTGATTGAGCAATCCGCGGCGGGAGCAATCGACGCGGCGACCCACCGGCTGATCCGGCAGCGTGCCCGCTGCGGCCGAAATGACGAGATCTTCCCGAGAGATCTCGGAACCCAGAAATGTACCGAGGTACTTTAATGCGGCCGTGCCGGTGGTGTGCTGCGGGGTGACGTCGATAAGCGACGCGCCGGCGCTGGTGAATAAGCGCAGAATCTCGCTCGCCGCCTCCCGATCGGTGCCCGCACCCCATGTCAGGGTGCCTAGTCCTAAGCGCGGGATGCGCAGTCCGCTCCGTCCTACATTGGTTTGTTCCACGCCTCAAGAGTAGTAGCCTCTAACGGGTGAACGACGTAATCGCTGCACAGGCCCCCGAAACGATGTCATGGACGCAAACCATTGTGCTCTCTATCGTACAAGGCCTCACCGAGTTTCTTCCCGTGTCCTCCTCAGGGCATTTGCGCATCGTCTCCAGCTTGTTCTGGGGCGCCGATGCCGGTGCCTCCTTTACCGCCGTGGTCCAGCTCGGCACCGAGCTCGCGGTGCTGGTGTACTTCGCCAAAGACATCTGGCGCATCCTCACCGGCTGGTTCGCCGGCGTAGTCGATAAAAACAAGCGTGGCTTCGACTACCGCATGGGCTGGATGGTCATCGTCGGCTCCATCCCAGTGGGCGTGCTGGGGCTGCTGCTCAAGGACCTCATCCGCGACAACTTCCGCAATATGTGGATCACCGCCACCGTGCTGATTCTGTTCTCCTTCGTCTTCATTTGGGCGGAGCGCGTGGGCAAAAAACAGCGCAGCTATGACGAGCTGACCATGAAGGATGCGCTGACCATGGGCTTTGCGCAATGCCTGGCCCTTATTCCCGGCGTCTCCCGCTCGGGCGGCACCATCTCCGCCGGCCTGCTCGTGGGCCTGGATAGGGAAGTGGCCACCCGCTTCAGCTTCCTGCTCGCTATTCCCGCCGTGCTCGCATCGGGGCTGTTTTCGCTTCCCGACGCTTTCGCGCCGGACGCCGGCCAAGCCGCCAGCGGCCTGCAGCTGCTGGTCGGTACCTCCATCGCCTTCGTGCTGGGCTATGTCTCCATTGCCTGGTTGCTCCGCTTCGTGGCCAATAATTCCTTCGCGTGGTTCGCGGCCTACCGCATCCCCTTCGGCCTTCTCGTGATGGCGCTGCTCGGATTCGGAGTGCTGCAGGCCTAGAGAGTTATCTGCGCCTGTGCCCGTGGCTATCGCCCCGCTCTTTGCTCCACTATGTGATGGATTAGAGTGGGGCGCATGCATTCTTGGCCTCAACCTGATGTTCCTGCCCTGAGCGGGGACTGCGTAGAACTTCAGCTATACGACACCGCAGATCAGTGCGTGCGCCCCGTCCACCCCGCAGCAACCGCCGGGATGTACGTGTGCGGAATCACCCCTTATGACTCGACGCATCTAGGCCACGCGGCAACCTATGTCGCCTTCGATCTCATCTACCGCCAGCTCCTGGATAACGGCCACAAGGTGGTTTACGTCCAAAACGTCACCGACGTCGACGACCCCTTATTTGAGCGCGCAGCCCGCGATAATGTGGACTGGCGCGAGCTTGGCGACGACCAAACCACGCTCTTCCGCTCGGATATGACTGCGCTGAAGGTGATCCCGCCGCGCGATTTCGTCTCGGTGTCCGAGGCCGTCGGCGAAGTGATAACGGTGGTGCAGCAGCTGCTGGACAAGGGCGCCGCCTATGCGGTGGACGATCCGGAACATCCCGATATCTACGCGCCAATCGACGCCACCGAGCACTTTGGGTACATCTCCGGCTATACCCCCGAGCAGATGCGCGATGTCTTCGCCGACCGCGGCGGCGATCCCGACCGCCCCGGCAAGCGCCACCCCTTGGATGCGCTCATTTGGCGCGCCGCCCGTGAGGGCGAGCCGAGCTGGGACGCCCCCTTCGGCGCCGGCCGGCCCGGCTGGCATATCGAGTGTTCCGCGATCGCCAACAACCGCTTGCAGGACATCTTCGATATCCAGGGCGGCGGCTCCGATCTGGCGTTTCCGCACCACGAATTCTCGGCCGCCCACTATGAATCGCTCACCGATTCCCAGCGCATGGCCGGGCACTATGTGCACGCCGGAATGATCTCCCTCGATGGGGTCAAGATGAGCAAGTCGCTGGGCAATCTCGTCTTCGTGCATAAGCTCACCGCTGCTGGTCATGAGCCGGCCGCCATTCGCCTCGGTATCTACTCCTCACACTATCGCGGGGACCGTGACTGGTCCGATGCCGTTTTGGCACGCGCGGAAGAGCGCCTCGCCGCCTACCGCGCCGCGATGGCCGCCACCACCGATGAGGCTGCCGCGCAGCACCTGGTGCAGCAGCTGCGCGAACACTTGGCTGCGGATCTCGACACCCCTGGGGCGCTGGAGGCCGCAGATGCCTGGGCCGCAGCGCAGGATACGGAGACATCGTCCCCGCAGGAACAGCTCTCGGCTGCAGGCGAGTATGTGCGCACCGCCTTCGACGCCTTGCTCGGCGTGGAGCTCTAACCACCTCTCTCCGCACCGCGATCCAGCCTGGGGTGGGGCTGGCCGCGGTCTCCGAAGCTGCGCGGCGGCGTGGGCTCAGGCAGAATACACACCATGAGCCAGACCACGCCCGCGCCACGCAGCCACTTCGATTCCCAGATCAGCACGCTGTGTGCAGATCTCAGCGACTTCGCCACCGGTGCCTATCTCTCCGACGGTGACACCGACTACTGGGAGGAGCCCTATCCACCAGCCATTGTGCCGCTGGTGGAGTCCGTGCTGCGGGGCTTCCTCGATCGCGCCTATCACTGCGCCGCGGACACCGGCACCGCCAGCGAGGCTGCGCTGCATCGCGAGGTGGATGCCGCCATCGCCGAACTTGAACGCATTGATCGCAGCGTCGATTATGCCCTCTTGGACACCGAGGAATCCGCTGAGTTCAGCGATTTTTTCCGCGCTGTATGCCGCAGCCTCGGCGCCCCGCTGGAGCAGGAGTGGGAGCTCGGCGAGCCCTCGGACGGGGAGAACTAACCACCTCTGCGCTGCGCACTCTGGATGTATCCGCGCCGGCGTCCGAGCGCCGGTGGTGTGTAGGGAGAGCGCAGCTCAGGCAGTGATTAGACCGCTCGGTTTCTTGCGGGCAGGGCCATTGGCTTGGATCACTCGCTAGTTGCGTACTAAGCTGTCTATTTCATGAGCCAGATTGACGCTATTTCGCAGATCACCACCCCGCCTCTCGCCGAGGTTCTCGGCACCCGCGTACTCGTCGGCGATGGGGCCATGGGCACCCAGCTGCAGAACTTTGATCTGGACTTAGACAGCGACTTTCTGAATCTTGAGGGCTGCAACGAAATCCTTAACGTCACCCGCCCCGATGTACTCCGTGAGATCCATCGCGGCTTCCTCGATGCCGGGGCCGAGCTGGTGGAGACCAACACCTTCGGCTGCAACCTGCCGAACCTGGCCGATTATGACATCGCGGATCGCTGCGAGGAACTTGCCTACGCGGGCGCGCAGATCGCTCGCGAGTTGTGCGATGAGTACTCCGCCGGTGAGGAGGCCACGCCGCGCTATGTGCTCGGCAGCCTCGGGCCGGGCACGAAGCTGCCCTCCTTGGGGCACGCCCAGTTCGGCGATCTCAAGCAGTACTACTATCTGGCCGCCAAGGGTCTGCTCCGCGGCGGGGTCGACGCCTTCCTAGTGGAGACCGCCCAGGATTTGCTCCAGGTCAAGGCCGCTATCCACGGCATCCATCAGGCCGAGGCAGAGCTGCAGGTCAGTCGACCCGTTCTCTGCCACGTCACCGTGGAAACCACCGGCACAATGCTGCTCGGCTCCGAGATCGGCGCCGCCCTGACCGCACTGGAGCGGCTGGGTATTTCCATGATCGGCCTCAACTGCGCCACCGGCCCGCACGAGATGAGCGAGCACCTGCGCTATCTGGCCACCCACGCCTCGGTGCCGGTGTCCGTGATGCCCAATGCCGGCTTGCCGGTACTCGGCCCCAATGGCGCCGAATATCCCCTCACGCCCGCAGAACTCGGCGATGCGCTGGCCCGCTTCGTCGATGACTATGGTTTGGCCATGGTGGGCGGCTGCTGTGGTACCACCCCCGAGCACATCCGGGTTGTCGTCGACAAGCTCGAGGGCAAAAGGGATAACCCGACCGCACGGCCCCAAGAAGAGCCGGAGGATACTCTTTCCTCGCTTTACACGGCGGTACCTCTCACCCAAGACACCGGTATCACCATGATCGGCGAGCGCACCAACGCCAATGGTTCCAAGGCCTTTCGTGAGGCGATGCTCGCTGGGGACATGGAGACCTGCCTGGATATCGCCAAGACCCAAACCCGCGATGGCGCGCACATGCTCGATGTGTGTATTGACTATGTGGGCCGCGATGGCCGCGAGGACATGGCACGCTTTGCGGAGCTGCTGGCCACCTCCTCCACGCTGCCCATCATGATCGACTCCACCGAGCCCGCCGTGATCGAGGCGGGGCTGGAAAAACTCGGTGGGCGCTGCGCGGTGAACTCGGTGAACTTCGAAGATGGAGACGGCCCCGATTCCCGCTATCGGCGCATCATGGAGCTGGTGCAGGCGCATGGCACCGCGGTGGTGGCCCTGACCATCGACGAGGAGGGCCAGGCCCGCACCGCAGAGAAGAAGGTGGAGATCGCCACCCGCCTCATCGAGGACATCACGGGCACCTATGGGCTGCGGCATGAAGACATCATCGTCGACTGCCTCACCTTCCCGATCTCGACGGGGCAGGAGGAGACCCGCCGCGATGGCATCGAAACGATCGAGGCCATCAAGGCGCTCAAGGCGAAGTATCCGCGGGTGCACACCACACTGGGGCTGTCTAATATCTCCTTCGGATTGAATCCGGCAGCCCGCCAGGTGCTCAACTCGGTATTTCTCTCCGAATGCATCAACGCGGGCCTCGACACCGCGATCGCGCACTCCTCCAAGATCATCCCCTTCAACCGCATCGATGAACGCCAGCGCGAGGTGGCGCTGGATATGGTGTACAACCGCCGCAGCGAGGACTATGACCCGCTGCAGGTGTTCATGGAGCTTTTCGACGGCGTCTCCGCGGCCTCCGCCCAGCATGCCCGCCAAGAAGCCCTCGCCGCTTTGCCGCTGCTCGACCGGCTGGCCCAGCGCATCATCGATGGTGAGAAAAACGGCATGCAGGAGGATCTCGACGCCGCGATGGCGGAAAAGAGCCCGATTGCCATCATCAATGAGGACCTGCTGCGAGGCATGAAGACGGTGGGTGATCTCTTCGGTTCCGGAGAGATGCAGCTGCCCTTCGTGCTGCAGTCTGCCGAAACCATGAAATCGGCGGTGGGCTATCTCGAAAGCTTCATGGAGGCCTCCGATAACACCGGGTCAAAGGGCACCATCGTGCTCGCCACGGTGAAGGGTGATGTGCACGATATCGGCAAGAATCTAGTGGATATCATCCTTTCTAATAATGGCTACACCGTGGTGAACCTCGGCATTAAGCAGCCGATCGCCACCATTGCGTCCGCGGCGAAAGAACACGGCGCCGATGTGATCGGTATGTCGGGGCTGCTCGTGAAATCCACCGTTGTGATGAAGGACAACTTGCTCGAGCTCAACGAGCTCGCGGAGCGCGAAGAAGCGGATCGTTATCCCGTGCTCCTCGGCGGGGCGGCGCTGACGCGCACCTATGTGGAAGACGATCTCGATGCGCTCTATCACGGCGATGTGTTCTACGCCCGCGATGCCTTCGAGGGGCTGCGGCTGATGAACGAGGTGATGCAGGATGCGCGCGGCGAAAAGGGCCAACTCAGCGAGGCCGAGGCAGCCGAGAAGGCGAAGCGCGAGGAGAAGAAGAAGGCGCGTCGCGAGCGCCGCGAGCGCTCCAAGCGCATCGCCGCCGAGCGCAAGGCCGCCCAAGAACCAGTGGAGGTGCCTAGCCGCTCCGCAGTGAGCATTCCCGAAGAAGTCGCCACCCCGCCGTTCTGGGGCACCCGCGTGGTCAAGGGTATTGCCTTGAAGGAGTATATGACCTGCTTGGATGAGCGAGCCCTCTTCCTCGGGCAGTGGGGTTTGCGCGGCAGCCGTGGCGACGGCGGACCAAGTTATGAGGAACTCGTGGAGAGCGAAGGCCGGCCGCGCCTGCGCGCTTGGATTGATCGGCTCAAGCCCGAGAGAATCCTCGATCATGCCGCCGTGGTCTACGGCTATTTCCCGGCCGTATCGGAGGGCGATGATGTGGTGATCCTCTCCGAGCCGCGCCCGGATGCCCCCGAGCGGATGCGTTTTAGCTTCCCCCGGCAGCAGCGCGGCAAGTTCCTGTGCATCGCCGATTTCATCCTGCCCTGGGAAGAGGCGCGTGCCCGCGGCACTGTGGATGTGTGGCCGATGCAGCTAGTGACCATGGGCCAGCCCATCGCTGACTTCGCCAATGAGCTTTTTGCCAAGGACAACTACCGCGACTACCTCGAGATCCACGGCATTAGCGTTCAGCTCACCGAGGCTCTCGCCGAGTATTGGCACGGGCGTGTCCGCGCCGAGCTGGCCTTCGCGGATGGCTCCGATGCGGCCAAGGCCGATCCCACCGATGTCAGCGGCTTCTTTGATCTCGAGTACCTCGGGGCGCGCTTTTCCTTCGGCTATGGTTCCTGCCCGAACCTCGAAGATCGCGCCGCGCTCGTGGAATTGCTCGAGCCCGAGCGTATCGGCGTGGGCCTCTCGGAGGAGCTGCAGCTCCACCCCGAGCAATCCACCGACGCCTTCGTGCTCTATCACCCCGAGGCGAAGTACTTCAACGTCTAGCGCCAGCCGGGTACTAGGCGTGCGGTATTCTCGAACGCATGCTCACTGCCCCGAAACGGACCTTTGAAGACGAACGCAGCGCCGTGTTCTGCCACTCTCCCCACGCTGTGTTCGCCGCCCTGGAACGTATCGGCGGCGAGAATGGCTGGTTCTCACTCGCGCTGCCGTGGGCCATTCGCGGCCGCGTGGACGAGCTACTCGGCGGGCCGGGGATACGCCGGCCCAGGCGCCACCCGCGCACCCTGCGCGAAGGCGATGCGGTGGGCTTCTTCGTGGTCTCCGAGATCGAGCGCCCTGAGCGGCTGGTACTAAAGGTAGCCGCGCGGCTTCCTGGCAAAGCCACGCTCGCCTGGGAGATTCATGGCCACACCCTGACCCAACAGGCGCGCTTTCATAGCACGTCCGTGGCCGGCAACCTCTACTGGTACGCGCTTTTGCCCATCCACCTCTTCATTCTTTCTTCCATGCTCAAAGGGATTATTCGTAGTGCTTAAAGCTATTTTCTGGGATATGGACGGCACCCTTGTGGATTCCGAACCGCTATGGGGGGTGGCCACCTATGAACTCTCCGAGCAGGTCGGGCGCCGGCTCACCCCAGAGCTGCGGGAAAAACGGTGGGCGGCAACTTCGATAACACCTTGGCTATCTGCGCCGCCCACGCCGGGGTAGAGGTGGCCGATCTCGACTATGAGGGCTTGCGTCAGCAGATGTATGCCCGTGTGACCGAACTCTTTGATAATCAGCTGCAGCCGGTGCCGGGAATGCGGGCCCTTTTGGGCGAATTCTCTCGCCGGAGCATCCACATGGCGATCACCACCAACACCCCGCGCGCCCTGGCCCATCACGCGGTCTCCGCGGTGGGGGAGCACTTCTTTGATACCGCCTTCTTTGGCGATGAAGTACCGCGCCCAAAACCGGCGCCGGACATGTATCTCCTCGCCGCTCAGCGATACGGCCTCGACCCCCACGACTGCCTGGTATTCGAGGACTCGGCCACGGGCATGCAGGCCGCTGCCGCAGCTGGTTGTCGGGTGATTGGTGTGGTGGCTGATGCCACGACACCCACGCCCGAGCGGGTGCGCACCCTCGCCGAACTCCATGGCTCCATCGACTTCTCGACGATCACCGCCGATATGGTCGAGCAGTGGTTCGAGCAGCTGCCCTAGCCCTGCGCGGCTGCCCTCGCTGTAGGGGAAAACACCGCCTCAGCACACGCCTGCGGCGGCTCTGTGAAAGAATGATCGATTGTGAAAGATTTTGAATCGCTGTATGAAGAGCTCCTCGACCGCAAGAAGAATCGGCCCGCCGATTCGGGCACTGTAGCCGCCCTTGATGCTGGGGTCCATTCCTTGGGCAAAAAGGTTATTGAGGAAGCTGGCGAGGTGTGGCTCGCTGCGGAATATCAGTCGGATGAGGAACTCGCCGAGGAACTCTCACAGCTCATCTACTGGTCTCAGGTGGTTATGGTGGCTCGTGGCATCCGCCCCGAGGACGTGTACAAGTACCTCTAAGCACGATCGACGGCGCCCCGCAACGGGCGCTCCTTTACTCAGTGCAGCGCAGCATGCACCCCACAGCGCTCCCGCGGCACTAAGCAGCACCCAGTGCGACCCAGCGTAGAAAGCGAGCTAGATCATGTTGAAAGTGGCTGTCCCCAACAAGGGTTCCTTATCCGAGAAGGCCATGTCCATCCTCACTGAGGCCGGATATCCCTCCCGCGGCGATTCCAAAGCGCTGACCGTGATGGACAAGCGCAATGACGTCGAGTTCTTCTTCCTTCGCCCCAAAGACATCGCCATCTATGTGGCCAGTGGCCAATTAGATCTCGGCATCACCGGCCGCGATTTGGCCGCAGATTGCCGCGAGGAGACCGAGGAGGTGCTTGCCCTCGGCTTCGGCGATTCCACCTTCCGCTTCGCCGCGCCCAAGGACGAGCAGTGGAGCATCCCTGATCTGGAAGGCGCCCGCATCGCCACCTCTTATCCCAATCTCGTGCGCTCCTTCTTGCAGGATCACGACATCGATGCCAGTGTTATCCGCCTCGAAGGAGCGGTGGAGATCTCCATCAAATTGGGCGTAGCCAATGTGATCGCCGATGTGGTCTCTACCGGCCGCACCCTGCGCAAGCAGGGCCTCGCTCCCTTCGGTGATCCGATCATCACCTCCGAAGCGGTGGTTGTGGGCCGCAAGGACCACGAGGTCACCTCGGAGCAGCGCGTGCTGCTGCGCCGTATCGAGGGCATTTTGCACGCCCACAACTTCCTGATGCTCGACTACAACGTCGAGGCCGACAAGCTCGAGGAATGCGTGGCCATTACTCCCGGCCTATCCGGTCCCACCGTCTCGCCGCTGGCGCTGGAGAATTGGCGGGCCGTGCGCGCCATGGTGCCGCGGGAGGACGCCAATACCGTGATGGATCAACTGGCCGCCGTCGGTGCCAAGGCCATCCTCGCCTCCGAGATCGCCATCGCCCGCATCTAGCCGCACCCGCGCTCGACGGCCACTGCGGCCGAGGAGTTCTGTGCTCCGCCACTACCCGCATACATACGGGTTGGTGGAGCCATAGCCCGCCCACTCCCACCCCCGAAATAGGTGGAGGTGGGCGTTCTGCGTCTTTGGGGGAGTGGCCGCCGGAGCCGCAAGACTAGTTCCTAGAACCGCAGCGTGTTCTCAGCTCGGGAGCGCAGACGATGGTGGATACACAGCATGGACATTGATCCAGTACAACCGTTATGTAAAAACTCTTCATTTCTTCTTATGTTGGCCACGATCCCTTTTCTTCCGCCACTTGTGCGGCCCGATTCGCCGCGCCAGAAGCGGCGTTACCATTGGGGTGGATATACAGAGAATCGAGTGAATTGAAAGGGTTCGCATGGCTTCGACCTACGCTTTTCGTACTGAAGAAGACCTGCTTGGAGAAATGCAGGTTCCCCAAGACGCTTATTATGGCGTGCATACCCTTCGGGCGATGCAGAACTTCCAGATTTCCGGCACCACCATTAATGAGATCCCTGAATTTATTAGGGGAATGGTAATGGTCAAAAAGGCGACAGCTATGGCCAATCATCGGCTCGGGGTGCTGGCAAAGGATAAGGCGGATGCCATTGTGTGGGCCTGCGATCAGATTCTGGACCATGGGGTAGCCATGGACCAGTTCCCGATCGACGTCTTCCAGGGCGGGGCAGGCACCTCAGTGAATATGAACACCAATGAGGTGGTGGCCAATCTCGCGCTCGAGCACATCGGGAAGAACAAGGGTGAATACGTCTTTATCAATCCTAATGACGATGTGAATATGAGCCAGTCCACCAATGACGCGTACCCGTCCGGCTTCCGGCTCGGAGTCTATGCGGCCGTGCAGGACGTGGTGGCCAAGATTGATGCGCTCTGCGAGGCATTCGCGGCCAAGGGCGAGGAATTTTCTGGCGTGATCAAGATGGGCCGCACCCAGCTCCAGGACGCCGTTCCGATGACCCTGGGCGATGAGTTCACCGGCTTCTCGGTGAATCTTGGCGAGGAGCACGAGGTGATCCAGCAAGCCGCCCACCGGCTGCTCTCCCTGAATTTGGGTGCTACCGCCATTGGCACGGGGCTCAATACCCCCGAGCGCTATCAAGACACCATCATCGAAGCGATGCGCGAGGTCACGGGGCTCGATATCTCCGCCTCCGAGAACCTCATCGAGGCCACCAGCGATTGCGGCGCCTATGTTCTGCTGCACGGCGCCTTGAAGCGCGCCGCCATGAAGCTGTCTAAGATCTCTAATGACCTGCGCCTGCTTTCCTCGGGTCCGCGCGCCGGCCTCAATGAGATCAACCTGCCGGAGATGCAGGCGGGGTCCTCGATCATGCCGGCCAAGGTCAATCCGGTGATCCCCGAGGTCGTCAACCAAGTGTGCTTCAAGATCTTCGGCAATGACAGCGTGGTCACCTGGGCCTCCGAGGCCGGCCAGCTGCAGCTGAACGTGATGGAGCCGGCTATTGGCCAGGCGATCTTCGAGAGCATCTCGCTACTGGGCAATGCCTGCGACACCTTGAGGGAGAAGTGTGTGACCGGTATCACCGCCAATGAGCAGGTATGCCGCGGCTACGTGGATAACTCCATTGGAGTGATCACCTATCTCAACCCCTTCATCGGCCACCACAATGGCGATCTCATCGGCAAGGAGGCGGCCCGTACCGGCCGCAGCGTGCGGGAGCTCGTCCTGGAGCGTGGGTTGCTCGATGAGGAGACACTGGACGAGGTGCTAAGTGTGGACAATCTCATGCACCCGAAGTTCAAGGCTGCGCACCAGCAGCACCAGCAGCAGTAGTTCTACCTGCTGGGCGTTAGGGGAGCAGTACCCTCTTCTCGCACCCCCTCAGTTGAGGTAGGATGTCTCGAGCATGGGGATGAGCCACGCTATCGATGGCTCATCAACTGCCCCTTTACGGCATGCCTCAAAGCTATGTTCCGTGCGCGCTGTGGCGTGAGCTCGCCCGCTGCGTATCTCCCTCGCACCGGTCCTAGGCATGCGGTGTCCGCCTGTGCTCTCCTGCCTTCTCCACGAGATGTGAAGGCCCCTGTCGCAGCACAGACGGCACGTGTACGTACCTGTTGTAGTACTGAGGGCTTTGCTAGCTCTCAGCTGAATGTGGGAGGCGCCGAGCGGTGTCAGCAACCCTAGGCGCGGTTGCGCTCATCGCTGCGCACCATCCCAAAGATGTGAGGAGCCACTCGTGCTTGTTGCCCTACAGATCCTTATTGTTCTCGCGGCGATCGTCCTCGGTGCCCGGCTCGGCTCGATCGCCATTGGCTTTGCCGGCGGCTTGGGCGTGCTGCTGCTGGGGGCCACGGGCGTGCCCGTGAGCCGAGAGGACATCCCCTTCGATGTCATCGGCATCATCATGGCCGTCATCGCCGCTATTGCCGCGATGCAGCGCGCCGGAGGTATGGACTATCTGGTGCACTGGGCAGAAAAGGTCCTGCGTTCCAATCCGAAGCGGGTGACCTACTACGCACCGGTGGTCACCTATCTCATGACGCTGCTCGCCGGCACCGGCCACACTGCTTTTTCCACCCTGCCGGTGATCGCCGAGGTGGCCAAGGAAGGCAAAGTACGCCCCTCGCGTCCTCTCTCGGTGGCGGTCGTGGCCTCGCAGATGGCCATCACCGCCTCACCGATTTCCGCAGCGGTGGTGTTTATGGCCTCGATCATGGAGCCACTCGGGGTGGGGTATCTGCAGCTGCTCGCGGTAGTGATCCCCGCGACATTCCTCGCTATCTTCCCCACAGCCTTCCTCGCCAACCGCTCGGGGAAGGAGCTAGAGGACGATCCCGTCTACCAGTCCCGCCTGAAACAAGGTCTGGTCTCCCCGCCACAGGGCGCACGGGACTACACCGCTCCCGCAGGGGCGCGTGCCTCGGTGCTGATCTTTCTCGCCGCTATCGCGCTGGTGATGGTCTATGCCACCCTCATCTCCGAGCAAGTGGGGCTGATCAGCGATCCGAGCCTGCCGCGTAATGAGGCGATTATGACGATCATGCTCAGCACCGCCGCCATCATCGTGATGGTGTGCAAGATCCCGGCGGCAGAGATTGTGGGCACCCAGGTGTTCAAGGCCGGGATGAGCGCCTGCGTCTGCGTCATGGGCGTGGCCTGGCTGGGCACCACCATTATCAATAACTACCTGGAGCAGATCACGGCCTTCTCGGCGGACTTCCTCAACGATTATCCCTGGAGCCTGGCGGTGATTCTCTTCTTCGCTGCAGCCCTGCTGTACTCCCAGGCGGCCACCACCAAGGCGCTCATGCCGGCCGCCCTGGCCGTAGGCGTTGCCCCGCTCACGGCCGTGGCCTCCTTCGCCGCGGTGTCCTCGCTCTTTATCCTGCCCACCTATCCCACGCTGCTGGCCGCAGTGGAAATGGACGATACCGGCTCCACCCGCATCGGCAAGGCAGTGTTTAACCATCCCTTCCTCGTACCGGGCACCGTGTGCATTGCCCTCGCCGTGGGATTGGGCTTTCTCATCGGCAGCGTCGTCCTCTAGCTGGGGGCGCCTTTACGATGCTGGTGCGCAGCGACGATGCTGCGCACCGAACCATAGGCGGCGACGAGCCAGTGGAAGACGAGGAGCAGTAAGAAGGCGTGGCTGAGGGCGCTGAAGATCGGCATGTGGATACCCAAAAAGTGGGTGCCGAGCGCGAGTGTTCCCACCGGGAAGGTCAGCGCCCACCAGCCGGGATGCACCGGCATCGCGCTCAAGAAACCGCTATAGCTGATATAGAAGGCGGCCAGCAGCATCGGAATGCCGAGCAGCATCATCACCAGCCCATAGACGTCGGCGATATGCAGGATATGGCTAGCCGGCTCCGGTTGCGCAAAAGATGCTGCCTGGAGTGCGATCACCTGCGCCGCCGCGCTCGACTGGCCGATAATGCCCAGCGGAATCCATGCCGAAATGAGCGCCGCCGGCGGCAGGGGAGAGCGTCGCCACGCGTGCACATAGGACAGCATAAAGACGATCGAGGCCAAAACGAGGGCGATGAAGAAGCAGGCCGTGGATGCCATGAGCATCCACACCTTGGCGCCTGTCGACGCCAGCTGCGGCACCTGCGAGGCGCCCGTGGTCGCCGCCACCATCGGTGCCACGATCGGCAGCCCCCATACAGGGCGAGGCTCGGCGAGGCGGTTCCTGATGATCACATAGCCCATGCCGAAGGCGCCGATGATGCCGATCGCGGTTCCGGTCAGCCACATCAGCATGTCCACGCTCCAGGCGGCATCCATCACCCCTGCTGGGGCCTCCCAAGCTCCCAACACCATCGGAGTGGCCGCGCCCACCGAGAGATAGCCCATGGCCACCATGCCCCAGCCCGTGCATTGGCCGGTATCGGTGATCGAAGAAAAGAGCACGGCGCGATCCCGGCGGGAACGGTGGAAAAACCCGAAGGTGATGCCCACCAGCATCAGCCAGCCCAGCACGAGCATGACAGCGCCGAGTAGGCGCATGCCGCCGACGGTGATGAAGAGATTGGCAAGGATGCCGGTACCCATCACCGCACCGAACCAGGCGGGGCCGGGTCCTGGCACGAGGAGGGGACGCTGCCTGCCCAGAACACGGACATGCGGCAGGGAAGGTCGAGCCTGAGAGGTGGTTGTTTCTTGAGTCACCTCTACCACTGTGCCAAAACGGTGCTGCGGAGAGTAGACCGCTCCGTCCGATGTGGCCACAAGCGCAGCCTGTGGGAGCTACCATCGAGGCATGTCGCTCAGTGATTTGCCCGATCTTCGCGCTCTCCAAATATTGGTGGATAGTGCCCGCTTGGGCTCCTTTGGGGCTGCGGCCCGCACTCATGGCTTAAGCCAACAGGCCGTCTCGGAACGGATGCGCAGGCTCGAAGGCGAGCTCGGTGTCACTCTATTTCAGCGCGGCCCCACGGGCACTCGGCTCACCGCCGCCGGGGAGAAAGTGCAGGCGACCGCCCAGGAGATCCTGGGGGCTTCGGCCGCGTTGGTCGATACCCTCGCGCTCGAACGCCGTCCCGATGCGCCGAAAGTGAGCGTCTACGTCTCGCGGACGGTCAGCGAGTACTACCTGCCACGCTGGTTCGCCACGCTGCGCCGCAACCATCCGCGCGCACAGCTGGAAATGGTCGCCGTCAATTCCGATCAGGTGGCCACCGCCGTGGCGCAGGGACACACGAGTCTCGGGTTTATTGAGTCAGTGAATGTTCCCGTCCCCGATTCCCTCGGCGGCCACCGAGTCTTCAGCACCTCCGTGATCTGCGAGGATCGGCTCAGCCTCGTCGTGCGCCCCGATCACCCGTGGGCGACAGCGGTCTCGGTGCGCCGCGCCGAGCTGACACGCACCCCGCTGATCCTGCGCGAGCCTGGCTCCGGCACGCGGGAGGTCCTCGACCTTGCCGTCGGGGTGCCGTGGGCTCCTCCCGTCGCGGAGGCGAGCAGCCCCATGGCGGAGATCAATCTCGCGCTCGGCACGGGGGCTCCGGCCGTGGTGCCGGCAATCAGCGTCGCCGAGCATTGTGCCAGCGGAAAGCTGGTGGAAGTGGATATCGCTGATGCCACGCTGCGCCGCCCTATACGCGCGCTGTGGCGCACCGGATCGCGCCCGCGCGGAGCCGCAGCATTGATGCTGCGGGCAGCGCGCGAGGTGAGCGCGCAGGAAGCGCCGCCGCGGATTCGGCGCGACTAGCTCATCGTGTGCGATCTACTCCGCGTCCTGCACGGCGTTCTGGCCTGCGTCCTGCGCGGCGCTGACCTCGTGCAGGGGCAGCGTGTCCTGCGGCCCAGGCCAGCCGGGATACTCCGGCGGGGTGCCACCGAAGGCGGGACAGAGGGACTGATGCGCGCACCAGCCGCAGAGCTTCGAGGTGCGGGGCTGGAATGTGCCGCTTCGGCCATCGGCGAGGATCTTCTCCCAGAGCTCACCGAGATCCCGCTCGAAATACTCCAGCTCTTCCTTGGAGGGGGTGAGAAAGAGCGAGTCGATCACTTTCAGATACATCAGCCGCAGCTGGTGTGGGATCACCCCATAGAGGCGCCAGTACACGAGGGCATAAAAGCGCATCTGGAACGTGGCGTCGTGGGAATAGCGGGGCAGTGGCTTCTTGCCGGTTTTATAGTCCACCACGCGCACTTCCCCTGTGGGGGCGACGTCTACTCGGTCGATGAAGCCGCGCACCGGCACCCCATTGGGCAGGGTGGTGTTCACATACATCTCGCACTGCTTGGCGTCGAAGCCCTGCGGGTTTTCCATCTCGAAATAGCCCCGCAGCAGGGCGCGGCATTCCACGAGGAAATCATAGAGATCCTCCTCGGGCACCAGCTCCAGCAGCTCTGGGTCTTTCTCCACCATCTGTGCCCATAGCGGCTTGAGCTTTTTCACGGCCCAGGGAAAGTCGCGGCTGGAGCGCTGCTCTTTATGCATCTCTTCGAGCACTGCATGCACCAGGGTGCCCTTGATTTGGGGCAGGGTGGTGGGCTCGGGGATCTTATCGATGGCGCGGAGGCGGTAGAGCAGGGGGCAGCGCTGGTAGTCCGAGGCGCGGGAGGGAGAAAGTGCTAGCTGTGCCATAGTGACTATGTAGTCTAAGCCTCCCGGCGCAAGCGTGGGGAGTAGGCGGCACTATCCTTAAGTGCCATGACCTCATTCCGCGACTTTCTGCTCTCCTCGCCAAGTTCCTTTCACGCCGCCCGCAGCGGCGCCGAGCTGCTCGCCGAAGCGGGTTTCCGCCCCTATGACCGCAGCCAGGCTTTCGACGCCACACCCAGCGGCCACTATCTCGTGCGCGGCGGGGCGCTGCTCGCGTGGTGGGTGCCGGCGAAGGCCAGCGCCACCTCGCCGCTGCGCATTATCGGCAGCCATACCGATTCGCCAGGCTTCAAGCTCAAGCCCCATGCCGATAGCTACCAGCATGGATGGAACCAAGTAGAAGTAGAGGTCTATGGCGGACCCATCTTCGCCTCCTGGCTGGACCGGGATCTCGCCCTCGCCGGCGAGCTGGTGCTTCACGACGCCACCTCGCGGCTCGTCCTCACCCCGGCGATCGCCCGTATCCCGCACCTCGCCATCCACTTAAGCCGCGACAACGATATCTCCCTGAATAAGCAAACCCAGCTGCATCCCATCGCCGGATTCGGCCGCCCCGACCGCGCCGTGATTCTCGAAGAACTCGCCCGCTGCGCCGAGGTGAAGGTAGAGGATATTGCCAGCTTCGATGTCATCACCGTCGATGCCCAGCCCCCGGCGCTGCTGGGCGCCGAGCAGTCCATGCTGGCCGCTGGCCGGCTCGATAATCTCTCCAGCCTTTATCCCTCGCTGCTCGCCCTGCGCCAGGCTGCCGCAGCAGAGCCGGACTCGATCATGGTGCTCGCCTCCTTTGACCACGAGGAAGTGGGCTCCCAATCGCCCACCGGTGCCGGCGGGCCGCTGCTGGAAGAGGTCCTGAGCCGGCTCTGCGCCGCCCTCGGTGGCGGCCGGGAGGAGTATCACCAGATGCTGGCGCAGGCCAGTTGCCTATCTGCCGATGCCGCACATGCGGTGCACCCCAACTACGCAGACAAGCACGCCCCCGAGCATCTGCCGCAGCTCGGCCAGGGGCCGGTGACGAAGATCAACGCTAATCAGCGCTACGCCACCACCGCCCACACCTGGGCGCTGTGGGAGCGTGCCTGCCATGACGCTGGGGTTCAGCGCCAGCAGTTCGTGGGGCGCAACGATGTTCCCTGCGGCTCGACGATCGGCCCGATCAGCGCCACTCGTTTAGGCATCGACACAGTGGATGTGGGCATCCCGATGCTGTCTATGCACTCCGCCCGCGAGCTGGCCGCACCGGTGGATGTGGATAACTTCGCCACCGCAATGCAGGCCTATCTGCTGTCCTAGACGTTCTTTTCGCCCGTAATACCCCTTTATAAGGAGCACAATCGCCATGGCCTATTCCGGCCCCTTTCAGCCCGGTGACCGGGTGCAATTGACGGATCCCAAGCGCCGTCACCACACCATCAAGCTCACCCCGGGTGAGAGCATGTTCACCCACAAGGGCCAGATCAAACACGATGACATCATCGGCCTCGACGAAGGCTCGGTGGTGACCACCCCGCAGGGCGGGCAGTATCTCTGCTTCCGCCACCTGCTGGTGGATCACGTGCTCTCCATGCCACGCGGTGCGGCGGTGATCTACCCCAAAGACTCCGCGCAGATTCTCATCGAAGGCGATATTTTCCCCGGTGCTCGCGTGCTGGAGGCCGGTGCCGGCTCGGGAGCGCTGACCATGCAGCTGCTCCGCTTTGTCGGAGATGAAGGCGAGGTGATCTCGTATGAGATCCGAGAAGATCACCTAGAGGTCGCCCAGAACAATGTGAGTGAATACTTCGGCGGCACCGCCCCGAAGAACTGGTCGCTGCGGCTGGGGGATATGACCACGGTGGGCCCCGAGGACACCGATGGGCCCGTCGATCGCATCATCCTGGACATGCTCGAGCCCTGGGAGTGCATCGACAATGTCGCTGAGCTGCTCATGCCGGGCGGGGTGTTCATGACCTATGTGGCCACGGTGCCGCAGTTAATGAAGATCATGGAGGCCATTCGGGACAAGAAGTGCTTCACCGAGCCACGCGCCTGGGAGTCATTGGTGCGCGAATGGAAGGTGGAAGGCTTGGCCACGCGGCCCGAGCACCGCATGAATGCCCACACCGCGTTTTTGGTGTGGACCCGCAAATTGGCGGATGGAGTGACCCCTCCTCGACCGCAGCGCCGCGCCCGCAAGTAAGCTATGCCTTAAAAGTACGACACACTGTTAGAGGAGATGCGTCTATTTTGACCACCGACGCTCAGGAGACGACCTTTGAGGTCCGCCACCTCCAGCGCATCAACCGCGAGCTGGCCGGCAGAAACACTAAGCTCGTGGAGTTGTTAAAGTCCTCGCGCGATAAACTCGCCCTGCTCAACGAGCAGATGGAATCCATGGCCCAGCCTCCCAGTACCTATGGGGTCGTGCTTGACGCCGACTATCAGGATTCCAGCGCGGACGTCTTCACCGGCGGACGCCGGATGCGGTTGATGGTCAGCCCCGAGGTCGCTGCATCCGAGCTGGTGCCCGGCGCCTTGGTGCGGCTGGGGGAGAGCTCCGCGGTGGTTGAGGTGTGCGGCACTCAAACCACCGGCCAATTAGCCGCTGTGTCGGAAATATTGGATGGTTCCCGCATCCTGATTAGCACCACCACCAGCGACAACGCTGTGCTCACCGTGGCTCAAGCGCTGCGCGAGCCCGGCGCGGTTAAACTGGGTGACACGGTGCTCTATGATTCCCGTGCCCTCATGGCGCTGGAGGTCGTGGCGCACACGGAGATCAACCGGCTGGCGCTGGAGGAGATCCCAGATGTCACCTATACCGATATCGGTGGCTTGGATGAGCAGATCGAGATGATCCACGATGCCGTGGAACTTCCCTTTACCCATCCCGAGCTCTATAAGCACTTTGATCTGCACCCGCCCAAGGGCGTGCTGCTCTATGGCCCGCCTGGCTGTGGCAAGACCCTTATTGCCAAGGCCGTGGCGAACTCGCTCTCGGCGCGCATTGGGGAGGTCGGCTCCTCCTATTTCATCAACGTCAAGGGCCCGGAGCTGCTGAATAAGTTCGTCGGCGAGACCGAGCGCATGATTCGGTTGATCTTCGAGCGCGCCCGAGAATTGGCCAGCGAGGGTCGCCCCGTGATCGTGTTCTTCGACGAGATGGAATCCATCTTCCGCACCCGCGGATCGGGGCGCAGCTCGGATATGGAAACCACCGTGGTGCCGCAGTTGCTGGCGGAACTCGACGGTGTGGAGTCGGTGGCCAATGTGATCGTGATTGGCGCCACCAACCGCGAGGAGCTTATTGACCCCGCGATCCTGCGCCCTGGCCGTCTGGATGTGAAGATCAAGGTGTCCCGGCCGAATAAGGAGCAGGCCCGCGAGATCTTTAGCCGCTATATCACCGACACCATTCCTTTGGCGTGCGAGCGCGAGGAGCTCATTAGCCTCGCCACTGAGGAGCTCTTTACTCCGCGCCCCTATGTGGTGCTGACGCTCTCGAATGGCTGCAAGGAGACTCTCTACACCAATGATTTCGTCTCCGGCGCCATGATCGCCAATATCGTGGACCGCGCCAAGAAGCTGGCCATCAAGCAGCATTTGGCGCATCCCCAGGACACAGTGTGCGGCATTTCTGCCGAGCACCTCCGCGAGGCCGTGCGGGTGGAGATGAAGGAAAACGAGGACCTGCCCAATACCTCCAACCCCGATGAGTGGGCGCGGATTACCGGCCGGCACGGTGCGCGCGTGGTGGAGGCCCAGGTGGTGCTCTCGTGATCTTCATCGGCACCGAAACCGAGTACGGTATTTCCACCCCCAGCGCACCGCTGCTGAGCCCGATTATCTCCTCCACGCACGCGGTGGTGGGATATGCCACCTCGCGGGGTGCGCGGCGCGGCACCCAATGGGACTTCGGACCAGAAACCCCGCTGCGCGATGCCCGCGGCTTTGATCTGCGCCGCTATCACACCGCGCCGAGGATCGACCCTCACGCGCTCGGAGTGGCCAATCTCGTGCTCGGCAATGGCGGCCGGTTCTATGTGGATCACGCCCACCCCGAGGTGTCCTCGCCAGAGACCGCGGACCCCTTAGACGCTATGGTCTTCGACCAAGCGGGGGATAGGGTGGCGCTCGACGCCATCGCCGCAGTGGCGGAGCTGAGCGAGGCTGGGGTGAGCGCGCTGGAGAAGCACGAGCCCTGCCCGCCGCTGAAGCTCTATAAAAACAATGTGGACGGCAAGGGCGCCTCCTATGGCGCCCACGAGAACTATCGCTATTCCCGCACCGTGCCTTTCGATGAGCTCGCGGCCGCGCTCATTCCCTTCTTCGTCACCCGTCAGGTGATCACCGGCGCCGGCCGAGTGGGGCTGGGGACCCATGGTGAGCAGCCGGGCTTCCAGATCAGCCAGCGCGCCGACTATATCGAACAAGAGATCTCCTTGGAGACGACGCTCAACCGCGGCATCATCAACACCCGCGATGAGTCCCATACCGACGATGAGCACTATGGCCGGCTGCACGTGATCATCGGCGATGCGTCTATGTCGCAGATCTCGAGCTTCCTCAAGCTCGGCATGACCTCCCTGGTCATCGCCGCCATTCAGCGCGGCGAATGCTTCAGCGATCTGGCTCTCGCACATCCTGTGGCCGAGGTCTCGGCCGTATCCCGTGATCTCACGCTCAGCCACCGCCTCGAGCTCGCCGACGGCCGGAGCCTCACGGCGCTGGAGATCCTCGGCGAGTACCGCCGCCGTGCGGCTGCTGCGGTGGGAGATGGCGTCAATAAGCGGTTGCTCGCGGAGTGGGATGAGGCCGCGGACTTACTTGCCACCAACCCGCTGGCGGCAGCGGACCGACTGGACTGGGTAGCCAAGTACGCGCTCATGCAGGGCTTCGTGGCACGCGGGGCCAGCTGGGATGATCCCAAGATTGCGCTGGTAGATCTGCAATATAGCGATATCGACCCGCGTACCTCGCTCTATCACGCATTGGTGCGCAAACAACGCATGCGCACCCTAGTGGATGAAGAGACCATCCGCCGCGCCG
The DNA here is from genome assembly GCF_008930785.1 of Corynebacterium sp. 51B. Classification (NCBI taxonomy): domain Bacteria; kingdom Bacillati; phylum Actinomycetota; class Actinomycetes; order Mycobacteriales; family Corynebacteriaceae; genus Corynebacterium; species Corynebacterium sp. 51B. The sequence goes on along the minus strand of NZ_PQMK01000001.1, from coordinate 79,706 downwards.
CCTATGAGCCGCCCACGGACTCGCGCGCCTATACCCGCGGGATGTTTATGACGCGCTATCCCGATGAAGTCGTCGGCGCCAACTGGGACCGCGTGGTGGTAGCCGAAGGCGAGGCGATGCTCACGGTGCCGATGGTGGCCGTCGATGGATATACCCACGCCGATACCGCCGCCGCCTTCGAGCAGCCCACAGCCGCCGCCGCGGCACGAATGATCAACCCCGATTAACTCAAGGAGACAGTGACGATGGCACAAGAACAGATCACCACCCCCGGTGGCGGGCCAGAAGAAAACAACCAGGACAGCGGCTTCGGCCAGCTGAGCATCACCACCGAGGGCACGGACGAGCTGCTCGACGAGATCGACGACCTGCTCGAGGACAACGCCGAAGAATTCGTGCGCGCCTATGTGCAAAAGGGCGGACAGTAGGCCAGCACAATGACACACGGGGATAGCACGCCAGAGACGCAGCACGCAGCAGCGGAATCCGTCGAGTCCGCGATTCTGCGGCGCATCATGGGAATTGAAACCGAATACGGTGTGAGTTTCCGCTGCGCCCCAGGCCAGCGCTGCCGCGAGATCACCCCGGACGAGGTGGCCCGCCACCTCTACCGGCCAATCCGTGAGCGTTTTTCTTCCACGAATATCTTCACCCGCAATGCCGGCCGGCTCTATCTGGATGTGGGCGATCACCCCGAATACGCCTCCGCGGAATGCGACTCCATCGAGCAGCTGATCAACTATCACATCGCCGGTGATCGGCTGGTCAATCAGCTGGCCGAGCAGGCCCAAACGAGCCTCGAGACCATGGGCTATCCCGGCTCGATCTATCTCTTCAAAAACAACGTGGATTCGCGGGGGAACTCCTATGGCGCCCACGAGAACTACCTTGTTTCTCGGGAAACCTCGCTGAAGGTGCTTTCGCGTACCTTGCTGCCCTTTTTGATTACCCGCCAGCTCATCTGCGGCGCCGGAATGATTCATCACCCACGGCTGCCGCAGGCGGATGATTTCTCGCTCGGCTATTGCTTGTCCCAGCGCGCCGACCACGTGTGGGAGGGGGTGTCCTCGGCCACCACCCGCACCCGGCCGATTATCAACACCCGCGATGAGCCGCATGCCGATTCCAAGCGCTACCGGCGGCTGCACGTGATCGTCGGCGACGCTAACATGGCCGAGCCCACCATCGCCCTCAAGCTCGGCTCCACGCTGCTGGTGCTCGAACTCATTGAGGCAGGCATGCCGCTACCCGATGTGGAGCTGGAATCCTCGGTGGGCGCGATTCGCGAGATCTCCCGCGATCTCAGCGGGGCCGCCGCCGTGCCGCTGCGCAATGGTTCCACGCTGCCGGCGCTCGAAATTCAGCGCATCTATCTCCACGCCGCCCAGCAGTGGCTGCAGCAGCGCCCCGAGCCGAACGCCGAACTCGAGCGGGTCGTCGAGCTGTGGGAGAAGGTGATTACCTGCTTCGACACCGGAGATTTCACCCCCGTCTCGCGGGATATCGACTGGGTGATCAAGCGCTCCCTGCTGCAGCGCTATCAAACGCGTCTCGGCTGTGGACTGGATCATCCCCGCTTGGCGCAGGTGGATCTGACCTATCACGACATCGCCCCCGATCGCGGGCTGGCGCTGCTGCTGCAGCGCAAAGGCCTGATCAATCGCTGGACGAGCGACGAAGCCATTGACGCCGCGATGTTCCACGCGCCGACGACCACCCGCGCCCATCTGCGGGGCCGTTTCCTCGACGCCGCCTATACCCGGGCCGCGCCGGTGGCGGTGGATTGGATGCGGATGAAAGTCTCGCGACCGGAGCCGCAGCTGGTGGAGCTCGGCGATCCTTTCGCCACGACCGATCCGGACGTGGATGCGCTCATCGCCTATATGGAGAAGCATTTTCCTTTGTGTGAAGGCGCACACTGCTGCCGCCAACGCGATAACCTGAGGCTATGAGTTCCTCCAGTACGCGTACGGCTAGCGAAGAGGCTCTGGAACGAGCCATCAACCTCACTTTCGCTCTGCTCAATGCCCCGGCCCAGGGCCGCGGGCTGAGCAAGGAATGGATCCGCGCCCATGTGTCCGGATACCAGAACAAAAGCGATGCCGCCTTTGACAAGATGTTCCAGCGCGACCGCGCGGTCTTGCGCGCTGTGGGCGTGCCCATCGTCTCTGAGGAAGATATCTTCAACACCAAGCGCTTCCGCCTCGTGGAGTCGCGCTACTCGCTGCCGGAGATGACCTTCACCCCCGAGGAAGCGAGTGTGCTGGCGCTCGCGGGGGAGCAGGGCATGAGCGGCGAGCTCGCCACCTTTGCCCGCTCCGGCTGGACCAAGATCGCCGCCGGCGGGGCGCAGCGCGGAGAGCTCAGCCCAGCAGGGGAGTACACCAGTGTGAGTGATCTATCCACGCTCAGTACCACCACCTTCGAGCGTTTAGTGCGGGTGTGCCATCGCCGGTTGTCCATCACCTTCGATTACTACCGTCATGTCGGCGCCGACCCGCAGCCACGCGCCATGGATCCTTGGGCACTCGCCCCAGTCGGCGGCCGCATCTACCTGCTCGGTTTCGATCTCGACCGCGCGGCCCCACGCGCGTTTCGTATCAGCCGTATCGATAACATCGCCGCTAACGGCCCGCGCACCCACGAGCCACCCGCCGAGACCACGCCCGCGGAGATCATCACCGAACTGTTGTCTTTTCGCCAGCCGCTTGTCGACGCCCACCTGGTGCTACAGCAATCTCCCAGTTTTAGCTCCGAACTCTTGCGTGCCGCGGAGGAAACAGAGCCTGGGCACTATAGCCTCAGCGGTGTGGACTTCAACTGGCTGGTCACCACCGCGGTAGGTGAGGCGCCGGAGGTGCTGGTCACCTCGCCGCCGGAGGCCGTCGAGGCCATCACGCACCGCTTGCGTGGATTCATAGCCACCCAGGAGTCCCTCGACCCAGACACCGCGAAAGGACACTGATCTCATGGCCCGTGCACACACCGGCGAGCGGGTCAATGATCTCGTTCGCCTGCTCAATCTCATTCCCTATTTCCAGGCGCATCCCGACACCACCATCGCTGAGGCCGCCGCCGATCTGGGCCGCTCACCCGGTGAGATCGCCGCCGATCTACGCCGGTTGTGGTGCTGTGGAACCCCGGGTTTGATGCCCGATAACCTGGTGGATTTCGAAACGGATTTTAAGTCCGTGACCATCACCAATAGCCAGGGCATGGACAAAGCGCTCAACCTCACCACCAGTGAGGCGGGCACGTTGCTGCTCGCCCTCGAAGCCCTGGAATCGCGTGGCTCGGTGGCCGATGTGGACTCCATCACCTCAGCTGCCGAGAAACTACGCATCGCGCTCGGCGCCGCTGGGGCGCCAGTGATGGATGTGGAGCAGAGCCTTTCCGCCGCGGAACGAGATTTTCTCGCCACGGTGCGCCACGCCGTGGCCGTGGATAAGCAGCTGCGCTTCAGCTACTCCGGGGCGCTCGACGCCGAGCCCCAGCTGCGCACCATCAGCCCCGTCGCCATCTTCGATCACGATGGCCACTCCTATGTGCGTGGCTGGGACCACGACCGCGCTGCTGAGCGCACCTTTCGCGCCGACCGTGCCCACAGCGCGAGCGTGCTCGACCTGGCGCGGGAGGTCCCCAGCATCGTCACCCTGGACGCCGATGATCCCTTCGATCTCACGAGTTCGGGGGAAGACGTACGCATCCAGTTAAAAGAAGAAGCGCTATGGGTGGCAGAATACTATCCTGTACAGCTTCAGCTGGAGCCTATCGACGGATGGTATCCAGCCACAGTGCGCATGCTGCATCCGCACTGGCTCTATTGCTTCGTGGCATCGCTGGGGGAGAATGTGAGAATCTCCTCGCCGGCGGTGGTACAAGAAGCGAGCCTCGTGCGCGCCCGTGCTGCACTCGACGCGTATGATCAGTTCATAAACGACCACACGTCACCGACAGCTACTGAGAGGTAACTATGCCAACTCTAGGCTTCTGGGAAATTGCCCTTATCGTCTTCGTCATCCTTGTCCTCTTTGGCGCGAAGCGTTTGCCGGATGCGGCCCGATCCTTGGGTCGATCCATGCGCATCTTCAAGTCCGAGGTCAAGGAGATGAGCAACGACGATAACCCCCAGCCCGCCCAGCCCCAGCAACAGCAGCTTCCGCAGCAGGGCCAGCAGCCGGTTAATGGTGCCTATATGCAGCAGCCGCAGGGCGTCCAACAGCCCCAGCCGGTGCAGCAACCGCAGCCCGATCCTGCCGCTCAGCAGTACCCGAACCAGCAGGGCTAGTTAACCGCCGCCGCGCGCGACCGCCACCAGTAGCTGTGGTGGTGGTGCGCGCGGTTGTTCATTATCTGGGTTGAAGAGGAATTCTATCCATATGAGCAGCTCCACTCCCGGCTCTCCGCGGCGCGCGGTGAGTACTGCCGGCCGCACCAAGACGAAGCGCCGGAAACCACTGAAATCCCCCGACGGCACGATGTCGCTGTCGGATCACATCCGCGAGCTCCGCACGCGCGTGATCATCTCGCTGATCGCGTTCAGCATCGGCACGGTGGTGGGCTTCGCCTGGTTCCAAGTGAGTGTGGGGCCGATCCAGTCTCTCGGCGAGATTCTGCGCGGCCCCTACTGCAGTGTGGATCCAGATTTGCGAGCGGACTTTACCATGAGAGATGAATGTCGCTTATTGGTGACCTCGCCCTTCGAGATGTTCCTGCTGCGCATGAAGGTCGGTGCGTTGGCTGGGGCCGTGTTGGCCTCCCCAGTCTGGCTCTACCAGCTATGGGCTTTTGTTACCCCTGGGCTGAAGAAGAACGAGCGCAAGTGGACGGTCACCTTTGTGGTGCTGGCCGTGACCCTGTTCATCGTGGGTGCCTGCTTGGCGTATTTCATCGTGGACATCGGGCTTGAATTCCTCATCACCATGGCCTCCGATGTGGCTGTGGCGGGCCTGAACGCCCACTCGTATTTCCGCTTCCTGCTGGCTCTGGTGCTGATCTTCGGAATCAGCTTCGAGGTGCCTCTCATCCTGGGCCTGCTCAACATCATGGGCGTGGTCTCCTATGATCAGCTCAAAGATAAGCGCCGCATCATCATCGTGCTGCTCTTCATTTTTGCGGCTGTGATGACCCCCGGCCAGGATCCCTTCTCCATGGTGGTTCTCGCCCTGAGCCTCATCCTGCTCGTCGAGGGAGCGCTGCAGTTCACCCGCTTCAATGACAAGCGTCGGAAAAAGCAGCGCCCCGACTGGATGGATGTGGACGATGAACACGCCTCGACGCTGTCCACCCAGCCTGGTGGGGTTGATGCCCCGCAGCCGATCGCGGATCCCTCCGCCACCGCGCAGGTGCGCCCCACAGCGCCGACAGCGCCGGTGCACAATGCCGGGGCTATCTCGCAGCCAGGTGGCGTCGCCCAGCCGAATCCGATTGCCCAACCGGGACAGGTCACTCCCAGCCAGCCGGGAGACCAAGAACCCTCCTCCAGTTATGGCAGTGCGCCCTCCTCGCACTTCGATGACGTCCTCTAGTTCCGCTAGGCACTGGGTGCCCGCGGCTGGTGTCGCGGACATGCCTTAAAGTGGGGTGCATGGCGCTAAAGATTGATCCTTTATCTCATCTGGGAGTGTTCACCGCGGAACTCGGATTCGAGCTCGATGATTTCCAGATCGAGGGCTGCCAAGCAGTCGAGGCCGGGCGTGGCGTGCTGGTCTGTGCGCCCACCGGCGCGGGCAAAACGATCGTGGGGGAGTTCGCGGTCTCTCTCGCCTTGGCTCGCGGCACCAAATGCTTTTACACCACTCCCATCAAGGCCCTGAGTAATCAAAAGTTCCACGATCTCGTCGCCATTCATGGCGAAGAAGAGGTGGGGCTACTCACCGGCGATGTCTCTATTAACGGCTCCGCAGACATCCTCGTGATGACGACCGAGGTGCTGCGCAATATGCTCTACGCCGACTCCCCAGCATTGGAGCGGCTGGGCTATGTGGTGATGGATGAGATCCACTTCCTCGCCGATCGTTCCCGCGGCGCGGTGTGGGAGGAAGTGATCCTCAACCTGGCCGAGTGGGTGAGCGTGATCGGGCTATCTGCCACCGTGTCCAACTCGGAAGAGTTTGGCGAATGGATGCGCACCGTGCGCGGCGATACCGATGTGATCGTCACCGATTCCCGCCCCGTGCCGCTGGATCAGTGGATGCTCGTGGGCCGGCGGCTGTTTCCGCTCTTCGAAAAAGGCGATGGCGCGGAGGATCCCGAGGTCAATCGCGGCCTGGTGGAAAAAATCACCAAGCTCGAATCCCGCGCCGATACCCCAGCTGCTCCGCGCTCCGGCTCCTTCCGGAATCGGGCGAGCTCCCGCGGTGCGCCCGCCCGTTCGGCCCGCCGCTCGGGCCAGACGCGCTCCCAGGACGCCTATCGCCCCCTCGCTCGCCCCGAGGTGCTGCGGGTGCTGCAGGATCACGACATGCTGCCCGCGATCACCTTTATCTTCTCTCGTGCCGGCTGCGATGGCGCCCTCTACCAGTGCCTGCGCTCCAAGCTGGTGCTCACCGATGAGGAGGAGGCACAGGCCATCGCCACAGCCGTGGATGCCGGCGTGGCGGATATTCCCGCCGACGATCTCGAAGTCCTGCAGTTTCGCCGCTGGAAGCAGGCGCTAATGCGGGGCTTTGCCGCGCACCATGCCGGCATGCTGCCCGCGTTCCGGCACATCGTGGAGGATCTTTTCTCGCGGGGGCTGCTCAAAGCCATCTTCGCCACAGAGACCCTAGCGCTTGGTATCAATATGCCGGCACGAACTGTCGTGCTGGAAAAGCTGGTGAAATTTGACGGCGAAGGACATGTGGATCTCACCCCTGGCCAATACACTCAGCTCACCGGCCGCGCCGGTCGCCGCGGTATCGACACGGTGGGTAATGCGGTGGTGCTGTGGCAGCCCGCGATGGATCCGCACCGCGTGGCAGGGCTGGCCTCCACCCGCACTTATCCGCTCAACTCCACATTCGAACCCGGCTACAACATGAGCGTGAACCTCTTGGCCACCCAAGGCTATGAGGCAGCGCTCACCCTCATCGAGCAGTCCTTTGCCCAGTTCCAGGCCGATGGGACCGTGGTGGAGGAGGTTCGCTCGCTACAGCGAGCAGAAAAGCGCCTCGAGGAGGCGCGCACCACCCTCGAACGCAGCCTCGAGGATGTCGAGCTCGATATTCCCGCGGCCGAGGCCGCCCAGCAGCTCAGTGACTATGCCGCACTGCGGCAGCGGCTGAGTGAAGAGGAAAAACAGGCCAAACGTGCCTCGCTGCTCGATCGTTTTCAGGAGGCAGACGCCACTCTGCGGCGGCTCGAGGTGGGCGAAGTCATCGCCGTGCCAGGCCAAAAGAAGCCCCTGCTCGCGGTCGTGATTGAAAAGGCTCGCTTCGCTAATAACCCAGCCCCGCTAGTGCTGCTCGAAAGCGGCTGGATGGGTCGCATCGACTCGGAGGCGGTGGGCATGGCGCCGGAGCGGCTGGGCACTATGCGGCTGCCGCGGGCGATCGTGCACGGCAAAGCCTCGAAGAAGCAGCGCAGCCAGCTGACCGGACAGCTGCGCCACGGAGGTTTTGCCCGGCCCAAGCGGATGCGGGTGCGCACCCGCCCGAATAAGAAGGTTAATGCTCTCCGCGCGGCGCTGACTGAGCATCCCGCGCATCGCTATCCGGAGCGCGAACATCTGGTGGCGATCGCCATGGAGTCGGCGAAGGCGCAGCGTCGCGTCGATAAGCTGCGCACGCGCATCGATACCGCCACCGACAGCCTCGGCAAAAAGTTCGACCGGATTCTCGGGCTGCTCACTGAGCTGGACTATGTCGAACTCAATCCCGAGACTCGGGAGCCCGTGGTGGCCGAGGAAGGCGAGAAGCTCGCGCATATCCACAGCGAATCCGATTTGCTCGTGGCCCAGTGTTTGCGGCGCGGAATCTGGGATGGCCTCGACCCCGCTGAGCTGGCGGGGGCAGCGAGCTGCGCCAGCTTCGAGAACCGCAAGCCGGGCCAGGGCAACCCGCAAGCACCGACCGATGCGCTCGCGGCCGCTATCGACGGCACGATGCGGGTGTGGGATGAGCTGGTTGTGGATGAAAAGCGCCACCAGCTCGACCAGACGGCGGTACCGGATGCGGCCTTTGCCTTAGCGATCCATCAGTGGAGCGCCGGCGCGCCCCTGGATTATTGCCTCGCCGCGGCCAATGAGTGCGGCGCCGAGCTGACCCCCGGCGATTTCGTGCGCCAGGTGCGCCAGGTCGCGGATCTGCTCGAGCAGGTGCGCAAGACCGGCTATAACGAGGAGACCAAGCGGGCTGCACGGCAGGCCATCGACGCCATGCGGCGCGGCGTGGTGGCGGTGGGCACCTAGCACGCTTGTCGCCGCCGCCCGCCTAAGGTAGTGGGCAGGCAGCACCGCACATTATCCCCGTGCCCATGAAGAAGTAAGGTGAAGGCTGTAGTGAGTATCGATTATTCAGCACGTATTGCACGCGCCCAGGCGCTCATCGCGGAGAAGGGCTATGCCGCGCTGGTGGCCAGCCCGGGGCGAGAGTTTCGTTTCTTCACCGGCCTCGGGTTCGATACCCACGAGCGACTCACCGCGCTGGTGATTCCCGCCCACGGCGAGCCCGTGGTGGTGATCCCCGAAGTGGACGCTCACGAGGCACCCGCCTCCGTCACCGTCCGCGGGTGGCGCGATGGGCAGGATCCCTATGGCATGGTTCACGAGGTATTCGGCGATGCCGCCAGCGACGCCCCACTGGCGTTGAGTGAGCAGATGCCCCTCGCGCATGCAGCGCACTTTATGGACCGGCCGATCCGTGGGGTCGATAGTGCCTTTCCGGAGCTGAGCGTGGTCAAAGAAGACATCGAGATCGAGTGGCTCGCCGAGGCCGCAGCCGCCATCGATGAGGTGCACGCGCAGGTGCCCGCGCTGCTGAAGGAGGGCGTGAGTGAGCGCGCTATCGCCGAGCAGCTGCACACGCTCATCCTCCGCGCAGGGCATAGCACCGTGGACTTCGTCATCGTCGGCTCTGGGCCCAATGGCGCGAATCCGCACCACAGCTTCTGCGATCGCCGCCTGCAGGCCGGCGACATCGTGGTCGTGGATATCGGCGGCACTATGCCTAGCGGCTATCACTCCGACTGCACCCGCACCTACGCGGTAGGCGAGATCGACGCCGACGTCGCGGAGATGTACTCCGTGCTGGATCGGGCGCAGCGCACGGCCATCGCCGCCATTGCGCCCGGGGTGCGCGCAGCAGACATCGACGCCGCCGCGCGGGAGATCATCGAGGCCGCGGGCTATGGCGAGGCCTTTTTCCACCGCACCGGCCACGGCATCGGGCTTGAGGTACACGAGCAGCCCTTCATCATCGCGGGCAATGATCTCGTACTCCAGCCGGGTATGTGCTTCTCTGTGGAACCGGGCATCTACCTGCGCGGGCGTTTCGGCGCCCGCATCGAAGACATCGTGGCGGTAGACGATGACGGGGTGCGCGTGCTCAACACCCGGCCCCGGAATCTCTATCCCGATAGCTCCGGCGCGCACCCCGAGGATCACTGATGTCAGAGACCCTTCTGCTGCTTGGCGGCACCTCTGATATCGGCGGCGAGATGGCGGCCCGACTCTGCCGCGGACGGCCCGTTGTGCTGGCCGGGCGATCCCCGGAAAGAATCGAGCCGGTAGCCGAGCGGCTCCGCCGGCTGGGAGCCGCCAGCGTGCGGATCATCGAGTGGGATGCCACGGAGCTGGACTCGCACCGCCGCCTCGTTGAACAGGCAGGGGGAGCGGCGATTACCGATGCCATCGTCGCTTTCGGCATTCTCGGTGAACAAGAGCGCGCGGAGCACGAGGAGCAGCACGCCGCCGAGATCGCCCACATCGACTACGTGGCGCAGGTATCTATGCTCACCGTGCTGGCCGATGTGATGCGCTCGGGCACCATCTACGCTTTTTCCTCTATTGCCGGCTGGCGGGCCCGACGCGCCAACTACGTCTACGGTTCCACCAAGGCCGGCCTGGACGCCTTCTGCCAAGGACTCACTGATCGGCTGCATGGCACGAAGGTGCATCTGCTCACTGCCCGCCCTGGGTTTGTGATCGGTTCCATGACCACCGGCATGTCGCCGGCGCCGCTATCATCCACCCCCGATCAGGTTGCCGAGGCGGTGCTGGCTGCCCGCGGCCGCAGCGCCACGGTGTGGGTGCCGCGTCGGCTGCGCCTGCTGGCATGGATCATGTCTCTGGTCCCGCGCCCAGTGTGGCGGCGGATGCCGCGTTAAGAAAGGTCAGCTTCTGTGATCATTGATGTCATCGGAATCGGCGCCGAGGGGCTGTCCTCGCTCAGCCCCGCCGCGCGTGCCGCCCTCGACTCCGCCGAGATTGTGCTGGGATCAACTCGCCAGCTCGCGCTGGTCGATGCACCCGCCACCCGCGCCTGGCCCTCACCGCTCGTGCCCGCCCTACCGGGGATGATCGCGGAGCTGCAGCAGCAGCGCGTCGCTGTGCTCGCCAGCGGTGATCCACTCTTCCACGGCATTGCCAGCACGCTGCAGCGGGAGGTGCCGGAGGTGCAGCTGCGCATCTATCCGGCGGTGTCCTCCTTCGCTATGGCCTGTGCGCGTCTCGGTTGGGCGCAGCAGAACACCCCGCACACTTCGCTGGTGACCGGCGATGTCGCGAGCATTGGAGTGCTGGTGGATCAGGCCCGGCCCTTCCTCGTGCTTGGGCGCGATCGCTCCTCCGCGGCCACGATATGCGACTATCTCCGCGACCGCGGTCTCGAGGACACGGCCGTGACGGTGCTCGCTGATCTCGGAGCGGCACACGAGTGCATCACCACCGGCACTGCCGCCGCACCACCGGCCCAAGACAGCGGCCTTGCCGTCATCGCGGTCGAACCGCCGGCACGGGCGGCGCGCACGCTCGCCCCCGGGCTGCCCGATGACAACTACGACCATGACGGGCAGCTGACCAAACAAGATCTTCGTGCCTTCACCGTGTGCGCGCTCGCGCCCCGAGCGGGGGAGCTGCTGTGGGACATTGGCGGCGGTTCCGGATCAATCAGCATCGAATGGCTGCGACTCGATCCCCGTAACCGCGCCCGCATCTTCGAAAGCCATCCGCAGCGCGCCGAGCGCATCGCGGCCAACGCCCGCGCCCTCGGCGTGCCCCAGCTAGACATCAGCGGCGCCGCCCCCGATGCGCTACTGCGTAGTGACTCTCCCGACTGCATCTTCATCGGCGGCGGACTGACCGCCGAGGGAGTCTGGGAAGCGGCGTGGGCGGCCCTGCGCCCAGGCGGGCGACTGGTGGCCAATGCGGTGACGGCAGAAAGCGTCGACAAGCTCTGGCAGCTGAAACGAGACTACGGCGGCACACTGCGGCGCATCGCGATTGAAAACGAAACCTCGATCGGTTCCTTCACCGCCTATAAGCCGGCCTATCCTGTATGGCAGTGGCGTGTAAGCAAATAGAAAGACAACCCCTATGACTGTGTACTTCATTGGCGCTGGCCCCGGTGCCGCCGATCTTTTAACGCTGCGGGCCGATGCCCTCATTCGGCGTTGCCCCGTGTGCCTCTACGCCGGCAGTATCGTGCCGGAGGAGGTACTGGAGCACACCCCAGACGGCGCGGAGGTGATTAATACCGCCCGCATGCCGCTCGACGCGATCATGGAGGTGATCGAGCGCGCCCACAAGGAGGGCAAGGACGTGGCTCGGCTGCAGTCGGGGGATCCCAGCGTGTATTCGGCGCTAGCGGAACAGGCGCGGCGTGTGAGCGCGCTCGGGATCGACTACGAGATCGTGCCCGGGGTGCCCTCCTTCGCCGCCGCGGCCGCCAGCCTCGGCCATGAGCTGACGGTGCCCACCGTGGGGCAGTCCGTGGTGCTCACCCGCATCAATGGTCGCGCCAGCCAGATGCCCGAAGGGGAGGAGCTGGAGAACTTCGCCCGCACCGGCACCACCCTGTGCATTCACCTCGCCGCCCACGCAATCGACGAGGTCGTGGCCACCCTCGAGCCCTATTATGGCGACTGCCCAGTGGCCGTGGTGGCCTATGCCTCCCGCCCCGACGAGCAGATCGTGCGCGGGCGCTTATCGACGATCGCTGCCGCCATCCGCGAAGCAGGAATTACCCGCACTGCCATGATTATCGTCGGCAAAGTTCTCGCCGCCGAGCAGTTCCCGGATTCCTTCCTCTACTCGGATGACCGGCCCCGCGATGAACACGGAAGGACGATTCCATGCGTGCACTAATTTTGGGCGGCACCTCCGAGGGCCGCGATCTCGCTAAGCGCATGCTCGCCGAGAACTGGGAGGTCACAACCTCGCTGGCGGGCCGCGTAGCGAATCCACGCCTGCCTGTGGGCATGGTGCGTATCGGCGGCTTCGGCGGACCGGCGGGGCTGGCACAGTGGATCGTGAGCAACGATATCGACGTGCTCATCGATGCCACCCACCCCTTCGCCGAGGTCATCAGCGAATCCGCTGCCGAGGCAAGCCGCGCCACTGGCCGCCCGCTCATCGCTCTTCACCGCCCCAGCTGGAGTCCGCAGCCGCGGGATCGCTGGCACTCCGTGCACAGCGTGGACGAGGCAGCGCGCGTGGTTGCCCGCGACTACTCGCATATTTTCCTCACCATTGGGCGGCAAAAACTCGCGCCCTTCGCCGCCGATACCCATAACCTCTACGTAATCCGCTGCGTCGACCCGCCAGAAGTAGCGCTACCGCCGCGCAACCGCGTTCTCCTCGATCGCGGACCCTTCGACGTCGCTGGGGAGAAGAAACTCATGATCGGCAACCAGATCGACGTTGTCGTCACCAAAAACTCCGGCGGCAACTACACCCGTGCCAAGCTCGACGCTGCCCGGGAGCTCGGCATCGACGTGGTCATGGTCGAACGACCCCCGCTACCGGGCGGCTCCAACGTGATCGTGGTGGACAACGCCTCCGACGCCATGCGCGAAGCTCGGCTGGTCTAGCCGACCGGCTCGTATCTCTACCTCGGCCGATGCCCGAGGCTCCTTTAACGGATACCTCTCCGACTCCTCTCCATCCCTCCTGCATCACAGCAGCAGGGGAGAGGGGTCTTTATTCTGCCCTCTATCGGCTATTACCCCCTAAAGGGGCCAAGGGAACCTCGCCGCCCCGTGGATACGTCTACTCCCTGTGAGCGCATGAGTGCGCGCGGTGTCCCACCCATGGCACTAGGCCGTCAACCATGCGCTCGCAACCACACTGTATTGCAGCGCTGTGGCCGAGTGAACGTACCAATATCTGAGACTAAGGGGGAAGCAGCATACATGGTTTGTGGTGCTACTACGCAGCAGAGTGACGCGGCGGCGCTCCGCCGTTCGCTTCGCTTTGGTGCGGCTCTGATGTGGGAACGAAACTCGAAAGATACTGCCTCTCACCGCAGCGTGCGCCCATGGAGAAAGCCTCACGCCGGCGATCCCAGCGAGGGCCAGCTCTCCGAGACGGCGCGTGCTCGCCACCGCACACCCAGCGGCGGAACCCGCTTCCAGCGGCGACCGTATCGTGGCGACGCACACCCCGGCAGCGCCGGCTGCGTGCTCAAACATAGGGGTTGTTTGAGCAGCGCGCCCCATCGCCGCCACATCTCTAGCGAATGGCGGCGACATCGGCGGAGTGGTGCAGAGATGACCTCGGGGGATGTCGTCTCTGCACCCACTTCGCCACCCCTTAAAAGGGCATCAGCGGTGCGTTGTACTGCACAACTGTCCATCCTCATTCACTCTTAGTTTCACACACCTAATGAAAGGACCCCATGAGGAACCTCCGACACTCCGCAGTACAACGCCGCCGCGCCCTCGGCACCGCCCTAGCCCTAGCGCTAATCACAACCAGCGGCTGCGCAGCAGCGACCGGGCAAGAAGAAACTGAGGAGGCAACAAGCAACACCACCAAGGAAGATTCGACAACCACTGAGGAAGCAGGCACTGAATTATCCGACTGGTTCGAAGCCACCTCAGAGAACTTCGACTACCAGGCGCCAGGATTTGAGCTCTTCAATCCATGTGCAGAAATACCCGAAAACGTTATAGCAACTGCTGGACTCAATCCACCAGTAGAGGAAATAGACCTTGGAATGATACAGCAGAAAGGATGCTTTTATACACGAGTTGGCGAATCAGGGTTCAGCTATCTAGTGGCGGCAGACACAATTCCCTTGGCAACTCTCGAGAAAACTACGGAACTGCACGAACCAATGGACTATTCCCACGATCCAAAGGTTCACACCTTTAGCTATCTCGATAGCTCGGGCGCTTCATGTGGAGTATCTTCTTACACACAAAGAGGAAGACTATCCGTAATACTCCAAACACACGAGGAACTAGAAAAAATCCCAGAGGTGTGCAGTAAAGCCCATGATTCATTCTATAAAATTTTTCAAAATTTAAGGTTGGAGAACCTCGATGGAAACATGCACCGGTAATCTTGCAAAGAATGGCGACGCGTTAGGATCGTGCCTAAATGAAACAGCAGTAATTATTAATGCTGCTCAGTTCTGCGATATCTCTGGTCTTTATTCTCAGGTTTCTGGACTCGACCAACTTGGGGCCGCCCATGCTGGAGCACTTAAGAGTGCCCCTGGTGCAGCAACGGAAGTGACCGATGCATTCGAACTTCATATTAGGTGGTTAAGCGATGCCACACATGCGACGAATGGCGGGTTTCAGTTTCAGGATGAGGTTATCCGTGAAAGCCTCTACGGGACGTCCTCTCGTGAAGTGTTAGGAAGCTTTCCTCCGAAACCGAGCATTATCTACAGTGACTTCCTCTTCGCATTACCAGTAGTTAGTCCAGCCACCTCATTGCAAGCGCTTCAGGCGGCCTTCGCCACCACCCGCAATAATGAAGTTTTTTCCGCAGTTGAGGGATGGCACATCATTTCTTCGCAGCTGCAGATTTTATCGGACAATCTGCACCACATAGCTGCGGATATCGCCGGCACCAATGAGGGCGAAGCGGTCGAAGCCTCTGCAGCCACCATCCGGGAAGCTGCGCAACAAGCCCAGAATTTCTCCGTCAATGCCGAGGCAATGGGCCTGACGGTGCAGAACCTGCACACCATCCATAGCTACGGGCACTCCCTCGTTAACGAGGCGGCGGCGCGCACCGCCCACATCACCGATCCGGCCCTCAAGGCTCAGGCCGAGGACGCCTTCGTTAAAACTTTCACCACCACACTCTTTCCGCCCACACTGCACATGGGTGTACCGGTTCTCCGCAATCTCATGGCGACTCCACCACAAGGCGGCTACGCCCATCTCATTCCCACGGGAATGGATCACGCCGTTGACGCGGCGGGAGCCAACGTTCCTAAAACACTCCGGACCCTCGACGCCATCACCCACAACAGCACCAGCAACCAGCCGGGTTCTATGGCGCGTGCCCACGCCGCTCTCAACGAACTCTCCAGTATCGCCGCGCCCTCTACGGAGACCGCCGGCACCACTACGACACCCGGCACCTCAGCGGCCGCACCACAGCTGTCCCAGAACCTGCTCCATCCTTCTTCACCGCAGACATCCCCGATCGCCGGCACGGTAGGCGGCGCGAGAAGTCCACAGACGTTCACCAATGCGCTCACCACGCCCACCACGTTGGGCTCGCCATCCCCAGCATCTGCCGGCCGCCACACCGCAACCAGCCCAGTGCAGCCACTCGGAGCGGTGCCACACGCCACCGGCTCAGCCCGCAGGGTGACATCCACTACGCCCCGGCACGCTGGGCTTTCCGCACCAAGTGCGCCCCTGCGTAGTAGCAGTGGGGCAGGAGCGGCCCCCTTGGCACGCTCTGCTCAGCCGCTGATCCCTCCCGCGGCTACTTCTACTCCGAATCACTCCCCGAACGCGACGGCGTCGCCACGCGGTGCCGCCACGCCACCGCCGGCGGTGCTGGGGCAGAATACAAGCAACAGCAAGCCCAGCCCTGGTCGCGGCCCCATGGCGGCATTCGGCCCCACTGCGGGCCGCAGCCCTAAGACACAGGGGAAGGGGCCTGTCATCTCCGTACTTGCGCCGGAGGAAAAGGACGCGAATAAACGCGCTTTGCTGGGCAAACAAACTCCGCGTGTGGCCGGCCCCATCGGCACGTGGGCCCGCCAGAGCCCGGACAAGCGCCAGGAATCGAAGAAAAACTAGGCTCTTATTGCCTCGCCACACAGCACAGCCGGCTGCAGCACCCTGAGAGGTGCGCAGCCGGCTTCATCATTGCTGATTCAGGCCCTAAAACAGGTTCAACGGGTCCTGGGTGGCGTAGCGGCGAGAGGTAAACACCCTCGTGGCCTTCTCCGGCCCGCCGCGATACACGGTGGTGGTGGAGGCGCCGATAATTACCATGGTGCGCATGTCCACGATCTCCGGGTCGAAGTCGCGGAGCGTAGTCACCTGCACCCGTTCTTGCTCGGAGCCCACGGCGCGGGCGACGATCACCGGCAGCTCGGGCGACTGGTACTCACCGACAATCTCGGCGAGTTTCGCCACCTGCTCGCGGCGGGTCTTCGAGGCCGGGTTGTACACCGCGAAGGCCATGTCGGCGGAGGCAAGTGCACGGATCCGCTTCTCGATAACCTCCCACGGCTTCAGCCGGTCGGACAAGGAGATCATTCCGAAGTCATGCCCCAAGGGGGCACCGACGCGCGATGCCACAGCCTGCGCTGCGGTCATTCCCGGCACGACCCGCACCGATACATCGGCCCATTGCGGGTCTTGGGCCACATCGAGCACCGCTGAGGCCATGGCGAATACTCCCGGATCACCGGAGCTGACCACGGCCACGCGCTTGCCTTCCTTCGCCAAGTCGAGGGCCATGGCGGCGCGCTCGGCTTCCACCTTGTTGTCCGAGAGATGCTGGCGCTGTCCGGCCCGCTGCGGCACCCGTCGCACATAGGTGGAATAGCCCACCACATCGGTGGCTCTGGCGAGCTCCCATGAGGTTTCGGGGGTGGTCCATGCAGAGTCGCCTGGGCCGAGTCCCAGCACCACCACCTCACCGTGGGAGGGCTGTTGATCCTCAAGTACAAAGCCTTGACGCTGGCTGGGCACCACGACGCAGGAGAAGTAGGGAATATTCTCCGGATCGGCCTCGCGCACGGGCACGATGCGCTGGCCGTTCATGCTGGCGCGGGAGACGATATAGGAGTCCTCCAGTCGGCCGGTGGCCTCCAAGGCGTCCCGAACGGCGGTGAAGGTGCGGCCCAGCTTCATAATCACGGCTGTATCGGCGGTGCTCAGTGCGCGCTTGAGGTTTTCCACGCCCACGGTGGCGGGCAGCACAGCGAGTATGTCCTCGGCCTCGGCGAGAGGAAGCCCCAAGGCATCAGCGGAGGCGGTAATAGACGGGATACCGGGAATGATTTTCGCCTCGAAGTCGCTTGCCAACAGCCGGTGCAGGTGCTGATACGAGGAGTAGAGCATGGGATCGCCCAGGCTGAGTACCACCACGGTCTTGCCGGCGGCAAGGTGCGCGCTGAGTCTTTCGGCGGCCTCGCTATAGAACTCGGCCATGGCCCCGGCGTAGCCGCCGGGGTGGTTGGTAATCCCAGTGGTCACTGGATAGGCGAGCAGTTCCTCTTCGCAGTCCTCGGGCAGGTAGTCGGCGGCGATGGATCGCGCGGTCGAGCTGCGCTTCGGGCCGGCGTGATAGACCACCACATCGGCCTGCTTCAACGTGGCGACGGCCTTGAGGGTGAGTAGTTCGGGATCACCGGGTCCGACCCCGATGCCGATGAGTGTTCCGGAAGCCACGGTTAGATGATCTCCTTCTCGGTGGCTAGGGCGTTCAGGGCGGCGCAGGTGATGGCAGAGCCGCCGCGGCGGCCATGAACGGTGAGGAACTGGATTCCGAGATCGGCAGCGGACTCCGCCAGGGCCACCTTGGATTCGGCGGCGCCGACAAAACCGACGGGAATGCCGAGCACGGCTGCCGGGCGAGGTCGCTGCGGATCCTCGGCGAGCCAGTTGAGCAGGTGGAATAGCGCGGTGGGGGCGTTACCAATGGCCACCACGGCGCCCTCGAGAATCGGCTCCCAGCGTTCCACGGCCGCGGCAGAGCGCGTAGTTCCTCTGCTGCGGGCAAGCTCGACGGTCTCCTCATCGCGCAACATGCAGACAACATCGTTGTCCGCGGGCAGCCGGGTGCGCGTCACACCTGAGCGCACCATATTCACATCGCTAATGATGGGAGCTCCGCTGCGTAGTGCCTCTCGCGCGGCGGGGACAAGTCCCGCAGAGAACTCGATATCGGCTGCGAGATCGGTGGCGCCGGCGGCGTGGATCATGCGCACAGCCACCTGGGACTGCTCTTTATCGAAGGGGGAGAGATCGGATTCCTCGCGGATCATGGCGAAGGACTGCCGGTAAATCTCGTTGCCGTCTGTTTCGTAGGTGTACACCTGACAGGCTTTCCTCTCGGGGTTAGAAGGTGCGCGCGGTAGCGGGAGTGCCGCTGGCGACGGTGACGTCATAGTCGCCATCGCTTTCGGCCACATAGTCCCAGTAATTGTGCAAGGGGTGCCCACAACGGCGTTCACAGCCGGAGAAGTGCACCGCGTCGGCGGTGGAGGGATCGGGCAGGGCCTGGGTGCGGATCGCGCTCAGGGCATCGCCGCGCACATCGCTGCGGGATTTGCTGCACCCGGGAAGCCCGGTGCAGGCGCTGACTCGCAGCCACGGGGAGTGGCGGTCAAATACCAGCCCTTGGGGCGCAAGCACCTTGGCCACGGCCTCGGCTTCGCCTTCGTCGAGATCACACACCACCACGCCGGCCCACGGCGTAATACGAACGGGTTTGTCGCTGGCGGCCAGCATCTGCGCCACTCGGGCACTGAGGACGCCAAAAGGCAAGGAGGCGCCGAGATCCACCCAGCCATCGCTGCGCTCCAGCCAGCCGATGGGGGCGTCCTCGGCTTTGGCCCGCTTCGTCAGCTGCACGGTCTCTCGCGTGGGGCTGCACTCGGGCAGCTCCGCCAGATAGTCGAGCAGCTTGCCACGCAACTCTGGGCTTTCCTGCACGCGCCAGCATTCACCGCGGATTCGTTGCCACTGTTCAGCAGCGTGGATGAGGACCTGCGGGGCGGCGTCGATAAGCACCGAGAGAGCGGTGGGGAGGCCACCGAGGATCACGATGGCCTCGCGTGCCGAGATCAATTGGATGCCGAAGTCGGGGTGCTGGGCGGTGATGCCGCCGTCGCCGCCGTCAAGGCCGAAGAGGGTGCGCCCGGAGAGGCCGGTGACTTCCTCGCTGGCCAGGAGCCCGCGATCGAGGTCGGCGACGAGCGCGTCGAGGTCGCGGGAGAGGGGAGAGGCGATGATATTGCGGATCTTGTCGTGGGCGATGCTCGGTAAGAGGCCGAGCTCGCACACCGCCGAGGAAAACGCCTCGCGCTGGCGGATGCCGCGGATTTGGACGTTGCCGCGAGTGGTGACGTGAATATCGCCATCGCCATGCTCCTCGGCAAGGTGGGCGAGCGCTGCAAGATGCTCCGAGCTGGCGCGACCACCGGCGATGCGGATGCGGCCGATGAACCCATCGGCGGCCTCATGCATCTTCAACGCGCCAGGGCAGCCATCACCGCGCTGGCGATTGCCAAGACCGAGCGTGTCGGCGACAGAGGGGACGTGATCGAACTTCTCCATAGCTTTAAAGATAGTCCCGTGCCGAGCCCAGAGCCCATGCCAGCCCCGGCGCGGCGTCGAGCGGCTCCTCGGGAGCGGTGCCGAATACGGCCATTTTCACCCAGGACCCAGGAAAGAGCAGCTGCTCATGGTCGGCGCGGGCGAGGCAGTAGGTGAAGGTGATCTCGCCGGGGATCTTCGGCGGCGCCCACACGAGCGCCCACTCCCACTGCCCGGTGGCCACGAGGGCCTGGCCGAGCAGCATGGTCACATACTCCGCCTCCTCGGGAACGGGCAGCCCCAACGCGCCGAGAACCTTATCTGCGTAGTCGCTCTCGAGACCATAAGCGCGCAGCAGAATCTGGTCGAGCTCCGTGAGCGCGGCATCGCTGAAGTCTTGGTCCCAGGATTCCAACAGGGACTCCGCGCTGCGTTCATAGCTATCGAGGGTGTCGCCGAAAAGCTCCCTCCCGAGAGCAATGTTCTGGTCAAATTCAGACATGGGTTTATCCTATCTGGCATGGATGATCCTCAGTCTCCTCCTAGCGAGCAGCAGCGGCGAAGCATGCCTGCGGGGCGGGGAGTGGCCGCCCAGCTGCGGGTGGTGGCCGGTCTGGTTGGTCATGCGCTCCGGCGGCCGCCTGCCGCCCCTGCGGTCGAGGTGCGCACCCAGCCTCACCCAGATGTGCGAGGAGTCCTCATTGATGCCCAGCCCACCTCCACTGTCGGGGTCGGTGGGCGTGCTATCCCGGCGCGCAGCTGGCGTTTTAGCTATACCACCGACGATTCGACCGGCCGTGTCATTCCCGCCACGGGTTTGTATATCCGCCCGTTGCGCCCGTGGACGGGGCCTGGGCCGCGCCCAGTGGTGGCGTTTGCTCCCTCCACCCAGGGCATGGGGGCCTCCTCTGACCCCTCGCGGTCGGCGCCGGTCGGCTGGGCGGTGCGGCGCCGCGGCCGCCGTATCGAGGATGTGATCTTTGCCTATGAGCTGCCGGTGATTAATCATTTTGTCTCCCGCGGCATGGGGGTAGTGGTCATCGATTATCCCCGCGATCCACGCACCGGCATTCAGCTCTACGCTAACAACATCGCCTGCGGTTATGCGCTTATCGACGCCGTCCGCGCCTGCAGCAGCCATTTCTTTCCCGCAGCCGCCCCGGTGGGATGGTGGGGATTTTCTCAGGGCGGGGGAGCCGTGGGCAAGGCCTGCGAACTGGCCGCTACGGCTGAGCCGCGGCCCCGGGCGGCGGTGGTGGGGGCACCGCCCTCGGATCTGGTGAAGGTATTGCGCTTTGTGGATCACCACACCCTCACCGGCATTGTTTCCTTTGCCGTGCTCGGTTTCTATACCTCCCATCCGGAGACGGTGCGCGCGGCGTTGGCGAATGTCAGTGACTACGGGCTGGAACAGATCCGGGCGACAGCGCTGCTCTCGGCTTTCGGCGCGGCGCTGCGCGGCGGCTGGCGTGGCAGTAGGCACTGGACTACGAATGACCAGCGCCTCAGCGCCAGTCTTGATGAGTCTGCGGCGCTCACCGCCGAGTTAGAGCGGCATCGTTTAGGCACCCAGCCGCTGCATCACCCCACGCTATTGTGGGGCAACCGCTATGACGATGTGATTCCTTTTCCGCAGGTAGAGGAAGTCGCACGCGGCTGGGTCAGGCTCAGCCCGGAGTATCTGGACTATCGGGTGTACGCCTTTTTGCCCACCGTCTTTCACTTCACTGTGGGCCACTTTGGCACTTATGCCTTAACGATGCGTCGTCACGCGCAGTGGCTGTGCAGTCATCTCTATGACGCAGAGAGAAAAAACTTGCGGTAGATCGACCGACTAGTGCCCTTGAGACACATCACATATGTGTAGGGTTAGGTCACAGTCAGTGTCTTGGGAAACCGGTGCAACTCCGGTCGCGGTCGCGCCACTGTGATAGCCAGACCTCAAGGCCGCTGCCGCTGTTGTACCCCATTGTTCGCGTGGGCGCGCACACCCACACACGATGAAAGCGAGTCATCTGCTCCATGATTCTGTTGCTCTCCACGTCTGATACGGATTTGCTCTCCGCAAAGGCGGCCAATTCCGAGGATAATGTTCATTTCCGCTACGCCAATCCCACTGGGTTGAGCTCTGAACGCATCGATGAGCTGGTGGGCGACGCCGAGATCATCGTCGCCCGGCTGCTGGGTGGCTATCGCTGGTGGGAAGACCTCATCACCACCGTGCTCGCGCATAACAAGCCCACCGTGTTTGTCTCGGGCGAGTTGGCCGTCGACGCCGAGCTCACCCGCACCTCCACCACACCGGCGGGTGTGACCACCGAGGCCCACGCCTATCTCGCCGAGGGCGGGGCGAAGAACCTGGCGCAGCTGCACCACTTCCTCTCCGATACCGTGCTGCTCACCGGCTTTGGCTTCCAGCCGCCGGCGCGTATGCCCATGTGGGGCCACCTCGACGAGGCAGAGCAGGACGCTAAGGCGCCAGACTCGGCACCACGGGTGGGCATCATCTACTACCGTGCCCAGCACCTTGCCGGCAATACCGACTACATTGCGGAACTCGCGCGCGCCATACAGGCCGCGGGTGCCGTGCCCGTGCCGCTCTTTGCCGCGTCTTTGCGCCAGGCCTCCGAGGAATTGCTCGATGAGCTCTCCACCATGGATGCCATCATCACCACCGTGCTGGCCGCCGGTGGAAAAGCTCCCGCGAGCGCGCAGGCCGGCGGCGACGATGACTCCTGGGATGTGAAGGCACTCGCCGCTTTGGATGTGCCGATTATTCAGGGCATCGCCACCACCTCGCCGCGCAGCCAGTGGGTGGACAATGACGATGGCCTCACTCCGCTCGATGTCACCAACTCGGTGGCCGTGCCAGAGTTCGATGGCCGCATCATCACCGTGCCCTTCTCCTTCAAGGAATATGACGATGATGGCCTGATCTCCTATGTGGCCGATAAGGAGCGCTGCGCCCGGCTGGCGTCGATCAGCGTCAACCATGCCAAGCTGCGCTCGATTCCCAATGAGCAGAAGAAGATCGTGCTCATGCTCTCCGCCTATCCCACCAAGCACGCCCGCATCGGCAATGCGGTGGGCCTGGATACCCCTGCCTCCACGCTGCGGGTGCTGCACGCCCTGGACGAGGCCGGCTACGATCTCGGCGATACCACCCAGATCCCCGGTTTCACCGATGGCAACTCCGATGCGCTCATGCACGCCGTGATCGACGCCGGTGGCCACGACCCCGAGTGGCTCACCGAGGAGGTGCTGCGCACCAACCCGCTCAAGCTCTCTAAGGAGGACTACTGCTCGTTCTTCTCCACGCTGCCGCAGGCAATGCAGGAAGAAATGATCGAGCACTGGGGCCAGGCACCCGGCGAGCACTACGTGCATCCCGACACCGGCGAGCTCTATATCGCCGGCCTGAAGTTCGGCAATGTCATGCTGATGGTGCAGCCGCCGCGCGGCTTCGGGGAAAACCCCGTGGGCATCTACCATGACCCCGATCTGCCCGCGAACCACCACTACTTGGGCGTGTACTACTGGCTGCGAGAGATCTTCGGTGCCCACGCCATAGTGCACATGGGCAAGCACGGCAACATGGAATGGCTCCCCGGTAAAACCGTGGGCCTATCCAATGAATGCTATCCGGATCAAGCCATCGCCGATGTGCCCTTGATCTACCCCTTCTTGGTCAATGACCCCGGCGAGGGCACCCAGGCCAAGCGCCGCGCCCACGCCCTCTTGGTCGATCACATGATCCCGCCCATGGCCCGCGCTGAATCCTATGGCGATATCACCCGCCTCGAGCAGCTTCTCGACGAGCACCAGAACATCTCCGCCATGGACCCGGCCAAACTTCCGGCCATTCGCCAAGAGATCTGGACGCTTTTGCAAGCCGCCAAGATGGACCAAGACCTCGGCTGGGAGTCTCGCCCCGACGAGGAGGTCTTCGATGACATGCTCATGCACGTCGATGGCTGGCTCTGCGAGATCAAAGACGTCGCTATCCGCGGCGGCCTGCACGTGCTCGGCCAGCGCAGCAAGGACGAGGAGCTCGTGGAGCTGGTGGCCGCGATGCTGCGTTCCCGCCAGCTGTGGGGCGGCTCCAGCGCGGTGGAGGGCTTGCGCGAAAGCCTCGGGCTCTCCGAATCGGGCGATGAAAGCCGCACTCGCGTCGATAACATCGAGGAGCTGGCCGTCTCGCTGATCCGCTCCCTCTCCGATCACAACTGGGCCCCGGAGGCGGTAGATGAGGTGCTGCGCAGCGTGGAGCTGCCGGAGACCGCCAAGCCGGAGCAGCTCGCGCACCTGCTGCGCTTCGCCGCCGAAGAAGTGGTGCCGCGACTGGCGGCCACGCCGCGCGAGATCACCCAGATCCTGCGCGCCCTCGACGGCCGCTTCATCGAGGCCGGGCCCTCCGGCTCGCCGATGCGCGGTCTGATCAATGTGCTGCCCACCGGCCGCAACTTCTACGCCGTAGACCCCAAAGCCATCCCCTCGCGCCTCGCGTGGGAGACCGGCCAGCTGCTGGCCGATTCGCTCATCGAGCGCTACCAGTCCGATCACGACGACGCCTATCCCGAGTCGGTGGGACTTTCGGTATGGGGTACCTCCGCCATGCGTACCTCCGGCGATGACATCGCCGAGGTATTCGCCCTGCTGGGTGTCCGCCCCGTGTGGGACGAGGCCTCTCGACGCGTCGTGGATCTGCACGTGATCCCGCTGGAGGAACTCGACCGCCCGCGCATCGATGTCACCGTGCGCATCTCCGGCTTCTTCCGCGATGCATTCCCGCACGTCATTACGCTTATCGACGATGCCGTCCAGCTCGTCGCCGGCTTGGACGAGCCCCACGAGCAGAACTATGTGGCCGCCCACGCCCAGGCCGATGTGGACTCCGGGCTCACCCCGCGCCGTATCTTCGGCTCCAAGCCCGGCACCTATGGCGCCGGCATGCTCGAACTCATCGAATCCGGCAACTGGCGCGATGATCAAGACCTCGCGGCCGTCTACACCTCCTGGGGCGGCTATGCCTATGGCCGTGATCTGCCCGGTGTGAAGGCCGATGAGGAGATGAAGGCCGCCTACCGCCGCATCAAGGTCGCAGCGAAGAACATCGACTCCGCCGAGCACGATATCGCCGACTCGGATGACTACTTCCAGTATCACGGCGGCATGGTGGCCACGATTCGCGCTCTGACAGGGGAGAACCCCGACGCCGTCATCGGCGATTCCACCCGCCAGGAAACGGTGAAGACCCGCAGCCTGCACGAGGAATCGCGGCGCGTCTTCCGTGCCCGCGTCGTCAATCCGCGCTGGATCGAGGCGATGCGCCGCCACGGCTACAAGGGCGCGTTCGAAATGACCGCCACCGTGGACTATCTCTTCGGCTATGACGCCACCACCGGCCTCATGGACGATTGGATGTATGAGACTCTCACAGACACCTATGTGAAAGACGAGACCAACCGCGAGTTCTTCCAAGAGTCCAATCCGTGGGCGCTGAAGGATATCGCAGAACGTCTACTCGAGGCCGCCGACCGCAACCTCTGGGAGGAGCCGGACCAAGAGCGTCTGGACCTGCTCCGCGATACCTTCCTAGAGATGGAAGGCGATATCGAGGCCCGCGGCGACTCTCAGAGCTAGCCGCACCAGCCACCCTCCCGACCAGCTGCCCACGCAGTGCTGCGGGAGGGTGTTCTCGTCTCTGCCGCCGGCAGGCGCCACGAGGGTAGCGGCACGAGGCTAGCGGCGTGCGCGCTTGGCTTCACCCGTGTGTCCTTAGGCTCAGGTAGACTCGACCACCGTGCGTTTAGGACTACTTTTTCCCCTGTACATCGTCGGCGAGATCCTCGCCTTCTACCTCGTCGGTAGGTGGATTGGCTTCGGCTGGGCGATCCTGCTCCTTGGCCTGCTATTCATCCTCGGCTTTGTGTTCGCCAACTATGAGATGCGCGCGATAGTGCGCCGCGCCGCCAGCAACCCCACGGCGGCCCGACCCGGTCAGGTAGTAGGGGATTATGGCCTGCTCTTTGCCGGTTTGGTGGGCGTCGCTCTGCCTGGATACATCACCTCCATCACCGGTTTGCTCTGCATTCTGCCGCCCACCCGCGCGGTGATCCGGCGGGTCATGGCGCGCACCACCATGGCGCGTCTGGATAAGCTGAGCGTTAAGACCTTCACGATGACCCAAAAGCGCGGCACCTATGGTTCTTTCGCACCGGTGATCGATGAAGAAGAAATTAAGAAGTGGACAGAAAGCGTCAATCCGGACGATTTCGACACCCCGAATAACGGCCAGAACAAGGGCCGCAGCAACGGCCCGAGCAACGATAGCGATAGCCCCGAATCTCAGTAATGCCGCTGCTTCTCCACCTCGCCTGCGCAGCCCTCTCCGGGCTGCTCTTGTATTTTTCCTTCGAACCCCACGGCTATTGGTTCGCCGGGGTGCTGAGCTTCGCGCTGCTGTATATCGCGCTGCACCCCTGGCGCCGCTGGATGGCCCGCCCGATCACCTGGCGCAGCGGCCTCCTCATCGGCGCCACCCACGCCTTATGCGCCTACCTGCCGCTCTTGCCCTGGGTGGGCGAGTTCGTCGGCACCCCGCCCTATATTGCCCTCGCTATCGTCAATACCCTCTATATCCTGCTGTTTTCCACTATCGCACCGCGCCTCGGGCCGCTGGCCTTCACGCTGTTCTATGTGGCCGTGGAGTGGCTGCACTCCACATGGCCCTTTGGCGGCTTCGCCTGGGTGCGGGTGGCCTGGGGACAGATCACTGGGCCCCTCAGTGCTCTGGCCCCGGTGGGCGGGCCGGCGCTCGTGAGTGCCGCCACCGTCGGCATCGGCGCCGGACTCGCCGGCCTACTCCTGCGTGCGCGGCTATCGTCGCTGCTCACGCTCGCATCCATCGCCGTGATACTGCTCGGCGGCACACTGTATAGCTCCTCGCTGGAGCAGCGTCCCTCTGCAGGGGAGGTGACGGTCGCCGCCGTGCAGGGCAATGTGCCGCGCATGGGCTTGGACTTCAACGCCCAGCGCGAGGCGGTGCTGAACAACCATAGTGCCGAAACAGAGCGCATTGACCGCCCCGTCGATCTGGTGGTCTGGCCGGAAAACGCTGCCGATGTCAATCCTTTTGTCCACGCTTCTGCCCGGGCCCGCATCGCGGAGGCGGTGGAGCACGTGAACGCGCCACTCTTGGTAGGCACGGTCACCCGCGATGAGGTGGGCGCGCGCAATACGATGGTGGTGTTCAATGCCGAAGGCACAGTGGGCGAGCACCATTACAAGAAGTATCTGCAGCCCTTCGGCGAGTACATGCCCTACCGAGATTTTTTTCGGCACTTCTCCGACTACGTTGATCTCGCTGGGGATTTCAAGCCCGGCGAGGGCTCGGGCGTGGTGCATATGAACGACATCGCGGTGGGTGTATCCACCTGCTACGAGGTGGCCTTCGACCGCGCCGGCCGCGATGCCGTGCTGGCCGGCGCGCAGATCCTGACCACGCCCACCAACAATGCCACCTTCGGTTTCACAGACATGACCTATCAACAGTTGGCGATGAGCAGATTCCGCGCCAAGGAGCTGGATAGGGCAGTTGTGGTGGCCGCCACCTCTGGGGTCTCCGCACTGGTGAGCCCGAGTGGAAAGGTGCTGGAACAGACCGATATTTTCACTGCGGATCACCTGGTGGACACGCTGCCGCTGCGGTCCACGCACACGATCGCAGCCATCCATGGTGGTCAGATCGAGGCCGGACTCACTATTATTGGAGTGTTAGCCGCTGCGGCCGGTATAGTGCGTGGCCGCAAAGCCTGAAGTCAGCCCCTAGTGGCGCTTTCTCACCGTGGTGGTGCGGATGCGTCCCGTAGCAATGGAAAGTAGCGACATCTGTGACGAAGCCGAGTGAGAAGACACTGGTCATTATCCCGACCTACAATGAGCGCGAAAACACCCCGCTGATCACTGCTCGTATCCGCCAGGCCGCGCCGCGTGTGGACATCCTCATTGTGGACGACAACAGCCCCGATGGCACCGGCGACGTCGCCGATGAGCTTGCCGCCCAGGACGATCAGATCCATGTGTGCCACCGCCAGGTCAAGGAAGGCCTGCTCGGAGCCTATATCGAGGGCTTTAACTGGGGCTTGGAGCGCGACTACAGCGTGCTCTGCGAAATGGATGCGGATGGCTCCCATGCCCCGGAGCAGCTTCATCAGCTGCTGAACGCGGTGGATGAGGGCGCCGATCTGGTCATCGGCTCGCGCTACATTCCGGGCGCCCGCGTAGTCAATTGGCCCAAGAAGCGCTATGTGCTGTCCAAGGGCGGCAATATCTACATCTCGCTCGCCCTCGGCGCAGGCCTGAGTGATATGACCGCAGGCTATCGCGCTTATCGACGCGAGGTCCTCGAAGCGATCGACTTCTCGGAACTGTCCAACGCCGGCTATATTTTCCAGGTGGATCTCGCCTTCCGCGCCGTCCAAGCGGGCTTCGATGTCCAGGAAGTCCCGATCACCTTCACCGAACGCGAAATCGGCGAATCCAAGCTGGACGGCAGCTTCGTCACCAGCTCGCTGTCCCAGGTCACGCTCTGGGGTCTCAAGCACCGCGCCCAACAGCTCCGCGATCTCTACAACGAGACCAGCAAGCAGGTGCAGTATGAAATCAAGCGCCACAAGACCCGCCCCAAGTTCAACCACTAAGTGCCTTATAGCTTCCCGCCACGAGCACGGCAGCTCGCGGTGGGGCAGGAACTAGGGGAGTAGCTTATAAGGGCAAAGACCACGACCCGGGAACCGCTGCGTGTTGGTTCTCGGGTCGTGGTCTATCTGTGCACGGCGCTGGGCTTATTTGCCAGCCTCCTGCTTAGCGCGCTCTTCTTCTTCCTTCTGCTGCTTGAGCAGCTTGGCGGCGTTGCGGCGGCGCTTGCGCAGATACTCGATGCGCTCGTCGAGCAGCTCATCGAGTTCTTCCATGCTGCGGCGCTCGCAGAGCATGTCCCAGTGGGTGCGCGGCGGCTTCACCGGCTTACCCTCAACACCCTCGCCTTCCATGAGGGTGCCCATCTGGCCGTTCTTGCACAGCCACTCCTCGGGGAGTTCGGCATCGTCGGCGAAGGGAACCTCGAAGATCTCTCCCGAGTCCGTCTTGTACTTGACCATGCGCCGAGGTGCGAGATCATGATCTCGATCGGTTTCGTAACTCACAGCACCCATGCGGCTGCCGCGCAGTACGCGATCTGCCATGTTTCAATCCGTCCTTTTCTTTGCGGCTGTATTGCTTTAGGTACAACGCACATGCCGTGCATTTAGTTCCACCACGGAGCACTGCGGTTGTAGCTCATCAAACATATTTTAGCCACGCGGATCCTCCCGTACTCACACAGGGCGGGGTGCGCTAATATATACAGCCGTGACTAGACGCGATTCTGTGACCCACACCTGCCAGTGGTGCGGAAAGGAATTCGCCACTAGCGGCAGGGGGCGACCAAAGAAGTACTGCAGCGCCTCGTGTCGGCAACGTGCTTATGAGCACCGACAACTGGCGGAGAGTCGACAGCTTCCTAGCGACGCAGTGGTGATCACCCCCGAACAACGGGCCCATTTCACGGACTCGCTCTATGAGCTGCGTTGCGCCGCCGAGGATATCGCCACCGCGGTGGCCGAGGATGCCGAGCCCGAGGACATCGACGAGTTGTGCGAGGAGCTGCAGCGCATAGCTCGGGCCATTGAACATTTCCGTTTCTAAAATTGGGTTAGGATGCAAGACATGAATACTGGGGCTTCCAAAGGGGCTAATAAAGCCGTCGTCGTCGGTGCCGTTGTAGTCATCGTCGTTCTCACGCTGCTTGCCGTGGCGCCCGTGGTGTACAAGGCCGTGATGAACTCCGGAGTGCAGACCGGGGGTATCTCTACCGAGCAGGCCAACGCAGCCAGCACGGACGTCAATGGCGAGTGGACTGTCGTTCCCAGCGCCGAGGGAAACACCACCTCGGTGGGCTATACCTTCGAGGAGATCCTACCCGGGGAGCGCCGCAGCACCTCTGGCTCCACGCGAGCTGTCACCGGCTCGGCGACGGTCAGTGATAATTCCGTCCAGGCCGGCGCCGAGATGGTGGCCGACCTCACACAGGTCGAGACCGATCAGAAGCGCCGCGATGTGAACGTGCGCCGCAAGCTCTTGGAGACGGAGCTCTATCCCGAGGCCCGTTTCGTGCTCACCGAGCCTGCGGATCTCTCGCAGGTGCCCGATGATGGCACTCCGGCCACCGTGCAGCTCGATGGCGAGTTCACCATCAAGGGCGTGACCAACCAGGTGAGTGCCGAGTTCGAGGTGCTGCGCAGCGGCGAATCCATCATTCTGGCGGGCACCATTCCTTTTAATCGCGAGGACTTTGGAGTCAAGACCCCAGACTTCATTGCCGCGAAGATCTCCGAGGACGGCGAGCTTAACATCCGCATCAGCATGCAGAAGGACAGCTAGGAGCGCGCCATGGTGAATAAGCTGATTCCCGCTATGTGGGTGCGCCTCGTCGTACTCATTATCTTCGGCATCTTCATGTACACCGAAGGCCTCCCGTGGCTGGCCGGTTTCTCAGTGCTACTGATTGCACTGACCATCTGGCAGTTGGTCACAGCCTATAAACAGCGATAGCCGCTTCATCGCATAGCCTAGGAATGCCACTTAATTTCGTCACTGTGACGTAATAAGTGGCATATCTGCATAGGGCAGAGGTGCGCACCGAGGGCCGCCTGAGCGGGGGCTACTACGCAGTGGCGTTTTCTCTCGCATTCATAGCAGGAGCGATGGCGGGATGAGCGCCTCGCACTCGGTGGCGCGTGAACGTGTGGGCGGCACGGCCGCACAGCGCAGATGAGTACATGGGCAACCGAGCCGCAGAGAACGGCTGAGCACGAATCGCGCGCCACGGACGCTGCGGGCAATGCGACTGAACCCCACACAGTGAGTGAAGAACCGAAGGGCGACGCTGCGGCAAGCGCGCACAGAGCCGCAGACAGCGGCGCGGGAGGACGATAGCCTCAACCACGGCCTGACGACGGAAGCCATAACAGCAGCGTGCGCCCACCAGCATCGTTATTTGTCCGATAATATACATTATGTCACTTTAGCGATGCTCCCCATTTCCCGCCCAGCGTTGGCGGCGCATCGTACTCCACACTCCAGCGAGGCCTCGCAGTCTCGGCCCCCCTCCGCACTCCACCCCTGGATTCCCCCTTCCGCCATCGCTGGCGCCACACCCTCGTCTCGCGCTCTGTTCTCAGTGGCCATAGCACGCCTCACGCCACACTCAGGCCCAGACACAGCGCCCCATGCGAGTCACAGCACGCGCTCAGTGGACTGTGTACAAGCACTCAGAATGGCGCCATCTCACCCCCGACCGACATCGGACCTTACCCCCAGATTAGCCTACCCTGAATCGGTCGCTATGACCCCTTGTTAAGCGGTAGACATCGACATTTACGCATCCCCACATGCGCCGGCGAGCGACGCTGTGCAGTGCATCCTTTGCTGAGGTGGCCACAAGTCTATACACATCCCATCACCCCCGCACCCCTCACATCCGCAGCGGTCGCGTCATGTTGCCATAGGGCGAATCAATAAGTCTGCCCATGGGCAAGATAGACCCTACTCCCCCAACCTACGGAAAAGTAACGATTGTTACTGCTCAGCACCCAACACCCTTGCTGTACCCACTACCGCGCCGATGTCCGTCATCAGACCACATACGCCCGTTATTCCATAGGTTTTAATAGAAAAGCTCTTCCAGTAGCACATCATTTTGTTGCACTATTCAACAAGTCTTAAGGATTCCGAATAATGATGTAAATTGAGCCGCTCAATCATTCTCAGAATCGCTATATTCAGCTTTTTCTTAACTTCTTACCAGGAGCGTAAGTTAGAGCATTTTTCGAGGTGCTAGCGGTTTTCTGCTGCGTCCGTTAGTGTTCATCGTAACGAGCTGGTGAGACGTTACAGAGAGTTACTTCACGCCTAGCGAGTTACGTGTACAAGGCGCGTTATGTGCCACATTCTGAATAATCTCGTGAAATCGAGATCCAACTCATAAGGAGTTTGTTTCATGGACAATGCAGTAGTTGAGAACGACGTGATTGACGAGACCACCACCGTGACCGAAACCCCCGTGGCTGACGCTCCTGAGACTGAGGCTCCCGTCGTGGACGCCCCCGAGACCGAGGTTCCCGAGGTAGACACCCCTGCCGTTGACGCCCCCGCTGGCGATCTTCCGGTAGACGAGGTTCCGGGCGCCGGCGAGACCACCGGTGTTGCCGACACCTCCAGCCTGGATGCCTTCTCCTCCGAGATCAGCGTGGACAACGTTGACAGCTTCTTCTCCAACGCTGTCGACCTGACCGTCGCCATCCTGGGCCTCGTGGGCAAGCTGGCCTAAGACTCCGCAGTGCTGGGTTATGCCCAGCACCTCCGAAGCACTTTCAGCCGAAAGGATTACATCATGGGTGCAGATCACGACCCCAATGCAGGCATTCCGCTCGACCCGCCCAGCGACCCCATGCCGGTGGTCCACTGGTTCCAAGAGGTTGGACCTGCACTAGTTGATGCCACCAAGGCGATGCTCGGCTTCGCCGCTGGCGTCGTGTAGTACACAGGCACCGTTCTCAGTGCTTAGCGGCGGGCCGAACCTCCCCGGCTCGCCGCTTTTTCTCCCCACTTATAACCTCTACCGAGAGAATATTATGCGTTCATTGACTAAAGGTATTAGCGCGTGCGTCATCGCCGTGAGCACTCTCTGTGCCGGCGTTGGTACGGCCAACGCTGTTCAGGATCGCCCGTGGTGGGATCCCACGCAGGTGATCGAGTCCCCCGTCAACCCGAACCGTGCTGAAGGTGCGGTGGAGGGCGTCTCCTTTACCGCTTCTGATTCCGCTGCGAAGGAAGTCAGCCCGAGCGACTGGGCTCGCGTAACCTTCACCGGCACCGGTTTCACCCCCGGCTTGTACTACACGGTGCGCGTCACCCTCCGTGAGCCGGGCACCGGCCGCGACTGGGGCGTCTACACCTGGCTGACCTATCGCGCCACCGCAGAGGGCAAGATCCATTCCAACCTGCGCGTGTTCATTCCGAGCCGTGCGGTACCTGGGGAAAAGGTCATCGCCGTTCCCACCGTGTACAACGCCGAGGATGTTCGCCGCGATGGTCGCCCGGAAAAGGCCGATCCGAGCTGCGTTCTGCAATGTGAGCGCGTGGCCCCGCTGGCCGCGTACACCAACCTCACTGATCCCGGCGCCACCATCACCATCCGCTAGTACCCCTTCCCATCACGTTTTTTCACACAGTAAGGACATAGCTATGCCTACCGGACCCGCACCCCACCCTGGCTACTTTGACCAGGATGCACTCGACTTCTCTGTCGCCATCGTCGAGACGATCCTCGGCGGCGCCGGACAGATCTTCGGCGCTATCTAAATAGCGAGCATCAACTCACACACACGCCCCGGCCAGATACTGGTCAGGGGCGTGTGCTTCGTAGTACTCTGGTGCGTTCTCGGGGCGCTAGACAGTACTAGCTGCGCCGGCTGGCCCGACTACGCGAGGTCAGCCGCAGCTGCAGCGCATCGAGATGGTTCTCCTCCAGCAGCGCTTGTTGCAGCGCAAGGTGGAAACGCCACAACCGCCGGAAGGTGATATCGAAGCCGGCGGCGGCAGCGTCACGCGAGTTGGCGTCGAAAAGCTCGCCCTGGATCGCCGCAACCTGTGCGTAGTGGGAGGCGAAGTGGGTCTCGCCGATGATGCGCAAGGAGGTATCGCGGTCGACCGTCTTGTGCAGCTCCTCGATGCTCGGATAGTCCATGGCCGGCCAGATATAGGCCCGCTCCACGGCGAGCGCTTGGCGCGTGACTGCAGAAAAGTTGCTGCCTTCGCTGAGGGTCTGGATCGCGGCGACACCGCCTACCGACAACATGCGGTCGATAGCGCGGAAGAACTCCCGCTGCCCATCGGCGCCCATGGGCACGAGCTTGTCCAGGCTGACGATGGATTCATAGCGCGAACGCCAATCCTCGCGGGTAGCGATGGGATGCTCGATGGTGTGAATGAACACCGAATCGGCCACACCGGCGAGCTGCACGCTCTCATCCACGGCCGCCACAAACTCCGCATCGGGGCTGAGCGCATCCACACTGGCCCCGCGCTGGGCGGCACGAATCGCCAGAGCGCCACGGGAGAGCGGATATTCCAGCACATCGCGGCCGCCACCGACCTGCGCGGCATCGAGAAGAGAGTCGATAGCGCGGTTCTGCGCATCGGCGAGATCCGCCCGGCCCACCTCGGCTGGCGGGGAGATGCGCGTGTCATCCACAAAGTGGTGCGAGGATTCGGCTTTCGGCCGCGAACTGTGAGTATAGCTTTTGCGGGTAATCCTTTCGGTGGTGGCCACCCCGGAAGCAAACATACCGCCGCCGTCATGAATGCTGTCGGTGGAGGTGAACTCGCTGAGCGCCGGCGGCAGTTCACCGCCCTCATAGCGGCCGCGCTGCGGCAAGCGGCGGGCAGTACCGAAGGTGGTGCCCAGCAGTGCCTTCACCACAGCACCGAGATCGCGGGCGTGCCACTCCCCTGCCATGTAGCTTTCGGCCAAGCCGAGCCAGCCGCCATCGGAGAGGCGGTAGAACAGCTCCTCATGCTCCACCACCAGGTCGGAATCCTCGAGAGAAATGCCCACGCTGAGCCCAGCGTCGGCGAGAGCGCGAGCGAAGTGAGCCTCCACGCGCCGCAGCCGCCACGAAGCAATCCGATCGCCCCAGGCGACCGGCACCGTGGCCACTCCCGGCCACCGCTGCGCATCCACATGCGCCAGGTGGCTGGCCTTATAACGGGGCATAGATTCTTCCGGCTCCCTTTCCACATCCGAGATAACGCGCGATCTGAACGTGACGCGCGTGGTGCGCTCCCCTCCTCAGCGCCTGAGCACGGCCGACGCCGCGGCAGCGAGGAGTGGGAGGATGGCCGCAACGACGCCTCGTTGCTCCATCACCATTGATGAATTCATGGTAGAACTCTCGCTACCTTCGCTCGGGGAGGCGGGGCCGCAGACGGCACCCACCGCGGCAAATACCATAAGGGATAATGGCGCACCTCAACATGGCTGTGTTTTCTATCACCACGGCGGAGGTATAAACTGAGCATCTATGCGCGCCCTGCCTTGCACTCGCGCCGCTTTCCGCGGCCGCCGAGCACAGGGCCCTTATATATGTCATGCTGGGCGCGCGAGAATCTGTTCTTTGTTTCAAGGAGTTTATCTTTATGTCTGACCAGCCCTTCCGCCCAGAGAGCGGCCGCCACCACGTGGTGATTATTGGCTCCGGCTTCGGCGGCATCTTCGCTGCTCAGCGCCTTAAGGAGGCCGATGTTGATATCACCATCATCGACCGCACCAACCACCACCTTTTCCAGCCGCTGCTGTACCAGGTGGCTACCGGCCTGCTCTCCTCGGGGGAGATCGCTCCAGCCAACCGCCAGGTGCTGAAGAACCAAGACAATATCAATATTGTCAAGGGCGAGG
The DNA here is from genome assembly GCF_008930785.1 of Corynebacterium sp. 51B. Taxonomy (NCBI): domain Bacteria; kingdom Bacillati; phylum Actinomycetota; class Actinomycetes; order Mycobacteriales; family Corynebacteriaceae; genus Corynebacterium; species Corynebacterium sp. 51B. The sequence goes on along the minus strand of NZ_PQMK01000001.1, from coordinate 44,479 downwards.
TCACCGACATTAACGCCGAGGAGCAGACGGTCACCGCCGAGCTCGGCGAGATCAAGCGCGTATATAGCTATGACTCGCTCATCGCCGCCGCCGGCGCCGGCCAGTCCTATTTCGGTAATGAGCACTTCGCCGAGTTTGCGCCGGGTATGAAGTCCATTGACGACGCCCTCGAGATTCGCGCCCGCATCATCGGCGCCTTCGAGCGCGCCGAGCTGGCCACCGACCCGGCCGAGCGCGAGCGTTATCTCACCTTCGTCGTCGTCGGCGCCGGCCCCACCGGTGTGGAGCTGGCCGGGCAGCTGGCCGAGATGGCCCACCGCACCCTTGCCGGCCGCTACACCAATATCAATCCGGCCAATGCCCGTATTTTGCTTCTCGACGGCGCCCCGCAGGTGCTGCCGCCCTTCGGCAAGCGTTTGGGCCGCAAGGCACAGCGTCAGCTGGAGAAGCTCGGTGTCTCGGTTCGCCTCAACTCGATGGTGACCAATGTGGACGCCGAGTCTGTCACCTACAAGAACATGCAGGATGACACCGAGACCACCATCCCCTCCTACTGCAAGATCTGGTCCGCCGGTGTGCAGGCTTCTCCGCTGGGCAAGCTCATCGCCGCGCAGACCGGCGCCGAGGTCGATCGCGCCGGCCGTCTGCTGGTGAACGAGGATCTCACCGCGGGCGACAGCAACAACATCTTCGTTGTCGGCGACATGATGAACTGCAATAACCTCCCGGGCGTGGCCCAGGTAGCGATCCAGGCCGGCGAGTACGCCGCCGATATCATTGCCGCCGAGCAGGGCACCGTCGCCGCCCGCGAGCCCTTCGAATACTTCGATAAGGGCTCCATGGCCACCGTCTCCCGCTTCTCCGCTGTGGTGAAGATGGGGCGCATCGAGGTCACCGGCTTTATTGGCTGGGTGCTGTGGCTGGCCGTGCACGTGATGTTCCTGGTCGGCTTCCGCAACCGTTTTGTGGCTGCCATGTCCTGGGGCCTCAACGTGCTCTCGCGGGCCCGCTGGCAAATCACCACCACCCGCCAGCAGCTGCATGGCCGCAATGGCCTGAACAAGCTCGCCCAGCTCAGCGCCGAGCAGGGCCAGCCGGTAGAGGCCGCAGAAACCCGCCAATACGCGCTGGATGAGCAGACCCAGAAGCAGCTGAACAAGGACAACTAAGCACCTCGTTTTTAGCGACGGACAGCACCCGCGGCCACACCCCTAATCGGGGGATCGTGGCCGCGTTGCTTGTATCACACTCAGCAACCCCCAACTCCCCACTACCCCCGTTTCCCACACAAGTAAATTGTCTGGTATCAGAGAAAAACACCTGTGCCAGCACCTTTGTTGAGGTAGCCCCATTCGTGTCCACTTGACATCCCACCACTGAGCGGAACCGTTACTGCCGTGCATCTATATGTTCTCACTGGCTATCTACACCGGCGTAGTATTCGACATGGACATATACCCACTAACGAAGGTCGGGATCCCACTAAGGTGTGCAGTGGCCTCCCGGCACGTTGAACACAACATAGTGAAGGGCTAGGTGAACGCGTGTCTCAGGACACCCTGAACCCCGACAACATTGGCTGGGACGGTTTCGCCGCCGGTGCGTGGCAGACCGAGATCAACCTGCGTGACTTCATCCAAAACAACTACACCCCCTATGACGGGGACGATAGCTTCCTCGCAGGTCCCACCGATAAAACCATGCGCGTGTGGAATCACTTGGAGAAGAACTATCTCTCCGAGGAGCGCAAGCGTCGCGTCTACGATGTAGACACCGAAACCCCGGCAGATGTGGATGCCTTCCCTGCCGGCTATATCAGCGAGGACGACGATGTGATCGTCGGCCTGCAAACGGATGTGCCGCTCAAGCGCGCCATGATGCCCAATGGTGGCTGGCGCATGGTGGAAACCGCCATTAAGGAAGCCGGCAAAGAGGTTAATGAGGACGTGAAGAAGATCTTCACCTCCTACCGCAAGACCCACAACGATGCCGTCTTCGATATCTACACTCCCCGCATCCGCGCGGCCCGTAGCTCCCATATCGTCACCGGCCTGCCCGATGCCTATGGCCGCGGCCGCATTATCGGCGACTATCGCCGCGTGGCCCTCTACGGCGTCGATGCCCTCATCGCCGAGAAGCAGCGGGCGAAGGACGCTCACGCCAATGAGCCCTTCTCCGAGCACTGGGCCCGCTACCGCGAGGAGCATTCCGAGCAGATCAAGGCGCTGAAGAAGCTGAAGAATATGGCTGCCGCCTATGGCTTCGATATCTCTCAGCCGGCCACCACCGCCCAAGAGGCCGTGCAGTGGACCTACTTCGCCTACTTGGGCTCGGTGAAGTCCCAGGACGGCGCCGCGATGTCCATCGGTCGCCTCTCTGCCTTCCTCGATATCTACTTCGAGCGCGATCTCGCCGCCGGCCGCATCACCGAAGAGGATGCCCAGGAAATTATGGATGCGCTCGTGATCAAGCTGCGCATCGTGCGTTTCTTGCGCACCATCGACTATGACCAGATCTTCTCCGGCGATCCCTACTGGGCCACTTGGTCCGATGCCGGCTTCGCCACCGATGGCCGCTCGCTGGTGACCAAGACCTCCTTCCGTCTGCTGCAGACCCTGCGCAACCTTGGTCCTGCACCGGAGCCGAATATCACCATCTTCTGGGATCCGGCACTGCCGAAGGGCTATAAGGACTTCTGCGCCGCTATCTCCATCGAGACCTCCTCCATTCAGTACGAGTCCGATGAGCAGATCCGCGATCAATGGGGCGACGACGCCGCCATCGCCTGCTGCGTCTCCCCCATGGCTGTGGGCAAGCAGATGCAGTTCTTCGGCGCCCGCGTCAATGCCGCCAAGTCCTTGCTCTACGCCATGAACGGTGGCCGCGACGAGGTCAGCGGCAAGCAGGTCACCGAAGAGGGCCTGTTCACTCCGATCGAGGGCGATGGCCCGCTGGACTTCGATGAGGTCTGGCAGAAGTACGAGGAGATGCTCGACTGGGTGGTGGGCACCTACGTGGAGGCCCTCAACATCATCCACTACTGCCACGATCGTTATGCCTATGAGGCTGTTGAGATGGCGCTGCACGACTCCGACATCATCCGCACCATGGGCTGCGGTATCGCCGGACTCTCGATCGTCGCCGATTCGCTCTCTGCGATTAAGTACGCCACCGTCACCCCGGTCCGCGATGAGACCGGACTGATCGTGGACTACGTCACCGAGGGCGAGTTCCCGCGCTATGGCAATGACGATGACCGCGCCGACGATATCGCCGCCACGATCGTCCACACCGTCATGGACAAGATCAAGTCCATCCCGATGTACCGCGACGCCATCCCCACGCAGTCGGTACTCACCATCACCTCGAACGTGGTCTACGGCAAGGCCACCGGCTCCTTCCCCTCTGGGCACCAGGCCGGTACGCCGTTTAGCCCCGGCGCCAACCCGGAAAACGGCGCCGACACCCACGGCATGGTCGCCTCCATGCTCTCGGTGGGCAAGCTGGACTACCAGGACGCACTCGATGGCATCTCGTTGACGAACACCATCACCCCCTCCGGTTTGGGCCGCGATAAGTCCGAACAGGTGGGTAACTTGGTGGGCATTCTCGACGCCGGCTTCATCATCGACGACGCCACCTGCCCCGCCTAATACCACCCCGCCTCGCCTCGGATCTCTGGGGCGAGGCCCCAAGACTTCACCTTTCACCACCCACTATCCAAGGAGTAACACCATGTCCACCAAGACTTTCGACGAGCGCATGGCTGCCATGAAGGCTGCCCGTTCCCAGCACAATGCCGGCTCTGGGCTCTACCACGCCAACATCAACGTGCTCGATCACAAGACCCTGCAAGACGCCATGGACAACCCGGAGAACTACCCCAACCTCACCGTGCGCGTGTCCGGCTACGCCGTGAACTTCGTTAAGCTCACCCGTGAGCAGCAGCTCGACGTGATGGCTCGTACCTTCCACCACAACGCCTAAGCGCGCCTGACACCACGATCCAGCACCCAAGGAGCTTCCACCCCATGGCCGACGGCCTCAACTCGGCAGTAACTCTCTCCCCTCAGCAGGGCCCCCGCCATCGCGGAAGCGCCCACGGCTTGGGCATGCCCGAGCTCGATAGCGAGGAGCGCAGCGAGTTGCTCGAGGCGCGCCGCACCGGCAATGCCGGGCTGGTGCACTCCTGGGAGCTGGTCACCGCCGTGGACGGCCCCGGCACTCGGATGACGATGTTTCTTTCCGGGTGCCCGCTGCGCTGCGTGTACTGCCACAACCCCGACACCATGGGGATGAAGGAAGGCACCATGCACACGGTGGAGCAGATCGTCTCTAAGGTGCGCCGCTACAAGGCTGTGTTTCGTGCCTCCGGCGGCGGACTGACGATCTCCGGCGGGGAGCCGCTCTTCCAGATCGAGTTCACCCGCAAGGTGCTGCGTGCCGTGCACGACTCCGGCATCCACACCGCCATCGACACCTCCGGGTATCTGGGGGCTCGGCTCAGCGATGAGGACCTCGACAACATCGACCTAGTGCTGCTCGATGTGAAATCCGGTGACCCCGATGCCTATCGGGCTGTGACTGGTGGTCGCGAGCTCCAACCCACCATCGACTTCGGTGATCGTCTCACCGCGAAGGGCGTGTCCATCTGGGTCCGCTTCGTGCTCGTACCCGGCTGGAGCGACGATCCAGACAATGTCGCGAAAGTAGCCGATATCGTCTCCCGCTGGTCCTCCAGCGTCGAGCGCGTCGAGGTGCTGCCCTTTCACAACATGGGCCAAGACAAGTGGGAGAAACTGGGCCTGCCCTACGAGCTCTCTGGGGTCAAGCCGCCCTCTGCGGCGGCCGTGGAGGAGGTTCGTGAGGTCTTTCGTTCCCGCGGCCTGACGGTGTATTAGCACCGCCGCTCCCAGCTGGTGTAGACATAACAAACACCGCCACCGCAACCGACATCGTCTCGGTTGCGGTGGCGGTGTTTGTTATGGGGCTATGAGCTGCGTCGATGCGCCTCATCCCCGATGCTATTGCTCACCGTCAATCAAGTCTTAACGCCAAGACACAATGACCCCATTTTCATGGTCTACGCAACAGTAGGGTTGCTAGCGTGAAGGTTATAACAATTGGGCTGAACCCAGCTGTGTGAGTGTTCGGCCCACGATCCTATCGCCAAGGCCTTTAGAGGCCTTTTCCAGAAGGGATATGTGAGTATGACCGCTCCCACTACTGTGTCGGCGCCGCAGAGCGCCACCGAGGCCCGCAGCATCAACAACAGCTGGGCGCTGAGCCTCTTTGGTACCGCTGTCGGCGCCGGCATCCTGTTTCTTCCCATCAACGCCGGCGCGGCCGGAATCTGGCCGCTGCTCATCGTCACCGTGCTCATCGGCCCGATGACCTATTTCTCCCACCGGGCGCTCGCCCGCTTCGTCTGCAAATCCCCCCGCCAGGGCGAGGACATCACCGTCGTCGCCACCGATTATTTCGGCACGGCGTGGGGCTGGGCGATCACCATCCTCTATTTCTTCGCCATCTACCCCATCGTGCTCATCTACGGGGTATCGATCACCAACTCCGTCGATAGCCTCATCCAGAATCAGCTCGGCGGCCCAGCCATCGATCGCTGGATCCTCGCCGGGGTGCTGGTGGCCGCGATGATGGTGCCCATGGTCGTCGGCCAAAAGCTCATGCTGGCTGTCACGCAATTCTTGGTCTACCCGCTGATCATTGCCTTGCTGGGTATTTCGCTCTATCTGATTCCCACCTGGAAGCTGGATGGACTCACCGCGATGCCCGGTGCGGGGGACTTCCTCGTTTCCGTGTGGCTGATCATTCCGGTGCTGGTCTTTGCCTTCAACCACTCCCCTGCGATCTCGCAGTTCTCGCTGGCCATGCAGCGCACCCACGGCCCGCGCAGCGCCGAGAACGCCTCCATCGTCTTGCGTCGCACCGCCATGCTGCTCACGGTGTTCACCATGCTCTTTGTGTGGTCCTGCGTGCTGTCTTTGGGCACGGACGGTCTCGCCGCCGCCCGCGAGGAAAACCTGCCGGTGCTGTCCTATCTCGGCAATGTGCACGACGCCCCGATCATCACCTACCTGGCTCCGGCGATCGCCATCGTGGCTATCGTCTCCTCCTTCTTCGGCCACACCCTCGGTGCCGCCGAGGGGGCCGCCGGCATTGTGCGCCATGCCCGCCCCGAGATGGTCGATCGCCTCGGCGAGCGCACACTGATGATCGCCGTGAACGTCTTTATCGCCGTGACCGCGTGGATCGCCGGGGTGCTCAACCCTTCCATTTTGGAGGTCATTGAGACGCTGTCCGGCCCGGTCATCGCCTCGATCCTGTACCTCATGCCGATGGTGGCCATCTATAAGGTCGAAGCCCTCGCGCCCTTTAGAAAGTACGCCTCGAACTGGTTCGTGATTGTCACCGGCATCGTCGCGATCTCGGCCGTGATCTACAAAATTATCGGCCTGTTTTAGCTACTACGCACAAGGCTTATCGACGCCCACTGCGCGCCACACCGCGTGAGTGGGCATCGCCTATCTGCGCACCCAGCGAAAAATAGACTATGCTGTCTACATGTCTACTTTTCCTGAACTATGGACCCTAGCCCGCTCACTGCGCCAGGACTATCGCTGGGTGGATCTCACCCACAGTTTCCATGCCGGCCAGCCCCACTTCGGGGCGCTACCCGATGAGACTCGCGAGCGCCTCTACACAGTGGAGGAGCATGGCTTCGAAATCGACCGCTATAGCGTTGTGGGCCAATGGGGCACGCACGTGGATCCGCCGGTGCACTTTGTTACTGGGGCCCGCCCCTTGGATGAGATCCCCGTCGAGCAGATGGTGCTGCCACTGGTGGTGATCGACGTCCATGAGCAGGCCGCCGCGGATGCCGATTACAGCCCCACGGTCGAGGACATCCTGGAGTGGGAGAAGCGCCACCAGCCCATCCCCGAGGGCAGCTTTGTGGCACTACGCACCGACTGGTCGCAGCGCTGGCCCGATGCGGCGGCAATGAATAACGCCGATGAGGAGGGCATCAACCACTATCCGGCGTGGAACCCGGCCGTCGTGGAGTGGCTCATCACCGCGCGGAATATCACCGCGCTCGGGCATGAAACCACCGATACCGATCTCGGGGCGCGGGTGAGCCGCGGCGAGCTGCCCAGCGAATTGCTGCTGCTGCAGCATGACCGGTGGCAAATCGAGATGCTGTGCAACCTGGATCAGGTCCCTGAGGTGGGCGCGCTCATCGTGGCCTCGTGGCCGAAGCCGCTGCACGGTACGGGCTTTCCTGCCCGCGCCTTCGCTATTGTTCCGGAGCCTGTAGCCCGCTAGCCGCCGAATCCCGGCAGCAGCATGCGCGGGCTGAGCACCGCCACGACAAAGGACGAGGTGGAGCGCAAGGGCTTGAGGTCCCAGCTTTCGAGCCGGAGCGAGTCGACGAACCCTGCGGCGTGGGCATCGGCGAAAAAGTCGTCGAACTCATAGCCGCGGCCCGCGCCAAAACCAATCACGGCGCGGCCGTGTGGGCCCAGAACACCATGCAGGGCTTCGAGTGCTGGGAGGCGACCCTCGGGCGGCAGGAACCCCATCACATTGCCGGCACAGACGATGAGATCGAAGGGACCAGCGGGCACCTCGCCGGCGGTGAGGTCGCCGACATGCCACTCGGCGTCGGGGTAGTCCTTGCGGGCGTAATCGATCAGCACTGGATCGAGGTCCACGCCCACGACGGTGTGGCCGCGCTCCGCGAGATAGCCGCCGATGCGGCCGGTGCCGCAGCCGGCGTCGAGAATGCGCGAACCACGCTCGGCCATCGCGTCGATGGTGCGTGCCTCGCCCACGATATCGCGGCCCTCTGCAGCGAAGGCGCGCCAGCGGGCGGCGTAGTTCTCGGAATGGTCAGGGTTGGAGGCGAGCATCTCGTGCCAGGTGGGCATAGCGTCCTTTACTCAATGGGCGGCGGCCACGAGGGGTGTTATCCCTCGAGGCGGATCGTGCGCAGGGTGGTACGGGCAACAAGCCGATCGCGCTGGAAGCATTCCACGCTGATCAGCTGGGTGGTCGCGCCGTTATGCAGCGGGGCGGCAATGACCGTCACTACTCCAGCCTTGACGGAGGAGATCATATCGGTGGTGTTATTCACCCCGGCTACGGGCTGGCCATCGGCAAGAATCATAGCGAGAAGAGAGCCGGTGGACTCGGCGAGGGAGCAGAACACGCCCCCGTTGACCAGACCGAAAGGCTGTAGATGCCCCTCGGCGACAGAAATCTGGGCGCGCACCTGCTTACGGGAGACCACGGTGTAGTTCACCCCGAGGGTGGTATCAAGACCCGTGTTGATCTCGTTAAGTTCGCTGAGTTCGGCATCGGTGAGCGGACGGGTGATAGCGGTATTCAACAACTCTGCGACAGACATACGCCCAGTCTATACGCCACACGTCCTATCAATGGTGCCGCTGGCCAGTTCGCGCACAGATGCCCGTACCTCGTCCTCGCCGCGCTCGCGTCGATGCGCTCGATATGACTCTCCCGTCACGTGACGTCTACGATTAAGCACATGTCGAATGCAGAAAAACTCGCTCCCATTGGTGTCGTTGGCCTCGCAGTAATGGGGTCCAACCTCGCCCGCAACTTCGCTCACAAGGGTCACACCGTTGCGGTGTATAACCGCAGCTACAACAAGACCGAGGCCCTCATCGCCGACCACGGCGATGAAGGAGACTTTCTGCCCGCCGCCACCATCGAGGAATTCGTGGCCTCGCTGGAGCGTCCCCGTCGCGCCATCATCATGGTCCAGGCCGGTAAGGCCACCGATGCCGTGATCGAGCAACTGGCCGACGCCATGGATGAAGGCGACATCATCATCGATGGTGGCAATGCGCTCTACACCGATACCATCCGTCGTGAAGCAGAGCTCAGCTCCCGCAACCTGCACTTCGTTGGCGCCGGCATCTCCGGTGGCGAGGAAGGCGCTCTCAATGGGCCGGCCATCATGCCCGGCGGCTCCGCCGAGTCCTATGAATCGCTCGGGCCGCTGCTGGAGTCCATTTCGGCTCAGGTGGACGGGGTGCCCTGCTGCACCCATATTGGCCCCAATGGTGCCGGCCACTTCGTGAAGATGGTGCACAATGGTATCGAGTACGCGGATATGCAGGTCATCGGCGAGGCCTATCACCTGCTGCGCTACGCGGCGGGGATGACTCCCCAGGAGATCTCGGAGGTGTTCTCTGAGTGGAACAACGGCGATCTGGACTCCTACCTCGTAGAGATCACCGCCGAGGTGCTCAAGCAGGTGGATGCCGAGACCGGCACCCCCTTGGTCGACATCGTGGTGGATGCCGCCGGGCAGAAGGGCACGGGCCGCTGGACCGTCAAGGCCGCCCTCGATCTCGGTATCCCCGTGACTGGTATTGGCGAGGCCGTGTTCGCCCGCGCCCTCTCCGGCGATCGCGCGATGCGCGCCGCAACCTCCGGTGAGCTCGCCTCCGGTTCCCTGCGCACCCTCGAGGATCTCGGCGTGACGCGCGAGGACTTCATCAACGATGTCCGCTCCGCGCTCTACGCCTCCAAGCTGGTGGCCTACTCGCAGGGATTCGACGAGATTAAGGCCGGCTCCGCCGAGCACGGCTGGGACGTCGACCCCCGCGATCTCGCCACCATTTGGCGCGATGGCTGCATCATTCGCGCAAAGTTCCTGGATCGTATCCGCGAGGCCTATGACTCCACCCCGGAGCTGACCTCGCTGCTGCTCGATCCCTACTTCCGCGCAGAGATGGAGCAGAGCATGGATGCCTGGCGTCGCGTGGTGGTTATCGCCACCCAGCTGGGTCTGCCCATTCCGGTCTTCGGCTCCTCGCTGTCCTACTACGATTCTTTGCGCTCTTCGCGCCTGCCCGCCGCGCTCATTCAGGCGCAGCGTGACTACTTTGGCGCCCACACCTATGAGCGCATCGACCGTCCGGGCAGCTTCCACACCCTCTGGAGCGGTGACCGCACCGAGGTCGAAGCCTAGGAGCACTGTGCGCACCTTCAGGGATCTCGCTTTACCCGATCAGCTCGTTCACGAGCTCACCCGCCGTGAGCTCACCCACCCGACGGCGATCCAGGAGGCGACGATCCCTGATGCGCTGGCGGGGGCATCGGTCATCGGCCGCAGCCATACCGGTTCGGGGAAAACCTATGCCTTTGCCCTGCCGCTGATCACGCGGCTCGCCACCGATGAGCGGCTCTCTCGCACCTCCGTGCCCGGCCAGCCGCGCTCACTCATTCTCGCCCCCACCCGCGAATTAGCGCAGCAGATCACCGATCGTATCGAGGACCTTGCTGCCGCGGTGGGGTTGCGCACCCTCGTGCTCAGCGGCGGGGTACCCGTCGCCACCCACCGCACCCAGCTGGCCGCCCCGGTGGATATCGCCGTGGCCACCCCCGCGCGGCTGCTCGATCTGCGCCGACGGAAGTTACTGAGCTTGGACGCGGTGGAGATCTTCGTCGTCGATGAGGCCGATCACCTCACCGAGGTGGGCTTTGCCCCGCAGCTCGATGCCATCGCGGCCCAGATACCCGAGAGCGCCCAGAGGCTGGTGTTTTCCGCCACGGTGGATCAAAGCACCCGGCGGCTGGCCCCGCATGCCCGCATCCACGAGCTCTCTGATGGCGCCGCCACCGCCGCGGTCGAAGGTTTGAGCCAGTGGCTGGTAATGGTGCGCACGAAAGAGCAACGCGACGCGCTCATTCATCGCCTCGCCCGCCGGCGCGCGAGCACGATCATCTTCTGCTCCACGAAGGAAGACGTCGATCGCTACGCCCGCGATACCGGCGGCTGCTCGGTGCATTCCGATCGGACCCAGGCCCAGCGCACCGCGGCCGTGGAGCGCTTCTCCTCCGGCGAGGAGCCCGTGCTGATCTGCACCGATATAGCCGCCCGCGGCATCGACATCGCCAATATTGACTTGGTGGTGCATCTCGGTCTGGCCTTCGACCCGAAGTCCTTTGTGCATCGCTCCGGCCGTACCGCTCGCTCCGGTGCGACAGGCAATAGCCTGAGCATTATCGACGCCAACCGCCAGCACCGCGCCGAGGAACAATTCCGCAGCGCCGGGGTGACTCCCCGCCAGCTGGAACTCGATTCCGCCGAGCTCGACTCGCTGATCGGCCCGCTTCGCCAGACCCGCCCCTCCCAGGGCGAATCTGCACGTACCCAATCCGGCGGGCGCACGGGCAAGAAGTCGAGCTCTGGCTCCCGCCGCTCTGCTGCGGGCTCGCGCGGCGGCACCGCACAGCAACCCGCACAGGGTGGGCGCCGCGGGTTTCGGCCGAAGAAGAAGAAAAAGGGCGGCGCCTGGGGCAAAGGCTCTGTGACGACACGCCGACATATTCCCACGTAGGATAGATAGTTCGGTATTGTTTTAGCCGATCAACAATTATGGATATACTTTTCAGCATTCTGGCTCTCCTCGGCTTTGTGGCGTTGACCGCCGGCACGGGACTATTCGTGGCAATCGAGTTCGCTCTCACCGGGCTCGAGCGCTCCACCATCGATAACCACGTCGCACGCAAAAAAGACGCTGTCTCGCAGCGCGTTCGCGACGCCCACGAGAATCTCTCTTTCGAACTCTCCGGTGCCCAATTGGGCATCACCATCACCACCCTGGCAACGGGCTATTTGGCGGAGCCGGTCCTAGCCCGCTTCTTCACCCCGCTGCTGGAATTAGTGGGCCTATCGGAGCGGGCCGCCTCGCCCATCGCTTTGATCCTCGCCCTGATCGTGGCCACCTTCTTGTCCATGATCTATGGCGAGCTCCTGCCCAAGAACATGGCGATCACGGATCCGTGGGCCACCGCCCGCGTGGTGGTCACCCCTGTGCAGTGGTTTAACAAGGCACTCAAGTGGTTTATCACCGCATTGAACTCCTCGGCCAACTTCATTGTGCGCAAGCTCGGTATCGAGCCCGCCGATGAGCTGGCCAGCGCCCGCTCCGCCCAAGAGCTGGGCGCTTTGGTACGTAACTCCGCCCAAGTGGGCACCTTCGATGTGTCCAAGGCGCGCATGATTGATCGAGCGCTGAAGTTCGGCGAAGCCACCGCCGAGGAGTTTATGACTCCCCGCTCTACTATTTTGTTCCTGCACAGCACGGACTCGGTGGAAGACTTGGTCCAGCTGGCGCTGGAGTCGGGTCATTCCCGCTTCCCCGTGGTGGACGACGATCTCGACGACACCATCGGCGTCGTGCACATCAAAAACGCATTCTCCATCCCCACGCACCAGCGCCCCGAGGTGCCGGTGGCGCAGCTGGCCCGCGAAGTCAATACCGTGCCCGATTCCCTCGATGGGGATGCCGTGCTTAATGCGGTACGCTCCGCCGGCTCCCAAATGGTGCTGGTCGCCGATGAGTATGGCGGCACCGCCGGCATCGTCACGATCGAGGACGTGGTCGAGGAACTGCTCGGCGAGGTCTATGACGAACACGACGATGCCGAAGCGGAAAAGGACTTCCGCCGCGTCGGCGATTCCTGGGAGGTTGCCGGGCTGGTTCGCGTCGACGAGCTCGCTGAAGCCATTGGTTATGCCGCCCCCGATGATCACCGCTATGAAACTGTCGGCGGGCTCATCATGACGTGTTTGGGGCGTATCCCCCAGCCGGGCGACGTCGTCCTGCTCCCGCTCACGGAGCACGATATGCGCGATGAATTCGAAACCGGCATGACCGGACGCTGGATCGCCTCGGTCGCAGCCATGGACGATCGCCGCGTCGAACGCGCATTCTTTACCTCTATCAGCAACGAAGAAGCAGCGGAGTACGCCTCATGAGTGGAATCCAAGCAATCATCTTCGCCATTTTCCTTTTGGCTCTCAACGGCTTCTTTGTCGCCGCCGAATTCTCACTCATCTCCTCCCGCAAGGACCGCATCGACGCGCTCATTGCCCAAGGAAAAACGCGGGCAAAGAAGGTGGAATACGCCACGGAGCATCTCTCCATCATGCTTGCCGGCGCGCAGCTGGGCATCACCATCGCCTCGCTGCTGCTCGGTAAAGTTGGCGAGCCAGCAATCGCGCACCTTTTGGAACGCCCCTTCGGCGCCCTCGGGGTGCCCGAATCCTTATTGCACGCAATCTCCTTCGCGATCGCCCTAGCGGTCATCACCTTCTTGCACATTCTCGTTGGCGAGATGGTGCCGAAGAATATCGCCCTCGCCGGCCCCGAAACCTTGGCCATGATCTTGGTTCCGGCCCACATTCTCTTTGTGAAGATGATGCTGCCCATCCTGAACTTCATGAACTGGGTGGCACGGCATACCCTGCGGCTCTTCGGCATCGAGCAAAAAGACGAGCTGGATTCCGCAGTGGACACCGAGCAGCTGGCCATTATGGTCTCTGAGTCCCGCTCCGAGGGGCTTCTCGACGCCGAGGAGCATGCCCGCCTCGCCAAGGCCCTGCGCACCGATAAGCGCTCGGTGCGCGAGGTGCTCATCCGCAAGGAAGATGTCCACGCCATTCCCTTCGGCGAGCGCGGCCCCACTGTGCAGCAGCTGGAAGAAGCCGTCAATGAGACCGGCTATTCCCGCTTCCCCATCACCGGGGCCACAGGCAACTATCTCGGCTATGTCCACATCAAGGACGTGCTTGATCGCCTCGCCTCCTCGCGTTCCTCGCAGCAGGACGTGATCCCGCGCTCCCAGATCCGACAGCTGATCAATATCGACGCCTCCGGCGTGCTGGATCAGACCCTGCGCCGGATGCGTAGTAGCTCCGCCCACATGGCCCAGGTGCGCGATCGCGGCCAGCTCATCGGCGTGATCACCCTCGAGGATCTCATCGAGGAGTACGTGGGCAACGTGCGTGACTGGACCCACGAGGACACCGCAGATGCCTGATCTGCTCGCCCCTGCCGAGTGGCAGCGGCGACGCGGGGAGCATGAGCGTCGCGTCGACGCGCTCACCGAGCAGCACCTGCGCCGTCGCTCACGGCAAGAAAAGCACCCAGTGTGGGACTTCATGTTCGACTACTATCCCTTCTCCCCCGGCAAGATGCGCCGGTGGCATCCAGGGATGGACTGCGCGCTGATAGGCGATGCCCCGCACGCCCAGTGGTCCTTCTATCGCTCCACCGGCGCCGGAGATGAGGCTCGCACCGGCGTGGATCTGTCGGCCCTTGCCCCTAAGCGGATCCGGCTCTGGCGCTTCCTCGCCGAGCTACTGCAGCGCGAGGAGACGAACCCCGCCCGTTTCGATTGCTTTGGCATGCACGAATGGGCGATGGTCTATCGCACCGAGGAGGCCCGCCACGCGCTGCCGCTCCGCTTGGGCGCTGCCGGCACAGATGCGGTGGTCGAGGCCCATGGCCCGCTGAAGTGCACCCACTACGATGCCTTCCGCTTCTACACCCCGCCCGCACGCCCGCTGAATATCCGGCCCTTAAAGCGCGAGGATCAACTCAGCTGCGAACAGCGCGGCTGTCTGCACGCCACCATGGACCTGTATAAGTGGTCCTTCAAGATGCTGCCGGTAGTCCCCAGCGAGCTTGTAATCGACGCCTTCGAGCTGGCCTGCGAGGCCCGCACCCTCGACATGGAGGCCTCCCCCTATGATTGCCGCGGCCTCGGCTTCGGCAGCGTGGCCGTGGAAACCGCCGCGGGCAAAGCCGAGTATGTGGCCCGCCAGCGCGCGCTGTCTCGCACCGCCGAGCCGATCCGACACCGTCTGCGTTACTACGTCGAGCGTGCTCTAGCCACTACACTGGATGAGTGAGTCTTGAACCACAGCTAAAGGTTCACACTAATCACAATGTGAGGAAGAGGTGCACCCGTGGCCCGTCACGCATCCGGAGAATCTAATTACCGGCTATCGAAGGAGCTCATCACCGCAGGCGTGGTGGTGATTGCACTGGTCATAGCCGTCGTCGTGTGGCTTGCGGTGCGCTCATCCGCCGATAGCGCTGATAGTAGCTTCGCCAAAGAATGCATCGAGGGCGATCTGCCGGTGCCCGTAGCGGTCAGCTCCTCCACCCCCGATGCGGTGGTCTCTTCGCTTGTCGACGACTACGCGCAGAGCATCCCCGTGGTCAAAGATCATTGCGTGAACCTCACCACCGTCGATGATCCCGCCGGCGCAGCCGTGCTGATCTCCACCGGAACCCGCGGCGAGGTACAACGCCAGCTCGATGCTGCACAGCTTTCTCCCGCCAGCGATACCTGGGCCATCGCGGCAAGCACCCCGGTTGGTTTGGCCTTTAAGCCCGATTCCCCGGCCCCAGATCAGGGCTGGGATGCCCAGCCCGCCGAGCGCGTGTTCTACCCCGAGCCGACCCAGAATCCGGCCGCCGCGCTAGTTGCCGCCGCTGTGTCCAAAGACAACCCCGATACCGGCGCACAGCTGCTCAAGGCCAATACCCTGCCCTCTTTCGAACCCGCAGCCGAGAGCCAGCTTCTCGCCGTGACCGAGTCCGAGACTCCCGAGGGCATGGACTTCTTCGCCCCCGATGACACCCAGGTGCCTACCTTCGTGGTGCCGCTGGTGACCCATGACGTCATCTCGGAGGAACAGTCCCGCGCCGGGGCGCATTTCGCCAAGTTCGTCACCGCCCACAATGAGGGCGCCGAGGACAAGTCCGTCACCTGGGCCACCACCGCCGATATTCTCAACGAGCGTTATGCCCAGGTTCCGGAAGAATCCACTGGTTCCACCACGCAGCCGATCAACCACACCCTGCTGCTGCTCGATACCTCCGAGGCGATGAATGCCTCGCCCTCTGGGCACTCCCTCTATGCCGAAACTGCCCGCATCGCCGATCCCCTGGTGGTCTCCGCGATCCGCGCCGGCGGCACGGTGGCGTTGTGGAACTACTCCTCGCCGCTCAACCCGGGTGTGACCAAGGGCTGGCGCGATAACATCGCCTTTAGCTCCGATAGCGCCGCCATCGTCGACGCCATGAAGCGCTTCGGCACCGGTGGGCAGCCCCAGACCCGCGAGGCCCTGGCCGCCGCCCTGCCCGTCGCCGCCGACTATGCCACGAGCACCGATGAGGCCGTTCAGATCGTGCTCGTGACCTCCGGCACCGTCGATCCGATGAACGATGAGCAGCTGCGCACGATCCTGCAGCGCTACGCGGACGCCAATGTGCAGCTCGACGTGCTCACCGTCGGCGGCGGCGCAGCGGACACAGTGGTCACCGACTTCGCCCGCAGCACCGGCGGTCATGTCGGCACAGCCACCGACACCCCCGAAATCGCCGAGGGGCTGCAGCAGTCCTTCGGCATCGAGCGCCCCTAAGCCACAGCCGCATCAGGGCTACTACGCAGCAGAGTTTCTCTGCTGCGTAGTAGCCCTTGGGATAAGCGGACATGCCACAGCCCAGGGATAGAATCCACCAACTATCCCTGGGCTGTGTGCCGTGAAACGAGTGTTTAGGAGCTGCGACGGCGGCGTCGAATAGCGAGCTCGTCTTCTACCTCGAGCTCGGCATCGCCATCGATGCGCTCGGAGGGGAATGCGGAGATGGTGCCGGTGAGTTCCTTCATGATGCCCGGCACGGCGATACCGAAGACGCCCTGGCCATCGGCGAGAAGGTCGATGACCTCCTCCGAGGAGCGGCACTCGTAGACGGTGGTGCCATCGGAGACGAGAGTAATGGTGGCGAGATCGTCCACGCCAAGATCGCGGAGTTTATCCACCGCGAGGCGGATGTTCTGCAGGGAGATACCCGTATCCAGCAGCCCCTTGACGATCTTCAGCACGAGAATGTCTTTGAAGGAGTACAGACGCTGCGAACCGGAGCCACGGGCGCTGCGGATCGACGGGGTCACGAGCTTAGTGCGCGCCCAGTAATCCAGCTGCCGGTAGGTGATATTCGCTACCTGGCACGCGATAGGAACGCGGTAGCCAACCTCTTCATCGGGCCCCATGGTGAAGAGGGATTCTTGCACGCCGTGGGTGGTGGATTCAGACATGTGTAATTTCTCCCTTGTTATTTTTCTCTCAGGATACGTGTCCCATAGTGCTCAGGTACAGCCCGCGTTCATTATGAGACACACGTTTCGCTCTTATGCCTCCGGATCGGGAGTGCTTACTCAGAATACTGAGAGCACCGTGAGCCACAGCGGAGACACGCCGAAACTCTAAACCTTTAGTTTAAGCTTAGGGTGCCTGAATCACTTTGTCACCTTTTGTCACACTAGCGGTCAGTTTTATCGTCCTCGCTGCTATCGCCGCGCAGGTCGGATTCTTCCACGCCCATCGAGCGCAACAGGGACTCAAAGTCCGCATCTGCCTGGGCATCACCGGAGGCCGAGGAGAATTCATCCGCAGTATCACTGACATCGTCGCAGTCGATGCCGAAGCCGCGAGAGAGATCATCGGCGGAGACAAACACCCCGGTGCGGCGCAGCACATCCTCGGCCACGGAGATCGGGAGCTCTTCCTCTCGCGCCACTAAGATCGCATCCGAGGGACGCATATCCAGCACGGTGCCATCGCCACAGACCAAGCTGGCGGTGAAGCGGCCGCGGACATAGCCGTCGATACGCACCTCCATCGCGGAGCCGGCGTGCGAGTCAGCGAGCTGTACGAGCACATCATGGGCGCGGGGGCGCACCGGTGCCCTCCCCTGCTCGCGCGCTGCGATGGAGGCCGCGGCATCCTCGCCGATCCAGATGGGAAGAATGCGGGTGGTGCCGACGACGCGGAGGAATATGACGTTATAGTCCTCGGGCGGAATCACGAACACACCGTGATAAACGAGATCAATAAAATTGCGATCATTCATGGGAGTAGCGTCCTTATACTCACTGCTAAAAAAGAGCCACGATGTAGCGGCGCTACTCCGTGACTCTCATGGTGGCGTTCCTCGGTGCGGCTAGGAGCGAAGATCGTTTTTCACCAGGCTCGCATGCAGCGACACCACCAAGGCGGTGAGCTGCTCGGAAATCTCTTGGGCCTTGTGCTTGGCCACGTCCGAGCCCGACTGCGCCACCGGGGTGGTCACCTGGGAAATCAGATCCGCTTGGCGGCGCGCCGAATGACGCACCGACTTCAAATGGCGAACATCGAAACCGAATTCCGTGAGCGCCCGCGCGGTGGAGGCCACACGCACATCATCGGCGGTGAAGAAACCAGCGGGATCGGCACTAATCAAGCCCGCGCCGGCGAGCTCGCGGACAAATTCCTTGTCCACGTCGGCCTGCGCCGCGACGTCATCGTCGGTCAGCCGCGTAATGGCCGGGGCCCGAAACTCCTCCGGGCTGATGATCGGCTCCACCTTCGTGGCGCTGAGCAGCGCAGTCACCTCGCCGGAGTCCATGGCCTCGAGCTGCTGGCGGATGACCTTCAGCGGCGTGTAGTTATCGCGCTGCGTCACCAGGATATAGCGGAGACGCTCCACATCCTTGTCTGTGAAGCGGCGATAGCCGGAGGGAGTGCGGGAGGGTGTGATGAGGCCCTCGGATTCGAGGAAGCGAATCTTAGACACCGTCACATCAGGGAACTCACCCCGCAAACGCTCCAGCACCACGCCGATAGACATGGTCTGCTGGCGCGCATGACGCAGTGGCTTCACGCTGCCGTCTTTAGAATCCCGTAGTGCGCTCACGTTGTTTTTACCCTTAGGTTTCTTCTTTTGATCTTTCGGTTCTCGCGGTGCCGCTTGGCGTATCTGCGCCCGCGGCACGACCCGTATGCATCCTTTGTAGCCTAGCCGAGGGCTGGGGCGCTACTACTTCTTCGGACCTGCCAGAAAAACGAGGCGGAACTTGCCGATCTGCACCTCATCGCCCGTGTGCAGTGCCTCAGCGTTCTTCGGCTCGCGGTTGACGTAGGTGCCGTTCAGGCTTCCCACATCCACTACCTCGAACTGGCCCTCGCCATCGCGACGGAACTCGGCGTGGCGACGAGACACGGTGACGTCATCAAGGAAAATATCGCTCTCTGGGTGACGCCCCGCGGTGGTGGTCTCCTGGTCGAGCAGGAAACGCGAACCCGCGTTCGGGCCCCGCTTAACCACCAGCAATGCCGCCCCCTCGGGCAGGTTGCCCGCGCCAGCATTCGCCGGTGCAGCCTGAGCACCAGACTCCATTTCCTTAAGCAGATCAGCGCGGAAAACAGATGTTGTCTCCACCTGAGTCTGGGAAACGTCAGTGTTGTCACTCATTGAGAAAAACCTCCGGTTGCTCGAGCACAGTGTGTCTTCGCCCCTCACCGCGGGTGCGGTGGCCGCCGTAGCGCTGGGTGAACAAAATCGTCTGCCCTACGGAATCTATCAAGCACAGCTCGTCGCTGCAGGGTCGTAATGTCTACATCATACGTGGCGTAGTAGCTCTTGGGTGTTTAAGCCCAGTGCCTGAGCCCGTTACGATTGCGTAACAAAACCTTAGCGCGCTGGGCAGCCTCCCCCACGGCCGGTATAGCCTATGAGCTTCATCACACGCCGGTGATGAGGGGAGTTATCGGAACATTCCTGATATCCCGCCCATCACCGAGTTACTGCTGCCAGACAAGGGGTTGTCATTGACCATGTAGGTCCATGTGGCCGAGGGGCGCACGAGCCCCTCATCGCCGAGGTGCGCGCCCTCGTTATCGATCAGCACATCCTCGAAGCTCTGCACGGCATCATCCACGGCCTGCTGCACGAGCTGTTTGAACTCGGAGACAGCAATGCGGTGGAACTCGTCGATGGGCGTTTCTTTCGCAATCGCCCGCAGGTGAATGGACTCGCGGACGTCGTCGAGAAGCGCGAGATGCTCACTCCAGCCATAGTCCAAGTGATAGAGCATGATCTCGCGGGCAGCCTGCACCAGCGTCTCGTGCTCGACTGTCTCCTCCAGCTCAGCGGTGCGCTGGGGGCTGCGCTGGCGGAACTCCTCGAGTGCCTGCTCGGAATGCAGCAGGCGCTGGCGCCGCTCATCGATGATCACGCGCTGATCTGCCAGCAGCTTGTTGTATTTCCAGGTCTGGGCGTGGATCTCCAGCAGCTGGCCTTCGGTGACGCGCTGGCAGTGCTCGATAAAGTCGCGCACCTTCTTCGAATCGATAGCCCCGGCAGCATCTGGGCGGGCGTGGATCTGCGTGCCCCCGCCGCCGGCATGCACCACATCATCGTCGAGGGCGACAAAAAACACCGAGCTACCGGGATCGCCCTGGCGTCCGGCGCGCCCGCGCAGCTGATTATCGAGCCGAGCGGTGCGATGCCGCGCGGTACCGATCACGGCCAGTCCACCGCGCTCCACCACGGCGTCGTGATCGGCCTCATCGGCGCCGCCGAGCCGGATATCGGTGCCGCGGCCGGCCATCTGGGTGGAGACCGTCACCCGCCCGAGATCGCCGGCCTCAGCGACGATGGTGGCCTCCTCGGCATCGTTTTTCGCATTGAGCACGCTGACCGGGATATCGCGCTCTGCGAGGGCTGCGGCCAGCTCCTCGGATTCGGCCACGTCGTGGGTGCCCACCAGCACCGGCTGGTTCCGGCGATGCAGCTTGTCGATCTCCTCCACAATTGCCTTGTTCTTCTCGGCGATGGTGGCATAGATGCGGTCTTGTTCATCGAAGCGCTGCAGCGGCGTATCCCGCTCGATCACCGATACCCGCAGGTCATAGAATTGGCGCAGCTGATTGGTGGCCTCTACCGCGGTGCCGGTCATGCCGCAGACCAGCGGATAGCGCTTCATCAGCGCCTGCAGCGTAATGGTGTCGAGGATGCGCCCGCCATCAGAGACAACCAGGCCTTCCTTTGCCTCCACTGCGGCTTGCAGCCCGTCGGGCCATCGTTGCAGATCGGCGACGCGCCCGCGGGAGGCGTCGATAAGCGACACCTTGCCCTCGCGTACGATATAGTGCACATCCCGAATCAGCAGTGCTTGGGCGTGCAGCGCGAGATTGACGTGCACCAAGGTAGTGCCGATGTGCTCCTCGTCGTAGAGGGTGTCAATGCCCAGGACCTCCTCCACATAGTGCGCGCCAGCGTCATTGAGAAATACATTGCGCCGCTCATCATCGACATCGAAGTGTTCGCCCTCTTTGAGCCGACGCACGATTTCGGTGATCCGCCCGGTCGGCGCCGTGGACTGATCCGTGCCCGCCAGCACCAGCGGCACCAGAGCTTGATCCACCAGCACCGAATCGGCCTCGTCGACGATCGCCACATCCGCACCCGATTGCACCGCATCCTCGGCGCGGGTGATGAGCTGATCCCGCAAGACATCGAATCCGATCTCATTGACCGAGCTGTACACCACGTCCGCGGCATAGGCGTGACGACGCTGCGCCGCCGTCATTTTCTCCGAAATGAAGGACACGCTCACCCCAAAGGGGCGGAACACGCTCTCCATCCGGGTGGCATCGCGCTGCGCAAGATAGTCATTGACCGTGATCACGTGCACCCGCTGGCCCTGCAGGGCAAAGCCCACCGCCGCCATGGCCCCCGCCAGCGTCTTTCCCTCACCGGTGGCCATCTGGATCACATCGCCGGCCAGCAGCCGCTGCGCGGCCTGGTACTGCGAGATAAACGGCTCCTCGTCATGGGCAGCAGCACTGCAGGCACCGATGGCGGCGAGAAGCCGTGGCATATCGCTGATCGTGGTGCCCGCGGCACGGGGGCTGCCGGATAAACACTCAGCCGCCACTGCTGCGGCATGGTCGCCGCCAAGAGCGGAGCCCTCGCTGCGCAGAATTTGCTGCGCCTGCTCGGCTATACCCAAGCTCTTCTTCTCGTGCTTGGTCTCCTTCGCTCCGAGCGCCTTCCAAAACCACTTCATGCCAGCCACAGTTTTTGGCCATCCTCCTCGAACAGCTCCCAGATCGGGCGTGGGCCCACCCCAGAAGTCATCGCGTGCTATCGGTGTTCCAGCTTAGCGCTCGCCCCAGACACTCTCGGCAGCCTCCCACACGCACTCATCCCACCTCTCCGAGGGATCCGGCACCACCCAGCCGCCCATTGTTTGCCTAAACGCCCAGCTCGGAAGGCCTTTATAGAGAGGCGCTGAGGCGCCGGTGAAGCCGCGGCGAACACTGATTAAACTGGGCAGCATGCACTCAGTCTCAGTGAAACTACCGTCCTCCACCGGCTCGCTCATGGCAGGAACCCTCGACCTTCCCGATGGAACTCCCAGAGCCTTCGCGATGTTTGTCCACTGCTTCACTGGCTCCCGCTTCACCCCGGCGGCCTCTCGCGTGTCCAAGACGCTCGCCGATGAGGGCATCGCCTGCCTGCGCTTCGATTTCCCCGGCTTGGGACAATCGGAGGGCGAGTTTTCCCGCACCTCGTTTAGCTCGAATGTCGCCGATATCCGCGCCGCCTATGAGTGGCTCGAGAGCAACTACGAGGCGCCGCAATTACTGGTGGGGCACTCCCTCGGCGGGGCGGCCGCACTGCGGGCTGTATCCGCCAGCACGATCGAGCGCATGCGCGGAATCCGCGCGGTAGCCACTATTGGCGCCCCCTTCGACCCCGCGCACGCCGTGCTGCACTTCGCCGACCGCATCGGCGATGTGGATGAGCATGGCGCAGTGACGCTGAAGCTCGGCGGACGCGATATCACCATTTCCCGCGAATTCCTCGAGGATCTCGCCGAAGTCAATCCGGAAAGCTACCTGCACCGGCTCAAGGTGCCCCTGCTGTTGCTGCACTCCCCCGTGGACCAGACGGTGGGCATTGATAATGCCCAGAAGATCTTCCTCTGCGCCCGCTACCCGAAGTCACTGGTGGCGTTGGATAAGGTCGATCACTTGGCCACCCGCCCTGGGGCCGCGCAGCGCGCCGCGCACCTCATCGCCACGTGGGTAAGCCCCTATCTGCAATCGACGGCCGACTCCGAAGCCGAGGATGTCTTGCCCGAGGGCGTGGCCCAAGCGCAGTCCATTCCCGCCGGCGCATTCACAGACTTGGTCCACACCGGCTCACGCAGCTTCACCACCGACCGCGAAAAGGAACTCGGCGGCAAAAACCTCGGTATCGCGCCCAGCTCCTTGCTCATTGCTGCGCTCGCCGCGGCCACCTCCGAGGAAATCCGCGCTGCCGCCCGCGAGTCGCGCATTCGCGAGCTGGAGGACGTCCGGGTCTCCGTGACCACGGTGGTCGGCGCCGACTCCGACCAGCCGGTGCTGCGCCGCAATATCTCCCTGATCGGCAATCTCAGCGATGAGCAGCGCGCGGAGCTGCTCGCCGCGCGCGACAACTCCCCTGTCGCCGCCATGCTTTCCCATGTCCGGATCGAGGATATCGATGACTAACACGCCGGGTCGCATCCTCGATGTGGATGACCGCTGCCCCTGCTGCTCTGGGCAGAGCTACGGCGAGTGCTGCGGTATCTACCACGGAATTAACTGCTCCTGGGATGTCACCTGTGCGCCGCCGGCCCCCACGGCCGAGGCCACCATGCGCGCCCGCTACACCGCCTTCGCTGTGGGCCACGGCGACTATCTACTCGCCACCTGGGCACCAGAGGATACACCGGCGCGTTTATCGCTTAATGGTGAATCGGTGAAGCTCTACCGGCTCGACATTCTCGAAACCACCCAGGGCGGCCCCATGGACGACGTAGGAACGGTCAGTTTTGCCGCCTATCATCGCGGCCCGAACGGCCCCTTTATTCAACGGGAACGGTCTCTGTTCCGCCGCCGCGCTGGGCTCTGGTTCTACACCAAGAGAATGCCTCTGACCTGCTGATTGGACTCTCCGGCCAACACTGCTGTAATCTACTCGCTGTTGGAACACGCCGCCCCCGTGGCGCGGGTGTACAACATCGGACTGTGGCGCAGCTTGGTAGCGCACTACACTGGGGGTGTAGGGGTCGCAGGTTCAAATCCTGTCAGTCCGACTCTTCAGAGGCCGCAGGCCGGACATCGTCCGGTCTGCGGTTTTTTCCTTGCCACCACCCCGCCAACTGTGCCCGCAGGGCATGCAGCGCTCTTCGCGGCGGGCAGGTGCTTGGTAGATATTGGCGTATCCCACTACCCTTGAGACGATGGCCTCGAGCCTAATGACAGCGATGTGCCGCCGATAGAGCCGCGGCGCGTGCGGAAAGGACTGATGATGACCGACGATCGCCACCGGGACTCGTGGAAGGACTACGACGACGAGCCTACTCGCTTCATTCCGCGCGACACCTCGCCCCAGGGGCGCGGGGATTCCTATGGCCACTACGACGATGCCGAGGACTTCGCCACGAGCGAGTATCGTGGCGCGCCGGATGAGCCGCCGCGCACCGAGCAGACACAATATCTCGGCCCGCAGGACGGCCAGCAGCAGCCTGCTGGGGAGCGCCCGCGCCAGTACTACGCACCGCTGGAGGAGGAGCCTGGCTATTCCCAGGGCCAGCCGCAGGGACAACCCCCAGCCCAGCCGCAGGCAGCCGCCTATCCTCCGCCGAATTATGTGCCGCCGCAGGAGGAGAAAAAGTCCTCCTCCTTGCCGTGGGTGATCGCGGTGCTCGCCCTAGTCGTGCTGGCCGTGGTGTTGGGCATGTTTGCCTTCGGCGGCGATAAGGACTCCGCAACCGAGTCCACTACCCCGCCGCCGCCAGAGACCGTCACCGAGACCGTCGAACCGGAGGCCCCCGCCCCCACCGAGGATCCCGAGGTGCAGCAGCGCCTAGAGGAAGAAACTAACCGCCTACGCGAATCCGTCGAATCGCTCACCTCTGAGGTGCAGGCCCCCGCCGCCGAAATTCCGGATGTTCTCGACGATAACGGCGTGGTGGCTGTGGCTCAGCTCAAGGCGCGCGGCTTCTCCGATGTCCGCACCGTCGATGCCAACGGCGCCGAGATCAGCGGCACGGATCTGCTCACCGGCACGGTCACTCGGGTGGATCCGCCCGTCGCCACCGAGACGGATAAGGCCACACCGATTACCTTGGTCATCGAGTAGCTCCTGCTCGTTCGCAGCAGCAGACAACAATGCCCCTCAACCATCAGAGGTTGAGGGGCATTGTTGCGTCGATAAGCGTGCTAGGAGCGTATTAGCGCTTCCGCTTTTCGCGCACGCGCACGGCGATGCGCACCGGCGAGCCCTCGAAACCGAAGGACTCGCGGAACTTGCGCTCTAGGTAGCGGCGATAGCCGGCATCGAGGAAGCCGGTGGTAAATAGCACGATCACGGGCGGCCGGGTGGAGGCCTGGGTGGCGAAGAGCACGCGCGGCAACCGGCCAGCCTTCATCGGCGGCGGGTTCTGGGCAATGGTTTCTCGCACCCAGTTATTGAGCTTGCCTGTAGAAATACGCGTGTCCCAGCTCTCCAGCGCCTCGATGAGCATGGGCTCGATCTTCTGCAGGGCACGCCCCGTTTTCGCGGAGATGTTCACGCGCCGCGCCCACGGCACATGCGCGAGTTTCTCCTCGATATCCCGCTCCAGCAGATCGCGCTGGTCCTCGTCCATTAGATCCCACTTGTTATAGGCGATCACCAGGGCTTTACCGGATTCGATCACCATGCCGAGCACGCGCTGATCCTGCTCCGTGATCGGCTGCGAGGAATCGACCAAGAGCACGCACACCTCGGCGGAGTCGATGGCGTTTTTGGTGCGCAAGGAGGCGTAGAACTCGTGGCCGCGGGCATGCTTGACCTTCTTGCGCAAACCCGCGGTATCCACGAACTTCCACAACTGGTTATCCAGCTGCACCAAGGAATCCACCGGGTCCACAGTGGTGCCCGCAACATTGTCCACCACCGCGCGGTCCTCGCCGGTGAGCTTGTTCAGCAGCGAGGATTTCCCCACATTCGGCTTGCCCACCAGCGCCACGCGACGCGGGCCGGAGGTGATAGAGGCCGCCTTGGGCGTGTCGGGGAATAGCCGCACGACCTCGTCGAGCACATCGGCGCCGCCGCGACCATGCAGAGCGGATACCGGGTAGGGATCCCCGAGGCCGAGCGCATAGAACTCCGCCATTTCGGCGTATTGGCCATCCGATTCAAACTTATTGGCCACCACCAGCACCGGCACGTCGGCGCGGTGCAGCTTGCGGGCCATCACCGCGTCCGCATCGGTGATACCCACCGTGGTATCGACCACGAACAGGATGATGTCGGCCTCGGCCATGGCGTTTTCTGCCTGGCGGGCGATGGCGGCATGCATGCCCTTGGCGTCGGGGTCCCAGCCGCCGGTATCTTGCACCCAGTAGCGGCGACCATTCCATTCCGCGAGATAGCTCACGCGATCGCGGGTCACACCAGGAAAGTCCTCCACCACGGCGGCGCGGCGACCCAAAAAACGGTTCGTCAGCGTGGACTTGCCCACATTGGGCCGGCCCACGATCGCCACGGTACAGAGCTGTTCTTCCACGATCTCTGGGGAGGTGATCCCCAACGCGGCCTCGAGCTCCGCCCACTCTTCCTCGGTGCGGGGGCCATCAGGGCCAAAGCGGGGGTCGTTTTCATCCACGGGCCCCTCGACCTCGAGGTCCTCAAGATCCTCGGTGCCATAGCCTGATGCGTAGTAGACCTCGCCAAAGTCGGCTTCGTCGAAATCGTCCTCATCAAAGTCGGAGGCGCCATAGCCCTCGCCTGGGGCGAGCACATCCTCTTCGGTGAAGGCCTCATCGGCGGGCAGTTCGCCGCCATCAGCTACGGCGTAGACGAACTCGGTGTCGCGATCGAGATCCTCGCGGTTCTCGCTGTCTCCAGCGCTGTGAGTGGTGCTCATGATCGCCTCCTCTCGGTGGTGGTATCTGTGGTGCTTGTCGACGCCGTCTCCGTGCCCGCAGACGCAGAGTCGGTGTCAGTGGCGATGGCGGAGTCTTCGACCAAGGCCATCAGGGTGTCGAGGACCTCCTCGAAGCTCATATCCGAGGTGTCGATGATGTGCGCGTCCTCGGCCGGCTTCAGCGGCGAGGCGGCGCGAGAAGAATCGGCCTGGTCGCGGCGTTTCACATCGGCCAGCACGTCCTCGAAATAGCCACCGCGGCCCTCCTTGCGGTTTTGCTTATGGCGCCTTTCGGCACGCACCTCGGGGCTGGCGGTCAAATAGGCCTTCACGGGGGCGTCGGGAAGCACCACGGTACCGATATCGCGGCCTTCTACTACGCAGCGCCCTGCGGAGGCGGCCAAGGTGCGCTGCAGGCGCACGAGGTTCTCGCGTACCTGCGGGATCGCGGACACCGCGGAGACAGCCTTGGTCACCTCGGGCCCACGGATCTCTTGCGACACGTCCTTGCCATTGAGCAGCACCTCGGTGGACTCAGGATCGTCATTGACTGCCAGCGGCAGATGCACAGTCGCCTCAACGACGGCGGCGGTGTCCTCGGGTTTGATGGAGCGCCGCAATACGTGCAAGGTGGCGACGCGATACATCGCGCCGGTATCGAGATACTTGGCGCACAGCCGGGTGGCCAGGGCGCGGGAGGCGCTGGATTTGCCGGTGCCAGAGGGGCCATCGATGGCCACGATCAAGCCGCCTGCGGGCTTATTAGCAATGCTGCATTTCATAGTTGATCACACGCCCCTTGATCTAGAGCTCCACAGCCTTGTAGAGGCTGCGCAGCTCGGAGTCGTTCAACGCCCGCAGCGAGCCCGGAGTCTGCTCGCCCAGCTGTACGGTGTGCAGCTTGGTGCGCACCAGTCGCTGGACGGGATAGCCGGCCTCTTTGAGCATGCGGCGCACAATGTGCTTGCGGCCCTCGTGCAGGTCCAGGCGCACCAGGGAGCGACCTTGGTTGGCATCAATGATGCTCACCTTGTCTGCCTTCGCGATGCCATCCTCGAGCTCGATGCCCTCGCGCAGCTGCCGGATGAGCTTCCGGTCCGCCTCGCCGAGCACATTGGCCACATAGGTCTTCGATACCTCATAGCGCGGGTGCATGAGCCGGTTCGCCAGCTCGCCGTCGTTGGTCAGCAGCAGCAGACCCTCGGTATCGGCGTCGAGGCGACCGACATGGAAGAGCCGCTGTCCGGCGGAGAGTTTCTCCCCCACGATATCGCCCACGCAGGGCCGACCCATGTCATCGCTCATGGTGGACTGCATGCCGCGGGGCTTATTGAGTACGAAGTACTGCAGGTTCTCATCGATGCGCACGCGCACCCCATCGACGCGCACCACCGAGTTATTCGGATCGATGCGTACGCCCTGGGTGGTGATGATACGGCCATTGACCTCGACGCGCCCCTCATCAATGAGACGCTCGGACATGCGCCGCGAGGCCACGCCGGCCTGGGCAAGCACCTTTTGCAAACGCACGCCCTCGCCCTTGTCGTGGGAGGGGTTAGCGGTAATGTCCTCGGGACTGACGTGCTGGTGTCGCGCCGGCTTCGCCTGCGAGACGTAGATGGAGCTGCCGCGCTGGGCGCGCTGTTCGGGCTGCTCGGTGGAATTCGGTTGAGCCGACTCGGCACTACGAGACGAACGCGAGCGGAAGCCCTTGTTGTCCGGTGTGCCATCTCGGCGAGCGGAAGATGTCATGTATGCTCCTAAAACTTGCGGTGCAATTATCGACCGCCCAGTGTATCACCGCAGCCGGTCAGAGTAGCTATCAGAGCGCGCGCGGCAGTCTCATCGGCCAGCCGTGCCTGCCCCTGCGGCACACTCGCCACATAGGGCGTGGACGTGACCACACTAAATTCCTCAAGATTGAGCCGGGTCGCGAGATCTGGCTCCGGCGGCACATTGCCGCCGATCAATCCCGCCACCGTGATTCCGCGGGCCCGGGCCGCTTCCACACTGAGCTCTGCGAGGTTGAGCGAGCCCAACCCCACCGAGGTGACCACCACGAGCGGCGCCTCCAGGCGGGCGGCCACATCGGCAATGGTCCACTCGTCGGCAATCCGCACCAGCAGCCCGCCGGCGCCTTCGACGAGCACCAACCGGCCCGGGCCATCGAGTTCCGCGATCTGCTGCACGGTGGGTTCCAGCTCCAGCTGTTCCATACCGGCGCGCCGGGCTGAGATATTGGGGGCAAGCGGCTCGGGATAGCGGGCATATCCCACCACCCGCTCCACCGCTGGGCAGAGTGCCTGCACGGTGGCGAGATCCCCCTGCCCCTCCGGTTCCCCAGTCTGGGCGGGTTTCACCACGGTGACTTCTAGGCCCATATCGCTGGCGACGGCCGCGAGCGCAGCGGTGGCATAGGTTTTTCCCACATCAGTATTGGTTCCGGTGATCACAACAATGGCCATGGTGGGCGACTCCTTCGCGGACGTGCGGCACGGCGTGCCGCAAGAGTGAATACAATGCTCCGAGGTGCTGGCGCGCGGCTGAGTTGGCGGCTGAGGCGACGCGGGCAGAGTTAGTTCTGCAGTGCCGCTGCGGCCGCGCTACGCAGCGCCCGAGTGATGCTGGCGATGTGCTCGCTGCTGGAAATAAACGGCGGCATGGCATAGATGAGCCGGCCGAAGGGCCGCAGCCACACGCCCTCTGCTAGAGCGGCGGTGGTGGTGGCCTCCATGTCTACTGCCTTCTCCATTTCCACCACGGCAATAGCGCCGAGCACCCGCACATCCGCCACGCCGGGTTGATCGGCGAGCCCCTCGAGACCCGCCGTGAGTTCAGCTTCGATCCGCGGCACGCTCTCTCGCCAATAGCCCGAGGCGATCAGCTCAACGCTGGCCCCGGCCACGGCGCAGGCCAGCGGGTTGCCCATGAAGGTGGGGCCGTGCATGAGGGCGCCGCCGCCAGCAGGACTGGAAATAGCCTCCGCCACCTCCGCGGTGGTCAGAGCGGCAGCGAGCGTCATAAACCCGCCGCTCAGGGCCTTGCCCACGCACATAATATCGGGCGTGATACCGGCGCCACTGGTGGCGAATAGCTCGCCGGTACGGCCAAAGCCGGTGGCGATCTCATCGGCGATGAGCACCAGATCATGGCGATCACACAGCCGGCGGGTTCCAGCCACCAGGGCGGGATCATGAAAGCGCATGCCGCCGGCGCCTTGTACCACGGGCTCGATGATGATCGCCGCCGTGGTTGCGTCGATATGCTCCTCCATCTGGCGCAGATAGCGTTCGCTCTCGGCCGGATCGCAACCGCGCACCGGCGGCGGGGGCGCGAAGCGCTGGGTAGCAAGCACGCCCTGCCACAGCGAATGCATCCCGCCCTCGGGATCGCACACGCTCATCGCGCCGAAGGTGTCGCCGTGATAGCCGGAGCGCCAAGTGAGCAAACCGGTGCGCTCGGGGTGGCCCTGACCGCGCTGATACTGCAGCGCCATTTTGATCGCGACCTCCACCGATACTGAGCCGGAATCCGCGAAAAACACCTTGTCGAGACCCGCCGGAGTGAGATCCACGAGCTGCTCGGCGAGCTCGATTGCCGGGGCGTGCGTGAGACCGCCGAACATCACATGCGGCATAGTGTCGATCTGCCGTTGGGCGGCGGCCACTAAGGCTGGGTGGCGGTGCCCATGGCAGGCCGCCCACCAGGAACTCATGCCGTCAATCACTCGACTGCCACCATCGAACTCGAGGTAAACGCCCTCTGCGGCGCTGACGAGTCGGCTCTGCATGGCCGCGGGCATGGGGCCATAGGGATGCCACACGTGGCGGCGATCGAAGTCGAGAAGATCCGTGCTACTACGCAGTCGACTCTGTGCCGCGGCGGGCTGATGCGTAGTATCCGGGGCTGCGGATGGGACGCTGGTGTTATGCAACTGGTGAACCACGCCCTTTAGGCTACACCCCTTCACCATGGAGTTTGGCCATTACCGGCGGGCTTTCCCAGCAGCACTTGGACGTTGTTTAATTCCGCCCATTACACCGCATTTGAACGGCGTTTAGGTTTCTCTTCTCAGAACTGTTCCTCGATCGATTCCACGTCCGGAAGCAGCGGCGCCAAGGAGGGCAAGGCCCCGAGGTCCTCGATTCCGAGAGTCTCGAGGAAGAGCTGCGTGGTCTCATAGCGGTGCGCGCCCGTGCTCGGCTCGGGCGGATCGACCTCGCGGATTAAGCCCCGCTGCGCCAAGGTGCGCATCACTCCGTCCACGTTCACCCCGCGCACCCCAGCCACCTGGGCGCGGGTCACCGGCTGGCGATAGGCCACCACAGCCAACGTCTCCAAGGCGGCGCGGGTGAGCTTCGTTTTCTCCCCATCGAGCACGAAGCGCTCCACGCTATCGGCGTACTCGGATCGGGTATAGAGCCGCCAGCCGTCCTCAGTTTCGCGCAGATCGAAGCCGCTGCCGCGGGCATCGAATTCGGCGGCCATGGCGCGCAGCTCCTGCTCCACCAGCGCTGGGGTGGTCTCCAGCACGCGGGCGAGCTGCGCCGTGGACACGGGCGCATCGATCACCAACACGATGGCCTCGAGACGCGCCCGCATCCCGCTAACGGGTGCCGGGTGGGTGGTGTCCTGCTCTGTCACTAGGGCGCTACCGGCTTGTTATTGGCGGGATTCCCCCACTCCGACCAGGAACCGTCATAGACCTTGACATTCTCCGCGCCCGCCTCGGTGGCGGCCAGCGCCAGCACACAGGCAGTCACACCCGAGCCGCAGCTCATGATGAGCTCCTCATCGGCGGCAGGCTCACCGAAGCGCTCCTTGAGCACCGCGGCGTCGCGCAGCTGCTGGTTGTCGTCGAGAAGCGAGCTAAAGGGAATATTGATAGATCCTGGCATGTGGCCAGAGGCCAGCCCCTCCCGTGGTTCGGGCTCGGTGCCGTCGAAGCGACCGGCGCTGCGGGCATCGAACACAGGCCGGCCGGCGGCGAGAGCGGCCTCCACCTCGTCCATGTCCACGAGCAGGTTCCGCTCGGTGGTGTCGAGCTCAGCCGCCTCGGCACTGGTCCACTCCAGCGCCTGCTCGCGCGAGATCTCCTCGGTGCTGAATCCAGCGGCAGTCCATGCCGGCAGACCGCCATCGAGAACCTTCACATTGTCGATGCCTGCCTGGCGGGCCAGCCACCAGATACGCGGGGCCACCATGATGCCGTGCCGGTCATAGACCACCACCGTGGTATCGGCGCGCACCCCAGCTTGGGCGAAGACGCGCACCAGATCGGCGGGGGCGGTATGCGGCCGCGGATCACTGGTATCAGAAAACTCGGTCTCAATATCGGCCAGCTTAGAGCCAGGAATCACGGTATAGCTATCGCGCGGGCGTCCCATCGCTGCGAGAAGCACCACGATGCTCTCTAGATTCTCATTCAGGCGCTCGGCCAACCACGTCGGAGATACTACTGCGTTCATGTCACCCAACTATAGGCATCACAGCGGACACCGGTGCCGGCGAGTGCCCCCGCGGCATAACCGCAGGCGCGCTGGGGCGGGATTAGGACCAGTTGGCGGAGGCCACCACGGCAGGGTCCACATCCTTGCCGGTCCACGCCACCCGCAACTCTCCCAGCGCTTCTTCTTGCTCCACCTGCACCGCATGGGCCTTATAGAGCTCCAGGAGGGCAAGGAAACGGCCGACGATCTCCATACTCACTCCGCAGTCTTTGGTGAGCGCGGCAAAGCTGGCCCATTGGGATGCGCCCATGAATTTCAGCAGGCCCAGCAGTTTACCGGCCTGCTCCGGCACGGATACCGGCTGGAAGTGCAGATGCGAGGTCGAAACCTCCTCGGGCGGGCGGGGGCGAAAAACGCCCGCGGCGAGCTGCGCGAAACCCTGGGCGTCCATGCCCAGGTGCACCGGCGGCAGCAGCTCGGCGAAGCGCTCCTCTAAGGCCACGGCCCGGGGATAGCGACGCTGGGCGCTGCGCTGCCACTCGGCAAAAAGATCGGCCACCTTCTTATAGGCGCGGTATTGCAGCAGGCGAGCAAAGAGCAGAT
The DNA here is from genome assembly GCF_008930785.1 of Corynebacterium sp. 51B. NCBI lineage: Bacteria > Bacillati > Actinomycetota > Actinomycetes > Mycobacteriales > Corynebacteriaceae > Corynebacterium > Corynebacterium sp. 51B. The sequence goes on along the minus strand of NZ_PQMK01000001.1, from coordinate 11,795 downwards.
CGCGCATCTCGAGAACCTCGGCGTCCTCGATGTCCTCGTCTCCTGATTGGGGCAGCAAGCGCGCGGCCTTCAAGCTCAGCAAGGTGGAGGCGATGAGCACAAACTCGGTGGTTTCATCGAGCCGGTCGTGCATCTCTCCGAGCTGCTTGGTGTAGGAGATGAATTCGTCCGTGACCTCACTGAGGGCGATCTCGGTGATCTCGAGAGTCCGGCGATTGATCAGATGCAGCAGCAGATCGAAAGGCCCGGTGAAATTGTGCAGGCTGAGCTGAAAGCCGGGAATCTCCGGCTGCGAGGACGCCGCGATCGCCTCCTGGGATTGCCGCAGGGTCGCCCCGCCTGCGGCACGGGAAGTGGAGCCGGCGGCGCTAGATTTCGCTGCGCTCAATGACTTCCTTCGCCAGCTCACGATATTGCTGCGAGCCTTGGGAGCTGGGTGCCCACATAATGATGGGCTCGCCCGCCACCGAGGTTTCGGGGAAACGCACCGTGCGGGTGATCACGGTGTCAAAGACTTGATCCTCGAATACCTCGATCACCCGGGACATCACCTCGCGAGCATGCGAGGTACGACGGTCGAACATGGTCACCAAAATGCCGGTGATCTCCAAATCGAAGTTCAAGCGGTCGCGCACCTTCTCCACGGTGTCCGTGAGCAGCGCCAGCCCGCGCAGCGAGAAGTACTCGCATTCCATGGGAATGATCACCCCATGCGAGGCCGCCAAAGCGTTCACCGTGAGCAAGCCCAAGGACGGCTGGCAGTCCAGAATGATGAAGTCATAATCCTTGCGCACCGGGCGCAGCGCGCGACCCAAGGTGTGCTCGCGCCCCACCTCATTCACCAGCTGAATTTCGGCCGCCGAGAGATCGATATTGGCGGGCACCAGATCCAGCCCGGGCATGGCGGTGCTATGGATCGCGTTCAGGATCGACGAGCGGGAGTCCAGCATGACGTCATAAATAGTCAGATCCAGCTCATCATGAGCGATACCCAGCCCTGCGGTCAGCGCGCCCTGCGGATCGAGATCCACCAGCAGCACCTTGCGCCCCAGCTCCGCGAGGCAGGCGCCGAGGTTAATCGTGGAGGTGGTCTTGCCCACTCCGCCCTTCTGGTTCACCATCGAAATGATGTGCGCCGGACCATGACGATCCACCGGCGCCGGTTCGGGCAGCGTGCGCAGGGGCCGGCCCGTCAAGCCGTACTCGTCCTCTGGCTTGTCGAACAATCCCTGCTCTCCCACGATCAACCCTTCTTCCTTGACTATCTCGCCCGCCGGTTCGCGGCGCGCCCCACACGCGCGAGATCACTCGAATCACATCAGTGTTCTTTACCCATAGATTACACGGGCGGCAGCGCTTCACCCTACGCTTATCGACGGCGCGTTGCACAGCACCCTTAAGTCAAGGTTTTATGCTTTACTTTTCCCTCGCGCGGGGATGTGCCGCCGCCCAGGACTCGCGCAGAGCATCCGCCGAAATATGAGTATAAATCTGCGTGGTCGTCGCAGACGAGTGCCCCAGCAGCTCTTGCACCACGCGCACATCAGCACCGCCCTCGATCAAGTGGGTGGCATAGCTATGCCGCAGGGTGTGGGGTGAGATCGACTCCGTGATACCGGCCCGCGCCGCAGCCCGCTTCACCAGAGCCCACGCGGACTGCCGCGATAAGGGCCCGCCCCGCAGGTTGAGAAAGAGGTGATGATCGCCCTTGGTGTTCAACGCCGGCCGCGCCCGCACCATATAGGCATCCACTGCCCTATGGGCCGCACCGCCGACGGGAACGACGCGGTGTTTATCCCCTTTGCCTTTGAGCAGGAGTGCACCTTCGTCGATCCCCGAGACGTCGTCGACACGCAAAGACACCACCTCAGAAATACGCGCGCCGGTGCCATAGAGCAGCTCGAGCACCGCCAGATCGCGCAGATCCACCGCCGAGGCGTGCTCCCCCTGCGGCACCGCATCGAGCATGGCCGTTACCTGCGCCACGCTGAGCGTATCCGGCAGGTGCTGCGGTGGGCTCGGCGGCGTGACCTCCTTAGCCACATTCGCCGCCACCGCGTTTTCCTCGAAGGCGAAGGCGTGCATCCCACGCACCACCGAGAGCGCCCGCGCCGCCGAGCGCACCGACAATCCGCCGCGGCGAATATCGCTTAAGAATGTTTCCACCATGCCGGCATCCACGGCGGCGAGATCCCGCACCCCCTGCACGTCCAGCCAGGAAAGATAACGCTGGACATCGCGGTGATAGTTCGAGAGCGTATTGGCGCTGAGACCCCGCTCCACACGCAGGTGCACGAGCCAACGCTCGGCCAGAGAATCGGGAGTCACAACCAGCTACACCCGCTTCAGGTCTCCATCGCCCCACTGCGCAGCGCGCCGGGCCGCCAAGCGGGTCGGGCGCAGCTCAAAGGGGGTATCCACGCTACGCAGCACGCCCTCATGCTCTGCTGCGTAGTAGGCAGCCATAATTCCGGAAATGGCGATGGAATTAACGATCTCCCCGCGCAGCACCGCAGCGGCGGCCTTCTCCACTGGCACCCACTCGAGGGTCATATCTGCTTCCTCATCCACCGCATCCGGCCGCGGCACCTCTGTGAGATCGCGCGCCAAGAAGATGCGAATAGCCTCTTCGCAAAAGCCCGGCGAGGAGACAACGTCGCACAGCAGATGCCAGCGCGCGGCGCTCAAGCCCGCCTCCTCCTGGAGTTCCCGCTGGGCGCAGCGCAGGGCCGGCTCCTCGGCCATATCGAGCAGCCCGGCCGGCAGCTCCCACAGCCGCTGCTGCACCGAATGACGGTACTGGCGCACCATCGCGATCTCGCCGGAGTCGCGCTGCGCCACCACCGCCACAGCACCGAAGTGCTCGATGATCTCCCGCTTCGCCGAGCTGCCTCCAGGCATCGTGACCGTGTCGCGACGCAGCGCCAGAATGGGCGACTCGTTGAGAATCTCGGAATCTTCGACGGTGAATTCGTGGCTCATGGTGAGGGTTCTTTCTGGGTGGGGGCCAAATACGTGTGGCGGGCTGAATGCTACTACGCATCAGCCCGCCAGTTCTCAATTCTGCCGCGAACGGGCCTATTCGGCGCTGTCCTCGGCGGCGTCGCCGGTGGCGTCGACAACCTCGTCATCGACGGGTGTATTGCTGCTCGGCGGATGTGCAGCCTCGGCGTTCGGGGCGGCACCATAGGCGCCGCTGCCGCCGTCAAGTTGCTGCTTCACCGCCAGCACCACGCTCATGCGGGCATAGGCGCGGTTGATGGAATCCACGGTGCTCACGCCCTCCGCGGCCTCGGGATTGGCACGCACGATGCCCAAGGGGCCATTCTCGGCCGCCGCGGAGTAGCGCCCGGCCAACACGGTGGGGCTATCGCGGCCATCCATGGCCTCCGCAAAATCAGCGAGATTCTTCGCGGTCTTGGCCACGTCACCCGCGTTGTCACTATCGCCGGTGTTCTCATAATCGCCGCTGAGGATCACCACGGCCGCGGCCGGGGAGAGACTTCCCTCTTCATAGTCGAGGTAGCCGGCCTCCTTCAGCGCGCCGAGCAGGGCATCGCGATCCGCGTCCGAGGCCCGACCTTCCTCACTATCGGGCTTGCGGAGCAGCGCCTGGGCGAGGGCCTCGCCGGCGTGATAGCCGGAGTCGAGGCGCTCCTCGGAGAGCTGGGCCCCTGCCGGCAAGGTGGCGGTGACGATCGACTTCAGCTTGTCCGCGCCAGCGGGGCTGAAGAAGGTCTCGTCGAGCGTGATGGAGCCGGCGCTGCTGGCACCGGCCTTGGTCAAGAGATCGTTGATTACATCGAAGTCTTCACCCACCGTGTCGTGGGTACGCAGCACCAGCACGGGGGTGTCGTTGAGGGTGCCCTGGACCACGGCCTCGGCGACATTGCGGGCCACGGAGTCCGCCGCATCCGCCTGGGCGGCGGCGATCTCGGACTGAGATTCGAGCGCCTCGAGCTTCTTAGAGCTCTCGCTCTTTAGCATGCCGACGCTGTCTCCCGGCAAGTTCGGAGCCAGGGCATAAGTGCCAAAAAGAACGCCAGCTGCCACGCCAAAGGCGGCGCCAGCAATGGCAATGGAGGCTGATCCGGATGTTGTACCCATCTAGTTAAACCATCCCTTCACAAGGTCCTGCACAGCGAGAGCGAAGCTATTCCAGGTGTCCACGAGGTTCTGGGTGAAACTAGCATCGCCGCTAGTGCCGGCAATAACCACGATGACGGCGAGAGCAACAAGGATGCCGAGCAATGCCCACATCCATCCGAGCGAGGCACTGGAACGCACGGTGTAGAGATCGGCCACAGCGTGGCCATCGACGAGCTTATTGCCCACCTTGGCGCGGGTGAGCAGGCCCGAGGGGGTGGCTGTCTCGGCGTTGGCGAACATGTGCTGTAAGTCGAAGACGGCGCCGACGTTCACGATCAGCGAGGCGCCGTGATAATCGGCGAGCAGCAGCGCGAGATCCGTCGCGGACTCGGTAGCTGCTGGGAAGGTCATCGCGCCCACCCCGAGGTCCTGGATGCGCTCCAACCCGGCGGCATAGCCATCGGGGTCGGCCGGCAGAATCACCAGCGCCCCAGAGCGGAGCGCGTCCGCGCCGATCGTGGTGGGGTTACCGACGATGATATCGGGGGTATAGCCATCCTCGACGAGAGTATCCGCGGCAGCATTAACGCCGATGAGCACGGGGCTGTATTCCCGAATGAAGTTGCGCAGGCGCTTCAGCTCTTCGCGATGGCCTCGCCCTGGGCTGAGCACCACAACCTTGCGGTCTTTGAGATCGGAATCGATATCGGGGATGCCGATACCATCGATGAGCAGCGGCGACTCGGAGCGAATGAACTCGGTGGTATTGCCAAAATAGGCTTCCATATTATCCACCAAGGTCTGCTGCGCTTCACCGAAGCGGCTCAATGCTTCTTCTGCGGTGAGCACGTCGCCGGAGCCGATAAGGCTGCTGCCGTGGAAGAACTCGCCCTCCTCGGTGAGACGAGCTTTTTTGCCGTTCTTCAGCGTCGACCACGCCTCGGCGCCGAGTGCTTCGACCAGCATAATGCCCTCGTCCGCCATTAGCTGCGGCCCAAAGTTAGGCATAGCGCCGGTGGAGAACTGGGCGATATTTACCACGGCCGCCGGGCGGGCGTCGATAAGCCGTTGCGCCTGCGCACGGGTGATATCCGGGGCGTCGACGACGGCAATATCGCCTTCCGATAGTTTCTTCCATCCGCGACCCCGTGCCGTGCAGTCGCGGGCAGTGGCGTGCACACCTGGGAGGTCATCGCTCTTCGAGAACAGACTCATGCCCGCCATTGTGCAAGTTCTCGGCGCTGAAGTGGGTGAGGCGCGCGGACGCGCTGCACAAATCCCCTCCGCTGCGATATTTTCTTAGCCGCGAAGAAAGCCCTCTTTGTCCCGCGCCGCGGTGGCGAGTAGTTCCGTGGCGTGGGCCTTACCGGTTTCGGTGTCATCCAATCCGGCCAACATGCGCGCCAGCTCCTCGACGCGGCGCTCCCCCGCGAGATCCTCCACGGCCGAGGTCACAGAAGAATCGGAGACGTCCTTCGATACGTGCAGGTGTTGATCCGCATAGGCGGCCACCTGCGGCAAGTGCGTCACCACAATCACCTGATTGCGCTGGGCGAGTCGCGCCAGCCGGCGCCCGATCTCCACGGCGGCGCGCCCGCCTACCCCGGCATCCACCTCGTCGAATACTAAGGTGGTGGAACTTTGAGATTGGGCCACCACCACTTCGAGGGCGAGCATCACACGGGAGAGCTCACCGCCGGATGCCGCGTTCGCGATGGGTTGAGGGCTGGCCCCGGGGTGGGCGGCAAGACGAAATTCCACGGTCTCTGCGCCGTGGGGTGTCGGTGCGCACGCCTCGAGGGAGACCACAAACTCCGCCTTGGGCATGGCGAGTCCGCGGATCTCCGCGGTCACGTCCTGTTCCAAGGCGGTGGCGGCGCGGGCACGGGCGGCACTGAGCTTCTTCGCGGCGGCGGTGAGTTTCTTCTCCGCGCGCGCGACTTTCTTTTTCAGCTCTTCCAGCGCCTCCGGCGAGGTATCGATGCTGGCCAACTTGGCTTCAGCTTTGGTTTTCCACGCCAGCACCCCGGCGATATCGGGGGCATATTTGCGGGTGAGGGATTTCAGATCCTGCTGCCGCTGCAGGGACTCCTCCAGCGCCTGCGGGTCCGAGGGCAGGGTGGAAAGAAACATGCCGAGCTCGCCGCTGATCTCGCCCAGCTGACTGGTGAGCTCCTCAAGACGCTCGGCCAGCTGGGAAAGATCCGGGTCCTCGGATCCGGCGAGCGCGCCGCTGGCTTCCCCGAGCAGATCGGAGGCCGAGGCCTGCTCGTCGAAGCCGCCATCGCCTAGTGCCTCCATACCGTCGAGGGCAACCAGGGCGTTCTGCGCCTGCTCCCGCAGGGTGTCGACGTCCTGCAGCCGGCGGATCATGGCCTGCAGCTCGGTATCTTCCCCGGGCTGGGGATCCACTGTGTTGATCTCGTTAATCGCGAACTGCAGGCGATCCACTTCCTGGGCCATCTCACGGCGTGAGGCGGTGCGCTGGGCAAGATCGCGCGCCAGGGTGCGCCAGGTGGTGTAGCACTCGGTGTAGGTAGCGAGCAGGGGCGCGATGGCCTCATCGCTGCGATCCAAGGCGGCCCGCTGGTGCTCGGGGCTGACCAGGCGCAGCTGATCGTTTTGGCCGTGAATGGCCAGCATCTCCCCCGCGAAGTGTTTCAGGGTCGCGGCCGGCACCGAGCGTCCGCCCAAATGCGCCCGCGAGCGACCGGTGGACTTGATCACGCGGGTGGCGATGAACTCCTCATTTTCATCGCGCGCTCCCCCTGCCTCGCTCACGATCTCTTCCACCGTGGCGCACTGGGTGCTGGCCATACCGGCGGTGGAAAAACGCCCCTCCACGGCGGCTTCACTGGCACCACTGCGCACCCTGGAGGCGTCGGCGCGATCGCCGGCAAGCATGCGCAGACCAAAGACCACCATCGTCTTACCCGCGCCGGTTTCGCCGGTGAGCACGCTTAATCCCCCCGAGAATTCGACACTCTCGGAGGGGATCACGCCTACGTTGTTGATCGCCAGTTCAGCAAGCATGCCTTAAAGCGTAGCGGAAGCGGGGTGCAGCTGTGCGTTGAGGATGCGCCCGCGAGCACCAGCTGGCAGGCAGACGGCGTCGTCACGCTGTAGCGTGCGGATTATTCGCGGCCGAGGGGCCGCGCCAGCCCTCCACGGGAAGCCGGAATTTGGTCACGAGCCGATCGGCGAAGGGCTTGCGGTCGAGCCGCACCCAGCGCACCGGAGTGGCGGCCTTGTTGATCTCGATGCGCGACCCCGGCGGCATGGCCACTTGGCGGAAACCATCCATCACTGCCTGGGCGGGGAAGGTCGTGGACACCGATTCCACTGCCACCTGCGAATCTGGGCTGACCACTAGCGGTTTCGCGAAGAGCGCGTGGGCGTTATTGGGCACCACCAGGATTGCATCGAGTTCCGGCCACAGCACTGGGCCTCCCGCAGAAAAGGCATAGGCGGTAGAGCCGGTGGGGGTGGACACGAGCACGCCATCGCAGCCGAAGGAGCTCACGGGGCGGCCATCCACTTCGAGGATCGCATCCAGCACTCCCCGACTGTTAAGGCTTTCCACGCTCACTTCATTCAGCGCCCAGCTCCGACCGGCCACCTCATTATTCGGCCCCCGCACCACCGCTTCGATGGTCATGCGGTCTTCCACCTCATAATCACGGGCCACCACCCGCTCGATAGCTAGGTCGAGCGAATCGGAGTCCCATTCGGCGAGGAAGCCCACATGGCCGAGGTTGATGCCGAGCACCGGCAGGTCCGCGGAATAGGCGAGGTCGGCGCCGCGGAGAAAGGTGCCATCGCCGCCGAGCACGAGCACCATCTCCACGCCCTCGGTGGCCGAGACATCGTGGCCGAATTGCTTGAGCCGAGAAAAAATGGGGTGGCTATCCAGGGGCGCTGCCTGCGGATCGACAGATACCCGTACCTCGATGCCGGCGTCGAGAAGCAATTCTGCGGCGCGCGCGGCGGCCTCCACATTCGAGCTGCGTCCGGTGTGTGGCACCAGCAAAACGCTACGCGTGGTGTCGTCCTGGGCCGCGACGGGGTGCGCGGGGGTCTCAGGTGCCGTGTTGCTCATTGGGGTCCCTCCTCGATGGCGCGATGAACCATCGCGTCAATGCGTGCGGCGGCAGGCTGGCTCGCGCCGCCATCCTTGATCAACCACAGGAAATACTCTACGTTGCCGGCGGGGCCGGGCAGGCCACTGGCCAAAACTCCGCGCACACTGAGCCCCAACTTGGCGGCGGCGTCGATGATATCGCGCACCACCTCCTCGCGCAGCTGCGCTGAGCGCACCACGCCACCGGCGCCGATACGATCTTTGCCCACCTCGAATTGGGGCTTGACCATAGGCAGCAGTTCCGCCCCATCGCGCAGGCAGGAGACGATAGCCGGCAGCACCAGCTTTAAGGAGATGAAGGAAAGATCGCCCACCATCATGTCGGCCTGCCCGCCGAGCATCTCTGGGGTGAGATGCCGAATATTGGTGCGGTCAAGCACATGCACCCGCGCATCGTTTTGCAGCCGCCACACCAGCTGGCCATAGCCGACATCCACGGCGTGGACCTGCGCCGCCCCCTGCTGGAGGCACACATCGGTGAACCCTCCGGTCGAGGCGCCGGCATCAATGATCTGCTTGTCGGTGAGGCTGAGGCCCTCCTCGCGGAAGGCCTCGAGCGCGCTGAGCAGCTTGTGTGCCCCGCGGGAGGCCCACTGATCGGAGTCGGCCTGCTGCACCTTGATGGAGATATCCCCGGTCACTTGGGTAGCGGGCTTGGTGGCCAGCATGCCCGCCACCATCACTCTGTTCTCGCGGATCATCTGCTGGGCTTGTTCCCGCGACCGGGCGATCTTGCGCTTCACCAGCTCCTGATCGAGCCGTCTGCGTCCACTCACTAGGATCCTTCTACTTTTCTTTCCAAAGCCTGATGCACCAATTCATGGGCCTGCGCCAGCACGCGCGCCTCCTCCGCCGCATCGGCGGTCGGCTGCTCTAAGAGCGCAGTCACCTCTTCTTTGAGCTTATCGACGTCGCCCTCTCCTCTGCCGCTCTGGGCAGCATAGAGATCACCGGGGGTGGGCATGGACTGTGGCGCCACGGTCTACCACCACTGGGCGACGGCGCGCTCGGCCGCATCGGAGGTGGTGCGCACCGCTGCGGCGGTGAGTTCATGAGCGTCCGCGCTGTCGCTCCACACGGCACTGAGTGCGGCGCGGAGAGCCTCGAAGGCGGCATCGTCGTCATCGATGGCCGTGCCGCCGATACTCAGCTCGCCGCGGGTGGCATCAAAGGTGGCGGTGAAATTGCCGTGGCTATCGCTGTGGAAGGGGTCCACGGCGTCGGCGGCAAGATCCAGCGCCCTTAAGTCTGCGGCCACATAGGTGGCGCGTTCTGCGACGGGGGCGTTGAGCACATCCCAGCAGCCGCTGACGCCGGTGAGCACATGCAGGCTCGGAATTCCTGCGGCCACGCTTCCGGCGATATCGGTGTTCAGGCGATCGCCGATAGACAGCGGGCGGCGGGCGCCGGCGCGGTGCGCTGCCGCGAGGAACATGGTGGGCCCTGGTTTGCCCGCGGACTGCGGGGTAACGCCGGTGGCCGTGGCCACGGCCGCCACCATGGAGCCATTGCCCACGTGCAGGCCGCGTTCCATGGGCAGGGTGGTATCGAGATTCGAGGCGAAATAGCGTGCCCCGCGCCCAATGGCGAGGGCGGCCTCCGAGAGCTCCGCCCACCCGGTGGCGGGGCTGTGGCCGTGCAACACTGCGGCCGGGCGATCATCGGCGGAGTCGACAACCTCGAAGCCAGCATCGCGGGTGAGTTCTTTGAAGGAGTCCGCGCCGAGCACATACACCCGTGCCCCGGCCTCGATTTCCTGGGCGAGCATCGCCACGGCGGCTTGGGCGGAGGTGAGGACATCGCCAGGGCTCACCGTTAAGCCGAGGGAGCTGAGCTGCTGGGCGACAACTTCGGGGGTGCGAGAGGCATTATTGGTCACGTATTGGCAGTTCATATCTGCCGCTGTGATGGATTCCACGGCGTGCTCGATAGGGTCGCCGCCGGCGTAGACCGTTCCATCGAGGTCGAAGATCAGCAGGTCAAAATTCTTGCTCAGGCACATGGCACATCATTCTACCCACCGCGCAGCGTGGCACCGAGAGCCCCTGCATAGCGCAGCCACCACCAGCGATGCGGCGGGTGGTGGCTGGTGCGGGGATCTCGGGTATGCGGCCTCGTTTAGCCAAGCTCGGCGAGGCGGGCACGGGCGTCGAGAAGCTCCTCGTGGTCTTCGGAGATGGCCTTTTCAAACCACTTCTTTGCCTCGCTGCTGCGGCCGGCATCGATGAGGGCATCGGCATAGGCGTAGTGCAGGCGGGCGGCGCTCAAGTCCGGCTCGATATCCTCCAGTCCGAAGCGTTCCAGCTCGAGCACGGCGGCGTCGAATTGCTGCAAATCGCGGCGGGCGCCGGCGATCACGATCGCGAGTTCGGCTTTGTCGGCCTTGCTCATACCGGAGGTGGATTCTTCACGGGCGATCTCGATTGCCTTTTCTGGGCGGCCGAGGCCGCGCTCGCAGTCCGCCATCACTGCGAGAAGCCCCGGTCCACCGCTCATGCGGCGCGCGGCGCGCAACTCGGAGAGGGCTTCCTTCCACTCGCCGGCGTGATAGGCGGCGATACCTGCGGTTTCGCGCACCACAGCGACGCGGCCGCCGCGGTCCTTGGCGGCACGGGCGTGAGCGAGGGCCTTCGCGGGGTCCTCGGCCATGAAGGCGGCGGCAGCAACCATGTGGGCGCCGACGCGTTCAGCGTTGTCCTTCGACAGGCTCCGCAGATCCTGACGGACGGAGGGATCGAGGTCCTTCCAGTTAATATCTTCAGGAATGGACGGCTCGTTCTGGCGGGCGCGCTCTTTTTCATTGCGGAAGTTAGCCCGGGTTCCGCCGCTGCGATAGCCCGGAGTGCGGTTACGGCCGCCGCGCTGTGCGTGGCCGCGAGAACCACCCCGCGGGCCGTCGTTGCGGCGATCGCGACGATCAGAGTCGCGGCCCTGGCCGCCGCGGCGTTCACCACCGCGGTAGCCGCGATCATCGCGATCGCGGCGCTGTCCGTTATGGCGGCGATCTTCGTTATCGCCCCGCTCATAGCGCTCTCGCCTGTCGCCGCCGCGGTAGCCGCGGTCATCGCGATCGCGGTGGTCACGACGATCACGGCGGTCGTCGCGCTGGCGGCGATCTCCTCGTTCCTCCCAGCGGCGACCGTCCCGATCTTTGTAGCCGCGGTGCTCGCGGTCACCCCGCGAGCGTCCCTGGGATCCGCGGTTGCCGCCGCCGCTGTGCTTATGGCCGTGTTCGCGGCGTGGGGAGTGGGAGGAGTTATCGCGGTGGCGTCCGTCGTTGTCTGCCATGGGAGGTTGTGACACCCTTTCTTGGGCTCTGTGGTCGTGCTCTTTGGGCTCTAGATTAGAGCAGTTCTGGTTCGGGCATGCAAAAAAGGATGTGATAGGTAAGCAGAGAATACTCTGTTCTTACCTATCACATCCTTATATATGTTGCACTGTGAAGTTTTAGGTCGGCGGTGACTTACTCTCCCACACCCTCCCGGGTGCAGTACCATCAGCGCTGTCGGGCTTAGCTTCCGGGTTCGGAATGGGACCGGGCGTGTCCCCGATGCTATAACCACCG